>NZ_JBSFCK010000005.1:0-438403 GCF_053593435.1 Streptomyces sp. NPDC002306
GGCAAGATGCTCGACGAGCGCCTCGGCAAGATCACCTTCTGGACGCTGTTCATCGGCTTCCACGGCACCTTCCTGGTCCAGCACTGGCTGGGCGCCGAGGGCATGCCGCGTCGTTACGCCGACTACCTGGCGGCCGACGGCTTCACCGCCCTGAACACGGTCTCGACGATCAGCTCGTTCGTGCTCGGCCTGTCGATCTTGCCGTTCTTCTACAACGTCTGGAAGACGGCCAAGTACGGCAAGCCGGTCGGCGTCGACGACCCGTGGGGCTACGGCCGTTCGCTCGAATGGGCGACGTCCTGCCCGCCGCCGCGGCACAACTTCCTCACCCTGCCGCGGATCCGCAGCGAATCCCCGGCGTTCGACCTGCACCACCCTGAGATCGCGGCTCTTGAGCTGGAGCACGCCGGCCACGGTGCGAGCGCCATCGCGGGCGGCAAGGAGGCCGGCAAGTGAAGATCCAGGGCAAGATGTTCATGTGGCTGAGCTTCTTCGTCCTCGCCATGGCGGTCGTCTATGGCGTGTGGTCGAAGGAGCCGGCCGGTACCACGGCCCTCTTCCTGGCCTTCGGCCTGTGCATCATGATCGGCTTCTACCTGGGCTTCACCGCCCGTCGGGTCGACGCCGGCGCGCAGGACAACAAGGAGGCGGACGTCGCGGACGACGCCGGCGAGCTGGGCTTCTTCAGCCCGCACAGCTGGCAGCCGCTGTCGCTCGCCGTCGGTGGCGCCCTGGCCTTCCTGGGGGTTGCGATCGGCTGGTGGCTGCTGTACTTCTCCGTCCCGCTGATCCTGGTGGGCCTGTGGGGCTGGGTCTTCGAGTACTACCGCGGTGAGAACCGCACCCAGTAGCACCGCGCATCGCACGACCGGGAGCCCGGATACTCCGTCAGGAGGATCCGGGCTCCTGTGTTTGCCGCATGTCGTGTCCCTCTTCCGGGTTACCCAACGAGCCGGTGCTGACGAAGCTTCCTAGCGTTGACCCATGAGCCACGCACCCCGCCCCCGCACCGTCGTCAGCTGCACGCTGCTGGTGATCGCCCTCTGCGCGGGCGTCACCGCCTGCGGCTCGGACGGAAACCCGCTCTCCGCCCGGCCCTACGACGCGGCCGAGGAGATCGCCTTCAACGGCCCCTCCGACGTCCGGAAGAAGGCCGACCCGGACAAGCCCCTGGAGATCACCGCCGAGGGCTCGGACGGGCGTCTGACGGACGTCACGGCGGTCGACGCGGCGGGTCGCTACGTGGCCGGCGAGCTGTCCGCCGACGGCAGCCGCTGGCACAGCACCGAGCCGCTCGCCGCGAACGCCCGCTACACGGTGCGGGTGAGCACCGAGGACTCCGGCGGAGCGCCCGGCCGCAAGACCCTCACCTTCGAGACCGGCCAGCCCGCCGCCAGGAAGAACCTGGACGTCACCTTCGGCCCCAAGGCGGGCCAGTACGGCGTCGGCCAGCCCGTCACCGCCCAGCTCAGCGTGGCGGTCAAGGACAAGGCCCAGCGGTCCGTCGTCGAGCAGGCTCTCCGCGTGGACTCCACGCCCGCCGTGGAGGGCGCCTGGCACTGGGTGAACGACAAGGAACTCCACTTCCGGCCCAAGGACTACTGGCCCGCCCACGCCACCGTCCAGGTGCACAGCAACCTGGAGGGCATGAGGGTCGCCGACCGGCTGTGGGGCGGCAAGGCCGCGCCCCTGAAGCTCACCACGGGCGACAGCATCATCGCCGTCACGGACGCCGCGGCCCACTCGATGAAGGTCTACAAGAACGGCGCGCAGATCAACCAGATCCCCGTCACCACCGGAAAGGCCGGCTTCGAGACCCGCAACGGCGTCAAGGTCGTCCTGGGCAAGGAGTACTTCGTACGCATGCGCGGGACCACGGTCGGGATCGCGGAGGGCTCCTCGGACAACTACGACCTGCCGGTCTACTACGCCACGCGCGTCACCTGGAGCGGCGAGTACGTCCACGCCGCCCCCTGGTCCGTGGGCTCCCAGGGCTACGCGAACGTCAGTCACGGCTGTACCGGCATGAGCACCAGCAACGCCCAGTGGTTCTACAACACCGTCCACGAGGGCGACGTAGTCCAGGTCGTCAACTCGAACGGCCACGAGATGGAGACGTTCGGCAACGGCTTCGGCGACTGGAACCTCGCCTGGGCGAAGTGGCGTACGGGCAGCGCGCTGATGAGCGGCACCCCGGACCGCCCCAGCCCGGCGGACGCGGCGCGACTGCGGCCGACGTCGGTCTGACAGCGCGGGGGCGCGTGGCGGCCGTCCGGACCCGGACGTGCCGCCCGCGCCCCCGCGCCGTCACGCGCTGAGGAGCCTCTTCTGCCGCAGCAGAGCGGCCAACGCCCCCGCGAACTCCACCGGGTCGACCGGCAGCGTCACCGCCGCGTCGGCCCGGCTCCAGGTGGCCAGCCAGGCGTCCTGCGGCCGCCCGATGAGCAGCAGCACGGGCGGGCAGGCGAACACCTCGTCCTTGAGCTGCCGGCACAGGCCCATGCCGCCCATCGGCACGGCCTCGCCGTCCAGGACACAGACGTCGATCCCGCCCTGCGCCAACTCACGCTCCACCGCGGCCTGGGTCGCGCACTCCAGGAACTCGACCGGGGGTACGTCAGGAGCGGGCCGGCGTCCGGTCGCGAGCCGCACCTGTTCGCGGGTGTTGGAATCGTCGCTGTAGACCAGCACCGTGGCGGTCGGCTGCATGCTTCCTCCGAGACGTCAGCGTCGTACGGACTGAACCGATGCCGGATGCTACTCCCTTGAACAGGCCGTCAACACCTGTTGGAACACCGCTTCGATGGGCCATACGGGCACTACACACGCTGGGAACACTCCGAACGGCACCCCCCGGAGTGAGGGCGGGATAAGGGACCGACATAATGTCGGTCGTGGCGACAGCAACGACAGTAGACACCGGGCACGCGCACCCGTCGGTCAACCGACCGAACCTCACCAGCGTCGGAACCATCATCTGGTTGAGTTCCGAGCTGATGTTCTTCGCGGCCCTCTTCGCGATGTACTTCACCCTGCGATCGGTGACGGGTCCCGACCACTGGAAGGAAATGGCGTCCGCCCTGAACTTCCCGTTCTCGGCGACGAACACCACGATCCTGGTGCTCTCCTCCCTCACCTGCCAGCTCGGCGTCTTCGCCGCCGAGCGCGGTGACGTGAAGAAGCTCCGAGGCTGGTTCATCATCACCTTCATCATGGGTGCGATCTTCATCGGCGGTCAGATCTACGAGTACACCGAGCTGGTGAAGAAGGACGGGCTCTCGCTCTCCTCGGACCCGTACGGCTCGGTGTTCTACCTGACCACCGGCTTCCACGGCATGCACGTGACGGGCGGCCTGATCGCGTTCCTGTTCGTCCTCGGCAGGACGTACGCGGCCAAGAGGTTCACCCATGAGCAGGCGACCGCGGCCATCGTCGTGTCCTACTACTGGCACTTCGTCGATGTCGTCTGGATCGGCCTCTTCGCCACGATCTACATGATCAAGTAGCCGGGCCCGTCCCGCGCACCTTCCAGAAGCATCGACGCAGAAGATCCTGACACCGGGGTAATCCGTGAAAAAGCTCTCCGCACGACGACGCCATCCGCTGGCGGCGGTCGTCGTCCTACTCCTCGCGCTGGCGGCCACTGGGGGGCTGTACGCCGCGTTCGCGCCCGCGAGCCAGGCGCAGGCCGATGAAACCTCCCAGTCCCTCGCCATCGACGAGGGCAAGAAGCTCTACGCCGTCGGCTGCGCCAGCTGCCACGGCACCGGCGGTCAGGGCAGCTCCGACGGACCGAGCCTGGTCGGCGTGGGCGCAGCGGCCGTGGACTTCCAGGTCGCGACCGGGCGTATGCCGGCGGCGACCTCCGAAGGTCCCCAGGTGGTGAAGAAGAAGAACATCTACAGCCAGGCCGACATCGACCAGCTCGCGGCGTACATCGCCTCGCTGGGCGCCGGCCCGAACGTCCCCACCTCGGCGCAGTACGGCCCCGACGGCGCGGACATCGCCAAGGGTGGCGAACTCTTCCGCACCAACTGCGCGCAGTGCCACAACTTCACCGGTAAGGGCGGTGCCCTGACCAAGGGCAAGTTCGCGCCGGACCTTGAAGGTGTGGACCCCAAGCACATCTACGAGGCCATGCAGACCGGCCCGCAGAACATGCCTTCGTTCCCCGACACCACCATGTCGGAGCAGAACAAGAAGGACGTCATCGCGTACCTGAACGCGGTCAACAGCGATGAGACGAATAACCCCGGCGGTCTCGAACTGGGCGGCCTCGGGCCGGTCAGCGAGGGTCTGTTCGCGTGGATCTTCGGTCTCGGTGCCCTGATCGCGGTCGCCGTCTGGGTCGCCGCTCGGACCGCAAAGGCCAAGAAGTCATGAGTAGCCAAGACACTCCAGAAGAGAACCTGCCCGCTGTGCAGGACCACGCGCACGGTGCCGTAGACGTCGCGGACGAGCAGAACCCGTTCGCCGACCCGGGGCTGCCGCCCCACGAGCACCGGATCCAGGACATCGACGAGCGGGCCGCCAAGCGGTCCGAGCGTGCGGTCGCCTTCCTGTTCACGCTGTCGATGCTGGCCACCGCCGGCTTCATCGCCTCGTACGTGACGATCCCGTCCGACAAGTCGATCTTCGTGTTCCCGATCGGCCACCTCAGCGCGCTGAACTTCGCCCTCGGCCTGACCCTGGGCACGGCGCTGTTCAGCATCGGCGCGGGTGCGGTCCACTGGGCCCGCACCCTGATGTCCGATGTCGAGATCACCGACGAGCGGCACGCGATCGCGGCGCCGCCGGAGGTCAGGGCCAAGGTCATGGCCGACTTCAAGCAGGGCGCCCAGGAGTCCGCGCTCGGCCGTCGCAAGCTGATCCGCAACACGATGTTCGGCGCGCTGGCCCTGTTCCCGCTCTCCGGCGTCATGCTGCTGCGCGACCTCGGCCCGCTGCCCGGGACCTCGCTCCGCCACACCCTGTGGTCCAAGGGCAAGCTGCTCGTCAACATGAACACGAACGAGCCGCTGCGCGCCTCGGACGTGGCCGTGGGCTCGCTCACCTTCGCCAAGCCCGAGGGCCTGGAGGAGCACGACGAGGAGTTCCAGAACGAGATCGCCAAGGCGGCCCTGATGATCGTCCGGCTCCAGCCGGAGAACATCAAGGACAAGCGCGAGCTCGAGTGGTCGTACGAGGGCATCGTGGCGTACTCCAAGATCTGCACCCACGTGGGCTGCCCGATCTCGCTGTACGAGCAGCAGACGCACCACGTGCTGTGCCCCTGTCACCAGTCCACCTTCGACCTCTCCGACGGCGCCCGGGTGATCTTCGGCCCCGCCGGTCACGCCCTGCCGCAGCTCCGCATCGGCGTGAACGACGAGGGCTACCTCGAGGCGCTCGGCGACTTCGAAGAGCCCGTCGGTCCTGCATTCTGGGAGCGCGGATGAGCACTACGACCAGCACCACGAACCCGTCGGACCGCTCGCGCGGGAAGGCGCCGGCCGGCGAGCGTGTCGCCGACTGGGCCGACGGCAGGCTCGGGATCTACTCCCTGGCCAAGTCCAACATGCGCAAGATCTTCCCCGACCACTGGTCGTTCATGTTGGGTGAGGTCTGCCTCTACAGCTTCATCATCATCATCCTCACGGGTGTGTACCTGACGCTGTTCTTCCACCCGTCGATGAACGAGGTGGTGTACCACGGCAGCTACGTCCCGCTCCAGGGACAGCTGATGTCGGAGGCGTTCAACTCCACCCTGCACATCTCCTTCGACGTGCGCGGTGGTCTGCTCATCCGGCAGATCCACCACTGGGCGGCGCTGATCTTCCTCGCCGGCATGTTCGTGCACATGATGCGCGTGTTCTTCACGGGCGCGTTCCGCAAGCCGCGTGAGATCAACTGGCTGTTCGGCTTCCTGCTGTTCGTCCTGGGCATGTTCACCGGTTTCACCGGCTACTCGCTCCCGGACGACCTGCTCTCCGGCACCGGTGTCCGCTTCACCGAGGGCGCGATCCTGGCCACGCCGATCGTCGGCACGTACATCTCGTACTTCCTCTTCGGCGGTGAGTTCCCGGGCCACGACTTCGTGGGGCGGTTCTACTCGATCCACATCCTGCTGCTGCCGGGCATCATGCTCGGCCTGGTCGTGGGCCACCTGATCCTGGTCTTCTACCACAAGCACACGCAGTTCGCGGGCCCCGGCAAGAGCAACAAGAACGTCGTCGGCATGCCGCTGCTGCCGGTCTACACGGCCAAGGCCGGAGGCTTCTTCTTCCTGGTCTTCGGTGTCATCGCGGTCATCGCGGCCATCGCGCAGATCAACCCGATCTGGGCCATCGGCCCCTACCGGCCGGACCAGGTGTCCACCGGCGCCCAGCCCGACTGGTACATGGGCTTCGCCGAGGGTCTCATCCGCTTCATGCCGGGCTGGGAGGTCAACTTCTGGGGTCACACGCTCGTCCTGGGCGTGTTCGTCCCGCTGGTCCTCTTCGGTGTCGTGCTCGCCGCGCTGGCGGTCTACCCGTTCATCGAGGCCTGGGTCACCGGCGACAAGCGTGAGCACCACATCCTGGACCGCCCGCGCAACGCGCCGACCCGTACGGCGCTGGGCGTCGCCTGGGTCACGATCTACATGGTCACGCTGGTCGGCGGTGGCAACGACCTCTGGGCCACCCACCTCCACCTGTCGATCAACTCGATCACCTGGTTCGTCCGGATCTTCTTCTTCGTCGGACCGGTCATCGCGTTCCTCCTCACCAAGCGGATCTGCCTCGGCCTCCAGCGCCGGGACCGGGACAAGGTGCTGCACGGTCGCGAGACCGGCACCATCAAGCGCCTGCCGCACGGCGAGTTCATCGAGGTGCACGAGCCGCTCAGCCAGGAGCAGCTGCACACCATCACCGCGCACGACCAGTACCAGCCGCTCGCGATCGGCCCCGCGGTCGACGAGAACGGTGTCGAGCGCAAGGTGACGGGCTCCGAGAAGCTGCGCGCCAAGCTCAGCAAGGCGTACTTCGACGAGGACAGCCAGATCCCGAAGCCGACCGTCGACGAGTACAAGGAGATCACGAGCGGCCACGGCCACCACTGATCGCTGCGCTCGCCACGCGCACAGAAGGGCCCCGTCCGGTCTCCGGGCGGGGCCCTTCGCGGTGCCCGGCGCTGGATAGGGTGTAACCAGCTTTTTCGGGTCCGCGAACCGTCCGCGAACCGTCTACGAACCAGGAGCGGCTGATGAGCGCTGTGACCCCCGCTGGAGGCGACATCGCGGCGGGCCGTTCCTGGCCCGCGGTACTGAACGGTCTGCTGGAGGGCCGTGACCAGAGCGCGGAGAGCACCGCCTGGGCCATGGACCGGATCATGCGCGGCGAGGCGACCGACGCCCAGATCGCCGGGTTCGTGGTGGCGCTGCGGGCCAAGGGCGAGACCGTCCAGGAGATCACGGGCCTGGTCCAGGCGATGTACGAACACGCGAACGTCATCCACGTGCCGGGCGCCACCGTCGACATCGTCGGCACGGGCGGCGACGGCGCGAAGACGGTGAACATCTCCACGATGTCCTCCATCGTCATCGCCGGCACCGGCGCCAAGGTCGTCAAGCACGGCAACCGGGCGGCGTCGTCGGCGTCGGGTGCCTCGGACGTGCTGGAGAAGCTCGGGGTCAATCTCGAACTGACGCCGAAGCGGGTGGCGGAGGTCGCCGAGGAGGCCGGGATCACCTTCTGCTTCGCGGTGAAGTTCCATCCGGCGTTGCGTCATGTGGCGGCGGCGCGCGGGCAGTTGGGCATCCGGACGGTGTTCAACTTCCTCGGTCCGCTGACCAACCCGGCGAAGGTACGGGCCCAGGCGGTCGGGGTGGCCGATCCGCGGGTGGCGCCGATCATCGCCGGCGTCTTCGCCGAGCGCGGCAACTCCTCGCTGGTCTTCCGCGGCGACGACGGTCTCGACGAGCTCACCACGACGGCCACCTCCCGGGTGTGGATCGTCCGGGACGGCAAGGTGACCGAGGAGACTTTCGACCCGCGCGATGTCGGTGTCGAGCTGGTGCCGGTGGAGGCGCTGCGCGGTGCCGACGCGTCGTTCAACGCGGACGTGGCGCGCCGGCTGCTGAACGGCGAGAGGGGCCCGGTGCGGGACGCGGTGCTGCTGAACTCCGCGGCGGCGCTGGTGGCGCTGGAGCCCGGCACCGGGACGCTGGCCGAGCAGATCCGGGCCGGCATGGCCGCCGCGGCCGAGTCGATCGACTCGGGCGCGGCCAAGCGGACGCTGGAGCGCTGGGTGGCCGTCAGCAACGCCTGACCCCCCGATCGGTCGGCAACGCCTGACCCCCCGATCGGTCGGCAACGCCTGACCCCCGGCCGGTGCGACGCGAGGCGCGGTCCAGGATTCGGACCGCGCCTTGCGCGTCGATGACCGTGTGGCAGGATGGTGAACCAGGTCATGAGTGACAGTCATGAGGCCCCGGCCGACTGTCCGGCAACCCTCCGTCCGTGGCGGGGTGCCCCGGGTGAAGACCAGGTCGTGGGCAGCGAGGTCCACGGCAAGCGCGGACCCCTCGAACGCTCCTGAGCGAGCGCGGCACCAGGGGTCCTGGTCCTCGAGGGAGCCTTCCGTGAGCAAGCGAATGCGATAGGGCGTAGAGCCCCGCCTCCGCGTACCCCTTTCACCCTCCCCACGCTCGCGCCCGGCGCGGCTCGCGTGGTGGTTCCGCCTTGCTTCTCACGGGAGTACCCATGTCCGTCCCCACCGCTGCCGCCGACCAGACCATTTGTCACCAGATGCCCGTTCTGGGGCGGGATGTCACCGTCCCGCTGGTCACGGGCGGCGAAGTCACCTACGCGGCGCTCGACTACGCGGCCAGCGCCCCCGCCCTCCAGCGCGTCTGGGACGACGTGGCGGCGTACGCGCCGTACTACGGCAGCGTCCACCGCGGCGCCGGCTACCTCTCCCAGCTCTCCACGGACCTCTTCGAGAACGCCCGCGCGACCGTCGCGGAGTTCCTCGGCTGCCGGACCGACGACCAGGTGGTCTTCACCCGGTCGACCACCGACTCCCTGAACCTGCTGGCGGCCGCGCTGCCCGCCGACTGCCAGGTCTTCGTCTTCGAGACCGAGCACCACGCCTCGCTGCTGCCCTGGAAGAACGCCCGGGTCACCTGCCTCGACGCCCCCCGCACCCCGGGTCAGGCGGTGGCGGGCCTGGAGCGCGCCCTCGCCGGCCGCGACCCGCACGGACCGGCCCTGGTCTGTGTCACCGGCGCCTCGAACGTCACCGGGGAGCTGTGGCCCGTGCGCGAACTGGCGGCCGTGGCCCACGCGCACGGCGCCCGCATCGTCCTGGACGCCGCCCAGCTCGCCCCGCACCACCCGGTGTCCGTCCGTGACCTCGACGTCGACTGGGTCGCCTTCTCCGGCCACAAGCTGTACGCCCCGTTCGGCTCCGGCGTCCTGGCCGGCCGTGCCGACTGGCTGCGCGCGGCCGAGCCGTACCTCGCGGGTGGCGGCGCCAGCCGCCGGGTGACCCGGCGCGCGGACGGGGCAGTGGACGTGGAGTGGCACGAGGGCGCCGCCCGGCACGAGGCGGGCTCGCCCAACGTGATCGGCGCCTACGCGATCGCCTCCGCCTGCAAGGCCCTCACCGAGGCCGGCTTCGACACCCTCGTGGCCCGCGAGCGGCACCTCATCGACACGGTCCGGGCGGGCCTCGCCGAGGTCCCGGAGGTGCGGATCCTGTCGCTCTTCGGCGACGACGCCCCGCGTGTGGGCGTGATCTCCTTCGTCGTGGAGGGCTGGAACAGCTCCCACTTCGCCGCCGCGCTCTCCGCCGAGTACGGCATCGGCGTCCGCGACGGTCTGTTCTGCGCCCACCCGCTGGTGCGCACCCTGCTGGGCGGCGACCCCGGCGACCAGGGCGAGTGCGGTGCCCCCGAGGCCGCGCCGGGCGAGAAGTCCCTCAACGCGATCCGGGTGAGCTTCGGCGCGGGGACGCCGGACGAGCACGTGGAGCGGTTCGTGACCGCGGTGCGGGAGCTGGTCAGGGACGGCGCGAAGTGGCGGTACCGGACCGAGGACGGCCGCTGCGTCCCGGCGGCCTGACCGCGCGGTCCCGGGAGGCGGTGGTCAGGAGTCGAGACCGATCGCGAACGCCGCCTCCAGGTCGTGCTGGGAGTACGTCCGGAAGGCCACGTGCGTGTCCGTGCCCTCCACGCCGGGGATCTTGCTGATCCGGCCCGGGATGACCTCCGCCAGATCCTCGTGCTGGCGCACCCGCACCATCGCGATCAGGTCGTAGGTGCCGGTGACCGAGAAGACCTCGCTCACGGACTCCAGCGCGGCGATCGACTCCGCGATCTCGGGGATCCGGTCCACGCTGGTCTTGATCAGGACGATCGCGGTGATCACGGCTGGGTCTCTCCCTCGGGGGCCGGGGCTGGGGCGGCCCTCACTCTAGTCGTACGGCCGAATCGCACCCACGCGTAGAGGAAGCCCGCGCCGAAGCCCACCAGGTGCGCCAGATAGGCCACGCCGGGCCCCTCGGTCGCCCGGCCCGCCGCCACCCATTGCAGGGCGGCCCAGAAGGGCAGCACGATCCACGCCGGGAAGCGCAGCGGCAGGAAGAACAGGAACGGCAGGAGACTGGTCACCCGGGCCCGGGGAAACAGGAACAGGAACGCGCCGAGCACCGCGGAGATCGCCCCGGACGCGCCGACCAGCGACTGCTCGGAGCCGGCGTTGGCCACCGCGTACCCCAGCAGCGCGAGGTAGCCGCAGCCGACGTAGAACAAGGTGAACTCGACCCGGCCCATCCGCTCCTCGGTCATCGCGCCGAAGACGTAGAGAAAGAGCATGTTGCCGAGCAGGTGGACCCAGCTGCCGTGCACGAACAGGGCCGTGACGGGTGTCAGGGCCTGTCCGGCGGCGTTCTGGAACAGGTCGGCCGGGACCACGCCCCAGTGCCGGAAATACGTTCGCTGGGCAGCCGCCAGCCCGTCACCGGTGCCGTATCCCGGGTTGAAGCCCGACGCCGGGCCGATCAGGAAGACCAGGCAGCACAGGGCGATCAGCCCGTACGTCACGGGCGCCGACGGTTTCCGGAACGCTCTGACCGCGGTTCCGTTCCAGTTGCTGATCATGGCTACAGAGCATGACGTACCGGGACGCACTCAGACAGACCGCCTCGCCGCCGTGGAGGGACGGGCGATGAGTACCCGCCAGGCCGTAGGGTTACGAGCCACATGCGCCGGGGAGAGCACGGTGCATCACGGACAATAGAAGGAAGGCGAACAGCCCCGATGACGGTTCCCCTGCCGACCGCCTCGACGCGGTGGCGCTGCACCCTCTGCGGCAACCTCACGCGTTTCGACGTGACCCGTTCGTCGAAGGTGGTGGAGTACGTCCACCTCGACCTGGCCGGTGCGCCGAACGTCGAGGAGCGCGAGGTGGTCAGTGAGACCATCGAGTCGGTGCGCTGCCGCTGGTGCAACGCGGTGGATCAGGTGGAGCTCGTGGACAGGCCGGGCGCCGGCTCCTGAGAGGGAGCGGCCCCGCACAGGTATTGGGGTGTGACGGATGGTGGAGAGCGCAGGCGGGGGGCCGGGCGACGGCGCCGCCGAGGTGCTCGACCGTCCCCTGCCCGACGGCGTGCGGCGCCGGGTCGTGCAGATCGTCTCGGACGGCTTCGGCGGGCTGACCCTCGGGGAACTGCCCGCCCAGCTACGGCAGTACGCCCGCTTCGCCCCGAATCGTCGGGTCAAGTTCGCGGGCAACGCCATGGCCGCGGCGCTGGAGGCGGACACCCTCTTCCGGCAGCGGATCGGCGAGAAGTTCAGAGAGGCGCAGCCGGAACTCTGCGGCGCGCTCGACTCGGGCTCGCCGCCCCCGGCCGCGGACCCGCTGGACGTGGCGGCCGCGGCCTATGTGCTGCGGCCCACCGGCTGGGTGAAGCTGGTGACCGCGGCCGGCGAGGAGGCGCTGCGCGCGGACGCCGAGCGGGCCGACGAGGAGAGCCGCGCCGAGCTGGAGCGGCTGCGCGAGGAGCTCGACCGCTCCCGTGAGCAGACCCGGGCCGAGACCGAGCGGCTGCGGACCGAACTGGACGCCTCGAAGCGGGAAGCGGAATCGCTTCACCGCAAGCTGCGCGCGGCCTTCAGCGACGTCAAGCGCGGCGAGGCGGCGCTGCGCAAGGTGCAGGCCGAGATCGAGGCCGTGCGCGCCGAGACGCAGGCGCAGGTGTCCTCCGCCGAGAGCGAGTCGCGGCGCCTGAAGGGGCGCCTGGGCGAGGTGGAGGCGGCCCTGGAGGCGAGCCGCAGGGCGGCCCGGGAGGGGCGCAGCGTCGAGGACATGCGGCTGCGGCTGCTGCTGGACACCGTGCTCGACGCGGCCCAGGGGCTGCGCCGGGAACTGGCGCTGCCGCCCGTGTCCGTACGGCCCGCGGAGACCGTGGACGCGGTCGAGCCCGGCCGGATGACCCCGAAGGACATCGCCAACCGCGCGCTGTCCGAGGACGATCCGGCGATCCTCGACCAGTTGCTCGCGCTGCCGCAGGCGCATCTGGTGGTCGACGGCTACAACGTCACCAAGACCGGCTATCCGCAGATGCCGCTGGAGAAGCAGCGGCTGCGGCTGCTCGGACAGCTCTCGCAGCTCGCCGCGCAGACCGGCGCGGAGGTCACCTGTGTCTTCGACGGCGCCGAACTGGCCGCGCCGGTGCTGCTGGCACCGCCGCGCGGGGTGCGGGTGCTGTTCTCCAAGCCGGGTGTGACGGCCGACGAGCTCATCCGGCAGCTGGTGCGCGCCGAGCCGCCCGGCCGTCCGGTCATCGTCGCCTCCACCGACCGTGAGGTGGCCGACGGAGTGGCCCGCGCGGGCGCGCGGCCGGTGGCGTCCGCGGTCCTTCTCAAGCGCCTGTCCTGAAGGTCAAGATCCTGACCTAATGCCCGAATTGACGGAACCGTCACGCAACGTAGCGTCAATCGGGCATCACTGCATGTGAGTTGAGTGTAAAGAATGCGGTGCGTAACCGGGATTTTTCGCCGGAGGATTTGAACTGATCACAGAAACATCACTAGGGTCAGCCTTCGAATCTCCGTACGGGTGATCACTCACAAGAAGGAGCTCGTCTCCGTGGCGTCCCACCGTCGACCGAAGCAGCCGAGTCGTGCACGCGTGACCGTGCTGACCACCGCAGCCGCAGCCGCCGTCGTACTCAGCGCCCAGGCCGCGAACGCCGCGCCGAGCGAGAAGCTGAACAAGGACGAGGTCAAGTCCAAGGTCGACAAGCTCTACGAAGAGGCGGAGCAGGCCACCGAGAAGTACAACGGGGCCAAGGAGAAGCAGGAGAAGCTCCAGAAGGAGATCTCCACCATCCAGGACAGCGTCGCCCGCGGCCAGGAGGACCTCAACGGCCTGCGCGACAGCATGGGCCTGGCCGCCGCCGCGCAGTACCGCACCGGCTCCATCGACTCCTCCCTCCAGCTCTTCCTGTCGGCCGACCCGGACGACTACCTGGACAAGGCCTCCACGCTCGACCAGCTGAGCGGTCAGCAGGTCGAGGCGCTGAAGAAGATCCAGGAGAAGCAGCGCGAGCTCGCCCAGGAGCGCACCGAGGCCTCCGACAAGCTCAAGGACCTCGCCTCCACCCGTACCGAGCTCGGCAAGAAGAAGAAGGAAGTCCAGGCCAAGCTGGCCGAGGCGCAGAAGCTCCTCAACACGCTGACGGCCAAGGAGAAGGCGGCCCTCGCGGACGCCGACGCCCGCGCCAGCCGCTCCGCCAGCTCGCGCGCGGACCTGGGCGACACCCCCGCCGCCTCCGGCCGCGCCTCCGCCGCCTTCGCGGCCGCGCAGAGCCAGCTCAACAAGCCGTACGTCTACGGCGCCACCGGCACCGCCTCCTACGACTGCTCGGGCCTGACCTCCTGGGCCTACGCCCAGGCCGGCGTCACCATCCCGCGCACCTCGCAGGCCCAGGCCAGCGCCGGCACGCGGATCTACTCGCAGAGCGACCTGCGCGTCGGCGACCTGGTCATCTTCTACGGCGACCAGCACCACGTCGGCCTGTACGCGGGCGGCGGCCAGGTGCTGCACGCCCCGCGCACCGGCACCGTCGTGCGCTACGAGTCGATCGGCAACATGCCGTTCCAGTTCGGCGTCCGTATCTGACCCGCGTCGGGCCCGAGCCGATCCCGGACCGTTCCTGGTCCGCGATGTCGGGCCGGGCCGTCGGGCCGCCGCCCGATCGGGCGAATTACGACACCGCCAACTGACCCCACGCCCCGCCGATGACCTGCGTCAGCGGCGGGGCGTCACGTTGTGTGCTCACCGACCTCTTTGGATGCCGCCCCGTGGCGGGGCTACTGTCTGCCGCGTTTCCCCACACCGCCGTGGCGTCCGCGCCCCGTGCCGGGGGAGCGGTCAGTGTCCGCCAGCGGAAGGAGTGCGGTTTCCCGTGGGGTCCCATCGCCGCCTTGCACCGTCCGGGTTCGACCGGGGTGCCTGCGCAGCCCTCAGTGTCCTGTCCGTCGCCGCCGCCGCGCTCGGAGCCGTACCGGCGACGGCCGCACCGCACGACGACACCCGGGCCGAGGTGGACCGCCTCTACGAGGAGGCCGAGAAGGCCACCGAGGCCTTCAACCTGGCCGACGAACGCGCCGATCTCCTGCGCCGCCAGGTGGGCGACGCCCAGGACCGGATCGCCCGGCAGCAGCAGAGCATCAACGCCCTGCGGGAGAAGCTCGGTTCGCTGGCCGGCGCCCAGTACCGCTCGGGCGGCCTCGACCCCTCCCTGGCGCTGCTGTTCTCCGACGACCCGGCCGACTACCTCGACCGGGCCTCCGTCCTGGACCGCATCACCACCCACCAGGCCGGGGAGCTGAGGGAGCTCCAGTCGGCGATGCGCGAGCTCTCCCAGGAGCGCGCGGACGCGACGCTGAAGCTGACCGAGCTGGAACAGAGCCGCAAGGCCGTCGCGAGCCACAAGCGGACCGTGGAGCACAAGCTCGCCAGGGCGCGGCGGCTGCTCAACTCGCTGCCCTTCGGGGAGCGCCTCGCCTTCGACCGGGCCTCCCGCTCCGGCCGCGCGGACCTGCCCGGACCCGGCGGCCTCGCGGCCACCGGGCGAGCCGCGTCGGCCGTCGCCGCCGCCCGCTCCGCCCTCGGCCGTCCCTACGTCTGGGGCGCGAACGGACCCGGCGGCTTCGACTGTTCCGGCCTGATGCAGTGGTCGTACGCGCGGGCCGGGGTGCAGCTGCCGCGCACCTCGCAGGCCCAGCGGTTCGCCGGCCACCAGGTCCCGCTCTCCCAGGCCCGGCCCGGGGACCTGGTCGTCTACCGGTCCGACGCCAGCCATGTCGGCATGTACGTGGGCAACGGCCAGGTGATCCACGCCCCCTATCCGGGGGCACCCGTGCGGTACGACCCGGTGGGCATGATGCCGATCTCGTCGGTCACCCGGGTCTGACGCCCGGGCGGCGCCGTACGATCGGGAAGATGGCTGGTCGAAGGCGGGGATCGAGATCCGCGGTCGCGGTGCTGTGTCTGCTGCTCGTCTCCCTGGTGGGCTGCGGCGGGCGGCCCACGACCGACGGCGCGCGGGCCGAGGTGCAGCGGCTGCTGGACGCGCGGGCCGCCGCGGTCCTCGGCCACGACGAGCCGGCCTACCGCGCGACGGGCACCCCGGCCGGGTTCGCGGACCTGAAGGCGGTCCCGTTCTCGGCCTGGTCCTACCGGGTCACCGCGGTCCACACGAGCGGCGGCACGGCCTCCGCGGACGCCGAGCTGCGCTACGGCGTCCGCGGGTACGACCGGGCGCCCGTCACGGCCGCGCGCGTCCTGGGGCTCGCCCTCGACGCCGAGGGGCGGTGGCGGGTGACGTCCGAGCGGCCCGCGAAGAAGGCCGGGCAGCAGCTGTGGGACCAGGGCGCGGTGAGCGTCGTCCGGGGCACGCACAGTCTGGTGCTGGGGACCGGCCAGTCCGGCGACCGGCTGCGCTCGTTCGCGGAGCTGGCCGACCGCGCCGTGCCGGAGGTCTCGCAGGCGTGGGGCGCGGACTGGAGCGGGCACGTCGTGGTGCTCGTACCGAAGTCGCTGGAGGGGATGGCCGGGCTGCTGGCCTCACCCGCCTCCTCCTACCGCGGGATCGCGGCGGTCACCACGGGCGAGACCGGCGGATCGGCCCGGGCGCCCGCGGACCGGATCATCGTGAATCCCGACGCGTACGCCACGCTGGGCTCGCTCGGCCGGCAGGTCGTGCTGACCCACGAGACCACGCATGTCGCCACCCGTGCCCACACCGACGCGGCCACCCCGCTGTGGCTGTCCGAGGGGTATGCCGACTGGGTCGGCTACCGCGGCAGCGGGCGCGGCGCGTCCGAGGTCGCGCCGGAGCTCGCGGGAGCCGTCGCCGACGGGCGGGTCCCGGCGGCGCTGCCGGCCGACAAGGACTTCGGCTTCACCGGGGACTCGACCCGGCTGGCGCGGGCCTACGAGGGCGGCTGGCTGGCCTGCCGGCTGATCGCCGACCACTGGGGCGAGGTCCGGCTGGGCGAGTTCTACCGGGCCGTGGGCACGCACCGGACGCGGGACGGAGCGGTCGAGGACGCGATGAAGAAAGTGCTCGGGACGACGCCGGAGCGGTTCACCGCCCAGTGGCGGGACTCACTGCGGGCGCAGTTCGGCTGAGCCCCGCCAGATGGGCGACGGCCTCCGCGAGCCGGACGGGCTCCGCCGCGCCCGTCGCCCGGCACCCGCGGCACGCCCTCCCGGAACAGGCCCGCCGCCTGCTCCGCCCGGACGGGCCCGCCGTCGCGACGGAAGCAGCGCGCGGGTGTCCGCAGGAACTCCAGGCGCCGGGGGCGGGCCTCTGCCCGGCGGGCCGTGCTCGTCTGCGGGACGGGGGGCTTCGCGGCGGCGGTCGGGCTCGGCGGGGTCTTCCAGGGCGGCGGGGGAGCGCCGGTACCGCCCGGGGGTGGGCCATCGTCTGGTGGGCCGTGCGCGTCTTCCGGGACGGGGGGCTTCGCGGCGGCGGGCCCGCTCGGGCTCGCCGCGTCCTGGATCGGGGCCGTCCTCGGTGCCGGGGCCGCGATCGGCCACGCTGGCGCGCCGTTCCCGGCCGCGTCGGGCTCTGTCCGCCGCTGATGGCCTGCTTCATCGTGCTCGGCGGCGGGGTCTTCCAGGGCGGAAGGGGAGCGCCGGTGCTGCTCCGGGTGACCGTGCTCGGCACGTCGTACAGCTCGCGCCGGCCGCCGGGCTGTCCGGCCTCTGCCTGGCTGGCCTCTGCCTGTCCGGCAACTGCCTGTCTGGTGCTCTGCCTGCCCGGCCTCGGCCTGTCCGGCAACTGCCTGGCGCCGGTCCCCGCCATGGCCGTGCAGCGCGGCGGTGCTGATGGCGCGGACGCCCTGCGGTCTCAGGAGGAGACCGGGGCCTGCTCGGCGCGGGCCGGCTGGGTCGGGAAGACCGTCGCGGGGCCGCGGGGCACCGTCGAGCGCCACAGCCGCACGGCCGCGGTGAGCGTGGCGGCCACCAGGAGGCCGTCGCGGACGACGAGCAGGGTGACGCCCAGCGGGTCACTGGCGACGACGTGCCCGAACCAGACGGGGAACTCCAGCACCGTCGCGAACGCCGCCGCGACCACCAGCGCGGCGGGCGCCCCCATCCGGCTGCCGCGGTGGCACAGGCAGACCGCCGCGGTCCCGACGAGCCACACGAGGTACTGCGGGCTGATCACCCGGCTGGTGACGGTGAACATCAGCACCGCCACGAAGGCCGCGTCGGCGAGTGTGTGGGGCGGGAAACGGGTGGCCGTCAGGCGCCACAGCAGCAGCCAGCCGAAGGCTGCGCCGGTCAGGGCCAGGGCGGCGGTGCTGACGACGTCCACGTACGGGCCGAGGAACTCCACCGAGCCGTAGTTGAGCAGCACCTCGCCCCGCCAGCCGAAGCGCCGGGCCACATGGAAGACCAGCGCGCCCAGCGACTCCACCTCGGTACCGCGGTCGCGCTGGGCGGTCAGGAACGCGAAGGCGCCCGGAGTCGCCAGGGCGAACAGCGCGGCCACCACGCCCACGGTCATCGCCGCCGTGCCCCACGCCCGGCGGCGCACGGCCCCCACCAGCAGCAGCGCGGGCCACACCTTCAGCAGCGCCCCGAAGCCGGCGAGGGCTCCCATCGCCCGTGGATGCCGGGCGCCCGCGAGCAGCGCGGCCACCGCCACCGCGGTGACCATCACGTCGTAGCGGGCGTAGAGCGTCGGCCCGAGCAGCGCCGCGCCCGCCACCCAGGTCCAGGCGCCGCGCACGGACCCGCCGGGGCGTGGACCGGCGTACCGGAGCAACAGCAGGACGGCCAGGTCGGCCAGGAAGGCGAGGACGAAGAACGCGGTCGCGTAGTCGAGGAAGGGCAGGAGGGCCGGGGAGAGGACGGCCAGCGCCGCGGCGGGCGGGTACTGCCAGGTGACGTCGTCGAGCGGGAAGGAGCCGTGGCGCAGCACCTCGTACCAGCCCTGGTAGATCACCGACACGTCGCTGGTGACGTCGGGGCCGGGGAAGACGAACACCTTCAGCACGCACAGCAGGAGCGGCAGCCTGGTCGCCGCCCACGTGCCGAACAGCAACGCCGGGGACCGTCCCGCGCCCGGCAGCCACGCCGGGGACCGTCCCGCGCCCGCAGTCTCCACCTGAGCCCCTGTCCGTCCGCCGTGCCGAGAGCCCATGATGACCCGGCGCGCTGTGCGGGGGCCATGAAGCATGGCCGTGGACGGCCGTGGACGGCCGCGGACGGGCGCGCGGACGCGTTGGGTAGGGTCGGCGTCGATGGACAAGACCCTCATCGTGACGAACGACTTCCCGCCCCGCCCCGGCGGCATCCAGGCGTTCCTGCACAACATGGCGCTGCGGCTCGACCCCGAGCGGGTGGTCGTCTACGCCTCCACCTGGAAGCGGAGCGCGGAGGGCGTCGGGGCGACGGCCGCCTTCGACGCCGAGCAGCCCTTCACGGTCGTACGGGACCGTACGACGATGCTGCTGCCGACGCCGGGGGCGACCCGGCGGGCGGTCGGGCTGCTGCGTGAGCACGGGTGCACGTCGGTGTGGTTCGGCGCGGCGGCGCCGCTCGGGCTGATGGCGCCGGCGCTGCGCCGGGCGGGCGCCGAGCGGCTGGTGGCGACCACCCACGGCCACGAGGCCGGCTGGGCCCAGCTGCCCGCCGCCCGGCAGCTGCTGCGCCGGATCGGGGAGTCCACGGACACCGTCACCTACCTCGGCGAGTACACGCGCGCGCGGATCGCGCCCGCGCTCGGGGCGCAGGCGGCGGGGCGGATGGCGCAGCTGCCGCCGGGCGTCGACGAGAAGACCTTCCACCCCGGGTCGGGCGGTGCCGAGGTGCGGGCCCGGCTCGGGCTCTCGGACCGCCCGGTGGTCGTGTGCGTGTCCCGGCTGGTGCCGCGCAAGGGGCAGGACACGCTCATCCTGGCCATGCCCCGGATCCTGGCGGCCGAGCCGGACGCGGTGCTGCTGATCGTCGGGGGCGGGCCGTACGAGAAGGATCTGCGCCGGCTCGCCCGGGAGACCGGGGTGTCCGGCTCCGTGCGCTTCACGGGCGCCGTGCCCTGGGCGGAGCTGCCCGCGCACTACGGCGCCGGGGACGTCTTCGCCATGCCGTGCCGGACCCGGCGGGGCGGGCTGGACGTGGAGGGCCTCGGCATCGTCTACCTGGAGGCGTCCGCGACCGGGCTGCCCGTGGTGGCCGGGGACTCGGGCGGCGCGCCCGACGCCGTGCTCGACGGTGAGACGGGCTGGGTCGTGCGGGGCGGCTTCGCGGACGAGGCCGCCGACCGGATCGTCACGCTGCTCGGGGACGCCGCACTGCGCCGCCGGATGGGGGAGCGGGGCCGGCGGTGGGTCGAGGAGAAGTGGCGCTGGGACCTGCTGGCGGAGAAGCTGCGGGCGTTGCTGTAGCGGAAGCCCTAGGCGGAGGGAAATAATCCGCCGATGCTGCGTCCATGACAGCAAAACTGATGCAGCGTCAGCTGACGAGACGTCACATCCTGGGCATGATGGCCCTCCAGACCGCCGCCGCGGCCGGTCTCACCCGTATCGGTCTGCAGTCCGCGCGGGCCGCCGAACCGGCCGCCGTGGACAACGCCCCCGCCATCGTCGTCGGTTCCGGCTACGGCGGGGCCGTCGCGGCCCTGCGCCTCGGCCAGGCCGGTATCCGCACCCTCGTCCTGGAGATGGGACGCCTCTGGAACACCGCCGGCGGCGACGGCAAGGTGTTCTGCTCCACCAGCGCCCCCGACCAGCGCTCGATGTGGTTCCGCACCCGCACCGAGGCCCCGCTCGCCACCTTCCTGTGGCTCGACCTCGTCAACAAGGACATCAGCGCCTACCCCGGAGTCCTCGACCGCGTCCACTACGACAACATGTCCGTGTACGTCGGCCGGGGCGTCGGCGGCGGCTCCCTGGTCAACGGCGGGATGGCGGTGACCCCGCTGAGGTCCTACTTCGCCGAGCAGTTCCCGACCGTGGACGCGGACGAGATGTACGGCACCTACTTCCCGCGCGCCCGCTCCATGCTCGGCGTCAACACCGTCGACCCCGCCTGGTTCGAGGGCACCGAGTGGTACAAGTTCACCCGCACCTCCCGCAAGGCCGCCGCCAACGCCGGCCTGAGGACCACCTTCGTGCCGAACGTCTACGACTTCGGCCACATGCAGCGCGAGGCCGCGGGCACGGCCCCGAAGTCCGCGCTGGCCGGCGAGGTCATCTACGGCAACAACCAGGGCAAGCGCAGCCTCGACAAGACCTACCTGGCCGCCGCCCTCGGCACCGGCAACGTCACCGTCCACACCCTGGAGAAGGTCCGGTCGGTGACCCGCGCGAGCGACGGGTCGTACGTCCTGACCGCCGACCGCATCGACCTCGCCGGCAGGGTCGTGGAGACCAAGCAGTACAGCTGCACGTACCTCTTCCTGGGCGGCGGCAGCATCGGCACCACCGAACTCCTCGTGCGCGCCCGGGACACCGGCACCCTGCCCGAGCTGACCTCCGGGGTGGGCGCGGGCTGGGGCACCAACGGCAACACCATGGTCGGGCGCGCCAACCACATCTGGGACACCGTCGGCGCCAACCAGTCGACCATGCCCGTCATGGGCATCGACGACTGGGCCAACACCGCCAACCCGGTCTTCGCCGAGATCGCCCCGCTGCCCATGGGGTTCGAGCACTGGATCAGCCTGTACCTGGCGATCACCAAGAACCCCGAACGGGCGTCGTTCTCGTACGACTCCACGTCCGGCGCGGTGAAACTCGGCTGGAGCGCCGCCCAGAGCGCCGTGTCGGTCGCGATGGCCAAGAAGCTCTTCGACCGGATCAACGCGGCCAATCTCACGATCTACCGCTACGACCTGTTCGGCTCGGGCAGCAAGGTCTTCGCGGACGACTTCACCTACCACCCGCTGGGCGGCTGCGTCCTGGGGAAGGCGACCGACGGCTACGGCCGGGTCAAGGGGTACTCCCGGCTCTACATCACCGACGGCTCGCTCGTGCCCGGTTCGATCGGGGTGAACCCGTTCGTCACCATCACCGCGCTCGCCGAACGCACGATGGCGCGGGTCCTCGCCGAGGACACCGCGCCATGACGCCCGGCCGGAACGCCCCGGCGGACGGCGGCTACTTCGCGTAGATCGCTTACTTCGCGTAGATCGCCTCGATCTCGTCCGCGTAGTCCTTCGCCACCACATTGCGCTTGAGCTTCAGGGACGGCGTGAGGTGGCCCGACTCCTCCGAGAACTGGGAGGCCAGAATGCGGAACTTCCGCACCGATTCCGCCTTCGACACCGCGGCGTTGCCGTCGTCGACCGCCGACTGGACCGCCGCGAGCAGGTCCGGGTCGTCGCGCAGTGACGCCGCGGTGGAGCCCGCCGGCTTGCCGTGGTCGGCCGCCCAGCGGTCCAGGAACTCGTCGTCGATGGTGACCAGCGCGCCCACGAACGGGCGCCCGTCGCCCACCACCATGCACTCCGCGACCAGCGCGTGCGCGCGGATCCGGTCCTCGATCACGGCCGGGGCGACGTTCTTGCCGCCCGCGGTGACGATGATCTCCTTCTTGCGGCCGGTGATCCTGAGGTAGCCGTCCTCGTCCAGGGTGCCGATGTCACCGGTGTGGAACCAGCCGTCGGCCAGCGCCTCCGCGGTCGCGGCCTCGTTGTTCCAGTAGCCCTTGAACAGGTGCTCGCCGTGCAGCAGCACCTCGCCGTCGTCCGCGATCCGCACCACCGAGCCGGGCAGCGGCTGGCCGACCGTGCCGATCTTCTGCCGGTCCCAGGGGTTGAACGCGGTGGCGGCACAGGACTCGGTCAGGCCGTAGCCCTCCAGGACCGAGAAGCCGATACCGCGGAAGAAGTGACCCAGCCGCTCGCCCAGCGGGGCGCCGCCGGAGATCGCGTACTCGCCCCGGCCGCCGAGGACCGCGCGCAGCTTGCTGTAGACGAGCTTGTCGAAGGTCTTGTACTTGATCTTCAGGCCGAGCGACGGGCCGGACGGCGTGTCCAGCGCCCTGCTGTACGCGATCGCGGTGTCCGCCGCCTTGTCGAAGATCTTGCCCTTGCCGTCCGCCTGCGCCTTGGCGCGCGCCGAGTTGTAGACCTTCTCGAAGACCCGCGGGACGCCGAGGATCAGCGTCGGACGGAAGGCGGCCAGCTCGTCGGTGAGGTTCTTGATGTCCGGGACGCAGCCCAGCTTGATCGGCGCCATCATCGGCGCGATCTCGACGAGCCGTCCGAAGACGTGCGCGAGCGGCAGGAAGAGCAGCACCGAGCACTCACCGGTGCGGAACAGCGGGCGCAGCCGCTCCACGATGTTGCCGCACTCGGCGAAGAAGCTGCGGTGGGTCAGCACGCAACCCTTGGGCCGGCCCGTCGTGCCGGAGGTGTAGACGATGGTCGCCGGGTCGTCGGCCCGGGCGTGCGAGCTGCGCTCGTCGACGGTCGCGTCGGAGACGTCCTGCCCGGCCCGTCCGAGCTCCGCCACCCCGTCGGCCTCGATCTGCCAGATGTGCTTCAGCCCGGGCAGCCGGTCGCGCACCGACTCGACCGCCGCCGCGTGACTGTCGAGCTCCACCACGCAGGCGGTGGCGCCCGAGTCGGACAGGATCCACTGCACCTGCTCCGGCGAGCTGGTCTCGTACACCGGCACGGTGACCGCGCCGGCGCTCCAGATCGCGAAGTCGAGCAGCGTCCACTCGTAGCGGGTGCGGGACATCAGGGCGACCCGGTCGCCCGGCTGCACACCGGAGGCGATGAGGCCCTTGGCCGCGGCGCGCACCTCGGCCTGGAAGACGGTGGCCGAGACGTCCTGCCAGCTGCCGCCGACCTTGCGGGCGATGACGGCGACGTCAGGATGCTGCGCGGCGTTTCTCCGGACGATGTCGGTGAGATTGCCGTCCGCAGGGACCTCGTACAAAGCCGGAAGGCTGAACTCGCGCAAGACTGCTGCTCCTCATAGGGCGCCGGCGCCACGACGTTGTGTGATGCGACGGTGCGGTCCAAGGCTCGGGCAGGTACCCGGGTGCCGCCGGTGGGGTGGGGGCCCACTGGTTGAATTCCTGAGTACGACTGGACTGCCCGGACGTTACCCGCCGGTATGGCTTCTTCGACAGGGGGTCCCGGCGAGATGTTCGCTGCGTCACACAGATGGGTTGTTCCTTGCCGCACAGTAGTCCACGCGCTAACTGACTAGCCAGTAACCGCAGGTCCCGCCGCCACTGTTCACATATGCCGCACACGCCTACCCTTGATCGACATGGCACCCACATCAGCCGGCAACCGGAGGACCCGCGTCCATGTGGTCAGCGACGTGCATGGCAACGCCCGTGACCTGGCCCGGGCGGGTGACGGCGCCGACGCGTTGATCTGCCTCGGCGACCTGGTCCTCTTCCTCGACTACGCCGACCACGCGCGCGGCATCTTCCCCGATCTGTTCGGCGTCGAGAACGCCGACCGCCTCGTCGAACTGCGCACCGCCCGCCGCTTCGAGGAGGCGCGGGAACTCGGCGCCCGGCTGTGGGCGGGGGTCGGCTCCGACCGGGCGGCCGTGATCGAGACCGCGGTACGCAAGCAGTACGCCGAGATGTTCGCCGCGTTCCCGACGCCGACGTACGCCACCTACGGCAATGTCGACATGCCGTCCCTCTGGCAGGAGTACGCCGGACCGGGTACGACCGTCCTGGACGCCCAGCGGGTGGAGATCGGCGGCCGGGTCTTCGGCTTCGTCGGCGGCGGACTCAGGACACCGATGCGGACCCCCTACGAGATCAGCGACGAGGAGTACGCGGCGAAGATCGAGGCGGTGGGCGAGGTGGACGTGCTGTGCACCCACATCCCGCCCGAGGTGCCCGAACTGGTCTACGACACCGTCGCCCGCCGCTTCGAGCGCGGCAGCCGCGCCCTGCTGGACGCGATCCGCCGCACCCGCCCCCGCTATTCGCTGTTCGGCCATGTCCACCAGCCACTGGCCCGGCGGATGCGGATCGGGGCGACGGAGTGCGTGAATGTCGGGCACTTCGCCGGGTCCGGGCGGCCATGGGCCCTCGAATGGTGAGACGGCCCAGGTGGGGTGACATCGGCCCGACTTGTGCGCGGTAGCCTTCACGCTGCACACACCCGCGCAGCACCACGCACCACGACGTCCTACCGGCCCGCATCTGGAGGAGCCACGGCGATGGCGGAACACACCAGCTCGAGCATCACGATCGCGGCGGCACCGGCCGACGTGATGGGGGTGATCGCCGACTTCGCCCGCTACCCGGACTGGACCGGCGAGGTGAAGGAGGCGGAGGTCCTCAAGTCCGACGGCCAGGGCCGCGCCGAGCAGGTCCGTCTCGTCATGGACGCCGGAGCGATCAAGGACGACCAGACGCTGGCGTACACCTGGACCGGCGCGAACGAGGTCTCCTGGACCCTGGTCAAGTCCCAGATGCTGCGCTCGCTCGACGGCTCCTACGTGCTGAAGCCGGCGGGCGACGGCGCGACCGAGGTGACCTACCTGCTCACGGTCGACGTCAAGATCCCGATGCTCGGCATGATCAAGCGCAAGGCGGAGAAGGTCATCATCGACCGGGCGCTGGCGGGACTGAAGAAGCGGGTCGAGTCGGGCGGGAAGTAGCGGGACGCGCGGCCGGCGCGCGGAGGTACCGTTCACCTCCATGCGCACCATCCTGATCACGGGTCCGGGCGGTTCCGGTCGTACGACCGTCGCCGCCGCCACCGCCCTGCGCGCGGCACACGAGGGCACCAGGACCCTGCTGCTCGGCGCCGACCGCACCGACACCCTCGGCACGGCGCTGGGCACGGCGACCGGCGGCACCCCGGTGCGGGTCGACCCCCGGCTCACCGTCTGGCGTCCCGACCCCGTCGCCGGGTTCCGTGACGACCTCGCCGCCTTCCAGGACCGCGCCTCCTCCGTCCTCGACCTCCTCGGCGCCTCCCGGCTCGACGCCGAGGAGCTCACCCCGTTGCCCGGCACGGAGGAGCTGAACCTGCTCCGCGCGCTGCGCGACGCGTCGCTCTCGCAGACCCACGACCTGCTCGTCGTCGACCTGCCCGCCACCCCGCAGACCCTCGCCCTGCTCGCGCTGCCCGAGGAACTGCGCCGCTATCTGCGCCGCCTGCTCCCGCCCGAACGGCAGGCCGCCCGCGCCCTGCGCCCGGTCCTGGGGCGGCTCGCGGGCGTCCCCATGCCCACGGAGGCGCTGTACGAGACGGCCTCCCGGTGGGACGTGGAACTCGCCGCGGTGGAGGCCGTCCTCGCGCACCGGGACACCGCCGTACGCCTGGTCGCCGAGCCCGGACCGGCCGGCGCCGAGGCCGTGCGCGCCGCCGAACTCGGTCTCGCCCTGCGCGGCCTGGCCGTCGAGTGCCTCGTCGCCAACCGGGTCCTGCCCGAGACCGTCGAGGACCCCTGGCTCGCCGGACTCGCCGCCCAGCAGGGCAAGGCGCTCGCCGACTGGCAGGAGTCGCACGTCGTGCACCCGGTCGCCCACCTGGGCCGCGACCCGCACGGCGCCGACGACCTGGCCGCCCTCGCCGCCCCCGGCGTCAACCCGGTGCTCGCCCCGGTCGAGTGGCCCGTCATCGACCGGCTCGCCGCGGACGGGGTGCTGGTCTGGCACCTCCCGCTGCCCGGCGCGATACGGGACGAGCTCGACCTCGTCCGGCGCGGTGACGAACTCGTCGTCACGGCCGGACAGTTCCGCCGGATCGTCGCCCTGCCCTCGGCCCTGCGCCGGTGCACCGTCGACGGCGCCGCCCTGCGCGACGGGGAGCTGCGGGTCCGGTTCGCCCCGGACCCCGAGCTGTGGCCGCGGGCCAGGTGAACGAGGTACCGCCGTTCGGGTAACGTCGTAGGGACGAACCGTAGTCAGGAGTCCGTCATGAGCGAAGCCGAGAACTCGCGGGTCCGGGCGACCGACGACGACGCCTGGGCCAAGGCCTGCGCCGAGGATCTGGAGGCCGAGCGGGCCCGCCGTCGCACCGACTACGGGCGGCCCCAGGGCTCGGCCGCCGAGGAGCTGCGCAAGCTCGTCGACGCGGTCGCCGACAAGCTGTCCGGCCTCCAGTCCCCGTTGTTCGGCGCGGTCGCCGGGCCGGCCGCGCAGCAGGTGGTGCGCCAGGTCGTCCAGCAGGCCAAGGCCGCCGTCGAGCCCGTGATCGAGCGCAATCCGGACGTCTTCGACCACCTCGCCGCGGCCGGCGGCGAACTGCTCGCCGCCTACCGCTCCGCCATCCAGGCCCAGGAACAGCGCTGGACGGCCCGGTCCGCGGACCTCGACGACGACCTCAAGGACCTCCGTGACCGCCGGGACCGCGGTGACGAGGGCGGCCCCGGGGAACGCATCGACTTGGACTGAAGACCCCTCGGGTACGGTTGGCCGTAGCGGGGCTCGACCGAAACTGAGGGATTCATGGGACTCACCATCGGCGTCGACATCGGCGGCACGAAGATCGCGGCCGGTGTGGTCGACGAGGAAGGCAACATCCTCTCGACCCACCAGGTGCCGACCCCGGGCACGCCCGAGGGCATCGTGGACGCGATCGCCGCCGCCGTCGAAGGCGCACGCGTGGGGCACGAGATCGTCGGCGTGGGCATCGGTGCCGCCGGCTATGTCAACCGTCAGCGCTCGACGGTCTACTTCGCGCCGAACATCGACTGGCGCCAGGAGCCGCTGAAGGCCGAGGTCGAGGCCCGCGTCGGCCTCCCGGTCGTCGTGGAGAACGACGCGAACGCCGCGGCCTGGGGCGAGTACAAGTTCGGCGCCGGCAAGGGCCACCGCAACGTCATCTGCATCACCCTCGGCACCGGCCTCGGCGGCGGCATCATCATCGGCAACAAGCTGCGCCGCGGGCACTTCGGCGTGGCCGCCGAGTTCGGCCACATCCGCATGGTGCCGGACGGCCTGCTGTGCGGCTGCGGCTCGCAGGGCTGCTGGGAGCAGTACGCGTCCGGCCGCGCCCTGGTGAGGTACGCCAAGCAGCGCGCCAACGCCACCCCCGAGCACGCCGAGCTGCTGCTGTCCCTGGGCGACGGCACCCCCGACGGCATCGAGGGCAAGCACATCTCCATGGCCGCCCGGCAGGGCGACCTGGTCGCCGTCGACTCCTACCGTGAGCTGGCCCGCTGGGCCGGCGCGGGCCTCGCCGACCTGGCCTCGCTCTTCGACCCCTCCGCGTTCATCGTCGGCGGTGGTCTCTCGGACGAGGGCGAGCTGGTCCTCGACCCGATCCGCAAGTCGTACAAGCGCTGGCTGGTCGGCGGCAACTGGCGTCCGGTCGCCGACGTGATCGCGGCCCAGCTCGGCAACAAGGCCGGCCTGGTGGGCGCGGCCGACCTGGCCCGGGAGCCCGACCCGATCATGTGATCCCCGCTCCGCGCGACAGCGCCCGCCGATCCCGCGCCCGGGACGGCGGGCGCTGTCGTACCGGCCGGCGCGGGCACCGGCCGCCCCGCACGGAGGGCGTCGGCCGTCCCGCACCGCGGGCGCCGCCGTACCGGGAGCCGTCGTGCGCGGCCTGCCGGGCCGTCGTCGTACCGGGCGCCGCCCTACCCGGACGTACGGGACGCCACGGCGTATCTTGATCGGCATGGCGACCTCTGCGCTGCTGCCCAACTCCCGTACCGAGCCGGACGGTTCGGCCGTCGTCCGGGTCCTCTCCTACAACATCCGCTCGATGCGCGACGACACCGGCGCGCTGGCCCGGGTGATCGCCGCCTGCGCACCCGACCTGGTCCTCGTCCAGGAGGCGCCGCGGTTCTTCCGCTGGCGCAAGAAACTGGCCCGCCTCGCCACCGCGTCCGGACTGGTGATCCTCTCCGGCGGCGGCACGGCCGCGGGGCCCGCGATCCTCTGCTCGCTGCGCGCGACGGTCGAGCGGACCGAGGACGTGCTGCTGCCGCTCACCCCCGGACTGCACCGACGGGGCTTCGCGACGGCCGTCGTACGGTTCGGCGGCGCCCGGCTCGGCGTGCTGAGCTGTCACCTCAGCCTCCAGCGGGACGAGCGCTACGACCAGGGCGGACTGCTCCTCGACCGGCTCACCGGGCTGGGCGTGGAGCACGCGGTCGCGGGCGGCGACCTCAACGAACGCCCCGGGGGCCGCACCTTCCGGCTGCTGTCCGAAGGCCTCCAGGACTGCTGGGCCACCGCGCCCTGGGGCGCCGAGTACACCTCCACACCGACAGACCCGCACCAGCGCATCGACGCGCTGTTCGCGACGAAGGGCGTGCGGGTGCTGGGCTGCGGGGTGCCGCTGGGGCAGCCCGGCTTGACCGGGGCCGACCTGCGGGCGGCCACCGATCACCTGCCGGTGCTGGCCGCCCTGCACGTGCCCGCGAGCTGAGCCCGGGGCGGCCGGCCGGGGCTCGGACAGCCCGGCCCGCTCAGACCACCGCGCCCCGGCCCGGGTCGCCCTCGTCCTCGTCGTCCGTCTTCATCCGCACCACGAGCGTGGCGAAGCCGCCCAGGAAGCCGCCGATGCCGAGCGTCGTCAGCCACCACGTCATGTCCCAGCCGAGCAGGACCGCCACCAGGAGCAGGATCGGGCCGCCGATCACTCCCAGCCACGCGAACCGGGAGGTCGTGTCCGTGGTGGGCAGCGGCGGCGGCTCGGGCGGCACGAAGTGACCCTCGTCGTCCTCCCCGAGGTCCTCCTCGGCCGCCTCCGGCGCGGTGTAGTCGCGCGGCCCTATGCCGGGCGCGTAGGAGACCGAGCTGCCCAGCGGCTTGGCGGGCTGCTTCTGCTCCGGCTGCTCGTCGTTCGGCTCGGCCTCGAGCAAGGCCAGGTCCTCCACCGTCTTGAAGGGCTTGGCGCCCGGCGGGTCCGGCGGCTCGGCGCCGTATCCCGCGACGATCGCCGCCCACGCGGCCTCCTCGTCGAAGGCGACGCCCGCGTCCTCCGGCTCGTGCTCCACGGGCACGTCGCGGCCCCCGCGGTCCTCCCGCTCCTCGCGGTCCTCGCGCTCCGAGTCGTGCTCAGCCACCTGCGGCCGTCCCTTCCTTACCGACACTGGGTGCGAGCCGGCCGATGAATGCGTAGCTCTCCTCGAAGACACGGTCCGCGTCGTAATCCAACGTCGCCACGTGGTAGCTCTGTTCCAGCATGACCTCCGTTACGTCCGTCGAGGACACCCGACTCAGCACGCGGGCCGAGTCGGCCGGGGGTACGACGTGGTCCCGCGGACTGCGCAGGAGCAGCAGCGGCTGGGTGACCTGGGGCAGCTCGCCGTCGACCAGCCCGAGGAAGGTCCGCAGGGAGTGGGCCGCGTGCAGCGGCACCCGGTCGTAGCCGATCTCCGCGGCGCCGTCCTTCGCGATGTCGTCGGCGATCCCCCTGGTCGTCCTGACGAGGTGGCGGGCGACCGGGAGGGCGTACGCGGACAGGCCGTGGACCTTGTTCGCGGGGTTGACGAGGATGACGCCGGCGACGCCGTCCCCGTGCCGGGCGGCGAGCCGCAGGGCCAGCGCCCCGCCCATGGACAGGCCGGCCACGAACACCCGGGCGCAGCGGTCACGCAGGGCGCGCAGGTCCCGGTCGACCTCCGCGTACCAGTCCTGCCAGCCGGTGAGCTGGAGATCCTCCCAGCGGGTGCCGTGCCCCGGCAGCAGGGGCAGCGACACGGTCAGCGCGCGCTCGGCGAGGTAGTGGGCCCAGGGGCGCAGCGACTGCGGGGAACCGGTGAAACCGTGGCAGAGGAGGACACCCACCTCCCCGCCCTCATGGCGGTACGGCTCGGCTCCAGGAAGGACCGGCACCTTCGGTCTCCTGTTCATGTCAGGGTCGTGAACTCTTCCGGGTGTGGTTCACCGTACGCGACCGCACTGACACCGACCAGGGCCGTCGGGCTCATTGACGGCACTCCGGGTTAAGGTCTGAGCGACACAAACAGGAGGCAGTCGGTTGTTGTACGGCGCGATGAAGGTTTCCATCGGGGGGCCGCTGAAGATGATCTTCAGGCCCTGGGTGGAAGGCCTGGAGAACGTACCCGCCGAGGGCCCGGCGATCCTTGCGAGCAATCACCTGTCCTTCTCGGACTCGTTCTTCCTGCCCGCCGTCCTCGACCGCAAGGTGACCTTCATCGCGAAGGCCGAGTACTTCACCACGCCCGGCGTGAAGGGCCGGCTGACGGCCGCCTTCTTCAAGGGCGTCGGCCAGCTCCCGGTGGACCGCTCCGGCGCGCGCGGCGCAGGCGAGGCCGCCATCAAGAGCGGCATAGAGGTGCTGGAGAGCGGTGAGCTGTTCGGCATCTACCCGGAGGGCACGCGTTCGCCCGACGGCCGCCTCTACCGCGGCAAGCCCGGCGGCCTCGCGCGCGTGGCGCTCGCCACCGGCGCGCCCGTCATCCCGGTGGCCATGATCGACACGGAGAAGATCCAGCCGCCCGGGAAGGTCATGCCGAAGGTGATGCGGCCCGGCATCCGGATCGGCAAGCCGCTGGACTTCAGCCGCTACCAGGGCATGGAGCACGACCGCTTCGTGCTCCGCGCGGTGACCGACGAGGTCATGTACGAGATCATGCGGCTGTCCGGCCAGGAGTACGTCGACGTCTACGCGACGGCCGCCAAGCGGCAGATCACGGACGCGGCGAAGGCGGAGAAGGAAGCGGAGAAGGCGGCGGAGAAGGCGGCCAGGGCCGCGCTCGCGCAGGCCGTCCGGGACCAGGCCGAGAAGGACAGGTCGGAGCACAGGCCGGAGCACAAGTCGCAGACCTAGAGCCCGGGACACGACGGTCCGGGGGTGGGGCGTGGGGGGATTGGCCAAGCGCGTCAGAGTCATGAGGATGTCCGTCGAGCAGCCGCTGTGGCGCGCGCTCACCGCCTACCGGGTGCTGACCATGCTGTACGCGGTCGGTTTATTCGCCACCGCCTACGACGGCTTCGTCCGTCCCTGGGTGGCCATCGCCTACTACGCTGTCCTGTTCGCGTGGACCCTGGCCACCCTGCCGAAGGTCGCGAACGCGGCGAGCTGCACGAAACGATTCCTCGCGCTGGACCTCACGATCGCGCTCACCGGCATCCTGCTCACGCCGGTCGCCGACTCGCCCGCGCGGATCCTGGACGGGGGCCCGACCCTGCCGTCGATATGGACCGCGGGCTCCGTCCTGGCCTTCGCCATCAAGGGCGGCTGGCGCTGGGCGGCCCTCGCCTCCACCCTGGTGGCCGCCGTGAACCTGGTCGAGCGCGGTGCTCCGGCCCGCGACACCGTCCACAACGTGATCCTCGTCTGGGTCGCCTCCATCGCCATCGGCTACGTCGTCGAGGTCGCCCGCGCCTCCGAGCGCACCCTCGCCCGCGCGCTGGAGATCGAGGCCGCGACCAGGGAACGGGAGCGGCTCGCCCGCGACATCCACGACGGCGTGCTCCAGGTGCTGGCGATGGTCCAGCGCCGGGGCGCGGTCATCGGCGGCGAGGCGGCCGAGCTGGGCCGGATGGCGGGGGAGCAGGAGGTGGCGCTGCGCACCCTGGTCTCCGGCGGAATGGTCCCGGTGTCCCGGGTGTCGCGGGACACCGCCGACGGGGCGCTGGTCCACGCGGTCGACGAACCCGAGGACGAGGGCCCGGTGGATCTGCGCGGCCTGCTCGCCCGCTACGCCGCCGCCCGGGTCAGCCTCGCCGAGCCCGGTGCCCCGGTGCTGCTGGCCCCGGTCGCCGCGAGGGAGCTGGCCGCGGCCGTCGGGGCGGCCCTGGACAACGTGCGCGCGCACGCCGGCCCGGACGCGCGGGCCTGGATCCTGGTCGAGGACGAGCCCGGCTCGGTCGTCGTGACCGTCCGTGACGACGGGCCGGGCATCCCCGAGGGCCGGCTCGCGCAGGCCGAGGGCGAGGGCCGGCTCGGGGTGGCCCTGTCGATCCGGGGACGACTGCGCGACCTGGGCGGCAGCGCCGAACTGTGCTCCCCACCGGGACAGGGCACCGAGGTGGAGCTGACGGTGCCGAAGCACCCGGCCGGCGAGACGGACACGACCGGCGATACGGACTCGACCGGCGCGAAGAAGGCGACCGGTGCGAAGAGGACGACCGGCGCCAAGGGCGCCGGGAACAAGAACACGACGAACGACGCGACGACGTGATGACGTCATGCGGACGCGGGGGAAGGCGGAGCAGCAGCGATGACTGAACAGCAGGGACCGATCAGGGTCATGGTCGTCGACGACCACCCCATGTGGCGCGACGCCGTCGCCCGCGACCTGGCCGAGGCCGGCTTCGAGGTGGTCGCCACCGCGGGCGACGGCGAGCAGGCGGTGCGCCGGGCGAAGGCGGCCGTGCCCGACGTCCTGGTCCTCGACCTGAACCTGCCCGCGAAGCCCGGCGTCCAGGTCTGCAAGGAGGTCGTCGCCGCCGATCCCGCGCTGCGGGTGCTGGTGCTGTCCGCGAGCGGCGAGCACGCCGACGTGCTGGAGGCGGTGAAGTCCGGCGCGACGGGCTATCTGCTGAAGTCGGCGTCGACGGAGGAACTGCAGGACGCCGTGCGCCGGACGGCCGTCGGCGACCCGGTCTTCACCCCCGGCCTGGCGGGTCTGGTCCTCGGCGAGTACCGCCGCCTCGCCGCCGAGCCCGCGCCCGCGGCGGACGCGGACCGGCCCGACGCGCCCCGGCTCACCGACCGTGAGACCGAGGTGCTGCGGCTGGTCGCCAAGGGCCTGAGCTACAAGCAGATCGCCGAGCGCCTGGTCATCTCCCACCGCACGGTCCAGAACCACGTGCAGAACACCCTGGGCAAGCTCCAGTTGCACAACCGGGTGGAACTGGTGCGGTACGCGATAGAGCGCGGGCTCGACGACGAGTAGCCGCGGGTCCGCCGACGGGTGGCCATCGCCCTGACGGCGAGGCCCCGTCGGGTCCGCCGCCGGGTCAGGACGGCCGCGGCCGACGCGTAAAGCCGATGAGAGGACCCCACACGTAAACAAACCGCCCGACAATTCACCGGAATTGCCTTTCCCGCCCAGGCCGAAGTGACCTGGATCACTATTACCGTGACCCTCATCAGGCAACCGGTGAAGGGACATTTCCATGCGGGTCGGAGTACTGACCGGAGGCGGTGACTGCCCCGGGCTCAACGCCGTCATCCGGGGCATCGTGCGCAAGGGCGTACAGGAGTACGACTATGCGTTCGTCGGCTTCAAGGACGGCTGGCGGGGGCCCCTCGAAGGGGACACCGTCCGCCTCGACATCCCCGCGGTGCGTGGCATCCTGCCGCGCGGCGGCACCATCCTCGGCTCCTCGCGGACCAACCCTCTGAAGGTGGAGGACGGTATCCGCCGTATCAAGGAGAACCTCGCCAAGCACGAGGTGGGGGCGCTCGTCGCGATCGGCGGCGAGGACACCCTCGGTGTCGCCGCCCGGCTGTCCGACGAGTACGGCGTGCCGTGCGTCGGCGTGCCGAAGACCATCGACAACGACCTGTCCGCGACCGACTACACCTTCGGCTTCGACACCGCCGTGGGTATCGCGACCGAGGCGATCGACCGCCTGCACACCACCGCCGAGTCGCACATGCGCGTCCTCGTGTGTGAGGTGATGGGCCGTCACGCGGGCTGGATCGCCGTGCACTCCGGTCTGGCCGGCGGCGCCAACGTCATCCTCATCCCGGAACAGCGCTTCGACGTCGACCAGGTGTGCGCCTGGGTCACCTCCCGCTTCAAGGCGTCGTACGCGCCGATCGTGGTCGTGGCGGAGGGCGCCATGCCGAAGGACGGCGACATGGTCCTCAAGGACCAGTCGCTGGACTCCTTCGGACACGTCCGGCTGTCCGGCGTCGGCGAGTGGCTCGCCAAGGAGATCGAGAAGCGCACCGGCAAGGAGGCCCGTACGACCGTGCTGGGGCACGTCCAGCGCGGGGGCACCCCGAGCGCCTTCGACCGCTGGCTCGCCACCCGCTTCGGACTGCACGCCATCGAGGCCGTCCATGACGGCGACTTCGGCAAGATGGTCGCCCTGCGCGGCACGGACATCGTCCGCGTCCCGATCGCGGAGGCCACGGCCAAGCTGAAGACGGTGGACCCCAAGCTGTACGAGGAAGTCGGCGTGTTCTTCGGCTGAACCGGCCGGACCGGACAACCCGAACCCACCGGATGAACCGGCGACACCGGGTTATGGGCCGCGCACACGGCGGCCCATAACCCTGCTGCGCGCGAAACGGGAGCGGAGCTCCCGTCGCACAACCGTCCTGGTCACCTCCCACCAGGTCTGCCACCCCGTGGACGCCGTCGGCCAGATCGTCGACGCCACCGTGCGCGACGTCCTCGACTACACGGCCGGCCGCCGCTCGGCGACCGTGCTCGCGCCGCGCAGCTGACCGACCAGCTCCCGGACGACCGCGGGGCCGTTCAGGGTCAGCACCGACTCCGGGTGGAACTGGACCCCGGCGAACGCGTTCAGGGGCGCGTCCGCGCCACGGCCGGGACCGCGCAGGGCGTGCACCTCGCCGGTCACGCCCCGGCTGACCGCCACGCCGCGCGCCGCCAGCCCCGCGAGCGCGTCGTCGTCGCAGCGCGCCACGAAGCTGTTGTAGAAGCCCACGGTCTCGATCCGCCCGAACAGGTCGATCTGCGTCTGCGCCCCCTGGTACGGCACCTCCTTGCGGACGATCTCCAGCCCCAGGTCGGCCGCGATCAGCTCGTGCCCGAGGCAGACCCCGAGGACGCCGTGCCGGTGCTCCCGCAGCACCCGCGCGGTCAGCTCCCGCAGGAACCGCATCTTGGGGTCGGTGAGGTCCGAGGGGTCGCCGGGGCCGGGCCCGAGGACGACCGGCCCCTCGTGCGCGAGCACCGCCTCCCGCAGCCCCGGCTCGTCGTAGCGCCGGACGGTCACGTCCAGTCCGCCCGACCGCAGCAGGTGCGCGAGCATCGCCGTGAAGGTGTCCTCCGCGTCGACGACCAGGGCGTGCCCGTCCAGCTCCGCCGTGCGCTCCTGCATCCGCAGCCAGAACGGCGCCAGCGAGGCCCGCCGCCCGTCCAGCGCGGCCCGCACCCGGGGGTCGTCCGCCAGCCGGGGCCGTGCCCGCTCCCCGCGCGGCCGGGACGGGCGTACCCCCAGCGCCGCCAGCACGCCCGCCGCTTTGGCGTGGGTCTCCGCGACCTCGCCCGCCGGGTCCGAGCCGCGCACGAGCGTGGCGCCGACCGGCACCCGCAGCCGTCCGGCCGCGTCGATGTCGGCCGTGCGGATGAGGATGGGGGAGTCGAGGGTCTGGGCCCCGCCGGCGTCCCGGCCGAGCAGGGCCAGGGCGCCCGCGTAGTAGCCGCGCGCGACACCGTCCGGGCCGAGCGGCTCGTACCGCTCGATGACCCGGCAGGCGTTCTGCACGGGGGAGCCGGTGACGGTGGCCGCGAACATGGTCTCCTTGAGGACCTCCCGCACGTCCAGCGAGGAGCGGCCGCGCAGTTCGTACTCGGTGTGCGCGAGGTGCGCCATCTCCTTCAGCCGCGGGCCGACGACGACCCCGCCCCGGTCGCCGACGGTGCACATCATCTTGAGCTCCTCGTCGACCACCATCGACAGCTCCTCGATCTCCTTGCCGTCGGCGAGGAAGTCCAGCAGGTGCTCCGGCGTCGGTCCCCCGTCCGGGTAGCGGTACGTTCCGCTGATCGGGTTCATCACCACCGTGCCGCCGGACATCCGGACGTGGACCTCGGGGCTGGCGCCGACCAGCGTGCGTTCCCCGGTGTGCACCACGAAGGTCCAGTACGCGCCCCGCTCGCCCGCCAGCAGCCGGCGGAACAGCGCCAGGGCGTCCGCGCGGCCGAACCCGGGGATCTCGCCGGTGTAGGTCCGCCGGATCACGAAGTTCGCGCCCTCGCCCCGCCCGATCTCGTCGCGCAGCACCCGCCCGACGATCCGCGCGTACTCCTCGTCCTCGACGTCGAAGCCCCCGCCCTCGACCCGTACCTCGTGCCCGGGCAGCTGGTCCAGGGCGTCGGCGAGCGGGACGGTGTACGTCTCCTCGGGGGTGAGGAACGCCAGCGGCGTGCCGTCGTCGCGCACGTCGAAGCCGCGCTCGCGGATCTGGCGGAAGGGGATGAGGGCGAGGCCCTCCGCGGGGAGGTCGGCGAGCCGGTCGTAGGTGCCGACCGGGCCGAGCAGCACCTCCACGACCGCGTCGTCATGGCCGGGGGCGCGGCGGCGCAGCAGGGCGAACGGGCGGGGATCGTCGAGCAGGTCGAGCAGACGCATGGGTCCGTGTCCTTCGTGGTGGGAGGAACGGCCCGGCTCGGGTGGAAAACGCCGAAGGCCGCCCTCGGGCGGCCTTCGCGAAGTCGTGCGTACGCGCAGTCAGTGGGCCGCCGGATGAGCGGTCCACCACCAGTTCCGGGTCGGGATCCCGGGAGAAAGCGCGAGCATGCCAGGCACCTTACCCCATGGCGCTCTCGGGGGCCGACCGACCCGCGAGACGGCGTCTCACCTGTCGAGCCGGACGAAAACGACTCGACACGACCCCGTAAAGTTGGGGGTGTGACAGTGAACGCTAAGACCAGCGCCGGCGCTGGCAACACCTGGCGAGACCTGCCCGCGGCGCAGCAGCCCGAGTACCCCGACACCGAGGCTCTGCGCGCAGTGATCGCGGAACTCGAGTCGTATCCGCCGCTCGTCTTCGCGGGCGAGTGCGACCAGCTGCGCGCCCGGATGGCGGCCGTCGCCAAGGGAGAGGCGTTCCTCCTCCAGGGCGGCGACTGCGCCGAGGCCTTCGACGCGGTGTCGGCCGACCACATCCGCAACAAGCTCAAGACCCTGCTCCAGATGGGCGCCGTGCTGACGTACGCCGCCTCGGTGCCGGTGGTGAAGGTGGGCCGCATCGCCGGCCAGTACTCCAAGCCGCGCTCCAAGGGCACCGAGACCCGCGACGGCGTGACGCTGCCCACCTACCGGGGCGACTCCGTCAACGGCTTCGAGTTCACCGAAGAGGCCCGGATCCCGGACCCCGAGCGGCTGAAGCGGATGTACAACGCCTCCGCCTCCACGCTCAACCTGGTGCGCGCCTTCGCCACCGGCGGCTACGCCGACCTGCGGCAGGTGCACGCCTGGAACCAGGACTTCGTGAAGTCGTCCCCGTCCGGGCAGCGCTACGAGCAGCTGGCGCGCGAGATCGACAACGCGCTGAACTTCATGCGGGCCTGCGGCACGGACCCGGAGGAGTTCAAGACCGTCGAGTTCTTCTCCTCGCACGAGGCGCTGCTGCTCGACTACGAGTCCGCCCTCACCCGGGTCGACTCGCGCACCGGGCAGTTGTACGACGTCTCGGCGCACATGGTGTGGGTCGGCGAGCGCACCCGGCAGCTGGACCACGCGCACATCGAGTTCGCGTCGCGGATCCGCAACCCGATCGGCGTCAAGCTCGGCCCGACCACCACGGCCGAGGAGGCGTTGCAGTACATCGAGCGCCTCGACCCGGACCGTGAGCCGGGCCGCCTCACCTTCATCGTGCGGATGGGCGCGGACAAGGTCCGCGACAAGCTGCCCGAGCTGGTCGAGAAGGTCACCGCGTCCGGCGCGTCCGTCGCCTGGATCACCGACCCGATGCACGGCAACACCTACGAGGCGGCCTCCGGCCACAAGACCCGCCGCTTCGACGACGTGCTCGACGAGGTCAAGGGCTTCTTCGAGGTCCACAAGGGCCTGGGCACCCACCCGGGCGGCATCCACGTCGAGCTCACCGGTGACGATGTCACCGAGTGCGTGGGCGGCGGCGACGAGATCTTCGTCGACGACCTGCACCAGCGCTACGAGACGGCCTGCGACCCGCGGCTGAACCGCAGCCAGTCGCTCGACCTGGCGTTCCTGGTCGCGGAGATGTACCGGTCACAGTGACGTTCCGGCTGGTCACCGGAGTGTGAAGTGGGGCGTGGATCACATGCGATCCGCGCCCCACTCGACTTTTACGGTTCCTGTGCGGCGGGTAAGGTTAGGTTAGCCTCACCGATCATCGGGCTTCGGTCTTTCGGTTCGGCAAGACCTTTGGCCCCAGGACCAGTGACCCTGTCGGGAGGTGACGTCCGCGTGTTCGTGTGCAGCTGCTTCGGTGTGACCGAGGCGCAGGTCAGGAAGCATGCCGAGGACGGTGCCTGTACCCCCCGCCAGATAGCCTCCGCCTGCAAGGCGGGCACGGACTGCGGGTCGTGCGTCCGGCGGATCCAGGCTCTCCTCGGCCGGGGCGCGTGCCCCCGGCGTGAGCTGGCGGACGAGGGCATGCCGGTGCTCGCCGAACTGTCCGAGCCGTCCGCGGCGCCGGGCCTCGAAGAGGCGGCCTAGCGGCCTGTCCGGCCCTAGCTCTCCGGCTGTTCGATCAGCTGCGCGAGGTAGAGCGCCTCACCGAGCTTCTCCACCAGTTCCAGCTGGGTGTCCAGGTAGTCGATGTGGTGCTCCTCGTCGGCGAGGATGTCCTCGAAGATGTTCGCGGACGTGATGTCGCCCTTCTCGCGCATCACCTTGATCCCGCGCTTGAGACGGTCGATCGCCTCGACCTCCACCTGCCGGTCGGCCTCGAACATCTCCTTGACGGTCTGTCCCACCCGCACGTGGAACAGCCGCTGGTAGTTCGGCAGACCCTCCAGGAACAGAATCCGGTCGGTCAGCACCTCCGCGTGCTTCATCTCGTCGAACGACTCGTGCCGCGTGTACTTCGCGAGCTTCGTCCAGCCGAAGTTCTCCTGCATCTTGGCGTGCAGGAAGTACTGGTTGATCGCGGTGAGCTCGCCGGTGAGCTGTTCGTTCAGGAACTCGATGACCTCGGGGTCGCCCTGCATCGCAGAGGCTCCTTCCACGGTGGGGAACGGGGGAGGTTGCGGGCGCATGATTTCACCGGCGTCGAAGATCGTCCAGTAAGTGCGTACTTAGTAAGTAAGTGCATGCTTAGTACCAGTTGCCCGTTTCGGGGCTCGCTGGTCCGGCGCACTGCCCGGGGTCTGTCAGGATGGAGGCATGGGTCAGCCGGTGGAGCGGGAATCTGGAGCAGCGGTACGGACCGAGCTTCCGCCGGGACAGCGGCTTCAGCGTGGCTGGCCGGTCACGCACTACGGCCCGGTACCCAAGTTCCGGCCCGAGCGCTGGGAGTTCAGGGTCTTCGGAGCCACCGCCGACGGCGACAAGCGCTGCTGGAACCACGAGGAGCTGACGGCCCTGCCGTACGCCACCGTCGTGGCCGATCTGCACTGCGTCACGAAGTTCAGCATGATCGGCGCCGAGTGGGGTGGCGTCCCCGCGCGCACCATCCTGGAGATCGTCCCGCCCGCACCGGCCGTCACCCATGTGATGGTGTGGGCGGAGTACGGCTTCAGCTCCAACCTCCGGCTGGCGGACTTCGCCGACGAGCGCACCATCTTCGCCACCCACAAGGACGGCGAACTGCTCACGGCGGAACACGGTTTCCCGCTGCGCCTGGTCGTCCCCCACCTGTACGCCTGGAAGGGCCCCAAGTGGGTGCGCGGCGTGGAGTACATGACCGCCGACCGCCGCGGCTTCTGGGAGGAGCGCGGCTATCACAACGTCGGCGACCCCTGGCGCGAGCAGCGCTACTCGTACCAGGAGAAGCCCGGGGACGGCCCCGAGCTCTGAGCGGTCGGTGCCGGGTCAGTGCCGGTGGTAGCGGTGCACCACCGCGTGTCCTTTGCCGCGGCCGATCATCCACTTGTTGACGGGTGTCGTGGCGACGAAGGCGATCACCAGGGAGATCGCCAGGGAGCCCCAGAAGAGCAGGTCGCCCAGTTCCGCGTCCATCGCCGCCGGCCACAGCGCGATCACGCCGTTGTCGATCAGCTCCATCACGGCGATCGACAGGGTGTCCGCGGCGAGCGCCACCCGGAAGGCGGTCCGGAGACCGACGCCTGCCTTCAGCACGCCACGCAGGGTCAGCGAGTAGCCGAAGGCGAACGCCAGCACGATCGCCAGGGCCGTGGTCGGCACGTTCCCCCAGCCCAGCGCGGTGCCGATCACCATGCCGAGGACCTCGCCGATGGCGCACCCGGTCAGACAGTGCAGGGTGGCCTGGACGGCCGTGGACCAGGTGGCCCCTGCCGCCCCGTCGGCCGTCCCGTGCTGAACGTGAGCGTGAGCGTGTGCCTCGTGCCGCATGCGTGCCCCCATGCCGGTGAGCGGTTCCTGCGTCGAAGTAGGAACCGTATACCCCCTAGGGGTATTCCGTCAGCAGGTCAGGAAGCACGGAGTTTCTTCAGCCGGGCCACGTCCGCCGCGTGCCCCTCCTTGCCGCCCGGCGTCTCGATGATCAGCGGGACGCCCGCCGTCGCGGGGTGCGTCATCAGTGCCCGGAACGGGTCCTCGCCGATGTGGCCGGCGCCGATGTTCTCGTGCCGGTCCTTGTGCGCGCCGGCCACGTCCTTGGAGTCGTTGGCGTGGATCAGCCGCAGCCGGCCCTCGCCGACCGTGTCCACCAGCAGATCGAGGGTCTGGTGCATGCCGCTCGGGCCGGTCAGATCGTGGCCCGCCGCGAAGATGTGGCAGGTGTCCAGGCACACGCCCAGTTTCGGGTGGGCGTCCAGCGCCTCGAAGTACGGCCCGAAGTCCCAGGTCCGGGAGCAGAGCGAGGCACCCTGACCGGCGGTGGACTCCAGCAGCAGGTACGGGTCGTCGTCGTGGGTGAGCTCGTCGAGCAACGGCAGCAGGTGCTCGCGCACCTGCCCGAGGGCCACGGACCGCTCCCGGCCGCCGGTCGCGCTCCCGGTGTGCACGACCACGCCGAGGGCGCCGATCTCCCGCCCGCGCCGCAGCGAGTGCCGCAGCGACTCCACCGAGTTGCGCACGGTCGCCTCGGTGTGCGAGCCGAAGTTGATCAGATAGGGGGCGTGCACGTACGCCGGGATCGACTCCGCCGCGCACGCCGCGCGGAACTCCTCGTCCTGGCGCGGGTCGCCGGCGGGCGTGGCCCAGCCGCGCGGGTTGGCGACGAAGACCTGCACGGTCTCCGCCTCCAGGTCGCGGGCGTACGACAGCCCCACCGAGTTCAGACCGCCGGCCACGGGGACGTGACCGCCGACGGGGTTGCGGGAGGGGCCGGGCTGCTCGTTCTTCACCCGTCCAGGGTGTCATGCGGTCCGGCGCGCCCCGGCACCGGAGGTCCGGCGGTCCGTCCCGCCGCTCCCGGTCAGCGGATGGTGATCGTGATCGTCGAGCCCTTGGGCGCCGTGTCGCCGCCGTCCACCGACTGCCGCCTGACGGTGTCGCCGAACAGGCCGAGCAGGCCCCGGTCCTCCTCGACCGTGAAGCCGGCGGACTCCAGCGACTGCTTGGCCTCGTCCACCCCGGCGCCGACCACGTCCGGGACCTCGACCATCTCGGGTCCCTTGGACACGGTCAGCGTCACCGTGTCGCCCTCGGCGGCCTCGCTGTCCGCCTCCAGGCTCTGCCGCGCGACCTGCCCGGCGTCGTACTCGGAGGTGACCCGCTCGGCGGCGATCTTCACCTTCAGGCCCGCCTCCGCCAGGTCGGCCCTGGCGTCCTCCACGTCCTCCCCGGTGACGTCCGGCACGTCCACCGGACTGCCCTTGCTGACGGTGAGGGCGATCACCGAACCCGCGTGCCGGGTCGTGCCCGACTCCGGGGACGTGGCGACCACGAAGCCCCGGGGCACGTCGTCGCTGAACTCCCGGGTCACGAGGCCCGGCTCCAGTCCGGCGGCCTTCAGCGCGGCTCGCGCCTTGTCGAGCCGGCGGCCCGACAGGTCCGGCACCCGCACGGTCTCCGGGCCCTTGGACAGGGTGAGCGTCACGGCGTCGTGGTCGCGGATCCGCTCGCCCGGCGCCGGGTCCGTGCCGATGACCGTGCCGCGCTTGACGGTGTCGCTGTAGGCCTGCCGGACGGTGCCGACCTTCAGCCCGGCCTCCTCCAGCCGGGACCTCGCCTGGTCCTCGGTCTTCGCCAGCAGCGGCGGGACCCTGGTGAACTGGCCCGCGTTGATGTACCAGACGCCCGCGCCGACACCGAACACCAGCAGCACGGCGGCGACGACCGTGGCCAGCCGCCGCCGGGACCTGGCGGACCGCCGGGGCGGCGGGAGCGGCGCCGGGCTCTCCAGGACGCTGGTGCGGTGGAACTCGGCCTCGCGCCCCTCGGCCTCGTTGACGGGCAGCGGCCGCGGCACGCTCAGGCCGCGCGGGATGACGCTCGTACGGTCCTCGGCGATGTCGTGCGCCGGGGCGGCCGCCTGCGGCGGCACCGTGTCCAGCTGGGCCGGGCTCAGCGCGTCACGCGTCCGGCGGACCAGGGACAGCAGTTCCACGGCGTCGTACGGCCGGACGTCCGGGTTGCGCGCGGTGGCCGCCGCGACCAGCGCGTCCAGCGTCTGCGGCAGCCCCGGCACGACGGCCGAGGGCGGCGGCACGTCCTCGTGCAGGTGCTTGTAGAGCACGACCGCGGGGGAGTCCCCCTCGTGCGGCCGGTCGCCGGTCAGCATCTCGTACAGCACGACACCGCACGCGTAGACGTCGACCCGTGGATCGGCGGCGCCCCGCTCCACCTGCTCGGGGGCGAGGTAGGAGACGGTGCCCAGCACGGTCCCGGTGGTGTTGGTGACCGTGTCCACGGCCCGCACCAGGCCGAAGTCGGCGACCTTGACCCGTCCGTCGTCCCCTATCAGGACGTTCTCGGGCTTCATGTCGCGGTGCACGAACCCGGCGCGGTGGGCGGCGCCCAGCGCGGCCAGCACCGGCTCCAGGATGTCCAGGGCGGCGCGCGGCTGCAACGCCCCGCGCTCGCGCAGCACGTCGCGCAGGGTGCAGCCGGCGACGTACTCCATGGCGAGGTACACGTACGATCCGTCGTTGCCCTGATCGAACACCTGAACGACGTTGGGGTGCGCGAGCCGGGCGACGGACTTGGCCTCGCGGATGAACCGCTCGACGAACGAACCGTCGACCGCGAGCGTCGGGTGCATCACCTTGAGCGCGAGGACGCGGTCCAGGCGGGTGTCCACGGCCCGGTAGACCGTGGCCATCCCGCCGACGGCGATCCGCGCGTCGACGCGATACCGGCCGTCGAGCAGCTGCCCGACGAGGGGGTCCTTAAGGGTCGTATCCACCCGGCGAGTCTACGAGCCGCCACGGACGGACCACCCGCCTCAGCCGATATCGGCCCGGTACTGCAGCCGACCTGTGACGCTTTCCACGCCCGTCCGGCGGCCCCGGCCCACCCCCGCGCCCACCCTCTCCGGCCGGCCCCAGAGCGTGGAACAGGACGGCGCGCGGGTGGGGGACAGGCCTAGAAGGCAGGGCGTTCCGGATCCAGCGTGGCCAGTCCCGACACCGGCGACGACGCCTGCGCGAAGTGCCGCGGCGGAATCCGCCCGGCCCGCCGGGCCAGCCTCCCCGCCTCCACCCCGCAGCGCATGGCGGCGGCCATCAGCACCGGCTCCCGCGCCCGCGTCACCGCCGAGGCGAGCATCACACCCGCGCATCCCAGCTCCATCGCCAGCGCCACGTCCGAGGCCGTACCGGCTCCCGCGTCGAGAATCACCGGCACCCGCGCCCGCTCGACGATCAGCTGGAAGTTGTGCGGGTTCCTGATCCCGAGCCCCGACCCGATCGGCGACCCCAGCGGCATGACCGCCGCGCACCCCACGTCCTCCAGCTTCCGGGCCAGCACGGGATCGTCGTTCGTGTACGGCAGCACCGTGAACCCGTCGTCCACCAGCGTCTCCGCCGCGTCCAGCAGCTCGATCGGGTCCGGCAGCAGCGTCCGCTCGTCCGCGATGACCTCCAGCTTGACCAGGTCGGTACCGAGCGCCTCCCGCGCCAGCCGTGCCGTCAGCACGGCCTCGCCCGCGGTGAAGCAGCCGGCCGTGTTCGGCAGCACCCGGATCCCGAGCCGCTCCAGCACCGACAGCACGGAGCCGTGCACGGACGGGTCCACCCGGCGCATCGCGACCGTCGTCAGTTCCGTGCCGGAGGCGACCAGCGCCCGTTCCAGCACGTCGAGGCTGGGCGCACCGCCCGTCCCCATGATCAGCCGGGACGAGAAGGACGTACCGCCGATGACGAAGGGATCGTCGGCCATGGCTCAGCCTCCCTGGACGGCGGTGAGGACCTCGACCCGGTCCCCCTCGGACAGGGCCGTGGCCGGCCACTGCCCGCGCGGGACGACGGTCTCGTTGAGCGCGGCGGCCACGCCGGACGGCGCCGCGGTGAGGGTCCGGACGAGGGTGTCGAGAGCCGTGCCGGGCGTGATCTCCCGGGGCTCGCCGTTGACGGAAATGGTGAGGGAGGTGTTCATGCGGGCTGCTCCGTGAGTACGGCGGCGGTGAACCGCCCGGGAGTGAAGGGACGTGCCTCGGCCGGCAGCGAGCCGGTGGCCAGCGCGTGCGCCAGCACCTCACCGGTGACCGGCGTGAGCAGCACGCCGTTGCGGTGGTGCCCGGTGGCCAGCAGCAGCCCGTCCAGCGCGGTCGGGCCGAGCAGGGGCGCGTTGTCGGGGGAGGCGGGGCGCAGCCCGGCCCGGGTCTCGGTGAGGGGCAGCTCCGTGATGCCCGGCATCAGCTCGTGCGCGTCGCGCAGCAGCTCGTACACGCCCCCCGCCGTCACCGTGGTGTCCCAGCCCAGTTCCTCGCTCGTCGCGCCGAGGACCAGCTCGCCGTTCTCCCGCGGCACCAGGTAGACCTGGCCGCCGCGCACCACGGCCCGTACCGTCCGGCTCAGGAAGGGCGCGTACCGCCGGGGCACGGCCAGCCGGACCACCTGCCCCTTCACGGGCCGCACGGGCGGCCGTACGTCCGGCGGGACGCCCGCGAGCCGCCCGCTGAGGCTGCCGGCCGCGAGCACCACCTGGCGCGCGTCCAGCGTCGTGCCCTCGCGGGTGACGATCCCCGTCGCCCGTTCCCGCGTGACCGTCAGCCGCTCGGCCCACTCCCGGTGGAAGACCACGCCGGTCCGTCCGCACGCGGCCACCAGGGCGGCGGCCAGCCGCCGGGGGTCGATCTGGTGGTCGCCGTCGACCCGGAGCCCGCCGCGCACGCCCGGCGCGAGCATCGGCTCCAGGCGCCGGCACTCCCGCCCGGACAGCCACTCGGAGTCCAGCCCCGACTGCCGTTGCAGGTCGTGCAGTTCGCGCAGATGCGCGCGGTCGTCGGCGTCCAGCGCCACGGCGAGCGTGCCGCACCGGCGGTAGCCGAGGTCCTGGCCGGTGAGCTCGGTGAGCTCCGCCGCGAAGTCCGGGTAACGGCGGGCCGAGGCGAGGTTCAGGGCGAGCAGGGTCTGCTCGCCGAAGTGCAGCTCCGTGACGGCGGCCAGCATCCCGGCCGCCACCCGCGCGGCCCCGCCGCCGGGCTCGGGATCGACGACGGCCGTGGCGAACCCGCGCTGCGCGGCCCGCCACGCCGTCACGAGCCCGATGATCCCGCCCCCCACGACGAGGACGTCTGACGTACGCGTAGGCGACATGGGCGTCCAGCCCCTCCCTTCGCCGGCATGACCCGGATCAGGTTCGTACGGTCGGAGGCCGCCAGCCTCCCTCTCAGCCCGGTGCGTCCGGGCTCCCGCGAGTGCTTTACGTTTTCCACCCTAGCCCGCTGCCGTAAGTCTCAGTAAGGGAGCCCGCGTCCATGGCCCGCTCGCTCGACGGACTCGTCCTCGCCCCGGTGGCGGACCAGGCCCCAGGTCAGGTGGGTACGCGTACCCGGTTCACGTACCACGAGAAGGACGGCGGGATCTGGGCCGAGTACACGGGCGGCGACGTCGTGCGCGGACGGCTGGTCGGCACTCGGTCAGGTGACCGGCTGGACTTCCGGTACGTGCAGCTCAAGCACGACGGGAGCACCTCGTCCGGGCGCTGTGTGTCGACGGTCGTCGAGCTCCCCGACGGCCGGCTGCGCCTGGAGGAGACCTGGGAGTGGGAGTCACAGCCGGGCGGCGGGACGAGCGTGGTCGAACAGCTGACCGGACCGGTTGTGGAGCAGGTCACCCAGCACGCCCCCTGACTGACTAATTGTCAGTTGTCTATGGTGATCAGGTGATCGAGCAGACGCAGCAACGAGGCACGTCGGCGGCGGAGCGACGGGTGGTCGTCGTCGGGGCGGGGATGGCCGGGGTGCAGACCGCGGTCGCCCTGCGGGAACAGGGCTTCACCGGCACGGTCACCGTGCTCGGCGCGGAGCCCCATCAGCCCTACGACCGGCCCCCGCTGTCCAAGGCCGTCCTGCTGGGCAAGGCCGAGGGCTCGGCCTTCGACGTCGACTTCGAGGCGCTCGGCATCGAGCTGCGGCTCGGCCGCGAGGTGCTGGGCGCCCGGCCGGACGATCGCGAGCTGGACACCGACGAGGGACCCGTGCCGTACGACGTCCTCGTCCTCGCCACCGGCGCCGAACCGATCCGGCTGCCGGGCACGGAGGGTGTGCCCGGCGTGCACCTGCTGCGCACCCTCGACGACGCCGAGCGGCTGCGGCCCGTGCTCGCCCGGCAGCACGACGTGGTGGTCGTCGGCGCGGGCTGGATCGGCGCGGAGTTCGCCACGGCCGCGCGCGAGGCGGGCTGCGCGGTCACGGTGGTCGAGGCCGCCGACCGCCCGCTGGCCGGCGCGCTGCCCGCCGACGTGGCCGCCCCGATGGCCGCCTGGTACGCCGACAGCGGGGCCCGGCTGCGTACGCACGCACGCGTGGCGCGCGTCGAGCCCGGCGCGGTGGTGCTCGACGACGGCACGCGGCTGGCCGCGGGCGCGGTCGTGGTCGGCATCGGCGCCCGCCCCGCCACCCGCTGGCTGGACGGCTCCGGCATCGCCCTCGGCGAGCACGGCGAGGTGCTCGCCGACGCCCATCTGCGCACCTCCGTCCCCGACGTGTACGCGGTCGGCGACTGCGCCTCCTTCCCGTCGGGGCGGTACGGCGAGCGCCTGCTGGTGCACCACTGGGACAACGCCCTCCAGGGCCCGCGCACGGTCGCGGCGAACATCATCGGCGACGCCACCGACGAGCCCCCCGTGGTCTACGACCCGGTGCCGTACTTCTGGTCCGAGCAGTTCGGCCGCTTCGTGCAGTACGCCGGCCACCACGCCGCCGCCGACACCGTCGTCCGGCGCGGTGACCCGGCCGGCCCCGCGTGGAGCGTGTGCTGGCTGCGCGAGGGCCGTCTGGTCGCCCTGCTCGCCGTGGGGCGGCCCCGGGACCTGGCCCAGGGCAGAAGGCTGATCGAGGCCGGTACGGCGATGGACGCGGGGCTGCTCGAGGACCCCTCGTTGCCGCTGAAGGCGGCGACCGTGTAGCCCGCCGGGGGCACCCCGGCTACCCACTGTCAGTCCGGGATGGCAGTCTTGAAGGCGTGACCGAGATTGACGCAAAGATTGATGCTCTCGTCCCCGCCTGGCTCACCCTCCCGGACATCGCCGAGATGCTCGACGTCGAGGTGACCCGAGTGCGGCAGCTGGTCAAGGAGGGCCAGCTCATCGCCGTACGCCGGGGAGAGAACAAGGCGCTGCATGTCCCCGCCGCCTTCATCGACGAGGACAAGGTCGTCAAGGGCCTGCACGGCACCCTGACGCTCCTGCGGGACGACGGCTTCTCCGACGACGAGATGCTGGAGTGGCTGTTCACCCCCGACGCGAGCCTGCCCGGCACCCCCGCGCAGGCGCTCAGTGAGAATCGTGGCACGGAGGTGAAGCGGCGCGCCCAGGCGCTCGCCGTCTGACCTGCTGATCCGAACAACCCGTCCGACACAGGGCCGCGGCTCCGCCCCTGGCGCGCCGCGGCCGCACGCCACCGATCGACCGGTCCCCCCGGGGGCCCCGGGGGGGACCTCCGCATGTCCGACACCGCTGCCACCGCACGTGCCGCGCTCGACGACGCCCGGCTCTACCTCTGCACGGACGCCCGCACCCGGCAGGGCGACCTCGCCGAGTTCGCGGACGCCGTCCTCGCCGGTGGTGTCGACATCGTTCAGCTGCGCGACAAGGGCATGGAGGCGGCCGAGGAGCTGCGCCACCTGGCGGTCCTCGCCGAGGCCTGCGCCCGCCACGGCAAGCTGCTCGCGGTCAACGACCGTGCCGACGTGGCCCACGCCGCCGGAGCCCAGGTGCTCCACCTCGGCCAGGGGGACCTGCCGGTCCCCGCGGCCCGCGCGATCCTCGGCGCCGACGTCCTCGTCGGCCGCTCCACGCACGCCGAGGCCGAGGCGTCGGCCGCCGCCGTCCAGGACGGCGTGGACTACTTCTGCACCGGCCCCTGCTGGCCGACACCCACCAAGCCCGGCCGGCCCGCCCCCGGCCTCGGCCTGGTCCGCCACACCGCCGCCCTGGGCACCGACCGCCCCTGGTTCGCCATCGGCGGCGTCGACCTCGACAACCTCGACGAGGTGCTCGACGCGGGCGCCCGCAGGGTCGTCGTCGTCCGGGCGATCACCGAGGCGGACGACCCGGGCGCGGCGGCGACGGAGTTCGCCAAGCGGCTGCGGCAGGCGTAACGCCCCGCCGCCGGGTCGGCCGCGGTGTCCAAAGGGTGGACAGCAAGTCGACAATCCGGGCAATTTTCCCGCATTCGGTTGGGTGGCCGCCTTCGCCTGGCTAACCTGCGGGTATGGCCCTCGGAACCGCATCCACCAGGACGGACCACGCGCGCACGGTGCGTGACATGCTCGCCACCGGCAAGACGGTCTACTCCTTCGAGTTCTGGGCCCCCAAGACGGAGAAGGGCGAGCGCAACCTCTGGAACGCGCTGCGCAGGGTCGAGGCGGTCGCCCCCGACTTCGTCTCCGTGACGTACGGCGCGGGCGGGTCCACCCGCGCGGGCACCGTGCGGGCGACCGAGCAGATCGCCGCCGACACCACGCTCACCCCGGTCGCCCATCTCACCGCGGTCGACCACTCCGTCGCCGAACTGCGCAACATCATCGGCCAGTACGCCGACGCCGGGATCCGCAACATGCTCGCCGTGCGCGGCGACCCGCCCGGCGACCCCATGGCCGACTGGGTGCCGCATCCGCAGGGTCTGGCCTACGCCGCCGAACTCGTCCGGCTCATCAAGGAGTCGGGCGACTTCTGCGTGGGTGTCGCCGCCTTCCCGGAGATGCACCCGCGCTCCGCCGACTGGGACACCGACGTCGTCCACTTCGTGGACAAGTGCCGGGCGGGCGCCGACTACGCCATCACGCAGATGTTCTTCGAGCCGCAGTCGTACCTGCGCCTGCGCGACCGGGTCGCCGCGGCCGGCTGCGAGACCCCGATCATCCCCGAGGTCATGCCCGTCACCAGCGTGAAGATGCTGGAGCGGCTGCCCCAGCTCAGCAACGCCACCCTCCCCGCGGGTCTGAAAGAGCGGATCCTCACAGCCAAAGACGATCCGGCCGCTGTACGCTCCATTGGCATCGACTGTGCCACGGAGTTCTGCGCACGGCTGCTGGCCGAGGGAGTGCCCGGTCTGCACTTCATCACGCTCAACAACTCCACGGCCACGTTGGAAATCTACGAGAATCTGGGTCTGCACCAGCCACCGCAGGCCTAGACCGGCCGCACCGGGATACGACACACTGCGTAGCGGCCACTGGGAGAGGGGCGTACATGGGCTGGACGGTCCTCTACATCGCGTTCGGCATCGTCGCACTGTGGCTGCTCGGCGAGGTGCTGTTGCAGTACAAGGCGCGGCTCCGCTGGCGCCTGCTCGCCTTCGGCGGCTTTCTTCTCGTCGTCGTCGGTGTGCTCATCCCGTCCGTGATCGTCATCGGACTGGGCGCCGCCGCCTTCGCGGTCGGCCAGACCTACGTCACCCTGTCGTTCCGGCGCGGCTTCGCGGCCGGCTGGGCGGTCAGCCGCCCCGACGCCGACGCCGAGGGCGCGGGCAACAAGCGCCGCCGCGGCCGGGCGGACCGTCACGACCCGGCCCTGGAGGTCTCCGACCTCGAGCCCGCGGAGGGCGGCTACGCCGACGAGGACAGGGACGAGGGCAGGTACGCCGAGGACCGGCCCGCCTACCGGCAGGACGAGGAGTACGACCGGGACGACGTGTTCACCCCGGGACACCAGGGGGACCCCGCGGCCGCCGAGACCACCTCGGTGTACGAGCCGCAGCCGCTGCCCGACGACACCGGCTCCTACGGCGTGTACGGCGACAACTCCTTCGCCGCCGGAACCGCCGACCCGTCCTACGCCGCCACGGGCCAGCCCCAGGACCAGTACGCGACCGCCGCCCAGGGCGCCGACCAGACCTACGGGTACGACGGCTACTCCGGCTACCAGCAGCAGTACGGCTACGACACGACCGGACAGCAGCAGTACGCGGCCTACTCCGACCCGTACATCGGCACCCAGACCTACGGCGGCGGCTCGTACGACGCCGGTTACGACGGCCAGTACACCCAGCAGGGCTACGGCCAGGACCAGTACGGCAACGCCACGTACGGCGGCGAGACCCCGGCCGGCGGGGTGTGGGTGCCGCAGCAGCGCAGCGACGACTCCTACGGCGGCGAACTCCCGCCCGAGCAGCAGTACCCGTACCAGGGCGACGGACAGCAGCAGGGCAACGGCGGCGGCAACGGCTTCGACGAGCAGTACCGCTTCTGACGCCACCGGGCCGCCGGCCGGCACCGGACGGCCCCGGCCGGGCGGCCCGTCACCGCGAGCCCCGGAAGTCCGGCCCCTCCACGATCAGCCCGGCGACCAGCGCACCCGACATCCCGGCGTGCGGGAGACCCCCGCCGGGGTGCGACCAGCCCCCCACCCGGTACAGCCCCGGCAGCGCGGTGACGTTGGCCGGGTGCAGGAAGCGGCCGCGACCGGCGGCGAGGGCGGGGGCGGAGAAACCTGCGAACGAGGCACCCGTCTCGTCCTCGCCCTGCCCGGGCGGGTGCGCCTCGCGCCACAGGAGGCGTTCGCGCAGGCCGGGCACCGCGCGCTCGGCGGCTTCGACGAGGAGGTCCGCGAGGACTTCCCCGCCACCGTCACGATCGCCCGCGGAGCCCGGGACCGCGGCCGACAGGACCACGCACTCGTGGTCGTCGTCGGGGCGCAGGGCCGGGTCGTCCGGCCGCAGCACGGTCACCGTGGGACGCACGGGATCGTCCGTGACCTGGCTGAGGAAGTCCAGTTCCGCCGTGCGGTCGGGAGTGTGCACGACGGTTCGGTGGACCGCGCCGGGCTCGGGCGCTCCCCGCAGCGCCAACAGCACGGTGAACCGCCCGGCGCGGTGCCGGTCCAGCGGATCGGGGCGCAGGTCTTCGTCGCCGTACAGCTGATGCCCGGTCATCCGGTCCAGCACGTCGGGGGCGACCCCCGCCACCACGTGGTCCGCCTCCGCCACCGATCCGTCGGCCAGCTCCACCCCCGCCGCCCGGCCGTCCTTCTCCACGACCGTGCGCACCTCGGCACCGAACACGAACTCGACCCGGCGCGCCACGCACCGCTCGTACACCGCGCGCGCCAGCTCCCGCAGGCCGCCGCGGACGTACCAGGTGCCGAAGGCGTGCTCCATGTAGGGCAGGACGGCCGCGCTCGCCGGGGTCCTGCGCGGGTCCAGGGCGAACGCGAGGGCGTGGCTCTCCAGGAGCGCGGCGAGCCGGGGGTCGCGCAGCTCCCACGCGCCGACCTCGGCGAGCGTGCCGGCCCGCCGGGTGCGCAGCAGCCGCTTGTGCGGGACCGCCGGATAGGGCTCGCGCTCGGCCAGCACCGGCCAGTCGGACCACAAGGGCTCTTCGAGCAGCGGCCGGCGGGTGCGGTCCCAGGCCTCGCGGGCCCGCACCAGGAAGTCGCCCCAGCGCTGACCGGCGTCCGCCCCGAGCGCCCGGTCCAGGGCGGAGACGACACCCGCGCGGGACGCGTTGGGCAGCGACACCTGCGTGCCGTCCGCGAAGACGTGCCGCGAGGACGGGTCGACCTGGACCAGCTCGACGCACTCCTCCAGCGGCTCCCTGCCGGTCTTGACGAACAGGTCGCGGTAGACCGCGGGCACCGGGAGCAGCCCGGGGCCGGTGTCGAAGGCGAAGCCGTCCCGCTCGAAGCGGCCCACCGCGCCGCCGTACGTCCCCGTACGCTCGTACACCGCCACCCGGTGGCCCGCGACGGCCAGCCGGGCAGCGGCCGCCATCGCGCCCATCCCGGCGCCGATCACCGCAATCCGTGCCATGTCCGCGACTCTATCGACCGGCGCCGACGGTCCGGGCCGCGGGCGGTCAGTCCGGTGGCCGTCCCGGATGCGCGGCCAGCCGCCGTTCCTCGCGCCGCTGGGCCCTGCGGCGCAGGAACCGCCGGATCCGCGCGACGAGGAAGAACAGCACCAGCAGACCGGCCAGCAGCAGGGTGCCCGCGATGATCGCCGCCGGCAGCGGGTGGAACATCGCGAAGGTGACGACCCCGCCGACCCCCAGATCCTCGGCCAGGCTCACGATCACGTTGCTGAACGGCTCCGGCGAGGTGTTCACCGCCATCCGCGTCCCGGCCTTGACCGTGTGGCTGGCCAGCGCGGTCGAACCGCCGATGAGTGCCGCGGCCACGTCGGAGAGCGAACCGCTCTGCCCGGCGAGCAGTGCCCCGACCCAGGCACCGGCGAGCGGCCGCACCACCGTGTGCGCCGCGTCCCAGGCCGAGTCCACGTACGGGATCTTGTCGGCCACCGCCTCGCACAGGAACAGCGCGCCGGCCACGGCGAGCACCTCGGGACGCTGGAGGGTGGCGGGGACGTCGTCGCTCACCCCGGTCGCGCCGAAGACGCCGAGCAGCAGCACCAGCGCGTAGGCGTTGATGCCGCTGGCCCAGCCGCTGGTGAACACCAGAGGGAGTACGGACACGTCCGCGATCGTAACCACTGGGCGGCCCCGCGTCCTGGGCTCGCGTGCGCAGGGCTGAGTAGGCGTACCCAGTGAGGAAGATGAGTACCCGCGCGGATGGGGCGCCGCCCGCGGGCACGGGAGAGTGGAGGCACGGGAAGGGGCACGGCGCCGGCACCGCCGACACGGGGCGGCGGAACGGCCCGGCCCTCGACCGCTCCTTCCGCCGGCCCGGTCGGCGGGAGTGAGGCACGCGGACCCGGGGCCCGGGGCACGAACGGACGGGCCCGGACGGGGGAGTACGGGGGAAGCACGGGGAAGCGCCGGTTCGGGACGGCCCGCGGGGGACGCGGCCGCCACGGACCGGCGCTTTCGCGCGTCGTGACGCGGCGGGCGCGGCGGGCGCGGCGCGGGACGGCCCGCGGGCTCGTCACCGCGCCCTCGGCGGAGTGCTCAGCGGCCGCCGCTGACCCGGCCCTGGAGCAGCCGGGACAGCGCCGAGTGCACGTCGTCCAGCGACCGCTGCGGCTGGAACGCCTGCCAGTCCAGGGCCGCCACCAGCACCATGCCGACCAGCGCGGCCGCGGTCAGCGGCACGTCGATCTCCTCGCTGAACTCGCCGCCCTCGATGCCCTCGCGCAGCACGCCCTCGACGACGGCCACCGCCTGCTGCCGGACCACCATGAGCGTCGACTGCCAGGCCCGGTTGGTGCGCCACAGCTCGGCCACGTACAACTGGGTGAAGGCCGGGTAGCGGTCGATGAAGACGAGCCCGGCGCGGATCATCGCGTCCAGGGCGTCCACCTTGGAGCCGCCCTCCCGCTCGGTCCGCGTGGCCGCCTCCCGCAGGGAGGCGGTGAGGAGTCCCACGCCGTGCCGCAGCAGCTCCTCGAAGAGAACGGACTTGCTCGCGAAGTTGTAGTAGACCGTGCCCTTCGCGACCCCGGCACGCTCGGCGATCTCGTCCACCGTGGTGGCGGAGAACCCCTGCTCGGCGATGAGCGTGACGGCCGCCTCGTAGAGCTTCTGCCGGGTGGCCTCGCGGCGCGTGCTGCCGCCCGGCCTGGCGCTGCTGCTTTCCATGGCCCTGATTCTCACAGCAACCGTGTCCGCGTCCGTCCCCCGGGGGATCACAGGCTCAGCTCCGGGTGCAGCCGGTCGAGGGTCCACACCTGGCGGCGTCGCGCGGACAGCGCGGTGAGCGCGAGGGCGCCCGCGGTGAACGCCGTGAGTACGGCGCACGCTTGCCACACCGGGCCGAGCCCGCCGCCCGTGATGAGCCTTCTGAGGGCCTCGATGACGTAACTCATCGGCAGGTAGGGATGCATCGCGTTGAAGAAGCGGGGACTGGTCTGTACGGGGTACGTGCCGCCCGCGGACGTCAGCTGGAGCATCAGCAGCGCCAGGACGAGGATCCGGCCCGCCGCTCCGAAGCGGGCGTTCAGCCACTGCACGAGCGCCGCGAAACACGCGGTCACCAGGAACAGGAAGCCGACCGTGCCGGCCGCCCGCGCCATCTCCAGGCCGATCGCCCAGTGCAGCACGGCCATCAGGGCCGACGTCTGGAGCACGCCGACCGCGACCACCGGCAGCCAGCCGGCCAGCGCGATCCGCCAGGCCGAGGCGCCCGCGGCGAGCGCGCGCCGGTTCATCGGCGGGATCAGCATGTACGCCACCATCGCGCCCACCCACAGGGACAGCGGGATGAAGTACGGGGCGAAACCGGTGCCGTAGTTGGGGGCCTTGTGCAGGTCCCTGGAGGCCAGCTTGACCGGGTCGGACATCACCTCGGTGCGCCGGTCGCGGTCCCGGGTGTCGTAGTCGGGGATCCGCTCGGCGCCGTCGTGCAAACCGCCGGCGAGGGTGCCGGAGCCGTCGACGAGCTTGTACATGCCGCCGTTCAGGTCCTCGGCGCCCGAACCGAGCCTGCCGATGCCCTGGTCGAGGTCGCTCACACCGGTCCGGGCGGTGCCGAGTCCGGTGTGCAGCCGCCGCGCCCCGGCGGCGACCTTCGCGGCGCCCGCGTTCAGCTTGTCGATCTTGGCGACGGCGTCGTCGAGATCCTCGGAGAGGTGCGGCGCGCGGTCGGCCAGTGCCCGGGCCTGCTTCTGGAGCGTGCCCAGCTCACCGTCGAGCTTCTTCAGGTCACCGTCCTGGTCGGCGACGAGGGTGTCGAGGTCGTCGGCGATCGCCGCCACGTCGGCGGCGGCCTGCCGGGCCTTCTTCAGGTCGGCGCAGGCGGTGTCGGGCAGCACCGGGGTCTCGCAGCGCCGCTCGTAGACGTCGCCGAGGGCGTCCGAGGCCGCGTGCGCCCCCCTGGCGGCGACCGGGGCGGCCTTCACCAGGGTGTCGAGGTTGCGGCGGATCGCCGCCGCCGAGTCGGCGACCAGGCGGGCGGTGTCCCCGATGGTCTTCTCGTTGTCCGCCACGAACGGGCCCACCGTGTCCGCGACGCCGTCGACCCGGTCGGCGAGCGCCCGGGTGCCCTCGGCGACCTGCCGTGAGCCGTCCGCCAGGTCGCCCGCGCCCGTGTCGAGCTTCTTCAGGCCCTTCGACAGCTCGGTGCTGCCGTCCCGGGCGTCCTTCAGCCCGTCCGCGAGATCCTGTGAGCCCCGCTCGGCCTTCCCGATGCCGTTCTTGAGCCGGTCGGCACCGTCGGCGGCCTTCGCCGTCTGTCCGTGGATGTCGGAGAACGAGACGAAGATCCGGTCCAGGAAGGACCGCGACGCGTTGGTCGAGGCGGCCGTGCGCACCTCGCCGAACACCGTCCGGGAGATCTGCCCGACGATGTAGTTGTTCGCGTCGTTCGTGCGCACCTGGAGGGCGCCGGTCTCGGGGGAGCCGCCCGCGCTGGAGGCGACGCGCCGGCTGAGGTCGGCGGGCATGGTCAGGGACAGGTAGTACGTGCCGTCCTCCACACCCGCGCGTGCCTCGGCGGCACTCACCTCGTGCCACTCGAACGTCCCGCTGTCGCGCAGCCCCTCGGTGATGTCGTCGCCCGCCGTGATCCTCTTCCCGTCGGCGGTCGCCCCCTTGTCCTCGTTCACCAGTGCCACGGGGATGCGGTCGAGACGGCTGTACGGGTCCCAGAACGACCAGAGGTACAGCGCGCCGTACAGCAGCGGCAGCAGCAGGAGCGCGACCAGCGCGGCACGGGGGAGTCGGCCCCGGCCGAAGCGGCGCAGCTCAAGCGTGGCCAGTTTCGGCGAGCGCATCGGCCGCCTCCTTCGCTTCGTCGTCGGTGTGCGCGTCGGTGTTCGTGTCCGTCTTGGCGTCTGTCTCGGCGTCGGCGTCGGATCCGGCTTCGTCGTCGGTGTTCGTGTCGGTCCCGGCGTCGGCCGTCGTGTCCGTGTCCGTCTCGGGGCTGGGCCGGGCCGTCACGGCGGTCGCGCCCTCGGGGGCCTCGCTGCACACCGCGACGACCGTCGTCCCGGCCTCGGTGAGGGACGTCAACAGCGCCCACACCTCGGCCCGTTCGGTCGCCGAGAGCTTCAGGTCGGCGTCGTCGACGCCGAGCAGCAGCGGCCGCCCGACGAGCGCGAGGGCGATCGACAGGCGCAGTGCCTCCAGCCGCTCCAGGTCGCGTACGGCGGTGCGGTCGCCCTTGGGCAGGGTCCGCGGGTCGAGTCCGGCGGCGGCCAGCGCGGTGCCGACGAGCCGCTCCTCCTCGCTCACGCGCTCCGCCCGGGGGCGCAGCAGCCCGCGTACGGAACCGCCGAACCGCCGCTGGAGCAGCGCCCGTTCGTGCAGGTGCTCCCCGACGGTCAGGGCCGGGTCGAGGTCGGTGACCCCGGCGACGTTGGCCACGGCGCTGATCCGGCGCACGGCCGCCGGCCGCTTCGGCAGCCGGGTGCCGCCCACGGTCGCCGTGCCCCGCGTGGCCTTCATCCGCCCGGTGAGCGCGAGCAGCAGGCAGGTGCGCCCCGATCCGGACGGTCCCTCGATCGCGATCAGCGCGCCCGGCTCCGCCTCGACGCGGACCCCGCGGAAGGCCCACCCCCGAGGGCCCTCGAGCCCGAAGTCCCGGGCCGTGACGGCGGTGCCGCCCCCGGTTCCCCCCATGTCCATCGCGTCCATCCCCTGGAGTCCCGAACTGCCGATAATTTGAACTGACTGGTCAGTGCAAAAACTAGCCCGAACCTTCGATCGATGCAAAAGCCCAGGTCAGAACGGATTGTCAGTGGCATACCGCACGATGGGCACATACGGCCACAGTGCCGTCACCCAGACGACAGGAGGTTCGTCATGGCCAGCTCACACGCGGCCGCCGCCCACCGGCGCCGCGCCACCGGCCCTGCCCCCTCACTGAACGGCCCGGCGAGCGACGTGCACCCCGTGCTCCGCCGGACCACGGCGCCGCCCGCCGCCCTCGACCTGCTGGCACAGGCCCGTGCCGGACTCGACGAGGCAGCCGTCCTGGAAACCCCCAACGAGCGCTACGCGACCGCCCACCTCGCCGCCCTGCGCACCGCCGCCGCCGTGCTCGCCGCGCGCGGCCGCCCCGAACCCACGTCCCGACGCCGCGCCAGGATCCGCAGCGCCTGGGAGGTGCTCCCCGAGATAGCACCCGAACTCGCCGAGTGGAGCGCGCTGTTCGCCGCCGGAGCCCGGCGCCGCGCACGGGCCGAGGCGGGCATCCAGGGCGCGGCCACCCGCCGCGACGCCGACGACCTGATACGCGACGTGGTGATGTTCGTCCGCCTCGTCGAGCGGATGCTGGTGCTCCAGCCGGTGCTTCCGCAACCCCGCCAGGACCCGGGCGGCGCGGGCGGCCCGGAGCGCTCGGACGGCCCGCGGCCCGGCGCACCGCGCGACACCATGCCGGACGCGGGGTGAGCGGCGTCGACCGCCCTGGACCGGCGCCGCCCGCCCGGGACCGTGGTGACCGGGCGAGGGGCCGGAGGCAATAGGGTGGTGGACGCCTGAGCCTTCCCGCCGCCCGCACGGGCCGGGAAGGCGCCCCCGTTCGCTCCGCCGCGCAAGAGGCGGTGCCGCGCCGAGGAGTCAACTGCCGTGTCGGACCCGATGCGCCCCCGCGCTTCTCTCCGTACCGCCGTGGTCTGGGAGGTCCTCCAGGACGCCCTGGACCGCCGGGTCAAGGCCGTGGGACGGGAGTCGCTGGACGTCCTCGACACCGGGGGCGGCAGCGGCAACTTCGCGGTCCCGGTCGCCCGCCTCGGCCACCGGGTCACCGTCGTCGACCCCAGCCCCAACGCGCTGTTCGCGCTGGAGCGTCGGACCGCCGAGGCGGGCGTAGCCGACCGGGTGCGCGGCGTCCAGGGCGATGTCCACGGTCTGTTCGACGTCGTCGAGCGCGGCGGGTACGACGCCGTACTGTGCCACGGCGTCCTGGAGTACGTGGACGATCCCGCCGAGGGCGTCCGCAACGCGGTCGCGGCACTGCGCCCCGAGGGGGTCCTCAGTCTGCTCGCGGCCGGGCTCGGCGGTGCCGTGCTCGCGCGTGCCCTCGCCGGCCACTTCAAGGAGGCCCGGCAGGCCCTGGGCGATCCGGACGGCCGCTGGGGCGCGGGTGACCCCGTGCCGCACCGCTTCACCGCCGAGCAGCTCACCGAGCTGGTCGAGGGCGCGGGCCTCGGCGTCGCCGCCGTGCACGGCGTGCGGATCTTCGCCGACCTCGTCCCCGGTGTGCTGGTCGACACCGAGCCCGGAGCGCTGGAAGCCCTGCTGAAGCTGGAGGAGGCCGCGGCCGAGCTCCCCGCCTTCCACTCCGTGGCCACGCAACTTCATGTGCTCGGTGAGACGCGAGGGGTCACCGGGGCCTGAGCGGTGCGCCGCTGATCAGGGGCTTGGCCGCAGATGGAGTACGCCACAGGGCCTCCGTTCGGGCGTTGTCCGCCGTATGATCGAGGGAGACCACCCGGCATGACGGGGCGGCCGCTGGGGAATGGAAGTTTCAGCGAGCCGGACGTCCATGGCGGATGTCGGTTGGCCAATTGGCGCAGAGGGGCGGGTTTCACGGGGGCGATTCCCTGCCTATCCTGAAGGGACCCCCCGGGTCGCCCCGGCGACTGCACGAATGAGGAGGACTCCGTGCCGCTCTCGGAGCACGAGCAGCGCATGCTCGAGCAGATGGAGCGAGCGCTGTACGCCGAAGATCCCAAGTTCGCGTCGGCGCTCGAGGGAAGCGGGCTGCGTACGTACACCCGGCGGCGGGTCTACCAGGCGGTCGCTGGCTTCCTCGTGGGTATTGCGCTCCTCATGGCCGGAATGGTCGCCAAGCAGGTCTGGCTCAGCGTGGTGGGCTTCCTCGTCATGCTGGGGTGCGCGGTCCTCGCCGTGACCGGATGGCGCAAGGCACCCAAGCCCGGCGAGCAGCCGGCCGGAACCCCGCAGCAGGCCCGCCGTCAGGGACGAACCAAGCGGTCCATGATGGACCGCATCGAGCAGCGCTGGCAGCGGCGCCGTGACGAACAGGGCCACTGACTCCCCGACAGTTCCCAGGACACAGCTGAGGGGGTGACCACCGTCCGGTGGTCACCCCCTCAGTCGTGCGCCACGACGGTCGGGAACTCGCCCCGACCGTCGGTGGCCCTCAGCCGCTCTGCTGCCCGGACGGCCGCAGGCGCCGCACCAGGTCCGTCCGTCGCGTGTACCAGTCGGCCCGCAGCGCCGTCCACCGGTCGCTGAGGTCCCACACCGCGCGGACCGCGGAGCGGGGCGCGACGACCGCGCGCAGCCTGGTGGTCCAGCCCGCCCGCGACCGCAGCGCCTTGCGCAGCCCCTGCACGTCGTCGGCCAGCCCCGCGGCGGCCTGCGGCCGAGGCGCGAACAGCACCTGCTCCACGGCCGACGCCACCCGGTGCACCGAGGCGGACGTGGGCTCGTCCAGGTGTCCGAGCCGCACGATCCGCGCGGCCGCCTTGCGGGGGGTGAGCGCGTCGTCCGGCGTGATGCCGTAGTCCCAGGCCGTGTCCGTGAGCTCGCGCCAGAGGGCCAGCACATGCCCGACGGCCACCCGGGTCGCCTGCTGGGACGTCACCTCGCCGGGCGACAGCACCGCCACGTCGATGTCGTCCGTGAACCGCTCACCGGCCCGGTCCCGGCGGCCCGACCTCGCCGCGGACGGGGCGTGCTGCGCCGACGCCAGCCGCACCGAGCGGCGCCGGAGCCGCCACAGCATGGGCGACAACGGCAGCGCCAGCGCGGCGGCCCCCAGCAGGATCCACCCGACGATCTCGTACCAGGGAGGGCCGCCGCCGTCCTTGTCCAGCGGATCCCCGAGCGCCGCGCCCGCACAGGCCGCCAGCTTCCGGTCCGCCGCCGAGCAGCTCGTGCTCGCCGAGGGCGCGTCGGTCGGGGCCGCGCCCGCCGAACGGCTCGTCTGCGGCAGATCGGGAACCGAGCTCCCCGGCGACTCGGTCTGCGTGTACGGCGGAGTCGTGCCCCGGTCGGGGGTCGGCTCGAAGCGGGTCCAGCCCACGCCCTCGAAGTACAGCTCGGGCCAGGCGTGCGCGTCCTTCAGGCCCACCGACACCGAGCCGTCCGCCTGCGGGGAACCCGGTGCGAAGCCCACCGCGACCCGCGCCGGAATGCCCAGCGTGCGGGCCATCGCCGCCATCGTGAAGGAGAAGTGGACGCAGAAGCCCCGTTTGTCCCGCAGGAACCGGGCGATGGCATCGCGGCCGGTGCCGACCTCCACGTCGGTGTCGTACTGGAAGCCGCCGTCGACGGCGAAGTAGTCCTGGAGCTTGACCGCCATGTCGTAGTCGGTCGTCGCGCCCTGGGTGATCTCGCGCGCGGTCCTGGCCACCACCGCCGGCAGTGAGCTCGGCACCGCCGTGTACTGGCCCCGCAGCGGGTCGGGCGCCTCGGGCGCCGTGTCGAGCTGCTCCGCCGTCGGCTGCACGTGGAGGCTCTTGACCTCGTAGGTCGCGCCGCGTGTGGTCTGGCCGTGATCGCCGACGAGCGTCATGCCCTCGGGTTCGTAGCGCCAGTTGCCCCTGACGCTCACGTCGCTCGGCGGGTACGGCATCGGCAGCCAGTCCTGGGCGTACCAGTCGGCGGCCGCGATCCGGGTCGTGATCTCCGCGCGCTTGACGTCGGCGCCCAGCCCGGTCGGGGTGGGAAACCGGTCCGGCACCGTGACGATGCGCCGCTTGGACGGCTTCCACGTCGTGCCGTCGAAGTCGTCCAGGGACACGATCCGCAGATACATGTCCGAGAGGTCGCCGCTGTTGGTGCGCAGGACGAGGACCGTGCGGTCCTCGTCCACGTTCAGGCTGTCGCGCAGCGACACCAGCGGGTTCACCGCCGAGATCGTGCCGCCGCCCCCGGTGCCCACGCCCACCCCGGTCCGCGCGGTGTCCAGCAGCCCGCCCTGTATGTCGAACAGCGGCAGCAGCGGCACCATCACGGCGACGCCGAGCGAGACCGCGCCGATGCGGCGGCCGAAGCGCGACGGCGCCGACGGGCCGGCCGCGCCGCCCGGTGCGCGGGGCGCCCCGCCGAACACCCGGCCCCACTGCGCGAGCCGGTCGCGCCCCTCGGACAACAGCAGCAGCAGATAGCCGATCGCCGCGAGCAGGAAGAAGAACCAGTCGAGGGAGCTGTCCGAGAGTCCGGCCGCCACCGAGTACAGCGCGAGCAGCGGCAGCCCGGCCGGGGCCGCGCTGCGGAAGGTCACCGCGAGGGTGTCGACCAGCAGCCCGATGACCAGCACCCCGCCGACGAGCATCAGCCGGATGCCGTCGGACAGCGGTGCGGGGATCGCGTACCGTCCCACGTCGTCCGTGCCCGCCTGCAACAGGTCGCCGAGCTGACGGAAGACGTCCGGGCCGGGCATCAGCCCGGCGAGGGCCTGCTGCCGGGCGAAGGCCAGGGTCAGCAGCACCAGCGTGACCAGGACCTGCGCCAGCACGGTCAGGGACCGGGGCAGGGGTGCCCGCCGGGCCGCCGCGCCCACGCCCGCCTGGATCGACAGCAGCAGGGCCGCCTCGAACAGCCAGTTGATCGACACGACCAGCGGCAGCAGCGCGGTCGCCGTCAGCAGCGTGGCCGCCCAGGCGCACAGCGTCATCCGTGCCTGCCCGCTCATGAGCCGCTCTCCCCACCGCTCGTCACGCCCGCGCCCGTCCCGCCGGTCGTGTTCGCCGCACCCGTCGCGCCCGTCGTCGCGCCCGTCGCCGCGAAGCCGACGCGGTCCCGGTCGGCCTGACGCCACAGGTCCTCCAGGACGGCGCCACGTGGCACGCCCAGGGCCGTCCAGCCCGCCTCACGCAGCATCCGCAGCCGCTCCTCCAGCCTGTTCACCGGGCGGAACGCGTCGTGCGGTTCCCGCCCCCACGCGTCGCCGTCCAGCACGAACGCGAGCGCGCCCCCGCTGCGCTGACGCATCCTGGCGGCCACCGCGGCCTGTTCCTCGTCGAGATCGCCGAAGAAGGCGACCAGCAGTCCCTCGTTCCCGCCGCGCAGCAGGTCGTAGGCCCGGGACAGATCCGTGCCGTCCGAGTGGTCGATCACCGCGAGCGTGTCCATCATCATCCCGGCCGCGTCCGCCGACTCCTGGCTGGCGCCCGCGAAGCCGTCGGCGCCCTCGCCGGGCACCGAGGTGCCGGTGTCCGTGAGCAGCCGCACGGAGAAACCCCGTTCGAACATGTGGACCAGGACGGACGCGGTGCCCGCGACGGCCCACTCGAAGGCCGAGTCCGGACCCGCACCGCGGAAGGCCGGGCCCCGGGTGTCCAGGAGCACCGTGCAGCGGGCGCGCTGCGGCTGCTCCTCACGGCGGACCATCAGCTCGCCGTAGCGGGCGGTGGAGCGCCAGTGGACCCGGCGCAGGTCGTCGCCGTGGCGGTAGCCCCGCGGGATCACGTCGTCCTCGCCGGCCAGCGCCAGCGAGCGCTGCCGCCCGTCGCCGTACCCCTTCGCCTCACCGTTCAGCCGGACCGGCGGCAGAGATTCCACGCGCGGGATGACGGTCAGGGTGTCGTACGTCGAGAACGACCGGGTCAGCTCGCACATCCCGAACGGGTCGGTCAGGCGCAGTTGCAGCGGGCCCAGCGGATAGCGGCCGCGCAGGTCGGAGCGGACCCGGTAGGACACCTCGCGGCGGCCGCCCGCCTCCACCCGGTCCAGGACGAAGCGCGGGCGCGGACCGAGCACATAGGGCACCCGGTCCTGGAGCATCAGCAGGCCGGTGGGCAGCCGCGAGACATTGTCCATCCGCAGATGGACCCGGGCCTCGCTGCCGGCGGGCACGCGCCCCGGGGAGAGCCGGCGGCTGCCGGCCACCCGGTACCGCGTGCGGTGCAGCACGGCCGCGCAGACCAGCGGCAGCACCGCGAGGAGCAGTCCGACCCGGAGCAGATCCGCCTGGCCCAGGACGTAGGCGCAGACGGCGGCCGCGATCCCGGCCGCCAGGAACGAGCGGCCCCGGGTGGTCAGCCCGGTCAGGGCCGTGCGGACGCCGCTCGTCCTGCCCCGGTCGGCCTCCGCCTGCCCCGTCCCCCCGGAGGTCATCACAGCCTCCGCGGCGGCCGCTGCGGATAGGCCGGGGTGCCGTGGCCCAGGTCGTACCCGCCCTGCTGCTGGGGCGCCGCGGGCACCGGCGTGCGCTGGAGGATCTCCTGGACGACCTGCTCCGCGCTGCGGCGGTTGAGCTGGGCCTGCGCGGTGGGCAGCAGTCGGTGGGCGAGGACGGCGACGGCGAGTGCCTGCACGTCGTCCGGCAGCGCGTAGTCCCGGCCGCTGAGAGCCGCGGACGCCTTCGCCGCGCGCAGCAGATGCAGCGTCGCGCGCGGCGAGGCGCCGAGTCTGAGGTCGGGGTGGGTGCGCGTGGCCGAGACCAGCTCCACCGCGTACCTGCGGACCGCCTCGGCGACATGGACGCCCCGGACGGCCTCCACCAGCTTCACGATGTCGTGCGCGTGCGCCACGGGCTGGAGGTCGTCCAGCGGGTTCACCCCGCCGTGGATGTCGAGCATCTGCAACTCGGCCTCGGCGCTGGGGTAGCCGATGGAGACGCGGGCCATGAAACGGTCGCGCTGCGCCTCCGGCAGCGGATAGGTGCCCTCCATCTCCACCGGGTTCTGGGTGGCCACCACCATGAAGGGGCTGGGCAGCTCGTACGTCTGCCCGTCGATGGTGACCTGGCGCTCCTCCATCGACTCCAGCAGCGCGGACTGGGTCTTGGGCGAGGCGCGGTTGATCTCGTCGCCGATCACGATCTGCGCGAAGATCGCCCCGGGCTTGAACTCGAAGTCCCGCTGCTGCTGGTCCCAGATGGACACGCCGGTGATGTCCGACGGCAGCAGGTCGGGCGTGAACTGAATGCGCCGCACCGAACAGTCGATGGACCGCGCCAGAGCCTTCGCCAGCATTGTCTTGCCCACGCCGGGGACATCCTCGATCAGAAGATGTCCCTCGGCGAGCAGCACGGTCAGCGAAAGCCGTACGACCTCGGGCTTGCCCTCGATCACCCCTTCCACCGAACTGCGGACACGCTCCACAGTGGCGGTCAGATCAGTGAGGCTCGCTCGATCGTCATAGGTCGTCACCCGGCCCTCCTCGGCCCGTTCATCCCGGGCCGACGCGCTGAGATGCGGACCGGCCCACCCCGAAACTCGGACACCGCGCGAAGGGTTCCGCGCGATGCCACACCCGCATTCTTGCCGCCGTTACCGATTCGTGTCACTCGCCTGTGGACAACTGGCCGCGATATGTCGGGTCTTACGACGGTTGATACGCAGCTAGGCCGGGTCTATCTCATGCAACAGGCCGGTCTTCACATCGAAGACGAAGCCACGCACGTCGTCGGTGTGCACCAGGAAGGGCGAGGTGCGCACGCGCTGCATCGACTGCCGTACGTCCTGTTCGACGTCCCGGAACGCCTCCACCGCCCACGCGGGGCGCTGGCCCACCTCCATCTCCAGGTCGTGGCGGAACTCCTCGGTGAGGCTCTCCAGACCGCAGCCGGTGTGGTGGATGAGGGCGACGCTGCGGGTGCCGAGCGCCCGCTGGCTGATGGTGAGGGAGCGGATCACGTCGTCGGTCACGACGCCGCCCGCGTTGCGGATGGTGTGGCAGTCGCCGAGTTGCAGACCGAGCGCGGCGTGCAGGTCGAGACGGGCGTCCATGCAGGCCACGATGGCCACGCGCAGGACGGGCCGGGCGTCCATTCCGGGGTCGGTGAACGCGGCGGCGTACCGCTCGTTCGCGTCGACCAGACGGTCGGTGACCGTGCCGCCGGATATGGCGGCCTCGGAGCCGGTGGGAACCGATGCGGAAGTCGTCATAGCTACGACCGTACTGGTCACGGTCGATCCAGTCGCGATGTGAGAAGGGGGAAAGAGTGTCATCCCGTCCTCTTGTGAGCTAACCCACACAGGTGGTCGCGGTGCCTCCGCGGGGGTGATTTTCCCCGGTTCGCCGCTTCGCACTCACACCGGCGCGCGACGCGCAGGCCGGTTGGTTGACCCCGCCACACGGTGGACTAAAGTGACGCGAAGCGGGAGGCGAGGCTCTCCCTGCTGGACGAATTCCCCCGGAGACCCCGGTCCGCTGTCCGGAGATCTCCCCACGTGCGCGGCGCGTACGTACGGCTCGGCCTCCTCCCGCTCCCGGCCGGCTGACGCTTTCGGCGCCGGCAGGCCACCCCTTCACGAGCGGGCGGGGACCCGGCGGTGCGTATACCGCGCCGGACCTGAGAGGGCCCCTTGAGCCAGAGTCGACACGTCCCGGTGATGCTCCAGCGGTGCCTGGACCTGTTGGCCCCCGCCCTCGGCCGACCGGGTGCCGTGGTCGTCGACTGCACCCTCGGGCTCGGCGGTCACAGCGAGGCCCTGCTGACGCGCTTCCCGGAGGTCCGGCTCGTCGCCCTCGACCGCGACAAGGAGGCCCTGCGCCTGTCCGGTGAGCGGCTCGCCCCCTTCGGTGACCGCGCCACCCTGGTGCACGCGGTCTACGACGAGCTCCCCGAGGTCCTCGACCGCCTCGGCATCCCGCGCGTCCAGGGCGTCCTGTTCGACCTCGGCGTCTCCTCCATGCAGCTCGACGAGGCCGACCGCGGCTTCGCCTACGCCCAGGACGCCCCGCTCGACATGCGCATGGACCAGACGACCGGCATGAGCGCCGCCGAGGTCCTCAACACCTACCCGCCCGGCGAACTCGTGCGGATCCTGCGGGCCTACGGCGAGGAGAAGCAGGCCAAGCGGATCGTCGGCGCCGTCGTGCGTGTGCGCGAGCAGGAGCCGTTCACCAACAGCGCGCGGCTGGTGGAGCTGATCCGGGACGCGCTGCCGCAGGCCGCCAAGCGCACCGGCGGCAACCCGGCCAAGCGCACCTTCCAGGCCCTGCGCATCGAGGTCAACGGCGAACTCTCGGTCCTGGAGCGGGCGATCCCGGCGGCGGTGAAGGCGCTCGACGTGAGCGGCCGGATCGCCGTCCTGTCGTACCACTCGCTCGAGGACCGGCTGGTCAAGCAGGTGTTCGCGGCCGGTGCCGCCAACACCGCGCCGCCCGGCCTGCCGGTCGTCCCCGAGCGCTACCAGCCCCGGCTCAAGCTGCTCACCCGCGGCGCCGAACTTCCCACCGAGGAAGAGGTCGCCGAGAACCGGCGGGCCGCCCCGGCCCGGCTGCGGGGGGCGGAGCGCGTCCGGGAGGACGTCGAGTGAGGCAGGCGCAGGACGGGCGCGCCGACACGACACCCGGACCCGGGTCTCGGAATTCCGCTCAGTGGAGGGCGAGTGAGTAGGAAACCCGAACTGAAGGGCAGGGCCGCCCGTCTCGCGCGGCTCTTCCCGTCAGGTCCGGGCCGGGCGGCCCGGACGCCGTTCGTCTTCCTCGTCGTCCTCCTCCTCGGCGGCGGCCTCATCGGTCTCCTCGTACTGAACTCGGCCCTCAGCGAAGGCTCGTTCCAGCTGGACGACCTCCAGACCGACACCAAGAACCTCACCGACGAGGAGCAGGCCCTCCAGCGCGACGTGGACTCCTACTCCGCCCCCGACGCCCTCCAGCGCCGCGCCCGCGAACTGGGCATGGTCCCCGGCGGAGACCCCGCGTTCCTCGACCCGGACGGCACCGTCAAGGGCGTTCCCTCGGCGGCCGCCCGGCGGTCCGCGGCGCAGTTCCCGGCCGCGCCGCGCCCACCGGAGGCGCTCAGTTCCTCACCCCTGCCCAGCGTGCCGCCCACCCCGACCACGACCCCCGGCAGGTGACGGAAGTGTCCGACAGGGAACCGCCACGCCGCCGTGTGCCCGGCCCGGCCCGGCCCGTTCGGCCGGGCACGGCCCGGCGGCGGCCCGGCCCCGGCGCCCGTCCGGTCCGTCGTCCCGTCCCGTCCCGGCCGGCGGCGCCCCAGGTCCTGCGGCTGGGCAGCCCTCGTCCCCGGCTGCGGATGGTCAGCCTCGCGCTGACCCTGGTGCTGATCGCGTTCGTCGTGCGCCTGCTCCAGGTGCAGGCCGTCGACGCCGGCGCGTACGCCGCCAAGGCCGAGCAGAACCGCTACGTCGTGCACACCCTGGCCGCCGAGCGCGGCGGGATCACCGACCGCAACGGCGTGGCGCTGGCGGCCAGCGTCGACGCGTACGACATCACCGCCGACCCCACGATGTTCACGCGCAAGCAGCTGAAGGTCGACGACGGGCCCGAGCAGGCGGCGGCGCTGCTCGCCCCCATCCTCGGTCTGGACCAGGCGGTGCTCGTCAAGAAGCTCAGGCCCGGCGACAAGCGGCTCCAGTACGTCAGGCTCGCCGGGCGCCAGACCCCGCAGGTCTGGGCGCAGATCAAGGACCTGAAGGCCGCCCTCGCCAAGAAGGCGCAGACGGACGACACCACCGTCAACGCCCTCGCCGGCGTCTTCGCCGACCCCACCAGCAGGCGCGTGTACCCCAACGGCGACCTCGCCGCCGGGATACTGGGCTGGGTCAACGCCGACGGCAAGGGCGGCGGCGGCGTCGAACAGCAGCTGAACAAGCTGCTGACCGGCGAGGACGGCAAGATCCGCTACGCGCAGTCGGGCGGCCGTCAGGTGCCGACCGTGGGCTCCACCGAGACGCCCGCCGTGCCCGGCAGCGATGTCGAGCTCACCATCGACCGCGACATCCAGTGGGCCGCGCAGAACGCCATCACCGAGCAGGTGAAGAAGTCCAGAGCGGACCGCGGCTACGTCATCGTGCAGGACACCCGGACCGGCGAGATCCTGGCCATGGCCAACTCGCCCGGCTTCGACCCCAACGACCTGTCCGAGGCCAGCCCCTCGGCCCTCGGCAACGCGGCCCTCCAGGACGCCTACGAGCCCGGTTCCACCGCCAAGGTCATGTCGATGGCCGCCGTACTGGAGGAGAACGCCGCCACGCCGCTGACGCACGTCACCGTGCCCAACCGGCTGCACCGCGGCGACCGGCTCTTCAAGGACGACATCGACCACGCGACCTGGTACCTGACGCTCAACGGCGTCCTGGCCAAGTCCAGCAACATCGGCACGATCCTCGCCACCGGGCAGCTCGGCAGGACGCAGTCCGAGGCCAACCGGGTCCTCTCCTCCTACCTGCGCAAGTTCGGCATCGGCGGCTACACCGGACTCGACTTCCCCGGCGAGACGAGGGGCATCCTCGCGGCGCCGGACTCCTGGTCCACGTCCCAGCAGTACACGATCCCTTTCGGCCAGGGCGTGTCCATCAACGCCATGCAGGCGGCGTCCGTCTACTCGACGATCGCCAACGGCGGCGTCCGCGTCGAGCCCACCCTCGTTCGCGGCACGAAGGGAGCGGACGAGCGGTTCACCCCGGCCGCGCAGCCCAAGAAGAGCCGGGTCATCAGTGCGAAGACGGCCAAGAGCCTCGCCCAGATGCTGGAGTCGGTCGTGGACGACCAGGAGGGCACCGGCACCAAGGCGCGCATCCCGGGCTACCGTGTCGCGGGCAAGACCGGTACGGCCAACCGCGTGGATCCGGCCACCGGCAAGTACAAGGGATACACGTCGTCGTTCGCCGGATTCGCCCCCGCGGACAACCCGCGCGTCACCGTCTACTGCGCGATCCAGAACGCCACCGAGGGCAGCTACTTCGGCGGTCAGATCTGCGGCCCCATCTACAAGCAGGTCATGGAGTTCGCGCTGAAGACCCTCCAGGTCCCGCCCACCGGGGCGAAGGCCGCCAGCCTCCCCGTCTCCTTCAAGCCCTGACCGGCCCGGAACACAGCACCGCTCAGCACCGAACCAGCCAGGAAACCAGCCCGTGACCATGATCACTCCCCAGCCCGGGAACCGGGGCGCGCCAAGCCCCTCGCTTCGCTCGCAGCCCGGTGTGCCCGGTACGCTCACCGCCGTGCCACACGCTGATCAGTCCCAAATCACCCAGAAGGGCGTTCCCGTGACATACCCGGGCCCGCCCCGGCCGGTCCAGGTCTCCGTAACCCCCCTTGCGGAGCTCGCCGATCAGCTGGGCGCCACCATTCCGGAACACGCCGCCGACGTCACGGGCATCACCCATGACTCGCGCGCCGTCCGCCCCGGCGACCTCTACGCCGCCCTGCCCGGCGCCCGCGCGCACGGCGCCGACTTCGTCGTGCAGGCGGCCGGGCTCGGCGCGGTCGCCGTCCTGACCGATCCGGCCGGCGCCGAACGCGCCGCCGCCACCGGCCTGCCGGTCCTGGTCGTCGAGGACCCGCGCGGCCGGATGGGCGAGCTGGCGGCCACCATCTACGGCCACCCCGGCCGCGACCTGCTCCAGATCGGCATCACCGGCACCTCCGGCAAGACCACGACCGCCTACCTGGTCGAGGGCGGCCTGAAGGCGGACCGCGCCACCGGACTGATCGGCACCGTCGAGATGCGGATCGGCGACGAGCGCATCAAGTCCGAGCGGACCACCCCCGAGGCCACCGACCTCCAGGCCCTGTTCGCGGTGATGCGCGAGCGCGGTGTCGAGGCGGTCGCCATGGAGGTCTCCAGCCACGCCCTGGTCCTCGGCCGGGTCGACGGCTGCGTCTTCGACATCGCCGTCTTCAACAACCTCAGCCCGGAACACATGGAGTTCCACTCCGGCATGGAGGACTACTTCCAGGCCAAGGCGCAGTTGTTCACCCCGCGACGCAGCAGGCTCGGCGTCGTCAACTTCGACGACGAGTACGGCCGCAGGCTGGTCGGCGAGGCCACCGTCCCGGTCGTCACCTTCTCCGCCGAGGGCCACCCGGACGCCGACTGGCGCGCCGAGGAGGTCCAGGTCGGCCCGATGGACTCGACGTTCGTCGTGGCCGGCCCCGACGGGCAGCGGATCGCCGCCAGATCTCCGCTGCCGGGTCCCTTCAACGTGGCCAACACCCTCGCCGCGATCGTCGCCCTCGCCGTCGCGGGCCTCGATCCGCAGACCGCCGCCGACGGCGTCTCGGCGGTGCCCGGGGTGCCGGGCCGCCTGGAGCGGGTCGACGCCGGGCAGCCGTACCTCGCGGTCGTCGACTACGCGCACAAGACCGACGCCGTCGAGTCGGTGCTGCGCGCCCTGCGCAAGGTCACCAAGGGCCGGGTGCACATCGTGCTCGGCTGCGGCGGGGACCGGGACCGGACCAAGCGCCGGCCGATGGGCGCCGCGGCCGCCCGGCTCGCCGACACGGCCGTACTGACCTCCGACAACCCCCGCTCCGAGGATCCCCTGGCGATCCTGGCGAGCATGCTCGAAGGCGCTGCCTCCGTACCCGCGCACGAGCGCGGCGAGGTGCTCCTCTTCGAGGACCGGGCCGCCGCGATCGGCGCCGCCGTCGCCCGTGCCCGGGCGGGGGACACCGTGCTGGTCGCGGGCAAGGGCCATGAGCAGGGCCAGGACATCGCCGGAGTGGTCCGTCCCTTCGACGACCGCCAGGTGCTTCGCGCAGCTATCCAGAAGACTCAGGGATGAACTTGTGATCGCCCTCTCCCTCGCCGAGATCGCAGCAGTCGTCGGCGGGCAGACGCACGACATACCGGATCCGTCCGTCCAGGTCACCGGGCCGGTCGTCCGGGACTCCCGAGAGGTGGTGCCGGGCGGCCTGTTCGTCGCCTTCGTCGGTGAACGCGTGGACGGCCACGACTTCGCGCGGGCGGTCGTCGACGCGGGCGCCGTCGCCGTGCTGGCGTCGCGGCCCGTCGGCGTCCCCGCGATCGTCGTCGAGGACGTCCAGAGCGCCCTCGGCGCCCTCGCCCGGCACGTCGTGCGCGCGCTCGGCACCACCCTCGTCGCCCTCACCGGCTCGGCGGGCAAGACCAGCACCAAGGACCTGATCGCGCAGGTGCTCCAGCGCAAGGGCCCCACGGTGTGGACCCCCGGCTCGCTCAACAACGAGATCGGGCTGCCGCTGACCGCGCTCACCGCCACCGAGGAGACCCGGTTCCTGGTACTGGAGATGGGCGCCCGCGGTATCGGCCACATCCGCTACCTGACCGACCTGACCCCGCCGAGGATCGGCCTCGTGCTCAACGTCGGCACCGCCCACATCGGCGAGTTCGGCGGCCGCGAGCAGATCGCCCAGGCGAAGGGCGAACTCGTGGAGGCACTTCCCGAGGCCGGGGAGGGCGGTGTCGCCGTCCTCAACGCCGACGACCCGTTGGTACGGGCCATGGCCTCCCGTACGAAGGCGAAGGTGGTCTTTTTCGGAGAGTCCGACGAAGCGGACGTTCGCGCCGAGAACGTGCGACTCATGGACAGTGGACAGCCCGCCTTCAGTCTTCGCACACCCTCCGGGTGCAGTGATGTGACCATGCGCCTGTACGGTGAGCATCACGTGTCGAACGCGCTCGCCGCGGCCGCCGTCGCCCATGAGCTGGGCATGTCCGCGGAAGAGATCGCCACCGCGCTTTCCCAGGCGGGCTCCCTCTCCCGCTGGCGGATGGAGGTCACCGAGCGCCCGGACGGCGTGACGGTCGTCAACGACGCCTACAACGCGAACCCCGAGTCCATGCGAGCCGCCTTGCGCGCGCTCGCGGCAATGGGCAAAGCCGCACAGGCGAACGGGGGTCGTACGTGGGCGGTGCTCGGCAAGATGGCCGAGCTCGGGGACGAGGCTCTCGCCGAGCACGACGCGGTCGGACGGCTCGCCGTCCGGCTCAATGTCGGCAAGCTCGTCGCGGTCGGGGGCAGGGAAGCCGCCTGGCTGCAACTGGGCGCATATAACGAGGGTTCGTGGGGTGAGGAGTCGGTGCACGTGTCCGACGCACAGGCGGCGGTCGACCTGTTGCGCAGCGAGTTGCGCCCGGGTGACGTCGTGCTCGTGAAGGCGTCCCGTTCGGTCGGTCTCGAGAGCGTGGCGCAGGCGCTGCTCGAGAGCGGTGCCGAGGGTGAGGTTTCCGCCCGATGATGAAGCAGATCCTGTTCTCAGGAGTCATTGGTCTGTTCCTGACCCTGATCGGCACACCACTGCTGATCAAGCTCCTCGCACGCAAGGGCTACGGTCAGTACATCCGCGACGACGGTCCGCGCGAGCACGCCAGCAAGCGTGGTACGCCGACCATGGGTGGCATCGCCTTCATCTTCGCGACGATCGCGGCCTACTTCCTGTCCAAGGTCATCACCGGCTACACGCCCACGTACTCGGGCCTGTTGGTGCTGGGCCTGATGACGGGCATGGGCCTGGTCGGCTTCCTGGACGACTACATCAAGATCGTCAAGAGGCGCTCGCTCGGTCTGCGGGCCAAGGCGAAGATGGCCGGCCAGCTGACCGTCGGTATCGCCTTCGCGGTGCTCTCGCTCCAGTTCGCGGACGGCCGCAACCAGACCCCGGCCTCCACGAAGCTGTCGTTCATCACGGACTTCGGCTGGACGATCGGCCCGGTGCTGTTCGTCGTCTGGGCGCTGTTCATGATCCTGGCGATGTCCAACGGCGTGAACCTGACCGACGGTCTGGACGGCCTGGCCACCGGTGCCTCCGTCCTCGTCTTCGGTGCCTACACCTTCATCGGCGTCTGGCAGTTCCAGGAGTCCTGCGCCAACTCGATGACCCTGACGAACCCGAACGCCTGCTACGAGGTGCGCGATCCGCTCGACCTCGCGGTCATCGCCTCGGCGCTGATGGGTTCCTGTCTCGGCTTCCTGTGGTGGAACACCTCGCCCGCCAAGATCTTCATGGGCGACACCGGTTCGCTGGCGCTCGGCGGTGTCCTCGCGGGCCTCGCCATCTGCTCCCGCACCGAGCTGCTGATCGCCATCCTCGGCGGTCTGTTCGTCCTCATCACCATGTCGGTCGTCATCCAGGTCGGCTCCTTCCGGCTCACCGGCAAGCGGGTCTTCCGTATGGCGCCACTCCAGCACCACTTCGAACTCAAGGGCTGGTCCGAGGTCCTTGTGGTGGTCCGTTTCTGGATCATCCAGGGCATCTGTGTGATCGTCGGGCTGGGCCTCTTCTACGCGGGATGGGCAGCGGACAAGTGACCGACTGGCAGGGGAAGAACGTCACCGTCGCCGGGCTCGGCGTCTCCGGCGTCCCGGCGGCCAAGGTGCTGCACGGGCTCGGCGCGAGGGTCACCGTCGTCAACGACGGCGACGACGACCGGGCGCGGACCCAGGCCGCCGAACTGGAGGCGCTGGGCGTCACCGTGCGCCTCGGTGACGGGGACACCCTGCCCGAAGGCACCGAACTCGTCGTCACCGCGCCCGGCTGGAAGCCGGACAAGCTGCTGTTCGCCGCCGCCGCCGAGGCCGGCGTCGCCGTCTGGGGCGACGTCGAACTCGCCTGGCGGCTCAGGGGCCCCGACGCGGCGCCCTGGCTGGCCGTCACCGGCACCAACGGCAAGACCACGACCGTCCAGATGCTCGCCGCCATCCTGAAGGCGGCGGGCCTGCGCACGGCCGCCGTCGGCAACATCGGCGTCTCGCTGCTGGACGCGGTCCTCGGCGAGGAGCGCTACGACGTGCTCGCGGTCGAACTGTCGAGCTACCAGCTGCACTGGGCGCCCTCCCTGCGCGCCCAGTCCGCCGCCGTCCTGAACCTCGCCCCCGACCACCTCGACTGGCACGGCTCCATGGAGGCGTACGCCGCCGACAAGGGTCGTATCTACGAGGGCAATCGCGTCGCCTGCGTCTACAACGTCGCCGACAAGGCCACCGAGGACCTGGTGCGCGCGGCGGACGTCGAGGAGGGCTGCCGGGCCGTCGGGTTCACCCTCGGCACGCCGGGGCCGTCCCAACTCGGCGTGGTGGACGGCATCCTGGTCGACCGCGCCTTCGTGGAGAACCGGCAGAAGAACGCCCAGGAGCTCGCGGAGGTGTCGGACGTCGTGCCGGCCGCCCCGCACAACATCGCCAACGCCCTTGCGGCGGCGGCCCTCGCGCGCGCCTTCGGGGTGCCCGCCACGGCCGTACGGGACGGGCTGCGGGCCTTCACGCCGGACGCCCACCGCATCGCGCACGTGGCCGACGTGGACGGCGTCGCGTACGTCGACGACTCCAAGGCGACCAACACGCACGCGGCGGAGGCCTCTTTGGCGGCCTACGAGTCGATCGTCTGGATCGCGGGCGGACTGGCCAAGGGCGCGGCCTTCGACGAACTCGTCGCCAGGTCCGCGAAGCGGCTTCGCGGGGTCGTCCTCATCGGCGCGGACCGGGCCCTGATCCGTGAAGCCCTGGCGCGACACGCGCCGGAAGTACCCGTCGTCGACCTCGACCGGACCGACACTGGGGCGATGTCCGCGGCGGTCCGCCAGGCGCGGCGGCTCGCCTCCGCCGGCGACACCGTACTGCTGGCCCCGGCCTGCGCGTCCATGGACATGTTCGCCAACTACAACAAGCGCGGTGACGCGTTCGCGGAGGCGGTGCGCGAACTCGGCGCCGGGGGTGTCTGATGGCCGTCGGACATCTCCGCTGACCCGGCCGCCTGCCGGGCGACTCTGGGAGGGACGCGTGGGACCGTCGAGGCCGACGTACAGCGAAGACGCCGATGCCCGGTAGCCGTACCGGGCGTCCGCCCGTACAGCGTGCGGCCCGGCGCCCGTCCGGCGCCCGCCCCGCGCGCGCCAATCCGCTGCGCGTCCTCTACCTGCGGGCCCGCAGAGCGTGGGACCGGCCGCTGACTGCGTACTACCTGATCCTCGGCGGCAGTCTGCTGATCACCGTGCTCGGTCTGGTGATGGTCTACTCGGCCTCCCAGATCACGGCGTTGCAGATGGCGCTGCCGGGGTCGTTCTTCTTTCGCAAACAGTTCCTGGCCGCCTCCATCGGCGGCGGACTGCTGCTGCTCGCCTCCCGGATGCCGGTGACACTGCACCGCGCGCTGGCCTATCCGATCCTGGCCGGCGCGGTCTTCATGATGGCTCTGGTGCAGGTGCCGGGCATAGGAGTCGCGGTCAACGGCAACCAGAACTGGATCTCCCTCGGCGGCTCCTTCCAGATCCAGCCCAGCGAGTTCGGCAAGCTCGCGCTGGTGCTGTGGGGTGCGGACCTGATCGCGCGCAAACAGGACAAGAAACTGCTGGCCCAGTGGAAGCACATGCTGGTGCCGCTCGTGCCGGTGGCCTTCCTGCTGCTCGGGCTGATCATGCTCGGCGGCGACATGGGCACCGCGATCATCCTCACGGCGATCCTGTTCGGGCTGCTGTGGCTGGCGGGCGCGCCGACCCGGCTGTTCGTCGGCGTGCTGGCGATCGCGGCCACCATCGGCGTGATCCTCATCAAGACCAGCCAGAACCGGATGGCCCGGCTCTCCTGCATCGGCGCCACCGAGCCGCACAGCGGCCCGGTCGACTGCTGGCAGGCCGTGCACGGCATCTACGCCCTGGCCTCGGGCGGAATCTTTGGTTCAGGGCTCGGTGCGAGTGTGGAGAAATGGGGCCAACTCCCCGAAGCGCACACCGACTTCATCTTCGCCGTCACCGGCGAGGAACTGGGTCTGGCGGGGACGCTGTCGGTGCTCGCCCTGTTCGCGGCTCTAGGCTATGCGGGTATCCGCGTGGCCGGACGCACGGAGGACCCCTTCGTCAGGTATGCCGCGGGAGGCGTGACCACCTGGATCGTCGCTCAGGCGGTGATCAACATCGGTGCGGTGCTCGGCCTGCTGCCGATCGCCGGAGTTCCCCTTCCGCTGTTCTCCTACGGGGGGTCCGCCCTGCTGCCGACCATGTTCGCCATCGGGTTGCTGATCGCCTTCGCGCGCGACGAACCCGCTGCGCGGGCGGCGCTTGCGATGCGGCAGACCCGCTTTGGTAGAAAGCGGTCTGGAGGCCCCGCGCCCGATCGGGGGCCTCGGAGATGGAACACGATGCGACGGCGTGCCTCGGCGGCGCGCTCGTCCGGAGAGCGGTGAATTTCGGTGCATGTCGTACTCGCTGGTGGGGGGACCGCCGGCCACATCGAGCCCGCGCTCGCCCTCGCGGACGCCCTGCGCAGGCAGGACCCCACGGTGGGGATCACGGCCCTGGGCACGGAACGCGGCCTGGAGACCCGGCTCGTACCGGAGAGGGGCTATGACCTCGCGCTGATCCCCGCCGTGCCGCTGCCGCGCAAGCCCACTCCCGAGCTGATCACCGTCCCGGGCCGGCTGCGCGGCACGATCAAGGCGGCCGAGCAGATCCTGGAGCGCACCAAGGCGGACGCCGTCGTCGGCTTCGGCGGCTATGTCGCCCTGCCCGGCTACCTCGCCGCCAAACGCCTCGGCGTGCCGATCGTGATCCACGAGGCCAACGCCCGCCCGGGCCTGGCCAACAAGATCGGCTCGCGGTACGCGGCCCGGGTCGCCGTCTCCACCCCGGACAGCAAGCTGCGTGACGCCCGCTACATCGGCATCCCGCTGCGCCGCTCCATCGCCACCCTCGACCGGGCCGCCGTACGCCCGGAGGCCCGCGCGGCGTTCGGGCTCGACCCCAACCTGCCGACGCTGCTCGTCTCCGGCGGCTCGCAGGGCGCCCGCCGCCTCAACGAGGTGGTCCAGCAGGTCGCGCCGTGGCTCCAGCAGGCAGGCATCCAGATCCTGCACGCGGTCGGCCCCAAGAACGAACTGCCGCAGGTGTACCAGATGCCCGGGATGCCCCCGTACATCCCGGTACCGTACGTGGACCGGATGGACCTCGCGTACGCCGCGGCCGACATGATGCTCTGCCGCGCGGGCGCGATGACCGTCGCCGAACTCTCCGCCGTCGGACTGCCGGCCGCCTACGTCCCGCTGCCCATCGGCAACGGCGAACAGCGGCTGAACGCCCAGCCGGTGGTCAAGGCCGGCGGCGGTCTCCTCGTCGACGACGCGGAACTCACGCCCGAGTGGGTGCGGGAGACCGTCCTGCCCGTGCTGGCGGACCCGCACCGGCTCTACGAGATGTCCCGCGCCGCCAGCGAGTTCGGCCGCAGGGACGCCGACGACCTGCTCGTCGCCATGGTCTACGAGGCGATCGCCTCGCGCCGTCACCAGTAACGCATCGGCGCGTGAGCCGAAGGGGCACGGCGGTGTCGAGGCGATGAGCGCGCGCAGGCCCGAAGGGCCGAGCGCGGTCGGACTCTCGACACCGGTCCGGGCGTCCCGGACGTGAGCGAGCCACGAAGGGAGTGCGCGTGGCCGGACCCACCATCGCCGAGCGCGGTGAACGCCGGCAGGAGTCGTCGTCCGGCCCGCCCCTCGTCCGCAGGTTCGGGCGGCGCCGGCTTCGTGTGATCATCATTCTCGCGTTCGCCGGCGTCCTCCTCGGCGCGGGCGGAGTCTGGGCGTTGTACGGCTCGCAGTGGCTGCGCGTGCAGCGGGTGTCGGTCTCGGGCACCGGCGTGCTGACCCCCGAGCAGGTGCGCGAAGCCGCCGACGTACCGGTCGGAGCGCCGCTCGTTTCGGTCGACACCGATGAGATCGAGGCACGACTGCGCAGGAAATTGCCCCGAATTGACGCGGTTGATGTGGTCCGTTCCTGGCCTCACGGAATCGGCCTGAAAGTGACCGAGCGTGCACCGGTGCTGCTGGTGCGCAACGGGGCCGCCTTCGTCGAAGTGGACGACGAGGGCGTCCGTTTCGCCACGGTTTCTGAAGCCCCGAAAGGCATTCCCGCGCTGGAATTGTCGGTTTCGCGGACGGGTTCGGCCGCCGCGAGCCTGCGGCGCTTCGACGAGGACCGGCTGGTTCTGGAGGCCGTCCGGGTCGCCCGGGACATCCCGTCCGCCGTCGCCCGCGCGACCCGGGCCGTCAAGGTGCGTTCCTACGACGACATCTCGCTGGAGTTGACCGCCGGCCGGACCGTCGTGTGGGGCAGTGGTGAGCAGGGTGCGCTGAAGGCCCGTACTCTGACCGCCCTGATGAAAGCGGCTTCCGACGCGCGGTACTTCGATGTCAGCACCCCCACCGCCCCCGCGTCAGCGGTGAGTTGACGCACATCTGCGCAGGCCAGCACCCTGGTTGGGCAGCGCTACGCCTGATCACATAGGGTGAAAAGAAAAACGGGAGGTTCGGCGTGTTCGTTGAACGTGCGCCACTTGTCGACTTAGTGTCCTGTTCAGAAGACTCCACGGAACAGACACACTGGTAACCCTAAACTTCAGGGTTAGGGTTCGGGTCGGCGTTACGGACCGTCCCATTTCGGCATCAGTCGTCGGATCGCAACACGGCGAGGCGGCGACACGTAACTCGAGGCGAGAGGCCTTCGACGTGGCAGCACCGCAGAACTACCTCGCAGTCATCAAAGTCATCGGTGTCGGCGGCGGTGGTGTCAATGCCATCAACCGGATGATCGAGGTCGGTCTCAAGGGCGTCGAGTTCATCGCCATCAACACGGACGCGCAGGCGCTGTTGATGAGCGACGCCGACGTCAAGCTCGACGTCGGCCGCGAACTCACCCGTGGACTCGGCGCCGGCGCCAACCCGGCCGTCGGCCGCAAGGCGGCGGAGGACCACCGCGAGGAGATCGAGGAGGTCCTCAAGGGGGCCGACATGGTCTTCGTGACGGCCGGCGAGGGCGGCGGCACCGGCACCGGCGGCGCGCCCGTCGTGGCCAACATCGCCCGCTCGCTCGGCGCGCTCACCATCGGCGTGGTCACGCGCCCGTTCACCTTCGAGGGACGGCGCCGCGCGAACCAGGCCGAGGACGGCATCGCGGAACTCCGCGAAGAGGTCGACACCCTCATCGTCATCCCGAACGACCGGCTGCTGTCCATCTCGGACCGCCAGGTCTCGGTGCTCGACGCGTTCAAGTCGGCGGACCAGGTCCTGCTCTCCGGCGTCCAGGGCATCACCGACCTGATCACCACCCCCGGCCTGATCAACCTCGACTTCGCCGACGTGAAGTCGGTCATGTCCGAGGCCGGCTCGGCCCTCATGGGCATCGGTTCGGCCCGTGGCGACGACCGCGCGGTGGCCGCGGCCGAGATGGCGATCTCCTCGCCGCTCCTCGAGGCCTCCATCGACGGCGCCCGGGGCGTCCTGCTCTCCATCTCCGGCGGCTCCGACCTCGGCCTGTTCGAGATCAACGAGGCGGCTCAGCTGGTCAGCGAGGCGGCCCACCCCGAGGCCAACATCATCTTCGGCGCGGTCATCGACGACGCCCTCGGCGACGAGGTGCGGGTCACCGTGATCGCGGCCGGCTTCGACGGCGGCCAGCCCCCGGCCCGCCGGGACAACGTCCTCGGGTCGTCCTCGGCCCGGCGCGACGAGCCCACCCCCGCGCGGCAGCAGGAGAGCCGTCCGTCCTTCGGCTCGCTCGGCAGCGTCACGCCGAAGGAGGAGCCGGCGCCCGCCCCGGAGCCGGTGCAGGACCTCCCGGTCGGCCCGCCGGTCCCGCCGTCGCGCAGCTACTCGGACAGCGCGGCCGAGGAACTCGACGTACCGGACTTCCTGAAGTGATAGGACAGCGCTCCGCAACGGGCACTGTGAACGGCGCGCACTTCGCCTTCACCGACAGGTGGGGCGGGGTGAGCGCCGTTCCGTACGAGGAGCTCAACCTCGGCGGCGCGGTCGGCGACGACCCCGACGCCGTACGCACCAACCGCGAGCTCGCGGCGAAGTCGCTGGGGCTCGACCCGGCCCGGGTGGTCTGGATGAACCAGGTGCACGGCAACGACGTCGCCGAGGTCGACGGACCGTGGACCACCGGGCCCGTCCCGCCGGTCGACGCTCTGGTGACCGCCACCAGGGGGCTCGCCCTCGCGGTGCTCACCGCCGACTGCGTCCCGGTCCTGCTGGCCGATCCGGTGGCCGGAGTGGTCGCCGCGGCGCACGCCGGCCGGCCCGGCATGATCGCCGGGGTCGTCCCCGCCGCCGTCGACGCGATGCGGGCGCTCGGCGCCGACCCCGCCCGGATCGTCGCCCGCACCGGTCCCGCCGTCTGCGGCCGGTGCTACGAGGTGCCGGAAGCGATGCGTTCCGAGGTGGCCGCCGTCGAGCCGGCGGCGCACGCCGAGACGAGCTGGGGCACGCCCGCGGTCGACGTGGCCGCCGGAGTGCACGCGCAGCTCGAACGGCTCGGGGTGTACGACCGGGAGCAGTCGCCGGTGTGCACGCTCGAGTCCGGCGACCACTTCTCGTACCGGCGCGACCGCACCACCGGGCGGCTCGCCGGCTACGTCTGGCTGGACTGATGGGGCATGACGGACCGTAAGGACGAACTCGCCGCAAACCTGGCGAAAGTGGAGCAGCGCATCGCCGCCGCGTGTGCGGCCTCGGGCCGCGAGCGCGAGGAGGTGACCCTGATCGTGGTCACCAAGACCTATCCCGCGAGCGATGTGCGGATCCTGTCGGAACTCGGCGTTCGTCACGTGGCCGAGAACCGGGACCAGGACGCGGCGCCCAAGGCTGCTGAATGTTCCGATCTGCCCCTTACTTGGCACTTTGTCGGTCAATTGCAGACCAACAAGGTGCGATCGGTGGCGGGTTACGCGAATGTCGTGCAGTCCGTCGACCGTTCCAGGCTGGTGACCGCCCTGTCGAAGGAGGCCGTGCGCGCCGGGCGCGAACTGGGGTGTCTCCTCCAGGTCGCCCTGGACGCGGGGGAGAGCGCGCGGGGCGAGCGGGGCGGCGTCGCACCCGGCGGAATCGCGGAGTTGGCGGATCTGGTCGCCGGGGCTCCGGGGCTGCGGCTCGACGGACTGATGACGGTGGCCCCGCTCACCGGGGAGTACGCGGGGCGCCAACAGGCGGCGTTCGGGCGGTTGATGGATTTGTCGACCGACCTGCGCCGAGCCCATCCGGCTGCGAACATGGTCTCGGCAGGGATGAGTGCGGATCTCGAGGAGGCCGTGGCGGCCGGAGCGACACATGTACGCGTCGGCACTGCGGTACTCGGAGTCCGCCCCAGGCTCGGGTAACGTCGCCAGAAAGTCGGACCACAGCAGAAAATATGGTCATTACCGCCGAAAGGCGGATGCAAGGGCCACGTGGATCGCGGGACTTGGCAGTCGTCAGCGGATCCACCACAGAGCGGAGGACTCAGAGCATGGCCGGCGCGATGCGCAAGATGGCGGTCTACCTCGGCCTCGTGGAGGACGATGGGTACGACGGCCGGGGTTTCGACCCCGACGACGACTTCGAACCCGAACTGGACCCGGAGCCCGAGCGGGACCACCGGCGGCACGAGCCGTCGCACCCACTGCACGGGACACATCAGGCGCAAAGGGACGAACCGGTACGAGTGGTGCAACCGTCACCTCCTCGTGACCCGATGCCCCGCGCCGCCTCGCTCGCCGCGGAATCCGGGCGTCCGGCGCGGATCGCGCCCGTGGCATCCATCACACAAGAACGTCAGAGCCTGGAGAAGAACGCCCCGGTGATCATGCCCAAGGTCGTGTCGGAACGAGAGCCGTACCGGATCACCACGCTTCACCCCCGGACCTACAACGAGGCCCGTACCATCGGGGAACACTTCCGCGAGGGCACCCCGGTGATCATGAATCTGACTGAGATGGATGACACAGATGCGAAGCGACTTGTCGACTTTGCGGCGGGATTGGTGTTTGGTCTTCACGGCAGTATCGAGCGGGTGACGCAGAAGGTGTTCCTGTTGTCGCCTGCTAACGTCGATGTCACGGCGGAGGACAAGGCCCGCATCGCAGAGGGCGGGTTCTTCAACCAGAGCTGAGACGCAGGACCGGATCGTCGTACGGAACAGGGGAGAGGGAAGCACAAGTCATGAGCGTGTTCGCGCAGGTGATCTACTACGCGCTGCTGCTTTTCCTCATCATTCTGATCTTCCGGCTGGTCATGGACTACGTCTTCCAGTTCGCCCGCTCGTGGCAACCCGGCAAGGCGATGGTGGTCGTTCTGGAGGCCACCTACACTGTCACCGATCCACCGCTGAAGCTTCTGCGGCGGTTCATCCCGCCGCTGCGTCTCGGGGGCGTGGCGCTAGACCTGTCCTTCTTCGTACTGATGATCATCGTCTATATCCTGATCTCCGTCGTGGGAAGTCTCGCGAGGTGACAGTGGACGATACGGTCTTGCCGACTGCCGATGACAACGTTGAGGTGAAGAGATGCCGTTGACCCCCGAGGACGTGCGGAACAAGCAGTTCACGACCGTCCGCCTCCGAGAAGGCTATGACGAGGACGAGGTCGATGCCTTCCTCGACGAGGTCGAAGCCGAACTGACGCGCTTGCTGCGCGAGAACGAGGACCTGCGCGCCAAGCTGGCCGCGGCCACGCGTGCTGCTGCCCAGAACCAGCAGAACATGCGCAAGCCCCCGGAACAGGACCAGCAGCAGGGCATGCCTCAGCAGGGCATGCCCCAGCAGGGAATGCCGCAGCAAGGCATGCCTCCGCAGGGGATGCCGCAGCAGGGCATGCGCGGTCCCGGCGGCCCCGTGCCGGCCGGCATATCGGGCCCGCCGCAGCAGATGGGGGGCCCCATGGGTGGCCCGCCCCAGCTGCCGAGCGGTGCGCCGCAGCTGCCCGCCGGTCCCGGTGGTCAGGGTGGTCCGCAGGGTCCCGGCCCGATGGGCCAGGGTCCGATGGGCCAGGGCCCCATGGGTCAGGGTCCGATGGGTCAGGGCCCCATGGGTCAGGGTCCGATGGGTCAGGGTCCGATGGGCCAGGGCCCCATGGGTCAGGGTCCGATGGGCCAGGGACCGATGGGTGGCCAGCCCCCCATGCAGCAGCAGATGGGTGGCCCGATGGGCGGCCCCATGGGCGGTCCGATGGGCGGCCCCGGTCAGGGCCCCGGTGGCGACAGCGCCGCCCGTGTCCTCTCGCTGGCCCAGCAGACCGCCGACCAGGCGATCGCCGAGGCCCGCTCCGAAGCCAACAAGATCGTCGGCGAGGCCCGCAGCCGCGCCGAGGGTCTCGAGCGTGACGCCCGTGCCAAGGCCGACGCCCTGGAGCGGGACGCGCAGGAGAAGCACCGCGTCGCGATGGGCTCCCTGGAGTCCGCCCGCGCCACGCTGGAGCGCAAGGTCGAGGACCTGCGCGGCTTCGAGCGCGAGTACCGTACGCGTCTGAAGTCCTACCTGGAGTCGCAGCTGCGCCAGCTGGAGACCCAGGCCGACGACTCGCTGGCTCCGCCGCGTACCCCGGCGGCCGCGTCTCTGCCGCCGTCCCCGGCGCCTTCCATGGCCCCGGCCGGCGCGAGCGCCCCGTCGTACGGCACCAGCCAGGGCATGGGTGGCGGGCCGAGCCCCGTTCCCCCGTCCTACGGCGGCCAGCAGCAGATGACGCCGGCCATGACCCAGCCGATGGCGCCGGTGCGGCCGCAGGGCCCGTCGCCGATGGGTCAGGCGCCCTCGCCGATGCGCGGGTTCCTGATCGACGAGGACGACAACTGACGGCCAGAGCTACGCCTCAGGCGTCGGCAGCGTTCAGGGCGAGGCCCCGGATTTCTTATCCGGGGCCTCGCCCTTTTTACGCGTGTTGACAACGGTGACGCGGAACACGTTCATGGGGTACGGAGGCTGCCGGCGCCGGCTGGGCGCGGGGGTGACCGCCGGTCCGGGGGCCGCCGCTGCGCCCGGGACGCCCGGTACCGGCGCTGGGGGCACGAGCGGTGCGTCGCCGTCGGACGTGTGTGTTCCGCGACACCGGCAGGCGTGCTCCGCCCGGCCCGTCCGCACGCCGGGTCGGCCCCACGCAGGGCGAGAGCCCGGCCGACTCCGCCCCCGGCGAGCTCCGGGCCCTTACATCCGGGCGGAGGGGCTCAGGCGCCTGGTCCCGGGACGGGGGGACGGGAGAGACGAGCCCGGCCGGGTCGGCGGAGGGGGCTGCGTCCAGGGGGAGAGGACTGGCCCTGGGCGGTCGCCCGAGGGCGGGGGCGATCGGTGAAGCGGGGGTGTGTTCCGTGGGGCCTGGGTGCGGTGGTGGGGCCGGGGCGGGCCGGTGTGGGGTTGCTCTCTCGGTGCTGCCTGCCGGGGGCTGGGACCGGAGTGGCGGGGTGGCGTGGGAGAGGGCCCGGTTTCCCCTGGGGGAGACCGGGCCCTCTGTGGGCTTGGTTACACCTTGTGGAGGTGGAACGTCAGGGACAGGCCCTCGTCCGTGAACGGCTCGCCGTAGGAGTCGTCCGCCTCGCCCTGGGCGAAGTCCGTGGCGAGGACCTCGTCGGCGATCAGGGCCGCGTGCTCGGCCAGGGCCGCGATGACCGCCGGGTCCGTGGACGTCCAGCGCAGCGCGATCCGGTCGGCCACGTCGAGGCCGCTGTTCTTGCGGGCCTCCTGGATCAGGCGGATCGCGTCACGGGCCAGGCCCGCCTGCCGCAGCTCCTCCGTGATCTCCAGGTCCAGGGCGACCGTGGCACCCGAGTCGGAGGCCACCGACCAGCCCTCGCGCGGGGTCTCGGTGATGATCACCTCGTCCGGGCCGAGGGTGATCGTCTCGCCGTCGACCTCCACCGACGCCGTGCCCTCACGCAGTGCCAGGGACAGCGCCGCCGCGTCGGTGTCCGCGACCGCCTTGGCGACGTCCTGGACGCGCTTGCCGAACCGCTTGCCCAGCGCGCGGAAGTTGGCCTTCGCGGTCGTGTCCACCAGCGAGCCGCCGACCTCGGAGAGCGACGCGAGCGCGCTCACGTTCAGCTCCTCGGTGATCTGCGCGTGCAGTTCACGGTCGAGCGACTCGAAGCCCGTCGCCGCGACCAGCGCGCGCGAGAGGGGTTGGCGCGTCTTGACGCCCGACTCCGCGCGCGTGGCACGCCCCAGCTCCACCAGTCGGCGGACCAGGACCATCTGCCGTGACAGCTCGGGGTCGATCGCGGACAGGTCCGCCTCCGGCCAGGACGCCAGGTGCACCGACTCCGGGGCGCCCGGGGTCACCGGCACCACCAGGTCCTGCCAGACCCGCTCGGCGATGAACGGGGTCAGCGGGGCCATCAGCTTGGTGACGGTCTCGACGACCTCGTGCAGGGTGCGCAGCGCCGCCTTGTCGCCCTGCCAGAAACGGCGACGGGAGCGGCGTACGTACCAGTTGGACAGATCGTCGACGAACGCCGACAGGAGCTTGCCGGCGCGCTGGGTGTCGTAGGCCTCCAGAGCCTGCGTCACCTGGTCGGTGAGCGCGTGGAGTTCGGACAGCAGCCAGCGGTCGAGGATCGGCCGGTCGGCCGGGGCCGGGTCCGCCGCGCTCGGCGCCCAGCCGGTCGTACGGGCGTACAGGGCCTGGAAGGCGACCGTGTTCCAGTACGTCAGGAGCGTCTTGCGGACGACCTCCTGGATGGTGCCGTGGCCCACCCGGCGGGCCGCCCACGGGGAGCCGCCGGCCGCCATGAACCAGCGCACGGCGTCCGCGCCGTGCTGGTCCATCAGCGGGATCGGCTGGAGGGTGTTGCCCAGGTGCTTGGACATCTTGCGGCCGTCCTCGGCGAGGATGTGGCCGAGGCACACGACGTTCTCGTACGACGACTTGTCGAAGACCAGCGTGCCGACGGCCATCAGCGTGTAGAACCAGCCGCGGGTCTGGTCGATGGCCTCGCTGATGAACTGCGCCGGGTAGCGGGACTCGAAGAGGTCCTTGTTCTTGTGCGGGTAGCCCCACTGCGCGAACGGCATCGAACCCGAGTCGTACCAGGCGTCGATGACCTCCGGCACGCGCGTGGCCGTCTTCTCGCACTGCGGGCAGGCGAAGGTGACCTCGTCGATGTACGGGCGGTGCGGGTCCAGCTCGGACTGGTCGGTGCCGGTCAGCCGCGTGAGCTCGGCGCGGGAGGCGACGACGGTGAGGTGCTCGTCCTCGCAGCGCCAGATCGGCAGCGGGGTGCCCCAGTAACGGCTGCGGGACAGCGCCCAGTCGATGTTGTTGTTCAGCCAGTCGCCGAAGCGGCCGTGCTTGACGGTCTCAGGGAACCAGTTGGTCTTCTCGTTCTCCTGGAGGAGACGGTCCTTGACGGCCGTGGTGCGGATGTACCAGGACGGCTGCGCGTAGTAGAGGAGCGCGGTGTGGCAGCGCCAGCAGTGCGGGTAGCTGTGCTCGTACGGCAGGTGCCGGAAGAGCAGACCGCGGTCCTTGAGGTCCTCCGTGAGCCTTTCGTCCGCCTTCTTGAAGAAGACGCCGCCGACCAGGGGGACGTCGTCCTCGAAGGTGCCGTCCGGGCGGACCGGGTTCACCACCGGCAGGCCGTAGGCGCGGCAGACCTTGAGGTCGTCCTCACCGAAGGCGGGGGACTGGTGGACCAGACCCGTGCCGTCCTCGGTCGTGACGTACTCGGCGTTCACCACGTAGTGCGCGGGCTCCGGGAACTCGACGAGCTCGAAGGGACGTTGATACGTCCAGCGCTCCATCTCGGCGCCGGTGAAGGTCTGGCCGGTCGTCTCCCAGCCCTCGCCGAGTGCCTTGGCGAGCAGGGGTTCGGCGACGACGAGCTTCTCCTCGCCGTTCGTCGCGACGACGTAGGTCACCTCGGGGTGGGCGGCGACGGCCGTGTTGGAGACCAGCGTCCAGGGGGTCGTCGTCCAGACGAGGAGCGCGGCCTCGCCGGCCAGCGGACCGGAGGTGAGCGGGAAACGGACGTACACGGACGGGTCGACGACCGTCTCGTAGCCCTGGGCCAGCTCGTGGTCGGACAGGCCCGTGCCGCAGCGCGGGCACCATGGGGCGACGCGGTGGTCCTGGACCAGCAGCCCCTTGTCGAAGATCTCCTTCAGCGACCACCAGACCGACTCGACGTACTCCGGGTCCATGGTCCGGTACGCGTCGTCCAGGTCGACCCAGTACCCCATGCGGGTCGTCAGCTCGGCGAAGGCGTCGGTGTGGCGGGTCACGGACTCGCGGCACTTGGCGTTGAACGCGGCGATGCCGTACGCCTCGATGTCCTGCTTGCCGCTGAAGCCGAGTTCCTTCTCGACCGCCAGCTCCACCGGGAGGCCGTGGCAGTCCCAGCCCGCCTTGCGGGCCACGTGGTAGCCGCGCATGGTGCGGAAGCGGGGGAAGACGTCCTTGAAGACGCGCGCCTCGATGTGGTGGGCGCCCGGCATGCCGTTCGCGGTGGGCGGACCCTCGTAGAACACCCATTCGGGGCGGCCCTCGGACTGGTCCAGGCTCTTGGCAAAGATCTTCTGCTCGCGCCAGAAATCGAGCACCTCGTGCTCGAGCGCGGGCAGGTCGACCTGGGCGGGCACCTGGCGGTACGACGTCATCGATCTTCCTCCGGCGGACGTGCTGCCTTCCGTCGGAGGGACGAGAGCCTTGTTGCCTGTCTACGCCGTGTGCGGCGCGCTCCCGCGGTACCACCCTCCTTGGCCCTCCGATGCGCCCTGTGCGCCGGTGAGCCCCCTCATTGGGGTCGCGAGCCGGTTCTACTGGCCGCTGCTGTCCTGCTGCGGCGTTCTTCCGGCGGCTCCGGGGTGATCTTCGCGTCGCGCTCGCCCCCGGGCTCCCACCGTCCCCGGGTCGCTCTGGGCTGCGTACGCCGCTACTCGTCCCCATCCATGCTTTTCGCTTCGCCCAGTGTACGGCGCCGCGCGGACGGTGGCCGACCGGATTTCCGGGCCTGGGGCGCGCGGGCGCGGGGCGTCCGGGATGCCCCGAATGGCGAGGTACGCCTGTTCGGATTCAGGGACGGCGGGCCGGACGGATTACCCGGCGGGGAGCTGGGCACAACGCTTGCATGTCGGCCGCGCGGCACGCGCGAGGCGGGCGGATCGGGCGGCGTGCCCCGTTGCCGAGGGACTCAAGTCGATTTATCGTCCCAGCACGATTCGCGAGCAAGATCACAATATGTGAAGGGGCCGCGACCATGGTGGCGAAGAAGACCGCCGTACAGCAGTCGGCGTCCGGCAGGTCCACGAGCGCTGCGGCCTCCGACGGCGCGGTCAAGGACGTGGGCGGAAAGAAGAGCGCGCAGGCGGGAAGGGGTACGCGAGCCGTGAGGACGACTCCGTCGGACGCCGCTCCCGCGGAAGTGCCGCTCGCGCACGCGACACCGGCTTCTTCGAAGAAGACGGTCACGACGAAGCCGGTCACGAAGAAACCGGCAACCGCGCACACGACCGAACTGTCCGAGAAGGCCGAGAAGACCGAGAAGGCCGGCAAGGCAGAGAAGGCCGACAAGGCCGAGAAGAAGGCGGCGACGAGGACCGCCGGCGCGAAGAACGGCACGAAAGCCGCGGCCGCCACGAGAGGCCGGGCCGCCGCCAAGGCCACGGGCGGCGCGAACAGCACGGCCCGCAAGAGCACCGCCGCCGCGAAGAGCGCGGCCGGGAAGAGCACGGCCAAGAAGGTCGGCGCGGCACAGGCCGCGGAGCAGACGGGAGCCACGACGGTGGTTGCGAAGAAGACTCCTGGCACGGCCACGGCGGCGGACAGTGCCGTCCCCAAGGCGCGGCTCGCCGCGGCGCGGCCCGGCGAGCTCGCCGTACGTCCCGGGGAGGACCCCTGGACGCCGGAGGAGGTCGAGGAGGCACGGGCCGAGCTGCTGTCCGAGGCGGAGCGGCTGCGGGCCGAGATCACCTCGTCCGAGGAGTCGCTCGTGGGCCTGATGCGGGACTCCGGGGACGGCGCGGGCGACGACCAGGCGGACACCGGCACCAAGAACATCACGCGGGAGCACGAGATGTCGCTGGCCGCCAACGCGCGCGAGATGCTCACCCAGACGGAGCGCGCCCTGCAGCAGCTGGACACGGGCACATACGGCCTGTGCGAGAACTGCGGCGACCCCATCGGGAAGGCCCGTATGCAGGCCTTCCCGCGGGCCACCCTGTGCGTCGAGTGCAAGCAGAAGCAGGAGCGCCGCTCCTGATCGGTGCGCGGCGGAGGCGTGCCGTACCCTCGTGCTCAGTCAGGCACCTAGGTTGAGGGACTCACGTGGCAGAGGCGGAGCGGATCATCGGTACGCCGGGCACTCCGGACGCGGTACGGGCCGGGCAGGAACAGCCCGGCGACGACGCGGCGTCGGGCGAGCGCTCCGGTTCCGAGGGGGCCACGGCCCCGGCCGGCGGGCCCGGCACCGACGGGACGACGGCCGGACCGGGGGCCTCGCAGGCCCCTGCCGAGCCGTCCAGGGGGAAGCGGCGGATCGCCGTGCTGTTCGCGGTCGCCGCGTTCGCGTACGCCCTCGACCTGGTCAGCAAGATGATCGTGGTGGCCAAGCTGGAGCACCACGCGCCGATCGAGATCGTCGGCGACTGGCTGAAGTTCGAGGCCATCCGCAACGCGGGCGCCGCCTTCGGGTTCGGCGAGGCCTTCACGATCATCTTCACGGTGATCGCGGCGGCGGTGATCGTGGTGATCGCCCGGCTCGCGCGCAAGCTCTACAGCCTGCCCTGGGCGATCGCGCTCGGCCTGCTGCTCGGCGGCGCGCTCGGCAACCTCACCGACCGGATCTTCCGCTCGCCGGGGGTGTTCGAGGGGGCGGTCGTCGACTTCATCGCGCCCAAGCACTTCGCCGTCTTCAACCTCGCCGACTCGGCGATCGTGTGCGGCGGCATCCTGATCGTGCTGCTGTCCTTCAGGGGCCTGGATCCGGACGGAACCGTCCACAAGGACTGAGCACACGTTCGGGACTGTCGGACCTGTCCGGCATACTCGACGGGTGAGCACGATTCCCGAGATCCGAAACCTGCCCGTGCCCGACGGCCTGGAGGGCGAGCGTGTCGACGCCGCCATCTCCCGCATGTTCGGCTTCTCCCGTACCAAGGCCGCCGAGCTCGCGGCGGCGGGAAAGGTCACGGTCGACGGCTCGGTGGTCGGGAAGTCCGAGCGGGTGCACGGGGGCGCCTGGCTCGAGGTGGAGATGCCGCAGGCGCCCGCGCCCGTGCAGATCGTCGCCGAGCCGGTCGAGGGCATGGAGATCGTCTACGACGACGAGGACGTGGTCGTCATCGTCAAGCCGGTCGGTGTCGCCGCGCACCCCAGCCCCGGCTGGACCGGCCCGACGGTCATCGGCGGCCTCGCGGCCGCCGGGTACCGCATCTCGACCTCCGGCGCCGCCGAGCGCCAGGGCATCGTGCACCGCCTCGACGTCGGCACGTCCGGTCTGATGGCGGTCGCCAAGTCCGAGCGCGCGTACACCTCGCTCAAGCGCCAGTTCAAGGAGCGCACGGTCGACAAGCGCTACCACGCGCTGGTGCAGGGGCACCCGGACCCGACCAGCGGCACCATCGACGCGCCCATCGGCCGGCACCCCAACCACGACTACAAGTGGGCGGTGACGGCCGAGGGCAAGCCGTCCGTCACGCACTACGACCTGATCGAGGCCTTCCGCGCGGCCTCCCTGCTCGACGTGAAGCTGGAGACCGGGCGCACCCACCAGATCCGCGTCCACATGGCCGCCCACCGGCACCCTTGCGTGGGCGACCTGACGTACGGCGCCGACCCGACGCTCGCCAAGCGGCTGCGGCTGACCCGCCAGTGGCTGCACGCCGTGCGGCTCGGCTTCGAGCACCCCGGGGACGGGGAGTGGGTCGAGTTCGAGTGCGACTACCCCGAGGACCTTCGCCAGGCCCTGGACCAGGTGCGAGAGGAGACCTACGCATGACGCTGTCGGTCGTCTCGTACGACGTGCGGGTCGCGGAGGAGTCCGCCGACCGCGAGGCCTGCTTCACGGTCCGCAAGGAGGTCTTCGTCGTCGAGCAGGGCGTGCCCGAGGACATCGAGTACGACGCCTACGACGCCGTGGCGCTGCATGTGCTGGCGATCGGTGACGACGGGGTGCCGCTGGGCACCGGACGGCTGCTGTTCGGCGAGGAGGCCGCGGCGAAGACCGGCGGTGACCTGTCGGTCGGGTCGCTGGGGCGGCTGGCCGTGGCGCGGGCGGCCCGCGGGCTGGGCGTCGGGGCCGCGCTGGTGCGGGGCATCGAGGAGGCGGCCCGCGCGCGTGGACTGGCGGCGGTGGACCTGCACGCGCAGACGCACGCACTGGGGTTCTACGAGCGGCTGGGATATGTGGCGTACGGCCCGGAGTTCCCCGACGCGGGGATCCCGCACCGGGCGATGCGGCGCGCTGTGTAGCCGGGGGCGGCGAACGGCCGGTGGCGGGAGCCGCGTGGCAGGCTTGAGGCCTGCTGTGTGAACGTCGACTCCCGGAGCGCTGACCGTGGATCAGTTGGCCCTGCTGTTCGTGCTGTTGCTCGGGGCCGTGGTGAGTGTCCCGGTCGGGGACCGGGTCGGACTGCCGGCGCCGGTGCTGATGACGCTGCTCGGTATCGCCCTCGCGGTGCCGGACTTCGTGCCGAATGTCGATATTCCGCCTGATCTGATCCTGCCCGCGCTGCTGCCTCCGCTGCTGTACGCGGCGGTGCGGCGGACCTCGTGGCGGCAGTTCGCGGCCAACAAGCGGCCCATCTTCCTGCTGGCCGTGGCGCTGGTGTTCGTGACCACGCTGAGTGTGGCGGCCGTCGCGAGCGCGATCGTGCCCGGACTGCCGATCGCGGCCGCCGTGGCACTGGGCGCGCTGGTCGCCCCGCCCGACCCGGTGGCCGCGACCGCCGTCGCCGGACAGCTGGGACTGCCGCGCCGGCTGGTGTCGATCCTGGAGGGCGAGGGCCTGTTCAACGACGTCACGGCGATCGTGCTCTACCACGTGGCGATCGCCGCCGTGGTCAGCGGGGCGTTCTCGCCGTGGGAGGCAGGGCTCGACCTGGTGCTGTCCGCCGTCGTCGCGGTCGCCGTCGGACTCGCTCTCGGCTGGGGCACCCACCGGCTGATCGCCTGGCTGGACGACCCCACCCTCCAGATCAGCCTGACGCTGCTGGTGCCGTACGCCGCGTACGTCCTCGCGGAGGAGCTGCACGGGTCCGGGGTGCTCGCCGTGCTCACCGCGGCGCTCTTCATCGCCGAGTACGCCACCGACGCCGACGACGTGGCGAGGCGGCTGGCCGGCCACACGTTCTGGGACATCGTCGACACACTCGTCACGGGCGTCGCGTTCGGGCTGATCGGGCTCGAACTGCACAACGCGATCCGTACGGCGTCGGGGCGCTGGGGCGAGCTGCTCGGGTGGGCGGGCATCATCGTCGCCGTGGTGGTGCTGGTGCGGCTGGCGTGGCTGCTGCCCGCCACCTGGCTGACCAAGCGGCTGCACGCCAAGCGGGACTACGACGAGGAGATCCCGGTGAGCTGGCGGGAGACCGTCATCATGTGGTGGGCGGGGATGCGCGGGGTGGCCTCGGTCGCGCTGGCGCTGGCCGTCCCGCTGAAGACCGACGACGGGTCGCCGTTCCCGGACCGGGACGAGATCGTGTTCATCGCGTTCGGGGTGATCATGGCGACGCTGGTGCTCCAGGGGCTGACGCTGCCGTGGCTGGTCAAGCGGCTCGGGGTGCGCGCGGACCCGGACCGGGACAAGGAGTTCGAGCGGGAGCTGGCGATCCGGGCGGCGAAGGCGGCGAAGCGGCGGCTGCGGGAGATCGAGGAGGTCGAGGACCTGCCCGAGGAGCTGCTGGAGCAGATGCTGCGGCGGGCCTTCGACATCGGGGTGCGGATCAGCCCGGACATGGCGGAGGACGAGCGGCGGGAGGCGCACGAGCAGCGGGCGCGCAGGGTCAAGCGGCTGCGGCGGATCCAGGGGGAGCTGCTGAGCGCCGCGCGGCACGAGGTGCTGGCGGCGCGCAGCGAGCCGGGGGCCGACCCGGAGGTGGTGGACCGGGTGCTGCGGCACTTGGATGTGCGCAGCCTTCGGTGAGCTCGCTGAGCTCTGCTTCTTCCGTGAGCTTCTTTCGTGCGCTTCTTCCGTGGGGTTCTTTCGTGCGTTCCCCGGTGCGCGGCGGCACGGTGGACAGGCCGAAAGAGGCCGGGATCGCCACCGTCGGCGGCCGTCCGCTCCTACCATCGGATCATGGCTCGCAATGTGGTGATCAGTGGTGGCGGTACCGGGATCGGGCTCGCGGCGGCGCGCGTCTTCGCCGCCGACGGGGACCAGGTCCTGCTGCTCGGGCGGCGGCCCGAGGTGCTGGCGAGGGCCGGGGTGCCGGGGGCGTCGACCTGCGCGGCGGATCTCAGCGAACCGCGCGAGGCGCGCCGGGTCGCCGACCTCGTGGCGCGCGAGTGGGGAACCGTGGACGTCCTCGTCCACAGCGCCGGGGGCAACGGACAACTGGAGCCCGGGAGCGACAGCGACGATCCGCTCGACGTCGTCGCGCACCACTGGAGCGTCAACTTCAGGATCAACACCCTGACCGCTGTCCTTCTCACGGAGGCGCTGCGGGACCGGCTCGCCGAGCCGGGCGGGCGGGTGCTGTTCGTGAGTTCCATCGCCGCCTACCGGGGATCGGGCAGCGGGGCGTACGGCGGCGCCAAGGCCGCGCTGCACCCGTACGCCCACGACCTGGCCCGTGATCTCGGGCCGCGCGGGATCACCGTGAACGTCGTCGCCCCCGGCTATGTCGAGGACACCGAGTTCTTCGGGGACGCGATGGAGGCGGCCCGGCGGGAACGGCTCATCGGGGAGACCGCCACCGGGCGGGCCGGCACGCCCGGGGACGTCGCGGCCACCCTGCACTGGCTCGCGTCCCCCGGCGCCGGCCATGTCACCTCGCAGGTCGTCCAGGTCAACGGCGGCGCCGAGCGCGGGCGGTGACGGTCAGCCGCGGCCGGTCCGCGGCGGCTCGTGGACGCGGGGCAGCGCCCCGTCACGGGACTCCCCGTCGCGGGCCGGGCGGCCGGTGGCCGGCCCGTCGGGGGAGCGGCGGCTCGGCGGCAGCACCGCGTCCGCCGTGTTGACCCGGGGCAGCGCGTACGGGTGCTCCGCTGACAGCCAGCGGATCATCTGCTCGCGGACGGTGACCCGTACCGTCCAGATGTCGTCGGCGTCCTTGGCCGTCACCAGGGCGCGTACCTGGAGGGTGTTGGGCGTCGAGTCGGTGACCGCGACGCCGTAGTCCCGGCCGTCCCAGGCCGGACACTCCCGGAGGATGTCGCGGAGCTTCTCGCGCATCGCCTCGACGGGCGCCGAGTGGTCGAGGTGCCAGTAGACGATGCCGGTCATCTGCGGGGTGCCGCGCGACCAGTTCTCGAACGGCTTGGACGTGAAGTACGACACCGGCATGGTGATCCGGCGCTCGTCCCAGGTCCGTACGGTCAGGAAGGTCAGGGTGATCTCCTCGACCGTGCCCCACTCGCCGTCCACCACGACCGTGTCGCCGATCCGCACCATGTCGCCGAAGGCGATCTGAAGGCCCGCGAACAGGTTGCTGAGCGTCGACTGGGCGGCGACACCGGCGACGATGCCGAGGACGCCGGCCGAGGCCAGCAGGGAGGCACCGGCCGCGCGCATCGCCGGGAACGTCAGCAGCATCGCGGCCGCGGCCACCACGCCGACGATCGCCGACACCACCCGCACGATCAGCGACACCTGGGTGCGGACCCTGCGGACCCGGGCCGGATCGCGGTGGGCGCGGGCGTAGCGGCTGTAGGACGTCTCGACGATCGCGGCCGCGATCCGGATCACCAGCCAGGCGGCGGACCCGATCAGCACCAGGGTCAGCGTCCGGCCGACCCCGACCCGGTGCTCCTCCAGCACCTTCGCCGCGTCGTACGAGCCTCTGAGCAGGGCGGCGCAGAGCACGAGCTGGTAGGGGACGCGGGCACGGCGCAGCAGATCCCACAGCGGGGTCTCGCTGTGCCGTGCGTCGGCCTTGCGCAGCAGCCGGTCCGTGGCCCAGCCCAGGGCCAGCGTGAGGATGACCGAGCCACCGATGACGATCAGCGGGCGGAGTATGTTCTCCATGCCTTCGAACCTAACCGGGCCCGGGCGGTCATGAACATGTGAGTTCCGTGTCTTCCCGGGTACGTGCGCGCGGGTGTCGGCGTACCCGGCTGGCACCATGGCCTCATGAACATCATGCTCTTTCACTCGACCTACGGACTGCGTCCCGCGGTGCGTGCGGCGGCGGACCGGCTGCGCACGGCCGGGCACGAGGTGTGGACGCCGGATCTCTTCGACGGACGCACGTTCGACGCGGTCGAGGAGAGCACGGCCTTCAGCGCGGAACTCGGCAAGGACGAACTGCTCAGGCGGGCCGTCCTGGCCGCCGCTCCCTACTCCGGGCGCGGGCTCGTGTACGCGGGGTTCTCGCTCGGCGCCTCCGTCGCGCAGACGCTGGCTCTCGGTGACGACAAGGCGCGCGGACTGCTGCTGCTGCACGGCACCTCGGACATCGCGCCCAACGCCCGGGCGGACGAGCTGCCGGTCCAGCTGCACGTGGCCGAGCCGGACCCGTTCGAGACGGACGACTGGCTCGGCGCCTGGTACCTCCAGATGAACCGGACCGGCGCCGACGTCGAGGTCTACCGGTACGCCGGGGCCGGGCACCTCTACACCGACCCCGGTCTGCCGGACTACGACGAGGAGGCCGCCGAGGCCACCTGGCGGGTGGCACTCGGCTTCCTGGACTCGCTCCGACGGGACCTGGACCGGGCCTAGAACCGGGCCCCTGGACCGGGCTTGAGACCTGGACCGGGTCCGGAGCCCGAACCTGGACCGGGCCCGAAACCGACCTCGGCCGGGCCTAGACCGGGTCGTACGTGCGCTCGACCTTCTGGGTGCCGGTGCGCGTGCGGTACGAACGGCTCCAGGACGAGGTCGCGTTCGCCTTGGTGCGGTCGGAGAGGACGTAGTAGTCCATCTGCGCGCGCTCGGCGGTGATGTCCAGGACGCCGTAGCCGTGGCGGTCGGTGTCGACCCAGTGGACGTGGCGGTTGGCGGCGCGGATGACCGGCGAGGCGATCGCGGAGACGGTGCCCTCGGGGACCTTCACGATGTCGTCGAGGTTGTCGGAGGTCACCGAGGTGACGACGAACTCCGTGGCGGCGGAGGCGGACAGCGGGTACGTGCCGGCGTCCACCGGCACGTCGTTCGCCCACGCCATGTGGATGTCGCCGGTGAGGAAGACCGTGTTGCCGATCGCGTTCGAGCGCAGGTGCGCCAGCAGTTCGCGCCGGTCGTCGGTGTAGCCGTCCCACTGGTCGGTGTTGACGGCCAGGCCCTCCTGGGGCAGGCCGAGCAGCTTGGCCAGCGGCTTCAGCAGGTCCGCGGCGAGCGAGCCGACCACGAAGGGCGAGATCATCACCGAGTTGCCGACCAGCCGCCAGGTGGTGTCGGAGGACTTCAGGCCCGCCTTCAGCCAGTCGAGCTGGGCGCGGCCGGTGAGCGTGCGCTCGGGGTCGTCCACCGAACCGCTGGCCGTGGACGCCTGCTGGGAGCGGAAGGACCGCAGGTCGAGCAGGGAGAGGTCGGCGAGCTTGCCGAAGCGCAGCCGGCGGTAGGTCGTGCCCGCGATCGCCGGCCGGACCGGCATCCACTCGAAGTAGGCCTGCTTGGCGGCCGCCTGACGGGCCGTCCAGCTGCCCTCGGCGCCCTCGGTGTGGTTCTCCGCGCCGCCGGACCAGGTGTCGTTGGCGAACTCGTGGTCGTCCCAGATCGCGATGACCGGCGCCTTGTGGTGCAGGCTCTGGAGGTCGGGGTCGGTCTTGTACTTGCCGTGCCGGGTGCGGTAGTCGGCGAGGCTGAGGATCTCGTGCGCGGGCGAGGTCTGCCGCACGACGGTCCCGCGCGTGCCGTACTCACCGGTGCCGTACTCGTAGATGTAGTCGCCGAGGTGCAGCCAGGCGTCGAGGTCGCCGCGGGCCGCGAGGTGGCGGTACGCGGAGAAGTAGCCGGCCTCCCAGTTCGCGCAGGAGACCACGCCGAAGCGCAGGCCGGCGACCGTCGCGCCGGCGGCCGGCGTGGTGCGGGTGCGGGCGACCGGGGAGCCGGTGCCGCCGGCCGAGAACCGGAACCAGTAGTCGGTGGCCGGTTCCAGGCCGCGGATGTCGGCCTTGACGGTGTGGTCGGTGGCGGCCGTCGCGGTCAGGGAGCCCCGGGCGACGACGTTCGTGAGTGCCTTGTCCTTGGCGACGGTCCAGCTCACCTCGGTGTCCGGACCGAGTCCGGAGCCGGGTATCGCCTCGGAGACGGGTGTCACGCGGGTCCACAGCAGGATGCCGTCGGGCAGCGGGTCGCCGGAGGCGACGCCGTGCAGGAAGGCGGGGGCCTCGGCGGCGGCGCGGGCGGGCAGCGCGGCGGCCAGCGGGCCGGCCAGAACGGCGGTGGCCGCCGCGGCCTTGACGACCGTACGGCGGCGGGGCGTAAGGGAGTTGACGCTCTCGGAGGATCTGTATCGACTGGTCACGAGCGATCAGGTTACTGAGCGGTACGCACGAGAGCGGGCGAACTCGCAAAAGTTCGCCCGCTCTTCGCGTGCTCGTAGAATCCGGCCCGCGGCGGGGCGGTTCCGTGCGGTGGGTCAGGCCTTGAGGGCCGCGTCGATCGCCGTGGTGAAGTCGGCCACCGTCATGGGCGCGTTCTGGCCGTCCGACCCCGTCAGCTTCTTGCCGTCCATGACCAGGCTCGGCGTACCGTCGACATCGTCCTTGTTGGTGTTGAACGTCTGCGACATGGCCAGCGCCCACGCGTCGTACGTGCCGTTCTTCACGGCGTTCTGGAACGTCGTGTTGTTCTTCAGCGCGGAGACCGTGTCCGCCACCTTGATCAGGTAGTCGTCGCTCTTGAACTTGTCGTCGGACTCCTCGGGGTGGTACTTCGCCGAGTAGAGCGCCGTCTTGTACTCCAGGAAGGCCTCGGGGCTCACGTTCAGCGCGGCGCCCAGAGCGCTCATCGCGTTCTTGGAGCCCTCGCCGCGGGAGCCGACCTTGACCTTGCCGTCGCCGTCGGTGTCGCCGTCGAGGAAGGTGCCGCCGACGTACTGGATCTTGAACTTGCCGTCGTCGTAGTCCTTCTTGAGCGTCGGGCCGACCGTCTGCTCGAACGAGGCGCAGATCGGGCAGCGCGGGTCCTCGTACAGCTTCAGCGTCTTCTTGGCGGCGCTCTGGCCGAGGACCACGGTCGTGCCGTCCTTGCCCGTGGTGTTGGCCGGCGCGACGACCTTCTCGTCCAGCACGGCCTCCCAGTGGCCGGGCTTGTTGGCCTGGACGACGGCGTAACCTATGCCGCCCGCCGCGGCCAGCACGCCGACGACCGTGCAGGCGACGATGACCTGCCGCTTGGCCTTGGCCTTCTTGGCCTCGCGCTCGCGCTCTACGCGCAGCCGCTCCCTGGCCGCCGTCTTCGACGCCTGGCTGTTGCGCTTGCTCATGCTGATCTCCATGTGGGACGCGCACGTGTCGTACGCGGGATACGTGTGGGGTCGTGGATGTGCTCAGGCGAAGGCGGCCGAGCACGGGGGTCCACGCCGTCCCAGGGAGTGCGCGAGCAGCGGGCCGCGGGCGGCCGTCGTACGGCGGACCGGGCGCGGCGGGCGGCGGGCCGCCGGGGCGCGCCGCACGGTCACCGCGCGGGAGGCGAGCAGCAGCGGCCGGAACGTGGTCGCGGTCACCGCCCCCAGCAGCTGGGCCAGGGCCCGCTCGCCGCGGCGCAGCCAGGCGGTCGCGAGAAGGCCGACGGCGAGGTGCGTGCCGAGCAGCAGCCAGGCCGTGGCCGGGTCGGCGTGGGCGAGCAGGACGGCGGCCCGGTCGGTGCCGGCGCCGGTCACGTGGGCCAGCGGGAGGCCGACGTCGGCGCCGCCGCACAGCACGTCGAAGCCGACCGAGCGCAGCGGTCCGGCGACGGGGCCGCCCGCGCGGCCGTAGCAGACGTGCTGGCCGGTGGTGAAGACGGTGTCGGCGGCCAGCTCCAGCGGGATCAGCAGGGCGGCGATCCGCCCGAAGCCGCGCTCGCGGCCCGCCAGCGCGTAGGCGACGGCGAACACGGCGACCGCGACGGCGGCCACCGTGTTCACCGGCAGCGGGGCCCGGGACAGCAGCACGTGGGACGCGCTGCTGAGCGTCACGACGACAGCCGTGAACAGCGCCGCGCGTACGGCTCTGAGGTGGGTCCCGGATATGTCCATAGCGGAGGAGAGTGTGTCACGTGCTCCGGTAAAAGACCCCTAAAGGGTTCCTGTGCGCGGCCGGTCCGTCACAGACCCGGGATCCGGCCGTTGCGGAAGAGGTCGACGAAGATCTGGTGGTCGGCTCGGGCGCGGGCGCCGTAGCCGTGCGCGAAGTCGACCAGGAGGTCGGCGAAGCCGTCCTCGTCGGCCGCGATCGCCGCGTCGATGGCCCGTTCCGTGGAGAACGGCACCAGGGACTCGCCGGACTGGTCGTCGGCGGCCGCGTGCATCGTGGCCGTCGCGCGGCCCAGGTCGGCGACGACCGCGGCGATCTCGTCCGGGTCGTCGATGTCGCCCCAGTCGAGGTCGACCGCGTACGGCGAGACCTCGGCGACCAGCTGGCCGGAGCCGTCCAGCTCGGTCCAGCCCAGCCACGGGTCGGCGTGCGCCTGGAGGGCGCGCTGGGAGATCACCGTGCGGTGGCCCTCGTGCTGGAAGTAGTCCCGGATCGCCGGGTCGGTGATGTGCCGGGAGACGGCCGGGGTCTGGGCCTGCTTGATGTAGATCACCACATCGTTCTCCAGGGCGTCGCTGTGGCCCTCCAGGAGGATGTTGTACGACGGCAGGCCGGCCGAGCCGATGCCGATCCCGCGGCGGCCGACGACATCCTTGACCCGGTAGGAGTCCGGGCGGGCCAGCGAGGTCTCCGGCAGCGTCTCCAGATAGCCGTCGAAGGCCGCGAGCACCTTGTAGCGGGTGGCGGCGTCCAGCTCGATGGAGCCGCCGCCGGGGGCGAAGCGGCGCTCGAAGTCACGGATCTCGGTCATCGAGTCCAGCAGCCCGAAGCGGGTCAGCGAGCGGGCGTCGCGCAGCGCGTCCAGCAGCGGCCCCTGGGCGGTGTCCAGGCTGAAGGGCGGCACCTCGTCGCGCTTGGCGCCGGTCGCCAGGGCGTGGATGCGCTCGCGGTACGCGCCCGCGTACACCTCCACCAGCTCGGTGATCTGGTCGTCGCTGAACGCCTTCGCGTACCCGATCAGGGCCATGGAGGCGGCGAAACGCTTGATGTCCCAGGTGAAGGGGCCGACGTACGCCTCGTCGAAGTCGTTGACGTTGAAGATCAGGCGGCCGGTGGCGTCCATGTACGTGCCGAAGTTCTCGGCGTGCAGGTCGCCGTGGATCCACACGCGCGAGGTGCGCTCGTCCAGGAACGGGCCGCCCCGCTTCTCGGCCTCCAGGTCGTGGTAGAAGAGGCTCGCCGTGCCGCGGTAGAACGCGAAGGCCGAGGCCGCCATCTTCCGGAACTTCACGCGGAACGCGGCCGGGTCGGCGGCCAGGAGCTGGCCGAAGGCGGTGTCGAAGACGGCGAGGATCTCCTCGCCGCGTTGCTCGGCGCTGAGCTGCGGGACCGACATCGCTGGGTGCCTCCTGGTGCAGGTGATGCATGACATGTGGGGCGGATCTCATCGCACGTGGCGCACGGATCGTCCGACCTCACCAACGTGCGAGGGTGCGCGGGAGTGCCCGCGTCCTCCGCATGAAGGTACGCGTGGAAACCCGCGGCGTGTCAGTGCCGAGGCATAGACTTCGACGCTGTCCGCCTGACTGTCCGCAGCCGGTCGGACCCTCGTCGACATCCGTTTCCCCAGGAGGCCGCAGCCGTGTCAAAGCCGCCGTTCACGCACCTGCACGTCCATACCCAGTACTCGCTGCTGGACGGTGCCGCGCGGCTGAAGGACATGTTCGACGCGTGCAACGAGATGGGCATGACCCACATCGCCATGTCGGACCACGGCAACCTGCACGGGGCGTACGACTTCTTCCACACGGCGAAGAAGGCGGGCGTCACACCGATCATCGGCATCGAGGCGTACGTCGCGCCCGAATCGCGGCGCAACAAGCGCAAGATCCAGTGGGGCCAGCCGCACCAGAAGCGGGACGACGTGTCCGGTTCGGGCGGTTACACCCACAAGACGATCTGGGCGGCGAACGCGACCGGCCTGCACAACCTCTTCCGTCTCTCCTCGGACGCCTACGCCGAGGGCTGGCTGCAGAAGTGGCCGCGGATGGACAAGGAGACCATCTCGCAGTGGTCCGAGGGTCTCATCGCGTCCACCGGCTGCCCCTCGGGCGAGCTCCAGACCCGGTTGCGCCTCGGCCAGTTCGACGAGGCACTGAAGGCCGCCGCCGACTACCAGGACATCTTCGGCAAGGACCGCTACTTCCTGGAGCTGATGGACCACGGCATCGAGATCGAGCACCGGGTCCGCGAGGGCCTCCTCGACATCGGCAAGAAGCTCGCCATCCCGCCGCTGGTCACCAACGACTCGCACTACACGTACGCGCACGAGGCGACCGCCCACGACGCCCTGCTGTGCATCCAGACCGGCAAGAACCTCTCCGACCCTGACCGCTTCAGGTTCGACGGCACCGGCTACTACCTGAAGTCCACGGACGAGATGTACGCCGTCGACTCCTCGGACGCCTGGCAGGAGGGATGCCGCAACACCCTCCTCGTCGCCGAGCAGATCGACACGACCGGCATGTTCACGGAGAAGAACCTCATGCCGAAGTTCGACATCCCGGAGGGCTTCACCGAGGTCACGTGGTTCCAGGAGGAGGTCCGGCTCGGCATGGAGCGCCGCTTCCCCGGCGGCGTCCCCGACGACCGCCAGAAGCAGGCCGAGTACGAGATGGACGTCATCATCCAGATGGGGTTCCCGGGGTACTTCCTCGTCGTCGCGGACTTCATCATGTGGGCCAAGAAGCAGGGCATCGCGGTGGGCCCGGGCCGTGGTTCCGCGGCCGGCTCGATCGTCGCGTACGCCATGGGCATCACCGACCTCGACCCGATCCCGCACGGACTGATCTTCGAGCGGTTCCTCAACCCCGAGCGCGTCTCCATGCCCGACGTCGACATCGACTTCGACGAGCGCAGGCGCGTCGAGGTGATCAGGTACGTGACCGAGAAGTACGGCTCCGACAAGGTCGCCATGATCGGCACCTACGGCAAGATCAAGGCGAAGAACGCCATCAAGGACTCCGCGCGCGTGCTGGGCTACCCGTACGCCATGGGCGACCGCCTCACCAAGGCGATGCCCGCCGACGTCCTCGGCAAGGGCATCGACCTCAACGGCATCACCGACCCCTCGCACCCGCGCTACAGCGAGGCGGGCGAGATCCGGGCGATGTACGAGAACGAGCCGGACGTGAAGAAGGTCATCGACACCGCCAAGGGTGTCGAGGGCCTGGTCCGGCAGATGGGCGTGCACGCGGCCGGCGTGATCATGTCCAGCGAGCCCATCGTCGACCACGCCCCGATCTGGGTGCGGCACACGGACGGCGTGACCATCACGCAGTGGGACTACCCGCAGTGCGAGTCGCTCGGCCTGCTGAAGATGGACTTCCTCGGCCTGCGCAACCTGACGATCATGGACGACGCCGTCAAGATGGTGAAGTCCAACAAGGGCATCGACCTCGACCTGCTGGCCCTGCCGCTCGACGACCCGAAGACCTTCGAACTGCTCCAGCGCGGCGAGACCCTCGGCGTCTTCCAGTTCGACGGCGGCCCCATGCGCTCGCTGCTGCGCCTGATGAAGCCCGACAACTTCGAGGACATCTCCGCCGTCTCCGCGCTCTACCGTCCCGGCCCGATGGGCATGGACTCGCACACCAACTACGCGCTGCGCAAGAACAAGCTCCAGGAGATCACCCCGATCCACAAGGAGCTGGAGAAGCCCCTCGAAGAGGTCCTGGCCGTCACCTACGGCCTGATCGTCTACCAGGAGCAGGTGCAGAAGGCCGCCCAGATCATCGCCGGGTACTCGCTCGGCGAGGCCGACATCCTGCGCCGCGTGATGGGCAAGAAGAAGCCCGACGAGCTGGCGAAGAACTTCACCATCTTCCAGGCCGGCGCCAAGAAGAACGGCTACAGCGACGAGGCGATCCAGGCCCTGTGGGACGTGCTGGTGCCCTTCGCCGGCTACGCCTTCAACAAGGCGCACTCCGCCGCGTACGGCCTGGTGTCGTACTGGACCGCCTACCTGAAGGCGAACCACCCCGCGGAGTACATGGCCGGGCTGCTCACCTCGGTCAAGGACGACAAGGACAAGTCGGCCGTCTACCTCAACGAGTGCCGTCGTATGGGCATCAAGGTGCTCCCGCCGAACGTCAACGAGTCGGTGCACAACTTCGCCGCCCAGGGCGACGACGTGATCCTCTTCGGCCTGGAGGCCGTGCGCAACGTCGGCACCAACGTGGTCGAGTCGATCATCAGGAGCCGCAAGGCGAAGGGGAAGTACGCCTCCTTCCCCGACTACCTCGACAAGGTCGAGGCGGTCGCGTGCAACAAGCGGACCACCGAGTCGCTGATCAAGGCGGGCGCGTTCGACACCATGGGGCACACCCGCAAGGGCCTCACCGCGCAGTACGAGCCGATGATCGACAACGTGGTCGCCGTCAAGCGCAAGGAGGCCGAGGGGCAGTTCGACCTCTTCGGCGGGATGGGCGAGGACGACACCAGCGAGCCGGGCTTCGGGCTGGACGTCGAGTTCACCACCGACGAGTGGGACAAGACGTATCTGCTCGCCCAGGAGCGGGAGATGCTCGGCCTGTACGTCTCCGACCATCCGCTGTTCGGCCTGGAGCACGTGCTGTCCGACAAGGCAGACGCGGGCATCGCCCAGCTCACCGGAGGCGAGCACGCGGACGGCGCGGTCGTCACCATCGGCGGCATCATCTCGGGCCTCCAGCGCAAGATGACCAAGCAGGGCAACGCCTGGGCGATCGCCACGGTCGAGGACCTCGCCGGTTCCATCGAGTGCATGTTCTTCCCGGCCACCTACCAGCTCATCTCGACCCAACTCGTCGAGGACGCGGTCGTGTTCGTCAAGGGCCGGCTCGACAAGCGGGAGGACGTGCCGCGGCTGGTCGCGATGGAGCTCCAGGTCCCCGACCTGTCCAACGCGGGCACCAACGCGCCCGTCGTCCTCACCATCCCGGCGACCCGGGTCACCCCGCCGATGATCAGCCGCCTCGGCGAGATCCTCAGCCATCACAAGGGCGACAGCGAGGTCCGGATCAAGCTCCAGGGGCCGACCAAGACCACGGTGCTGCGCCTCGACCGGCACCGGGTGAAGCCGGACCCGGCGCTGTTCGGCGACCTGAAGGTGCTGCTCGGCCCCGCGTGCCTGGCCGGCTGAGCGACCGAAGGACACGAGGGGCGCATCCGTTCACGGATGCGCCCCTCGTGGTGTGCCCGGGCTTCGACGGCCCGCGGGGCCCGACGGCCCGTTGTGCGAAGGTCAGTTGTGGCCGAAGCGCTTGGTCCGGCCCTTGCGCGCGATGTCACCGGGGGTCGCCTGCGTGGTGCGCTGCTCGTGCGACTCCATCGAGGACTGGCGGGCCGCCTGCTGGCTGCGCTCGGCCTGCGGCTGCTTCCGCTCACGGTTCTTGTTCTTGGCCATGGTGATCTGCCTCCTGAGGTGGATCTGAGGGCCAGAGCCGGGACCAGATTCACATAGGCTGACAATGAACGCATTTCGGATAATTACCGTGTGTGACAAGGGTGGTCGGAGCGCGACACCGGCGAACGAACTCCCGAAACGCCACGCCGAAGATCGAGTTCGGGCCGTTAACCTCCGCGTGGTCGGGCAGACTCGAAGGAAGCCTGAAGCAAACCTCCCGGGAAGAGGGTGAGTCGCGTGGATCGCTGCATCGTCCTGGTGGACGCCGGGTATCTCCTGGGGGCCGCGGCCAGTCTCCTCGCCGGGGAACCCTCGCGATCCCGGATCACCGTCGACCACGCCGCCCTCATCCAGGGGCTGCGCGAGCGCGCCGAGTCCGACACGGAACGGCCGCTGCTGCGCATCTACTGGTTCGACGGCGCCCCCGACCGCGTCCCCCAGCCCGAACACCGCAGACTGCGCGTGATGCCCCGGGTCACGGTCCGGCTGGGCGCGCTGACGCGCAGCGACGGACGCTGGGCTCAGAAGGGCGTGGACGCCGCGATGCACGCCGAGCTCACCGAACTGGCCCGCAACCGCGCCTGCTCCGACGTCGTCCTGGTCACCGGCGACGGTGACCTGCTGCCGGGCATGATGGCCGCCAAGGAACACGGCGTCGCCGTACACCTGTGGGCCGTGCAGGCCGCCGACGGCGACTACAACCAGTCCGAGGACCTGGTCGCCGAGGCCGACGAGCGCCGCGTGCTGGACCGGACCTGGATCACCAAGGCCGTCCGCGCCAAGGAGCTCGGCGGGATCTGCGCGCCGCCGCCCGTGCCGCGCCCGGAGATCGCCGCCATCCTCTCCGCGCCGCTGCCCGACTCCGGACTCACGGCGGCGCCCGAGCCGGCCGCCGAGGAACCGGAGCACGCGGTGGCCGGCGCGCAGAACGGCGCCGAGGAGCGGGTGCCCACGCCCAAGGGCGTACCCACCCCCAAGGACCTGGCCGCGCTGCGGGCCCCCGGCCTCCAGACCGTCCAGCATCCCGCGACCGCCACCCTGCGCTGGTCCTCCGACAAGGGCTGGATCGACCGCCCCGGCGGGGCCACCGAGCCGCCCGAGGCCGCCTCGATGCCCACGCTCGCGCAGCTGACCACGGCCGAGCAGCGCTGGGCCGACCGCGAGGAGGACATCACCACCGTGGGCGGAGACCCCTACGAGGTGGGGCAGGTCTTCGCGCGCCGGTGGATGGAGCGGCTCGGCGACCAGGGCGGCCACCGGCAGAAGCTGTCGGGGATGTATCCGCGGATCCCGCACCGCATCGACGGCGAGCTGCTGCGGTACGCGGCCCGGTTCGGCCTGCTGGCCCACAAGGACGACCAGATCGACGAACACGACCGGTACGCCATCCGGGCGGGTTTCTGGCGCGAGATCGATGTCCGTACGGCCGCGGAGCACGCCCCGGCCGGGGAGTGAACGGGGGTCGTGCCGCGGCCCCGAGCGCCGGGTGACGTCCCGGACCCCGTAGGCTCGTCCCTTGTGAGTACGCGCGCGGCACCGGCATATCGGGACAAGGGTGAGCTCGTGTGCGCCGTGCGTGGACTGACCAAGACCTATCCGGCGGTACGCGGCCGGCGCGGGACCCCCGGGACCCCGCAGGTGCGGGCCACCGACGACGTACGGCTGGACGTGCGGCGCGGTGAGATCTTCGGGCTGCTCGGGCCGAACGGGGCCGGGAAGACCTCCCTGGTACGGCAGCTCACCGGGCTGATGCGGCCCGACACGGGCAGTGTCGAGATCCTGGGGCACGACATCGTGCGCCACCCGGAGCGCGCCGCGCGGATCCTCGCCTACCTCGGGCAGGAGTCCACCGCCCTCGACGAACTCACCGTGTCGCTCGCCGCCGAGACCACCGGGCGGCTGCGCGGACTCGACGTGCGCCGGGCGCGCGCCGAACGGGACGCCGTACTCGACGAACTGGGGCTCACGCCGATCGCCGGCCGGCCGCTGAAGAAGCTGTCCGGCGGGCAGCGGCGGCTCGCCTGTTTCGCGTCCGCGCTGGTGGGGGAGCGGCCGCTGCTCGTGCTCGACGAGCCGACCACCGGCATGGACCCCGTCGCCCGGCGCGCCGTGTGGGGCGCCGTCGACCGCCGGCGCGCCGAACGCGGCACCACCGTCGTGCTGGTCACCCACAACGTCATCGAGGCCGAGACCGTCCTCGACCGGGTCGCCGTCCTCGACCGGGGCCGGGTCATCGCCTGCGACAGCCCGGCCGGGCTGAAGGAGCAGGTCGCGGGCGAGGTGCGGGTCGAGCTGGTGTGGCGGGAACGTCCGCCGCTGGACGTGCCCGAGGTGGCCGCGCTGCGCGACCGGGTCACGGAGTCCGGACGTCGCTGGACGCTGCGGCTCGCCCCCGAGGAGGCGCGCGCGGTCGTCGCCACCGTCACCGGCGGCGCCGCCTTCGCCGCCCTGGACGACTTCACGCTCGCCACGCCCAGCCTGGAGGACGTGTACCTGGCGCTCGGCGGCGCCGCCCGGCAGGGGTTGGTGAAGGCTTGAGCGCGCACACCGCCGCGTCCGTACCCAACAGGAGGAGCGCCGGGAAGGGCGCCGGCTCGAACCAGAGTGAAGGGGAGCAGCACGACGTGAGTGTCGTACCCGCCGAGGTTCTGCCGGGCAGTGTCCTGGCCGTGGAGGAGACCGTCCGGGAGGCGGCCGAGCTCGGGCCGCGGGCGCGGCTGTGGCCGGCGCTGGCGGCCGTGTACCGGGCGCAGCTGTCCCGGGCCCGGGTGGCGCGGATCCCGCTGCTGTTCGTGGCGACCTTCCAGTCGATCGGCATCCTGATCATGATGCGCGGGGTCGTGGACGGCGGCAGCGAGGCGGAGTCGGTGGTGGCCGGCTCGTCCGTCCTCGTCGTCGCCTTCGTCGCGCTGAACCTGCTCGCCCAGTACTTCGGGCAGCTGCGGTCCAACGGCGGCCTCGACCACTACGCGACCCTTCCGGTGCCGCCCGCCGCGGTCGTGCTCGGCGCGGCGGGCGCGTACGCGTCCTTCACCGTGCCGGGGACCGTGGTCACGGCCGTGTTCGGCTGTGTGCTCTTCGGGCTGCCCATGGGCAACCTCTGGATCCTCGCCGCGGTGATCCCGCTCGCCGGGGCCGCCCTCGCCGGGCTCGGCGCCGCGCTCGGACTGCTCGCGCCCCGGCCCGAGCTGGCGACCGTGCTGGGGCAGCTGGGCATGTCGGCGGCGCTGCTGCTCGGCGTGCTGCCGGCCGACCGGATGCCGGAGGCCGTGCGGTTCGCACGGGATCTGCTGCCGTCGACGTACGGCGTGGAGGCCTACGCGCGGACCTTCGGGCCGCGTCCCGACTGGGCCTTCGTCCTCGGTGACCTGGCCGTGTGCGCGTTCGTCGGCGTCGTTTCGCTGGCCGTCGCCACCTGGGCGTACCGCCGGGCGGCCGTCCGGTGACGCGCCGCACAGCCGGGCCTGGCACGATGTCAGGGTGACCGCACCGCTGACTCCCCCTCCGCCGCCGCACGAACAGCCCCCGCAGCACGCGTGGCAGCCTCCGCCCGGCGCGTACGCCGGCGTGGCCCCCGCGCCGCACGAGAGCCTGTACGGACAGGACGGGCCGGGGATGAGGGCCGAGGTGATCGAGGCCGTCGTCGTCACCCTGGTGGTCGCGGTCACCGGGGCGCTGCTCGGCGTGCTGTGGTGGTGGCTGGCGCCGCACGTGCCGCTGGTCGGCGACGAGTCCGAGGTCGGCTGGACCGTCTACCTCAAGGACTCCGAGGGCGAGCAGGCGATCGGCGTGGACGGAACGTTCACGCTGCTGGCGCTGGCCTTCGGGGCGGTGAGCGCGCTCGGGGTGTTCCTGTGGCGCCGGCGCGGCGGTGTGCCGCTGGTGGTGGCGCTGGGCGTGGGCGGTCTGCTGGGGGCGCTGCTGGCGTGGCGGCTCGGGGTGTGGCTGGGGCCCGCGTCGGACGTCATCGCGCACGCCAAGGCCGTGGGCAAGGGGGTGACGTTCTCCGCGCCGCTGAAGCTGGGGGCGAAGGGGGCGTTGCTGGCGTGGCCGCTGGCGGGGCTCGTGGTGCACATGGGGCTGACGGCGCTGTTCGGGCCGCGGGATCCGGATCTGTATTCACCCGCGTACGGGGCGCCCGGTCCCAAGGCGTAGGGGCGGACCCTACGGCCGGGCGGGGCGCCGTGGTCCGCGGCGGGGCGCTGTGGTCTGCGGCGGGGTGGTGTGCGCCCCCGCCGCCCCTTCCCGTCCCGTCCCCGGGGGCTGCCGCCCCCGCACTCCCGCTTAGGCCTGGACGTCCTCGTCCTCGAACGCCGGACGGGCTGCGACGGTGGAGCCCGACCGGCTCACAGGCGGCCGATGGGGGCCAGGACCGCGTGCGTCAGGGTGGTCAGGTCGGTGGGGGAGAGTTCGACCTCCAGGCCGCGGCGGCCCGCCGACACGCAGATCGTGGTGTGGGCGGTGGCCGAGTCGTCCAGGACGGTGCGGAGCTTCTTGCGCTGGCCGAGCGGGGAGATGCCGCCGAGGACGTAGCCCGTGGTGCGCTCCGCGAGGGCCGGGTCCGCCATCGCCGCGCGCTTGCCGCCGAGCGCCGTCGCCAGCGCCTTGAGGTCGAGCCGGCCCGCCACCGGGACCACCGCCACGGCCAGCGCGCCGTCCACGTCCGCCACCAGCGTCTTGAAGACGCGCTCGGGGGAGACGCCCATCGCCTGGGCGGCCTCCTCGCCGTAGGACGGGTGGGAGGGGTCGTGGTCGTAGGCGTGGACGGTGTGGTCCACGCCCGCCGCGGTCAGCGCCACCGTCGCGGGCGTGCCGCCCGGCTGCTGCTTCTTCGCCTTCTTCGCCATGCGGGCCGGTTCCTCGGGGTCGTGCGTCAGTTGAGACTCGTCGGGCCGCGCGTCAGCTCCGACGCGGGCAACGACGGCAGATTACGGATGATGGCCGTCTCGGAGCGAAGGAGTTTCAGCTCGTCCCGGAGCCGGGACGCCGTGTCGGGGGCCTGGAGCAGCCGCTGCTTCGTGGGCGTGTCGAGCATGATCGCGGCGGCCACCAGGTACGACACCACGGACGGCTCGTCGGGCAGTTCCGCCCCCGTCGCCAGGGAACGCTCCCGGGCGCCCGCCAGTCGCTTCTGGTACTGCCGGAAGGCCCGCAGCACGCCCTCGGCCAGCGCCCCGGCCTCGTCCCCCGGCTCCTCCTCGAGCTCCTCCACTTCGGCCGTCAGGAACGGGCCCGACGCGTCCACCGACACCAGCCGCACCCGGGCCGTGCCGGTCGCCAGCACCTCGAAGGTGCCGTCCGCGCGCTCCCGGATCGTCGCCGCGTCGGCGATGCAGCCGACCGTGTGGAACGCCTTCGACGGCTCCGCGCCGAAGCCCGCGGTCGCCCCGCGCTCGGGCACGGCGGTCGGATCGGGCATGCCGGGCGCGCTGAGCGCCACCTCATGGCCGTCGCGGATGGTCACGACGGCGAACCGGCGTGGTTCGTCCTCGGGGGTCTTCAACAGCTCGCGCATCATGGCGCGATAGCGCTCCTCGAAGATGTTGAGCGGCAGGACGAGCCCGGGGAACAACACCGAGTTCAGGGGGAAGAGCGGAAGCCGGACGGTGGTCACGGCGCAGAAGCCTAATGGCCGCCGGAGCGGGCACGGTCGCCCTGCCCACCTGGTGGATGCCACGCGGCCTCCCCGGCCAGGTTCCGCCGGACTTCGTCGCGTACCTCCAGGAACCGCCCGAGCGGGTCGTCGGAGACCCGGTCCCAGGGGAAGGAGGTGGCGTACGGGCCGGTCAGCCGCAGCTGTTCCGCGGCCTGCGGCCAGCGTTCGAGGTGGACCAGGACGTAGACCGCGAGATTGCGTATCTCCGCAGGCCAGGGGTCGGTCGCCGGGAGCCGGGCGGACAGCGCGAGCGCGCGGTCGGCGGCGGCCTCCAGCCGCTCGCGCGGCACCTCGGGCCCGCAGCCGTCGGTCAGGTAGGCGAAGGCCGCCCGCAGCGGCAGTGCCTGGACGAACGAGCCGGGCGGCGCGTCCTGGGCGGCTCGCTCGGCGAAGTCGAAACACTCGCGGTGGGAGCCGTGCCAGGAGCCCGCGAGGTACTTCAGGGCCGCCACATGGCAGCCGTGGTGGTGCGGCGAGCGGCGCACCGCCGCCTCCCACAGCTCCTCGAAGTAGCGGTGCCCGGCGCGGGCGCCGCGCGCGTGGTCCAGCGCCAGCCGCCAGGGCACCGGGTCCCGGTCGTCGCTGCGCGCGGCGGCCGTGATCGCCGGGCTGACGGCCCGCAGCAGCTCGGCCCTCGCCGGGGAGTCCCAGCAGCGGTCCACGGCCAGCTGGGCGCCGACCAGCAGCACGTCCGGGTCGCGCGGGGCCTCGGCACGCCAGCTCTCGAACCACTCGCCGCGGGCGAGGGCGAAGGACGCCAGCCGCCGTACGTAGCGGTCGCGGCCCTCCCACTCGGCGTGCGCACGGGTGTCGGCGAGCAGCCGCGCGGCCGGCGCGTACTCGCCCCGCGCGGCGGCGACCAGCGCGGGTCCCAGCCGTTCGTCGGGCGCGTCGAGGAGAACCTCGTCGTCGGCGTGGGGCGCGGCGGCGGGTCGGGGGGCGGCTGATCTCGTCCGCGACGCACGGATGAAGGGGGGCAGCAGAGCCATGGTGTCGACCATTGAAAACGCGCTGGTCGGGGCCGCGCCAGTGGCTCCACGGAACCTGCGGAAAGTTGTACGTCGTGTGGTCAAGGAAAGGTAAAGCGTGATGACGGTTCACCTGTCGAACGACTGTGCGCCTACCGCGGGTAAGGCCATCGCGCGCAAGGCCGGGCGTGGGCGTGGGCCCGCTAGCTCCGCCGCAGCATCCGTGAGGCCCCCGTCGCCACCGTCGTCGCCAGGATCCAGCCGAGCAGGATCATCACCGCGGCCAGCCACTGCCGGCCTCCGTCGAGCCGCCACTGGCCGGCCTGCCCCAGGTCGATGACCGGCAGCAGCAGATCCAGGGCGAACAGCGCCGGGTCCCACTCCGGGTGCCCGTCGCCGTTGGCCGGCGGGCGGCCCGCCCGGGCGAACGCGAGGGTTCCCGCCGCCCACAGCACCGCCATCCACACCGCGGCCCTGCCCGGCCGGTACCCGTAGGCGACCGTCCAGTCCTGCGCGTACCCCCAGAACTTGGCGGCGGGCGGCAGCGTCTCCCGGCGGTGGCGCTGCTTGGCGAGAAGCACCTCACGGGCGTCCTCGTCCTCGCCGCCGGCCCGCAGTACGGCCGCGAGCCGCTCGTACGGCTCCGGGTTGTACTCGGCGGTCGCCGCGGCCACCCATCCCAGCCGCTCGGTCAGCGGGAACGGCCCGTGCGGCACGAGGTTCTCGTACGCGAACCCGCCCATGTGCAGACTGCCCGGACCGGGCCAGCTGGCCGACCGGTCGACCAGGTTGACGATCCGCGCCCCCGACAGCACCACCTTGCCGCGCTGAGGCCGCTCCCCGAGAAAGCGCAGCTCCGGCGTCTGCACCCGCAGCAGCGACAGCGACTGCTCCTCGGTGAGGACGAACCGGGCCCGCTCCAGGTCGACGGCGTCCCCGAACCGCCCGTCGTCCAGCCGCACCCCGCCCCGGCACTCGAACCGCCGCACGAGCGTGCCCTGCGGCGGGGTCGCGCCGCTCGGCACCTGGGCGCCGACGCCCGCCGGGGTCAGATACAGGGTGCGTCCCACGGTCAGCTGGGGCGCGTTCAGGGCCAGCCGCGTGTACGGGTTGACCAGCCGCGCCCCGCGCAGGCTCAGCGAGACGCCCACCGTCGCGCCGCGCAGACTCAGTTCGCCGTGCGACTCCAGGAGCTCGGCCTGGAGATCCTGCCCGACCGACATGCCGTCGGCGGCGATCGAGCGGCCGGTGCGGTCCCGGTGGACGATCGCCTGGTTGAGCAGCAGGTCGGTGCCGATGTGCGCGTCGGTCAGCCGCACCCCGTTGTGGAAGCGGCAGCGCGGCAGATGCAGGTCGCCCTCCGTGTGCACCCGGGCCGCCTCCAGGCGCGGTACCGAGCAGTCCACCAGGCGCACGGTCGTGAAGCGGGCCTCCGGCAGCAGCACCTCCCGCTCGAAGCGGCAGCCCTTCAGCTCGACGTACGGCACCACCGTGCCGCCCGCCAGGTCCAGCACCCCGCTGATCCGCACACCGGTCAGCTTCAGCGACGCCACCCGCCCGGCCAGCGCGGGCGGCCCGTCCAGCAGCAGCCAGGCCAGGATGCGGGCCCGCACGGTCCGCTCGGGCCCCCAGGGATGCGCGCCGTGCGGATCGTCGACGACCGTGTCCCCGCTGCTCAGGTCGTACACCGTGCCGTTGCGGAAGGCCTGCCACATGCCGGCCTCGGCGGCGGTCAGATCGTCCGGCAGCTCGCCGGCGCGCACACCGGCCCCGTCGGTCACGGTTCTTCACCCCCTCCCCGGCTACTCGCGGGTTCGCCCCGTCGCACAGCCGTTCATGCCCGCTGGGTGACGTCCCGAACGCAGGACGTGAAGGGGATCTTCCGGGTTGCGCTGATATGCGCCATCGTCCGGGGCCGCCGTTCTGTATCAGCCATTGATACGCCCGGACGGCGCGCATTCCCGGTCTGAGAGAATTGACGGCGTGATCTCCCGAATCGATCTGCGCGGCGACGCCCTCCCCGAGGGACCCGCCCTGCGCGACCTGCTGCCCCGAGCCGACTTCGACGTCTCGGCCGCCCTGGAGAAGGTGCGCCCGATCTGCGAGGCCGTGCATCATCGGGGCGACGCGGCGCTGATCGACTTCGCCGAGAAGTTCGACGGGGTACGCCTGGAGTCCGTGCGGGTCCCCGCCCAGGCCCTCCGCGACGCGCTGGAGGGGCTCGACCCGGCCGTGCGCGCCGCCCTGGAGGAGTCCATCCGGCGCGCCCGGCTCGTGCACCGCGCCCAGCGCCGTACGACGCACACGACCCAGGTCGTGCCTGGTGGCGCGGTGACCGAGAAGTGGGTGCCGGTCGAGCGCGTCGGGCTCTACGCCCCCGGCGGCCGGTCCGTCTACCCCTCCTCCGTGATCATGAACGCCGTGCCCGCCCAGGAGGCCGGCGTCGAGTCGATCGCGCTCGCCTCCCCGGCGCAGGCAGACTTCGGCGGGCTGCCGCACCCCACGATCCTCGCCGCCTGCGCGCTGCTCGGCGTCGACGAGGTGTACGCGGCCGGCGGCGCCACCGCCGTCGCGATGTTCGCCTACGGCACCGAGTCCTGCCCGCCCGCCGTCATGGTCACCGGCCCCGGCAACATCTGGGTCGCCGCCGCCAAGCGCTACTTCACCGGCCGGATCGGCATCGACGCCGAGGCCGGGCCGACCGAGATCGCGATCCTCGCGGACGCCACGGCCGACCCGGTGCACGTCGCCGCCGACCTGATCAGCCAGGCCGAGCACGACCCGCTGGCCGCCGCGGTCCTCGTCACCGACTCCGTCGAGCTGGCGGACGCGGTGGAGAAGGAGCTGGAGCCGCAGGTCGCCGCCACCAAGCACATCGACGACCGGATCGTCCCGGCCCTCAAGGGCAGACAGTCCGCGATCGTGCTCGTCGACGGCGTGGACGAGGGCCTGCGGGTGGTCGACGCCTACGGCGCCGAGCACCTGGAGATCCAGACGGCCGACGCGGCCGCCGTCGCCGAGCGGGTGCGCAACGCCGGCGCGATCTTCATCGGCCCCTGGGCGCCCGTGTCACTGGGCGACTACGCGGCCGGCTCCAACCACGTGCTGCCGACCGGCGGCTGCGCCTGCCACTCCTCCGGCCTGTCCGTGCAGTCCTTCCTGCGCGGCATCCACATCGTCGACTACACCGAGGAAGCGCTGGCCGAGGTCGCGCGTCACGTGGTGACGCTGGCGGACGCCGAGGACCTGCCGGCGCACGGCGCGGCGGTCAGGGCGAGGTTCGGATGGAAGGTCCCCGAGGGCAAGTGACCGAGCACGTGACCGGCATCGACGACCTTCCCGTGCGGGAGGAACTGCGCGGCAAGTCCCCCTACGGCGCCCCTCAGCTGGACGTCCCCGTCCGGCTGAACACCAACGAGAACCCCTACCCGCTGCCCGAAGCGCTGGTCGAGCGGATCGCCGAGCGGGTGCGCGAGGCGGCCCGGCACCTCAACCGCTACCCGGACCGGGACGCCGTGGAGCTGCGCACACAGCTCGCCCGCTACCTGACCGACACCTCAGGCCACCGGGTGGGCCTCGCGAACGTCTGGGCCGCCAACGGCTCCAACGAGGTCATCCAGCAACTGCTCCAGACCTTCGGCGGACCGGGCCGCACGGCGATCGGCTTCGAGCCGTCGTACTCGATGCACGCGCTCATCGCGCGCGGCACCGGCACCGGCTGGATCTCCGGACCGCGCCGCGAGGACTTCACGATCGACCTCGCCGCCGCCGAGCGGGCCGTCGCCGCCCACCGGCCGGACGTCGTCTTCATCACCACGCCCAACAACCCCACGGGCAACGCGGTCCCGCGCGAGACGGTCCTCGCGCTGTACGAGGCCGCCCAGGCCGCCAGGCCGTCGATGGTGATCGTCGACGAGGCGTACGTGGAGTTCAGCCACGGCGACTCGCTGCTGCCGCTCATCGAAGGACGGCCGAATCTCGTCGTCTCGCGCACGATGTCCAAGGCCTTCGGCGCGGCCGGGCTGCGTCTGGGATACCTCGCCGCGCACCCGGCGGTGGTGGACGCCGTCCAGCTCGTCCGGCTGCCGTACCACCTGTCGGCCGTCGCGCAGGCGACCGCGCTGGCCGCCCTGGAGCACACCGACACCCTGCTGAAGTACGTCGAGCAACTGAAGGCGGAGCGGGACCGGCTGGTCACCGAACTGCGCTCGCTCGGCTGCGAGGTCACCGAGTCCGACGCCAACTTCGTACAGTTCGGGCGGTTCGAGGACTCCCGGACCGCCTGGCGGAAGATCCTCGACCAGGGTGTCCTGGTACGGGACAACGGCGTGCCCGGCTGGCTGCGGGTCACCGCCGGAACCCCCGAAGAGAACGACGCGTTCCTCGACGCGGTACGTGAACTAATGGGCTCTGCGGGGGAGACTCCCGCATCCCCGAAGGAGCAGAGCGCATGAACCGCGTTGGACGCGTGGAGCGGACCACCAAGGAGACCTCGGTCCTGGTCGAGATCGACCTCGACGGGACCGGCAGGACGGACATCTCCACCGGCGTCGGCTTCTACGACCACATGCTCGACCAGCTCGGCCGGCACGGTCTGTTCGACCTGACCGTGAAGACCGAGGGCGACCTGCACATCGACTCGCACCACACCATCGAGGACTCCGCCCTCGCGCTCGGCGCCGCCTTCAAGCAGGCGCTCGGCGACAAGGTGGGCATCTACCGCTTCGGCAACTGCACGGTCCCGCTGGACGAGTCCCTCGCCCAGGTCACCGTCGACCTCTCCGGCCGCCCGTACCTGGTGCACACCGAGCCGGAGAAGATGGCGCCGATGATCGGCGAGTACGACACCACGATGACCCGGCACATCCTGGAGTCCTTCGTGGCCCAGGCGCAGATAGCTCTGCACGTGCACGTGCCGTACGGGCGCAACGCCCACCACATCGTGGAGTGCCAGTTCAAGGCGCTGGCCCGGGCGCTGCGCTACGCGAGCGAGCGCGACCCGCGCGCGGTCGGCATCCTCCCCTCCACGAAGGGCGCGCTCTAACCCATGACCGGTCTGTCCGCCATCCTGATCGTCGTGGGGCTCTTCCTCGCCGGCGGTATCTACTCGTTCGTCAAGCAGGAGATGCCCAGGAGCCTCATCGTGCTGCTGTCCATCGCCGCCGCCATGTGTCTCGTGGCCGGAGTCGTGCGGCTGGAGGTGTGGAATTGAGCGACCCCAGGAAGGTCGTCGTCTTCGACTACGGCTTCGGCAACGTCCGCTCCGCCGAGCGCGCCCTCGCGCGCGCCGGTGCCGAGGTCGAGATCACGCGTGACTTCGACCGGGCCATGAACGCGGACGGCCTGCTGGTGCCGGGCGTCGGCGCGTTCGCCGCCTGCATGAAGGGCCTGCGCGACGCGCGCGGCGACTGGATCATCGACCGCCGGCTCTCCGGCGGGCGCCCGGTGCTGGGCATCTGCGTCGGCATGCAGATCCTGTTCGCGCGGGGCATCGAGCACGGCGTGGAGACCGAGGGCCTCGACGAGTGGCCCGGCTCCGTCGAACCGCTCCAGGCCGAGGTCGTGCCCCACATGGGCTGGAACACCGTCGACGCGCCCGCCGACTCCCGGCTGTTCGCCGGCCTGGACGCGGACGCGCGCTACTACTTCGTGCACTCCTACGCCGTCCAGGACTGGGCCCTCGAAACGCACAACCCGACCATGACGGCCCCCCGGGTGACCTGGTCGACGTACGGCAAGCCCTTCGTGGCGGCCGTGGAGAACGGCGCCCTGTGGGCCACGCAGTTCCACCCCGAGAAGTCCGGCGACGCCGGAGCGCAGCTGCTGAACAACTGGATCGGAACCCTCTGATGGCTTCGAAGCTCGAACTCCTGCCCGCCGTCGACGTCCGCGACGGCCAGGCCGTCCGCCTCGTGCACGGGGAGTCCGGCACGGAGACCTCGTACGGCTCTCCGCTGGAGGCCGCCCTCGCCTGGCAGCGCGCGGGCGCCGAATGGCTGCACCTGGTCGACCTGGACGCGGCGTTCGGCACCGGCGACAACCGGGCCCTGATCGCCGAGGTCGCCGGGGCGATGGACATCAAGGTGGAGCTGTCCGGCGGCATCCGCGACGACGACACCCTCGCCGCCGCGCTCGCCACCGGCTGCACCCGGGTCAACCTCGGCACGGCCGCGCTGGAGACGCCGGAGTGGGTCGCCGAGGTCATCGCCGAGCACGGCGACCAGATCGCGGTCGGCCTCGACGTACGCGGGACGACGCTGCGCGGGCGTGGCTGGACCCGTGACGGCGGCGATCTGTACGAGACGCTGGACCGCCTGGACAAGGAGGGCTGCGCGCGGTACGTCGTCACCGACATCGCCAAGGACGGCACGCTCCAGGGCCCCAACCTGGAGCTGCTGAGGAACGTCTGCGCCGCGACGGACCGGCCGGTCGTGGCCTCCGGCGGCGTGTCGTCGCTGGACGACCTGCGCGCCATCGCCGAACTGGTACCCCTCGGCGTCGAGGGCTCCATCGTCGGCAAGGCCCTGTACGCGAAGGCGTTCACCCTGGAAGAGGCCCTGGAGGCGGTGTCCCGATGACGTCCGATGCCGTACGGCGGGTGCAGAGCGGAAGTCCCTGGGAGGAGTCCTTCGGTTACGCGCGTGCCGTCGCGGCGGGCGAGCGCGTGCTGGTGGCGGGCACGACGTCCTTCAAGGGCAGCGTGCTGTACGGGGAGGGCGACCCCTACGAGCAGGCCAAGGTGGCCTTCGCCGGCGCGATCGAGGCGATCGGCGCGTTCGGGCTGGACGCCGGGTCCGTGGTCCGTACCCGGATGTACCTGACCCACGCGCGGGACGTGGACGCGGTGGGGCGGGCCCACAAGGAGTTCTTCGATCAGGTGCGCCCGGTCTCCACGATGCTGGTCGTGGCGGGATTCGTCGACCCGCGCATCCTGGTCGAGGTGGAACTGGAAGCATACCGAGGAGCCGTGGATTCATGACCCTGGCGGTCCGAGTCATCCCCTGCCTGGACGTGGACAACGGCCGGGTCGTCAAGGGCGTCAACTTCCAGAACCTGCGCGACGCGGGCGACCCCGTCGAGATGGCGAAGGTCTACGACGCCGAGGGCGCCGACGAGCTGACCTTCCTGGACATCACCGCGTCCTCGGGCGACCGCGAGACCACGTACGACGTGGTGCGCCGCACGGCCGAGCAGGTGTTCATCCCGCTCACGGTCGGCGGCGGGGTGCGGACGGCCGAGGACGTGGACAAGCTGCTGCGGGCCGGTGCCGACAAGGTCGGGGTGAACACGGCCGCGATCGCTCGGCCCGACCTGATCCGGGAGATCGCGGAGCGGTTCGGCCGGCAGGTCCTGGTGCTGTCGGTCGACGCCCGGCGGACGCCGTCGGGCGGCTTCGAGGTGACGACGCACGGCGGCCGCAAGGGCACCGGCATCGACGCCGTCGAGTGGGCGCACCGGGCCGCCGAGCTGGGCGCCGGGGAGATCCTGCTGAACTCGATGGACGCGGACGGCACGAAGGACGGCTACGACCTGGAGATGATCGCGGCCGTCCGGGGGCACGTGACGGTCCCGGTGATCGCCTCCGGCGGCGCCGGCCGGCTCGCCGACTTCGCGCCGGCCGTCGGGGCGGGGGCGGACGCGGTGCTGGCGGCCTCCGTCTTCCACTTCGGCGACCTGCGGATCGCCGAGGTGAAGCAGGCACTGCGCGAGGCGGGCCACCCGGTGCGGTGATTCCGCGCCGGGGGTGAGCGCGGGGCCGCTCGGCATGTAGGTGAGTGCGGCGGCTGGTACGGGGTGCTGGGCCCGTCTTTGTCGTCAGTGCGGGGGTTTGCGGTCTCGGTGGTGTGGTCGTGTTGTGCTGCGCCGCGCGTGACTGCGGGCTGAGGGCGCGTGAGGGCGGGGCTGACCCCGTGCTACGCCGGAACCGGTGGTTCTGCCGATGCGTGACTCCCAAGCCGCGCCGCACAGTTGCCGCTGTCAGCCGAACCAGGCGCGGCCCGCCGCACGGCCGTCGCCGCGCCCTCCACTCGAGGAGCCCCACATGGCACAGCTGCACAGCGGACCGGCCCCGGGCGGGCCGCGGGTGAGCCGCACCGGAGCGCGAGCGACCCGGGCGGTGCTCGCGACCCTGCTCGCCGCGGCCGGTCTGCTCACCGCTCAGACCGTCGGCGCGCAGGCCGCCGACAACCCCTACGAACGCGGGCCGGCGCCGACGCAGTCGAGCATCGAGGCGGCGACCGGGCCGTACGCGGTGTCGCGCTCGACCGTGTCGTCCGTCAGCGTCACCGACTTCGGCGGGGGCACCATCTACTACCCCACGTCCACCGGCGACGGTACCTTCGGCGCGGTGGCCGTCTCGCCCGGCTACACCGGAACGCAGTCGTCGATCTCCTGGCTCGGACCGCGCCTGGCCTCGCAGGGCTTCGTGGTCTTCACCATCGACACCCTCAGCACCCTCGACCAGCCGGACAGCCGAGGCCGCCAACTCCTCGCCGCCCTCGACTATCTGACGCAGCGCAGCTCCGTGCGCACCCGGATCGACAGCAGCCGGCTGGGCGTGATCGGACACTCCATGGGCGGCGGCGGCTCACTCGAAGCCGCCAAGAGCCGGCCCTCGCTCCAGGCGGCGATCCCGCTGACGCCGTGGAACCTCGACAAGACCTGGCCCGAGGTGCGGACCCCGACGCTCGTCTTCGGCGCGGACGGTGACACCGTCGCGCCCGTCGGCCAGCACGCCGAACCGTTCTACCAGAGCTTGCCCGGCTCCCTGGACAAGGCGTATCTGAAGCTGAACAACGCGACGCACTTCACGCCGAACTCGTCGAACACCACCATCGCGAAGTACAGCATTTCCTGGCTCAAGCGGTTCATCGACAACGACACCCGCTATGAGCAGTTCCTCTGCCCGCTGCCGCGGGCGAGCAGCACGATCGAGGAGTACCGGGGCAACTGCCCCCACACCTCCTGACCGTTCGCCACGGTTTTGGTCACGGTCACGGTCGCCGTCACCCGGCACTGATCACCACTGGCCCCCGCTCGTCACCGTGCGTCCAGGCATCCCGCACGGCGGCGGCCGCGTCCTCGCGGCCGCCGCCGTCGCGTGTGCGGGCGCACAAGGATGGCTCGCGCCCGGTAGGAGCGTGCCCAGCGCGGACCTCGTCCGGCGGGCCCGTTTCCCGAGGTCGCAGGGCCCACGGAGGCCCGTACGGGGCTCCCGGGCGCCGGTTCCGCCGTCGGTTACGCGGTCGTAACCTGACCGCCGTGACCGGACAGCAGATCCCCCCACGTCCGCTCCGCCCGCCCAGACTCCACGGCCGGAGCGCGGAACTGGAAGCCGTAGAGGCGCTGTTGGCCCGACTGCGGGCGCACCGCGGCGGCGCCCTCGTCCTCAGCGGCACCCCCGGCCTCGGCCGCACCGCGCTGCTGGCCCAGGTCAGCCGCGGTTTCGACGACGGCACCGTATGGCACACCCGGGCGACCCCGGCCGAACGCCGCATCCCGTACGGCGGACTGCACGCCCTGCTCAGCACCGGGGCCGCGGGCCTGCCGCTGCGGGCCCTGCGGGTGCTCGGGGCCGGTCTCGAACCGGCCGCGCTGCTGGAACTGCTGGGCGAGCGGGCCGCCGGGCGCCCGCTGCTCCTGTGCGTGGACGACGTACACCTGTGGGACGGGCCGTCGCGCGCGGCCCTCGGATTCGTCGCCCGGCGGCTGGACACGGTGCGCCCCATCGGGCTGCTGCTGTCCGTGGCGGCCCGCGGCGGCCCGGACGGCGAACTCGCCGGCCTGCCCCTGGTACGGCTCGGCCCGCTCGACCCCGCCGCGGCGCACGCCCTCGCGGACGAGCTCGCTCCGCGCGTCCTCGATCCCGCCGTACGCCGGGAACTGGTCCGCGCGACGGCCGGCAACCCGCGGCTGCTGAGCGACGTACTGAACGGGCTGAGCCCCCGCCAGCTCGGCGGCGAGGTGCCGCTGCCGAGTCCGCTGGTCGCCCCCGAGGTCTTGGTCCGGGCCTGCGGGGCGGGCCCCGGCGACCTGCCGCCCGGCACCCGGCTGCTCCTGCTGCTGGCCGCGGCCGCGCAGGAACAGGACCCGTACGGCCACGGAGCGGACCTCGTCCTCGTGCTGCGGGCGGCCGGTGCCGCCGGGGTCGGCCGCGCGCAACTCGGCGAGGCCGAGGACGCCGGGCTGCTGCGGGTCGCGGGGGAGCGCCTGGTGTTCACCGGTGAGCCGTTGCGCCGGGCGGTCCATGACGGGGTCTCACGCTCCCGGCGCCGGCAGGCGCACACCCTGCTGGCGCTCGCGCTCGCCGGTGACCGCCGCCGGCTGCCGCGCCTGGTGCACCGGGCGCTGGCCGCGCCGGGACCCGACCCGCGCCTGGCCGCCGAGCTCGCGTCCAGCGCGGAGGACGACCCGGGCCGGACCCACGCCGAACGGTCCGTGGCCCTGGAACACGCGGCCGCCCTCACGGAACACGACGGAGCCCGGGTCGCGCGGCTCGCCGCCGCCGCGGACCACGCCCGGCTGGCCGGCCGCCCGGTCCGGGCGCGCGAGCTGCTGACCGCGGCCCGGCCGTGGCCGGCCCACGACGCGGTGCGCGGCCGGGCCGAACTCGTCCGCGGGCTGCTCGAACTGCAGGACGGCCCGGTGGCCGACGCCTGCGAGGCGCTGCGGCTGGCGGCGGAACTGATGGCCCCCTACGACCCGTCACGCACCGACGCGGCGTTGCTCGCCGGCATGGAGGCGGCCTGGGCGGCGGGCGACGCGGAGACCTATCTACGGATCACCACGTGGCCGGGCCCGGCCCGCACTCCGGCCCCCGCCGACCGGCCGGCTCCCACGGGCCCGGCTGACCGGTCAGGTCCGGCCGGCCGGGCTCGTTCTGCCGGTCCTGCTGGTCCTGCTGGTCCCGCTGGTGTTGCTGGTCCCGCTGGTGTTGCTGGTGTCGGCGGTTTCGTCGGCCCGTCCGGTGGGGTCGGCCTGTCGGGTGCTGAAGGTGCCATCGGGCCGGGGAGCCTTGGGAGTCCCGGGGGGCCCGACGGGTCCGTCCGTCGGTCCGACCGGTTCGGGTTGGTGGGCCTGTCGGATGCTGCCGGACCCGTCGGACTGTCCGGACCCGTCGGGCTGTCCGGTTCCGTCGGAGTGTCCGGTCCCGGGGGCCGGTCCGCCGCCGTCGGTCCGCGTGGTGTGTCCGCCTCTTCGGTGCCGGGTTCCTCATCGGCCGGTGGGGTCGGGGACGCCCTCCTGGGCGGGGCCCCGGGGGACGAAGTGGTCGTACCGGCGCGGATGTTCGTGGAGGAGTACCGCGGCGCCATGGCGGACCTGCTCAGCGGACGGACCGCGCGGGGCAGGCACGTGCTCGGCCGGCTCGTGGCGCGGGGGGAGCACGCGGGCGACCCCGGGCTGCTGGTGTGCGCCGGCGGCGCGGCGCTGGTCGTGGGCGACCTCGCGGCCGCGTGCCGGGTGCACGCGCGGGCGCTCGCCGTCGCGCGGGCCCATGGCCACGCCACGCTCGTACCGGTGGCCCTGGAGCGTTTGGCGTACGGCGAGTTACGGGCCGGACGGCACCTCCGGGCCCGGGTGCACGCCGAGGAAGGACTGCGCGCCGCCCTGCGCACGGGACAGCGCAACATCGCCGCGCACCAGCACGCCGTCCTCGCGCTGGTCGCGTCCCTGGAGGGCGACGCCGACACCGTGGCCGAGCACGCCGCCGCCTGCTCGGCCATCGCCGACGCGCACGGCCTCGCGCTGGCCGCCACACTCGCCCAGTGGGCCCTCGCCCGGACCGACCTGAGCCGCGGCCGTGCCCCCGAGGCCGCGGCCCGGCTCGGTCCCGTGGTGCGGCCCGGTCCGGGCGCAGGCCACTTCGCGGTACGGATGCTCGCCGTGCCCTGTTACGTCGAGGCGGCCGTGCTGGCCGGTGCGCCGGAGGCCGCTCCCGCGGCCGTCGACGCCTACGCCGGCTGGGCGCGCCAGCACATCGACGCCGCCGCCCCGGCCCTGCTCGCGCGCTGCCGCGCCCTGCTGTGGACCGTCGAGGGCCGGGCCGAACCCGGCGACGACGACCACACCGGCAGCCACCCGGCGGAGGCCTGCTACGCCGAGGCGCTGGCCCGACACGACCTGGTGGGCGGCGACTTCGAACGCGCCCGCACCCAGCTGCTGTTCGGCAAGTGGCTGCGGCGCAGGCGACGGCCGGGCGAGGCCCGGGGCCGGCTGCGCGACGCCCTGGTCGGGTTCGAACGCTGCGGAGCCCGTGCCTGGGCCCAGCAGGCCCGCGCCGAACTGCGTGCCACCGGTGAGGCCCCGGCGGCGGCCGACTCCGGCGGGCCGCTGACCCGGCTGACCCCGCAGCAGCAGCGGATCGCCCGGTTCGTCGCCGAGGGCGCGACCAACCGCGAGGTGGCGATGCGGCTGTCGGTGAGCCCGCGCACCGTGGACCACCATCTGCGCAATGTGTTCGCCCTCCTCGGGGTGCGCTCGCGCATGGAACTGGCCCGGCTCGTCGACCGCGCGGACGCGCCCGCCGCGCCTCCCCGGGAGCCCGGCCCGGCCCGGCGCGAGGTCCCGCTGCCGGACTGAACCGGACAGCCGGGGAGCGAGGTGCGCGGGGAACCGGGCGACGGGCGGCCGGGGGGAATTTGGCCCGCACCCTGGGGACCGACCGGACGGTATGCCATCCTTCGGGACCAAGGACTGCTCCGGAGCCGCCGGCGGAGGACGAACGCCGCGCCGCGCACCGGTGCGAACCGACCCGGTGGAGGACCGCGATGCCGAACACCGTACGAGCCCGTGTCCGGGTGGTGCCCGAGCTGCCGCCCCCCTCTGTGCCCCTGCGCTCCTCCGTCGACGCGGAAGCCCTCGCCGTGCTGCACCGCGCGGCCGCCGTCCTGATGGACGACCTCCCCGAACTCACCGACCGGCTGGTCGCCGTGCTCCAGGAGCAGGAACCGGCCTACCGCGCGGCCCTCGAAGCCGACCCCTCGGGCCTGTGGCAGGAGGTGCACCGCTCGCTGCGCCACAACGTCGGCTCGCTGCTGCGCCCCAGAGAGTCCCGGGACGCCGCCCGGCGCTGTTCCTGGCGGATCGGCGCCGAACGGGCTGAGCAGGGACTGCCGTTGGACGCGCTGCTGCACGCCTTCCGGCTCGGCGGAGCCCTGGTGTGGCGCGGCCTCGTCGAGGAGGCCGCGCGGCGCGACCCGGACGACGTACGCCTGCTCGTGCACGTGGCCTCCGACGTGTGGAACTTCGTCGACGAACACAGCACCCTGGTGGCCGACGCCTACCGGCAGGTGGAACGGCAGCTGGCCTGGCGCCGCGAGAACCGGCTGCGGCTGATGACCACCGCCCTGCTCGACGGCACGACCCGCATCGCCGACCTGCCGGATGTCGCCGCCGCGCTGGATCTGCCGGAGCACGGCAGGTACGCGGTGGTGAGCGTGGCCGCCGCCCACCCGGCCGCCCACACCGGCATCCGGTTGCTGTCCGTGCCGCCCGGCATGCGGGTGCACTGGCACACCGGCGCGGACGCGGAACACGGCATCGTCCATCTCGGCGAGAGCGAGCCGGCCGACCTGGTCGAGCGGGTGACCGTGCCCGTCGGGTCCCGGGTCGGCATCAGCCGCGCCGTGGACGGCCTCGCGGCGGTCGGTGACGCCCGCCGGTTCTCCGAGACCGCGCTGCGGGCCTGCCCGGAGAGCGGCGGCACCGTCCTGCTCGACGAGCATCTGCCGGCGGCGCTGCTGGTGTCCGCGCCCGCCCTCGGCGCGGCGCTCGTCCACCGGGTCCTGGGACCGTTGCTGAGCCTCGATCCGGGCGACCGGGACCTGCTGCTGGACACCGTCAGCGCCTGGCTCGACAGCGACGGCTCCGCCCAGCGCGCGGCGACCCGGCTGTACTGCCACCGCAACACGGTCCTCAACCGGCTGCGGCGCTTCGAACAGCTCACCGGCCGCTGCCTCACCCGGCCCGCGGACGTCGTCGACACCTCCCTCGCCCTGACCGCCCGCCGCCTCCTCGGCACCTGACCGCACCCCCCGGCCGAGGCGCTCGACAGCGCCTGGCCCCGGACGCCCGTCCGCCCCGCCCCTTCCGCCCCGCCCACTGTCGTCCCCGCCTCGGCCGCCGCAGCCGACGCGGGGACGGCCGGGCGGGGCGGGATCCGCGAGCCGGCGGCACAGGTCGCCCCCACGGCGCGCTACGACCGCCACACGAAGCACGCGACCGATACCCCCGGCGCCCCAGCCCCGGCGCCCCACGCTTCGCCTCCGGCGCCGGGCGCCCGGCGCCGCGCACCCCACTTCCGGCTCGCGGCGTTACGCGTCCGGCCTCGGGCGCCCTCGAACGCGGTGTCCCGCGCCCCGGCCTCCGGCGCCCAGCGTCCCGGCCTCCGGCGCCCCGAACCCGGCTCGGGCCTCCGGCGTCCCGACGCCCGGCCGCCGATGTCCCGGGCCCCGCCCCACGCCCCCGGACCCCGTGTCCCTCGCCCCCTCCCCGTTTCCCCGCTCCCTCCCGTCTCCCCCGCCGCACAAGCGGACCCCCGGCTGCCGCGTCAAGGACGGGGAGCTGGGCAGCGGCACAAGGCTGGGCACTTGTGGCTGGGAGCGGGTCCTGTGCCGTCGTCGCGCGCTGTACGCGATGCGGCGCGCGTGCTCTCGTAGGGCCACTTCCCCCGTATGTCCGCGTCGTGCGGAACGAGGAGTCGTGATGCCCTCTCTGTCATCGGACGGCGCCCGGCAGGACACCCCCCTGCCCGGTCGGCCGTCCCCCGGCGACCCGCCCCCGGACGGGTCGCCGGTGCTGCGCGTGCGCGATCTCGACGTGGCCTACGGGCGCGCCCTGACCGCGTTGCGCGGTGTCCGCCTGGACGTGCCCGCGGGCGGCGCCGTCGCCCTGCTCGGCGCCAACGGCGCGGGCAAGAGCACCCTGTTGCGCTCGATCTCCGGCACCCTGCGGCTGCACCGCGGCGCGATCACCGCGGGCAGCGTCCACTACGGCGGCCTGCGCCTGAGCGGACAGGACCCGGTGGCCGCCGTACGCGCCGGTGTCGTCCAGGTTCCCGAAGGCCGCAGGGTGTTCGCCGGACTCACGGTGGACGAGAACCTGCGCGCCGGGGGGCTGGGCCTCGGCCGCCGTGCCCCGGCGGTCGTAGGGGCCGCCCGCGACCGGGTCTTCGGCCTGTTCCCCCGGCTCGCGGAACGCCGTGGGCAGCGCGCCGGACTGCTGTCCGGCGGCGAGCAGCAGATGCTCGCCATCGGGCGGGCCCTGATGGCCGCGCCCCGGCTGCTGCTCCTGGACGAGCCGTCACTCGGCCTGGCCCCGCTGATGGTCGAGCGCATCGCCGAGGTGATCCGGGAGATCAACGGCCAGGGCACCTCGATCCTGCTCGTGGAACAGAACGCCGCGATGGCACTGGCGCTCTGCGAGCACGCGTACGTCCTCGAAGTGGGCGAGGTGCGCCTCAGCGGCCCGGCCGCCGAACTGGCCGCGACCGACGCCGTGCGCCGCCTGTACCTGGGGGAGGACGCGGCCCCGCGGCCGGCGGACCCCGGACCCCCGCCCGCTCCCGCCGACGAGCGGGACACCCCGGCGCACGGGCAGGGCGCCGTATGAGCACCCCGCCCCCGCCCCTCCACGTGGACGACGTCACCGTCAGGTTCGCCGGGCTGGTCGCGCTGGACTCGGTCGGCTTCACCGTCGCGCCCGGCAGCGTGCACGCGCTGATCGGGCCCAACGGAGCTGGCAAGTCGACCTGTTTCAACGTCGTGTCGGGGCTCTGCCGGCCCGCGCACGGCGGCGTCCGGCTCGGTGACCGGGAACTCACCCGGCTGCCCCCGCACCGGATCGCCCTGCTCGGCATCGCCCGTACCTTCCAGAACATCGTCACCACGGCGGGCACCGTCGGCGACAACCTGATGCTCGGCCGCCAGGCCCTGTGCCGGGCGGGCTTCACGGCGACCGCCCTCCGCCTGCCGAGCACCGTGCGCGAGCAGCGCGAGCACCGCGCCCGAGCCCGCGAGATCGCCGAACTCGTCGGCCTGGGAGCCCTGTTCGACACCCCGGTCGCCCTGCTCTCCTACGGCGACCGCAAACGGGTCGAACTCGCCCGCGCCCTGTGCCTGGAGCCACGGGTGCTGCTGCTCGACGAACCGGTGGCCGGCATGAACTCCGGCGAACGCGCCCGCACCGTCGAGGTGGTGCGCACGGTCCGCGCCGAACTGGGCCTGTCCGTCCTGCTGGTGGAGCACGACATGGGCCTCGTCATGCGGCTGGCCGACGAGGTCACCGTCCTCGACTTCGGCCGCCGGATCGCCGCCGGCACCCCGGACCAGGTCCGCCAGGACCCCGAGGTGCGCCGCGCCTACCTCGGCACCCCGACCACCCCCCAGGAGCACATCGCATGAGCACCGCCCTGGACACCGCGCTGAACGGGCTCGCCCTCGGCTCGGTCTACGCCCTGGTCGCCCTCGGTTTCGTCATCATCTTCAAGGCGTCGGCGGTGATGAACTTCGCGCACGGCTCCCTGCTGCTGCTCGGCGGCTATCTGACCGCCGTGCTGCACGACCGGCTCGGCTTCGCGGGCGCCCTCGCCCTCGCGGTGCTCGCCACCGCGGCCGCCGCCGGACTGATCGACTGGCTGCTGCTGCGCCGCGTCGACCCGAGCGCCGCGCACGTGCTGACCATCGTCACCATCGGCGTCGACATCCTGCTGATGACGGACCTCACCCGCCGGATCGGCGGCGATCTGCTGGGCCTCGGCGACCCCTGGGGATCGGACGTGACCGAGATCGGCCCCGTGACCGTCGCCGACAGCCGGATCGCCTCGATCCTGGTGTCCCTGGTCGTCATCGCCGCCGTCTTCGCCGTGTTCCGGTTCACCCGGTGGGGCCTGTCCCTGCGCGCCGCCGCCGAGGACCACGAGGCCGCCGCGCTGATGGGCATCAGGCTCGCCCGGATCCGTACCCTCGCCTGGTGCCTGGCGGGCGCGCTCGCCGCGCTCGCCGCCGTCTTCCTGGCCGCCTTCCCGGCACCCGGCCTGGAACGCACCACCGGACAGATCGCGCTGAACGCCTTCCCCGCCGCGATCCTCGGCGGCATGACCTCACCCCCCGGCGCGCTCGCCGGCAGCCTGCTGATCGGCGTCACCGAGGCGCTGGTGGCCGGCTACCAGTCCGAACTCTCCGCGCTCGGCGAAGGCTTCGGCGACGTGGTGCCGTACGCCGTGATGGTGCTGGTGCTCCTCGTCCGGCCCGCCGGTCTCTTCGGAACCCGGGAGGCGGCCCGTGTCTAGGCGTGCCGGCGCGGCCGGCGCGGCCGTCCTCCTGCTCTGCGTCCTGCCCTTCTACCTGGACGCGTTCTGGCTCCAGGTCGGCCTGTTCTCGATGGCCGCCGCGCTCGGCGCCGTCGGACTCACCCTGCTCACCGGCACCGCGGGCCAGCTCTCCCTCGGCCACGCCTTCTTCCTCGCCGTCGGCGCCTACGGCTACGTGTGGCTGGCCGGTGAACCCGGACCGGGCCTGCCGCCCCTGCTCGCCCTGGTCCTGGCGGTGTGTCTGAGCGGCGCCGTGGGCGGACTGTTCAGCCCGGTCGCCGGCCGGGTGCGCGGGGTCTACCTCGGGGTGGCGACCCTCGCCCTGGTCTTCCTCGGCCACCACGTGATGCTCAACGCCGACTCCCTCACCGGCGGCTTCAACGGGCGCTCCGTGCCGCCCCTGTCCGTCGGCGGCTTCACCTTCACCGCGACCGACCCCCAACTGACGCTCCTGGGCATCCCGTTCGGCGCCGAGGAGCGCCTGTGGTACCTGGCGCTGGCGCTGTTGGGCCTCGGCTGGTTCGCCGCCCGCAACCTGTTGAACGGCCGTCCCGGCCAGGCCCTGACCGCGCTGCGCGACAGCGAGACCGCCGCGGCCGTGCTGGGTGTCCCGGTCGCCCGCCGGCGCTCGGCCGCCTTCGTGGTCTCCTCCATGTACGCGGGCCTGGCCGGGGTCCTGCTCGCGCTGGTCTTCCGCCGGATCGTGCCCGACTACTTCGGCCTCGCCCTGTCCATCGACTACCTCGCGATGATCGTCATCGGCGGCCTCGGTTCGGTGGCGGGCGCCGCCGCGGGAGCCGTCTTCGTCACCGCGCTGCCGCTGCTCATGGCCCGGTACGCCGACCAGTTGCCGCTCGTCGCGGCGCCCGGCGCGCCGGGCCACGCGGTGGGCCCCACCGAGGCCTCGCGCTATCTGTACGGCGCCGCCGTCGTCCTCGTCCTGCTCTTCGCCCCCGACGGACTCGGCGGACTCGCCCGGCGCGCCGGCGCGCTGGTCCGACGCCGTCGCGCCGGCCCCCCGGCCTCCCCGTCCGACGCCGCCGCCCGGCCCGGCTCCGCCGACCCCTCCTCCCCGGCCTCCTCACCCGGGGCCGCGTCCGCACCGGATCAACGACCCAAGGAGCGCACCTCGTGAACAGCACGGGACGCACAGCACTCGCCACGACCCTCGCCGCCCTGCTGCTGGCCGGTGTCGGATGCAGCGGCAAGGCCGCCGACTCCGGCGGGAAGGCCGCCGCGGACGGGGTGAAGACCGGCCCCGGCGTCAGCGCCGACACCATCAAACTGGGCGCGCTCACCGACCTCAGCGGCCCCTACGCCACCCTCGGCAAGAGCATCGTGCAGGCCCAGCAGATGTGGGCCGACGAGACCAACAAGAGCGGCGGGGTCTGCGGGCGCAAGGTCGAGATCGTCGTCCGCGACCACGGCTACGACGTGCAGAAGGCCGTGGCCGCCTACACCGAGATCTCCCCGAACGTCCTGGCGCTGCCCCAGGTCATCGGCTCGCCGGTGGTCGCCGCCCTGCTCGACGACGTGGAACGCGACCACATGCTCACCTTCCCGCAGGCCTGGGCCGCCTCCCTGCTCGGCAAGGAGTCCGTCCAGGTGCTCGGCACCACGTACGACATCGACATGGTGCGCGCCGTCGACTTCCTCACCCGCGTGCAGGGGGTGCGCAAGGGCGACAAGATCGGCCACGTCTACTTCGAGGGCGACTACGGCAGCAACGCCCTTGCGGGGTCCACCTGGGCGGCCGAGCAGGCCGGCCTCACGGTCGTCGGACAGAAGATCAAGGCCACCGACACCGATCTGTCCGCGCAGGTCACCGCCCTGCGCAAGGCCGGGGTCAAGGCGATCCTGATCAGCGCGGGCCCCAGCCAGACCGCCTCCCTGGTGGGCGTCGCCGCCTCGCGCGGGCTGAAGGTCCCGGTCATCACCAGCGCCCCCGGCTTCGCGCCGCAGCTGCTCAAGACACCGGCGGCACCCGCGCTGCTCGCCATGCTGCACATCGTCAGTGCCGCCCCGCCGGTCAGCTCCGATCTCCCGGCCGTCACGAAGATGGTTGCCTCGTACCAGAAGAAGTACCCCGGTGAGCTCGTCGACGCGGGCACCCTCTCCGGCTACAACGCGGCCGTACTGATGGGCCGCGACCTGGCGGCCGCCTGCAAGGCCAAGGACCTGAGCCGGGAGGGCCTGGTGAAGGCGCACCGCGCGCAGAAGGCGGTGGACAACGGCCTCGGCACCCCGCTGGACTTCTCCGACGCCTCACGCCCGGCGGCCACTGCCGTCTACGTGACCAAGCCGGACGCACAGGCCACCGGCGGCACCGTGCAGGTCGAGGAAGCCCGCGCCCTGCCCGCGGAACAGGAGTACCTGGACACGCACAAGCAGTGAGACCCTGCACGGGCCCGGTGCGCGGGGCGGCTCGGCGAGCCGCCCCGCGCACCGGGCGCACGTCTCACAGACCCAGCGCCCGCGACTCGTGCAGTCGGGTGATCGCGTCCTTGTCGCCCTCCAGCTCCACGTCGGCCGCGTCCTGCCGGCCGTGCGCGAACAGCAGCAGCTCCGAGGGTTCGCCGGTCACCGTCACCACCGGCGCGCCCTTGTGCGCGACCACCGTCCGGCCGTCCGGGCGGCGCAGCACCAGGCCGGTCGGCGCCCCGCGGCCCATCAGCCGGGCCGCCCGCTCCAGCCGGGACCACAGGGCGTCCTGGAACACCGGGTCGAGTTCGCGGCGGGCCCAGTCGGGCTGGGCACGGCGGACGTCCTCCGTGTGGACGTAGAACTCGACCGTGTTCGACGCCTCGTCGAGCTGCTTCAGCGCGAACGGCGAGAAGCGCGGCGGCCCGGTCCGGATCAGCTGGATCAGTTCCTCGTACGGCTTGGCCGCGTACTCCTCCATCGTCCGCTCCAGCCGGGACGCGAGCTGCTTGACGAGGATGCCGCCCGCGGCGTCGGGGCGGCGCTCGCGGACCACCACATGCGCGGCCAGATCACGGGTCACCCAGCCCTCGCACAGGGTGGGGGCCTCGGGACCGGCGGTCTCCAAGAGGTCGGCGAGCAGAAGCCGTTCACGCTTGGCAAAGGTCGACATACCGTCAGCCTACGACCGCCCGCCCGGTCCGCCCACCCGTCACCGCCCACCGCCCGTCCGGCACCGCCCACCACGTGCCGGTCCGCCGCCCACCACGGGCCCGTTTCCGCCGCCCTTCCGGTCGGTGGACGCCGCTCCGGGTGCGCCCCGCCGCGCGGCACAATGGCAGGCATGACCAGTACGCCGCCGCCCAGCAGCCTCGACCCCGCGATCGCCGCCCGTCTCAAGCGCGCCGCCGACGGACTCGTGCCCGCCATCGCCCAGCAGTACGACACCGGAGAGGTGCTCATGCTCGGCTGGATGGACGACGAGGCGCTGCACCGCACCCTGACCACCGGACGCTGCACGTACTGGTCCCGCAGCCGCCAGGAGTACTGGGTCAAGGGCGACACCTCCGGCCACTTCCAGTGGGTCAGGTCCGTCGCCCTCGACTGCGACGCCGACACCGTCCTGGTCAAGGTGGACCAGGTCGGCGCCGCCTGCCACACCGGGGCACGGACCTGTTTCGACGAGGACGTACTGGTCGCGGACGCCGATTCCGGCGTACGGGCCGCGGATCAGTAGGGTCAGCCGCCATGGACCTCGAGACCTTCCGCAAGCTGGCCACCGACCGCCGTGTCATCCCGGTCACCCGCAAGCTCCTCGCCGACGGCGACACCCCGGTCGCGCTGTACCGCAAGCTCGCCGCCGAACGTCCCGGCACCTTCCTGCTGGAGTCCGCGGAGAACGGACGGTCCTGGTCCCGCTACTCCTTCGTCGGCGTCCGCAGCTCCGCCACGCTCACCACGCGCGACGGCGAGGCCCACTGGCTCGGCACGCCGCCCGTCGGCGTCCCCGTCGACGGCGACCCGCTCGCCGCGCTGCGCGCCACCATCGAGACCCTGCACACCCCCGGCCAGGACGACCTGCCGCCCTTCACCGGCGGCATGGTCGGCTACCTCGGCTACGACATCGTCCGCCGCCTGGAGAAGATCGGCCCCGGCGAGCGCGACGATCTCCGGCTGCCCGAGCTGACCATGCTCCTGACCAGCGATCTCGCCGTCATGGACCACTGGGAGGGCTCCGTCCTGCTGATCGCCAACGCGATCAACCACAACGACCTCGACACCGGGGTCGACGACGCCCACGCCGACGCCGTGGCCCGGCTGGACGCCATGGAGGCGGACCTCTCCCGCGCGGTCGTCCAGCCGCCCGCCGTGCTCCCGCCGTCGGAACTGCCCGAGTACAGCGCCCTGTGGGGCGGCGAGGACTTCCAGCGCGCCGTCGAGGACGTCAAGGAGCGCATCCGGGCCGGCGAGGCCTTCCAGGTGGTCCCCTCGCAGCGCTTCGAAACGCCGTGCACGGCCAGCGCGTTGGACGTCTACCGGGTCCTGCGGGCCACCAACCCCTCGCCGTACATGTACCTGTTCCGCTTCGACGGGTTCGACGTCGTCGGCTCCTCTCCCGAGGCCCTGGTCAAGGTCGAGGACGGGCGGGCCATGGTCCACCCCATCGCCGGCACCCGGCACCGCGGGGCGACCCCGCGCGAGGACCAGGCCCTCGCCGACGAACTGCTCGCCGACCCCAAGGAACGCGCCGAGCACCTCATGCTCGTCGACCTCGGACGCAACGACCTCGGCCGGGTCTGCGAGCCCGGTTCGGTCGAGGTCGTCGACTTCATGTCCGTCGAGCGGTACTCGCACGTGATGCACATCGTCTCGACGGTCACCGGGCGGGTCGCGGCCGGCCGTACCGCCTTCGACGTGCTCACCGCCTGCTTCCCGGCGGGCACCCTGTCCGGCGCGCCCAAGCCGCGCGCGATGCAGATCATCGACGAACTCGAACCGTCCAGGCGGGGCCTGTACGGCGGCTGCGTCGGCTACCTCGACTTCGCGGGCGACTCCGACACCGCCATCGCCATCCGTACGGCCCTGCTGCGCGACGGCACCGCCTACGTCCAGGCCGGGGCCGGCATCGTCGCCGACTCCGACCCGGTCGCCGAGGACACCGAGTGCCGCAACAAGGCGGCGGCGGTGCTGCGTGCCGTGCACACCGCGAACCGGCTGGGCGAGTAGGGCGCGGATCACGTGAGCCCCGGGTGACGGTTCGCCCGGGGTTCAGGCGATAGTGGACTACGTGACTGCTGTCCCTCACCCCCGTGCCCAAGCCGCCGCCCCCGCCCGGTCCGGCCGCCGGAGCCTCGCCGTCGCCCTGCTGAGCGGAGCGCTCGGCGCCGCCGTGGCCCTGCTGGCCACGCGGCAGCGCTGGTCGCAGGGCACCGCGACGGTCGCCGGCGGTGAGTTCCCGCTGACCGTGCGGGGCAGCGACATCACCGGCGTTCCCGCGGCGCTGGCGATAGTCGGCCTCGCCGCGCTCGTCGCCGTCTTCGCCGTCCGCAAGGGAGGACGGCTGCTGGTCTCCGGACTGCTCGCGCTCTCCGGCGCCGGCATCGTCGCCGCGGCCCTGCTCGGCGCCTCCGACGGCTCCGCGCTCGACGAGAAGGCCGCCGAGGCCTCCGGCGACACCTCGGCCGCCGTGGACGCCTTCACCCACACCGCGTGGCCCTACGTCGCCGCCGCGGGCGGCGCCCTGATCCTCCTCGCCGGACTGCTGGCCCTGCGCTACGGCCCGCTGTGGCCCGTGATGTCCGGCCGCTACGAGCGCGACGGCACCCCCCGGCCGCGCCGCGCCGCGCCCGCCGTCGATCCCGACCGGCCGGAGGACCTCTGGAAGGCGCTGGACCGGGGCGAGGACCCGACCGGCGCGGGGCCCGCCTAGCACCGGCCCGCGCCGGGCGGGCGGCCGCGCGCTCCCGCTCGCGGTTCCCGCTCCCGGCCCCCCGGCCTGGAACGGCCCCCGGCCGCGAAGTGGTGAATCATTACGGGGACGGGGAGCCACCCCCGCTCACGGCGGACGTGCGGGTACGGAACAATGGACCACGAGCGTCCGGCTCGGACACACGTCGGACACGTACGACACGTACGACACGTACACAACCACGTACACAGCAACGAGGAGCAAGTCATGGCGGGCAGCAGCCACGGTCACACCCCGGCCGCCTGGACCGGTGTCATCATCGCCTTCATCGGTTTCTGCGTCGCCGGCGCCTTCATGGTGATGGCGCAGCCGGCGGGCTTCTGGGCCGGCATGGCGATCATCGCCTTCGGCGGTGTCGTCGGCGGTGCGATGCGCGCCATGGGCATGGGTCAGCCGAAGGCGGTCCCCCTCGTGGTCCAGTCCACGACCCGCCGGCCGGCCGGCGTCGAGAGCTGAGCGCCGCACCACCCGGTACCCGTGGAGGGGCGGATCCGGCGCCGACGGGCGCGGATCCGCCCCTCACGCGCGTCCACGGCCCGCGCGGGGCAGAATGCGAGGCGTGAACGCCGACAGCCAGCCGACGCGGAGCGCTCGTCCGGGAAGCACGGCGGGACGGCTGGCCGTGCCCGCCGGGGTCCTCGCGGCCGTCGTGGGCGCCTTCGCCTACGTCGGCGCCGTCGATCCCAACGAGCCCGGCCACTACCCCGTCTGCCCGCTGCTGCGCCTGACCGGTGTCTACTGCCCCGGCTGCGGCGGCCTGCGCAGCGCCCACGCCTTCGTCCACGGGGACCTCCTGGCGGCGCTCCAGGACAACGCGGCGGCCGTGCTCGGCTATCTGGGGTTCGCCGTGCTGTGGACCGTCTGGGTGGTCCGCGCGGCGCGCGGCCGGCCGCTGCGGATCGACCTCGGGCCGGCCCAGCTGTGGACGCTGGGCGCGTTGCTGCTGGTCTTCACCATTGTCCGGAACCTGCCGTTCGGAGACCGGCTTCATCCTTGATCGTTCGGTGAACGTCCAGGTAGTGGGACCGGCGTCAACCGGATGTGAGGCCTACGCCTTCCTCCGGATACCATCGCAGTGACCATGGGTTTCGCCCACCGCGACCGTTCGAGCGGCGGGTCGGGGCACAAGCCCCCACCGCTTGAAGAGTCAACCGTCAGGAAGGGGGCCGCTCGCGTGAGTGTGCTCGACGAGATCATCGACGGAGTCCGTGCCGACCTCGCGGAGCGGCAGGCGCGCGTCAGCCTCGACGAGCTCAAGGAGCGCGCGGCCAAGGCCCGTGCCGCCAAGGACGGCGTGGCCGCGCTGCGCGGCGAGGGCGTCAAGGTGATCTGCGAGGTCAAGCGATCCAGCCCGTCCAAGGGCGCGCTGGCCGCGATCGCCGACCCGGCGGCCCTGGCCGCCGACTACGAGGCGGGCGGCGCGGCCGTCATCTCCGTCCTGACCGAACAGCGCCGCTTCGGCGGCTCCCTGGCCGACCTGGAAGCGGTCCGCGCCCGGGTGGACATCCCCGTGCTGCGCAAGGACTTCATCGTCACGGCGTACCAGCTGTGGGAGGCGCGCGCGTACGGCGCCGACCTCGCCCTCCTGATCGTCGCGGCCCTCGACCAGCCGGCCCTGGAGTCCCTGGTCGAGCGCGCCGAGTCCATCGGGCTCACGCCCCTGGTCGAGGTGCACGACGAGGACGAGGTCGAGCGCGCGGTGGACGCGGGCGCCAAGGTCATCGGCATCAACGCGCGCGACCTGAAGACCCTGGAGGTCGACCGCTCGACGTTCGAGCGGGTCGCCCCCGAGATCCCGCCCCACATCGTCAAGATCGCCGAGTCCGGTGTCCGCGGCCCGCACGACCTCATCGCGTACGCCAACGCGGGCGCCGACGCGGTCCTGGTCGGCGAGTCCCTGGTCACCGGCCGCGACCCGAGGGCCGCGGTCTCCGACCTGGTGGCCGCGGGCGAGCACCCCGCGCTGCGGCACGGGCGGGACTGACACCCCGGTAGGGTTGACCCCGATGACGCCCACGACCCCCGCCACGACCGCGGACCGGTACGCCCGCCTCGCGCGCGGCTGCCGCCCGCGTGGCTGCCGCGCTCCCGCCCGCCGGGTCCACGGCCGCAGGGTCCGTTACGTCATCGGGGACGAACCGGGGCAAGTGAACGGCATGCGATGGCAGCGGCCGGCCTGAGGGGCGCGGGGCAGTACTGAATGCGCGGCCACCGCCGCGCGGGCGCGACACATCACTGACGGCCCGCAGTCGACCGACCATCCCCGCCCCCCACGGCGATCAGTGTCTTTTCCGCACACTCACCGTGAGGTACCGGCATGCCCAGCGATTACTTCTTCCCCGACCCGGAGGGTCGAGTCCCCAGCGCCGAGGGGTACTTCGGCGCGTTCGGCGGCAAGTTCATCCCGGAGGCGCTCGTCGCCGCCGTGGACGAGGTCGCCGTCGAGTACGACAAGGCGAAGGCCGACCCCGAGTTCGCGCGCGAGCTCGACGACCTCCTCGTCCACTACACCGGCCGGCCCAGCGCCCTCACCGAGGTGCCCCGGTTCGCCGGGCACGCCGGTGGCGCCCGGGTCTTCCTCAAGCGCGAGGACCTGAACCACACCGGCTCCCACAAGATCAACAACGTGCTGGGCCAGGCCCTGCTCACCAAGCGGATGGGCAAGACCCGGGTCATCGCCGAGACCGGCGCCGGCCAGCACGGCGTCGCGACCGCCACCGCGTGCGCGCTGTTCGGTCTCGAATGCACCATCTACATGGGCGAGATCGACACGCAGCGCCAGGCCCTCAACGTGGCCCGGATGCGCATGCTCGGTGCCGAGGTCGTCGCGGTCAAGTCCGGCAGCCGGACCCTGAAGGACGCCATCAACGAGGCCTTCCGGGACTGGGTCGCCAACGTCGACCGCACCCACTACCTGTTCGGGACCGTCGCCGGACCCCACCCCTTCCCGGCCATGGTCCGCGACTTCCACCGGGTCATCGGAGTCGAGGCCCGGCGTCAGATCCTGGAGCGCGCGGGCCGGCTGCCCGACGCGGCCGTCGCCTGCGTCGGCGGCGGCTCCAACGCCATCGGCCTCTTCCACGCCTTCATCCCGGACGCGGGCGTCCGCCTGGTGGGCTGCGAGCCCGCCGGGCACGGAGTCGAGACCGGCGAGCACGCGGCGACCCTGACCGCGGGCGAGCCCGGCATCCTGCACGGTTCGCGCTCCTATGTCCTCCAGGACGACGAGGGCCAGATCACCGAGCCGTACTCGATCTCGGCCGGCCTGGACTACCCGGGCATCGGCCCCGAGCACTCCTACCTCAAGGACAGCGGCCGCGCCGAGTACCGCGCGGTCACCGACGACGAGGCCATGCGGGCGCTGCGCCTGCTGTCGCGGACCGAGGGCATCATCCCGGCCATCGAGAGCGCCCACGCCCTCGCCGGCGCCCTGGAGGTCGGCAAGGAGCTCGGCCCGGACGGACTGATCGTGATCAACCTGTCCGGCCGCGGCGACAAGGACATGGACACGGCCGCGCGGTACTTCGGCCTGTACGACACCGACGCCGACGTGGCCGCGGACGCCGACGCGGACGTCGCCGAGATCGAGGGGGACGCCAAGTGAGCACCTTCGCACCGACGGGCGGAAAGGGCCGGCTGCTGACCGACGCCCTCGCCGCCGCCAAGGCGGAGGGCCGTGCGGCCCTCATCGCCTACCTCCCGGCCGGGTTCCCCACCGTGGACGGCGGCATCGAGGCGATCAAGGCCGTCTTCGACGGCGGCGCCGACATCGTGGAGGTGGGCCTGCCGCACAGCGACCCGGTCCTCGACGGCCCCGTCATCCAGACCGCCGACGACATCGCCCTGCGCGGCGGCGTCAGGATCGCCGACGTGATGCGCACGGTGCGCGAGGCGCACGAGGCGACCGGCAAGCCCGTCCTCGTCATGACGTACTGGAACCCGATCGACCGCTACGGCGTCGAGCGCTTCACCGCCGAGCTCGCGGAGGCCGGCGGGGCCGGGGCGATCCTGCCCGACCTGCCGGTGCAGGAGTCGGCGCTGTGGCGCGAGCACGCCGAGAAGCACGGCCTCGCGACCGTCTTCGTGGTGGCCCCCAGCAGCAAGGACGCGCGGCTCGCCGAGATCACCGCGGCGGGCAGCGGCTTCGTCTACGCCGCCTCGCTGATGGGTGTCACCGGCACCCGCGCCTCGGTGGGCGCCCAGGCCGAGAACCTGGTCGCACGCACCCGGGCGACCGGCACGGACCTGCCGGTCTGCGTCGGCCTCGGCGTGTCCAACGCGGAGCAGGCCGCCGAGGTGGCCGCCTTCGCCGACGGAGTGATCGTCGGCTCGGCCTTCGTCAAGCGGATGCTGGACGCCCCGGACCACGCGGCCGGCCTCGACGCCGTCCGCGCGCTCGCTGGCGACCTGGCGAAGGGCGTGCGCGGACAGGCGTGAGGTAAGGGACATTCCGTACGAGTCACTCGAACGGGTGGTCCTGGCACCGGGGAGGCGCGCTGCGCCTCCCCGGTTCGTTCTGCGGGTGTGAGCGAGAACAACCGTGAGGGAAAGCGCACCGCACGTGAGCGGCTGGCGGTCGAGCGCGAGAAACACAAGGCCTCGGAGAAACGCCGACGGACCCTGATCGTGGGCGTGAGCGTCCTGTGCGTCCTGGGTCTGGCGGCGGTGATCGGCGTCGTCGCCGCGAACGCGGGCAAGGACACCGGGGGTGACGCCGCGGGCCCGGCCGTGGCGCCCTCGGGGGCGCAGGGCAAGGACGGCCTCGCCATCCCGGTCGGCAAGGAGAGCGCCAAGTCGACGCTCACCGTCTGGGAGGACTTCCGCTGCCCGGCCTGCAAGGCCTTCGAGGCGGCGTACCGCCCGACCATCCACGAGCTGACCGACGCGGGCCAGCTGAGAGTGGAGTACCACCTGGCCACCCTCATCGACGGCAACCTGCGCGGCAGCGGCTCCCGCAACGCGGCCAACGCCGCGGCCTGCGCCCAGGACGCCGGGAAGTTCCCCGCCTACCACGACGTGCTGTACGAGAACCAGCCCGAGGAGACCGACGACGCCTACGCCGACAACGCCCGGCTGATCGAGCTCGCGGGGAAGGTCGACGGTCTCGACACGCCCGAGTTCCGCCGCTGTGTGAAGGACGGCACGCACAACAGCTGGGTCGAGAAGTCGAACCAGGCCTTCCAGGCGGGCGATTTCGGCGGCACGCCGACCGTGTTGCTCAACGGCAAGAACATCTACCAGGACCAGACGATGACGCCGCAGAAGCTGAAGCAGATGGTGCAGGAGGAGGCCAAGGGGTGAGGGTTTCTCACCGCCCTGTTATGGAGCCGTAGCCGGGCTGCCCGCCGTGGGCCCGGTCCGGCACGGTAGCGTCGACCCTGCCATGGATATCGCCTACATTCCCAGTCCGTCACGCGGAGTGCTGCACCTCGGCCCCGTTCCGCTGCGCGGCTACGCGTTCTGCATCATCATCGGCGTCTTCGTAGCCGTCTGGCTCGGCAACAAACGCTGGATCGCCCGCGGCGGCCGGGCCGGCACGGTGGCCGACATCGCGGTCTGGGCCGTGCCCTTCGGCCTCGTCGGCGGCCGGCTCTACCACGTGATCACGGACTACGAGCTGTACTTCAGCGAGGGCCGTGACTGGGTGGACGCCTTCAAGGTCTGGGAGGGCGGCCTCGGCATCTGGGGCGCCATCGCGCTCGGCGCGGTGGGCGCGTGGATCGGCTGCCGTCGCCGCGGCATCCCGCTGCCCGCCTACGCCGACGCCATCGCCCCGGGCATCGCCCTCGCGCAGGCGATCGGGCGCTGGGGCAACTGGTTCAACCAGGAGCTGTACGGGCGGCCGACCGACCTGCCCTGGGCGCTGAAGATCACCTCGTCGACGGACGGCCGGGTCCCGGGCACCTACCACCCGACCTTCCTGTACGAGTCCCTGTGGTGCGTGGGCGTCGCCGTCCTGGTCATCTGGGCCGACCGCCGCTTCCGCCTCGGCCACGGCCGGGCGTTCGCCCTGTACGTCGCCGCGTACTGCGTGGGCCGCGGCTGGATCGAGTACATGCGGGTGGACGACGCCCACCACATCCTGGGGCTGCGTCTGAACGACTGGACCGCGCTGGTCGTGTTCCTGCTCGCGGTCGTCTACTTCGTGCTGTCGGCGAAGAAGCGCCCCGGCCGGGAAGCGGTGGTCGAACGCGGCGCCGGGACCGACGCCGACCCCGGCACGGAGGACGAGCCCGAGGCGGCGGACAAGTCCGGGGCGACGGACGAGGCCGAGGACGAGGACCGGGACAAGGACCGGGCCGAGGACGCGACGAAGGACCCCGCCGGGTCGGCGGACGAGCCCGCGGAGGACCCCGCGCGCGAAGCCGCTGACGACTCCGCGCCCGACTCGGCGCACGACTCCACGGACGCCTCGGCGGCGGACGTGAAGGACGAGGCCGGGTCGGCCAAGAAGAGCTGACCCGCTTTCGCACGACGACGAGGGCGCCCGGGCCGCACGGCCCGGGCGCCCTCGTCGTCGTTCCGCCGCCCCGCGACGGTCAGCGCCGGTGGGCCAGCGACAGCGTCCGCTGGGCCGTCGCCACCACCGCCAGGTCGATGAACGTCCCGTCCGGCAGCGCCTGGGCGCCCTGCTCCCGAGCCGCCGCCTTCACCACCGCCTCCGCCCGTTCGAGCTCCTCCTGGGTGGGGAGATAGGCGCGCTCGATGACCGGCAGCTGGCGCGGGTGGATGGCCGCGCGGCCCAGGAAGCCGAGGGCGCGCCCATGGGCGCAGGTCGCGGTCAGGCCGTCCAGGTCCCGGATGTCCGGGTGCACCGACTGGGGCGGCGGCGGCAGGCCCGCCGCCCGCGCGGCGACGATCACCCGGGCGCGGCACCAGTCGAGGCCCGCGTCACCCCGTACGCCCAGGTCGGCGCGGAGGTCCGCCTCGCCGAGGGAGACGCCGCGCAGGGCCGGGTGGGCCCGGGCGATCTCGTAGGCGTGTTCGATGCCCAGGGCCGTTTCCAGCAGGGCGTGCAGCGGCGGGGCACCGCCGCCGGCCCGGGCCGTGCGGTCCGCGATGCCGGTGACCTGCTCCGGCGAGGTCACCTTCGGCAGCCGCAGACCGGTCACCCCCGGCAGCGCGCCCACCGCCCGCAGGTCGGCCGGGGCCAGCGGGCCGTCCAGGGCGTTGATCCGGACGTGCACCGGGACCGGCTGCGGGTCGGCGAGCAGCTCCGCGGTGGCCGCGCGGGCGTACTCCTTGCGGTCCGGCGCGACCGCGTCCTCTAGGTCGACCACGACGATGTCGGCGCCCGAGACGAGCGCCTTGGCGACCACCCGCGGACGGTCACCGGGAACGTAGAGCCAGGTCAGAGGGGTCGCTTTCATACGGCGCCCTCCGCGCGCAGGGCCGCGAGCCGGGCCGGGGACAGGCCCAGCTCGGTCAGCACCGCCTCGGTGTCCGCGCCGTGCGGGCGGCCCGCCCAGCGGATCGCGCCGGGGGTGGCGGAGAGCCGGAACAGGACGTTCTGCATGCGCAGGGGGCCCAGCTCGGGGTCGTCGACGGTGGTGATGGTGTCGAGGGCCGCGTACTGGGGGTCCGTCATCACGTCCCGTACGTCCTGGATGGGGGCGACCGCGGCCTCCGCCTTGTCGAAGGCCAGCAGGACCTCCTCCCGGGAGCGCTCGGCGATCCAGGAGCCGACCGCCTCGTCGAGGACGTCGGCGTGCCGGGCCCGGTCGGCGCCCGTCGCGAACCACGGTTCGTCGATCAGCTCCGGGCGGCCCACCAGGTGCATCAGCCGTTCGGCGATCGACTGGGCGGAGGTGGAGACGGCGACCCAGGTGCCGTCCGCCGTGCGGTAGGTGCCGCGCGGGGCGTTGTTCTGGGAGCGGTTGCCGGTGCGCGGCTGGACATGGCCGAGCTGGTCGTACCAGAGGGGCTGCGGGCCGAGGACCGTCAGGATCGGCTCGATGATCGCCATGTCGACGACCTGCCCCTCACCCGTACGGTCCCGGGCGGCCAGCGCCGTCATCACCGCGTAGGCCGTGGCCAGCCCCGCGATCGAGTCGGCCAGGCCGAACGGGGGCAGCGTCGGGGGCGAGTCCGGTTCGCCGGTGATCGCGGCGAAGCCGCTCATCGCCTCGGCGAGGGTGCCGAAGCCGGGGCGATGCGCGTAGGGGCCGAACTGGCCGAAGCCGGTGACCCGGGTGAGGATCAGCCGGGGGTTGACCGCCGACAGCTCCTCCCAGCCCAGATCCCACTTCTCCAGCGTGCCGGGACGGAAGTTCTCGATGATCACGTCGGTCGTGGCGGCGAGGCGGAGCAGGGTCTCCCGACCGCCGGGCTTCGACAGGTCGAGGGTGATCGTGCGCTTGTTACGGGCGAGCAGCTTCCACCACAGGCCCACGCCGTCCTTCGACGGGCCGTGGCCCCGGGAGGGGTCGGGCTTTGCCGGGTGTTCGACCTTGACGACCTCCGCGCCGAAGTCGCCCAGCATGGTGGCGGCGATGGGCCCGGCGAAGAGGGTCGCGAGGTCGAGGACGCGCAGGCCGGTCAGCGGGGCGTCGGTCATGAGCCGTACCGTGCCTCGATCTCGGCGCGGCAGGGCATCGACGCCGACGCCCCTTCCCGCTGCACGGACAGCGCGGCGGCCGCGGCCGCCCACGCCACGGCCTCCCGTACGGGCCGCGCCTCGCCGAGGGCCGTCGCGAGCGCGCCGACGAAGGTGTCGCCCGCTCCGGTCGAGTCCACGGCGGTCACCCGCGGTGCCGGGACGGTGAGCGGTTCGGCGCCCCGGGCCGCGTACAGGCTGCCCGCGGCGCCCAGCGTGATGACCACCTGCGGCACCTGGTCGAGCAGGGCGGCGGCCGCCTCACGTGGGTCGGTGCGGCCGGTGAGGGCGGCGGCCTCGTGCTCGTTGGGCACCAACAGGTCGGTGGCGGCGAGGAGTTCGGGCGGCAGCGGCTGGGCGGGGGCGGGGGTGAGGATGGTCCGCACGCCGTGGGCGCGGGCCGTGCGCGCTCCCGCGACCACGGTCCGCAGCGGGATCTCCAGCTGGAGCAGCAGCGCGTCGGCGGAGGCGATCACGCCCTCGTCGCCGGGGGTGAGGCGGTCGACGGTGCCGTTCGCGCCGGGGACCACGACGATCGCGTTGCCGCCCTCGTCGTCGACGACGATGTGCGCGGTGCCGGACGGGCCCTCGGCGGTGCGCAGCGGGCCGGTGTCGACGCCGGCGCGTTCCAGGGTGGAGCGCAACCGGGTGCCGAAGGAGTCGTTGCCGACCGCGCCGATCATCGACACGGTGGCGCCGGCGCGGGCGGCGGCGACCGCCTGGTTGGCGCCCTTGCCGCCGGGGATCGTACGGAACTCCCGTCCGGTCACGGTCTCCCCGCGCTGCGGGGCCTTCTCTACGTAGGCGAGGAGGTCCATGTTCGTGCTGCCGAGCACGACGATGTGGGTCATGGGCGAGATGCCTCCACATGGGCGAAGTGGGCCAGGGTGTCGAAGCCGGTGCCGTCGAAGTCGGCGACGGAGGTGGCGAGGCGGTTCTTGAGGGGGGTGGTCCAGCGGTCGGGCAGGCCGGCGGGGGTGCCCGCGAGGAGGCCGGCGACGCTGCCGGCGGTCGCGCCGTTGGAGTCGGTGTCCCAGCCGCCGGAGACGGCACGGCAGACGGAGCCGGTGAAGTCGCCGTCCGCGTGGGTGAGGGCGGCGACGACGAGGGCCGTGTTGGGGATGGCGTGGACCCAGTGGTGGGTGGGGGAGTACAGGGCGTGGAGTTCGTCCACGACCGTGTCGAAGTCGGGCTGCTCCCGGGCCAGCCGGACGGCGTGGGTGATCGCCGCCGCGAGGCGGGAGCGGGGCGGGACGACCGACAGTCCGGCGCGCAGGCAGGCGTGGATGTCGACCCCGTTCGTACCGGTACCGACAGCGGCGTCGCCGGAGGCGGTCGCGATGACGGCCGCCGTGAACATCGCCGCGTAGACGCCGTTGGCGGTGTGGGTGAGCGTGGCGTCGCGGTGGGCCTGCTCGGCGGCGGCCCCGGGGTCGCCGGGGTTGGTCCAGCCGTGCACGTCGGCGCGGATCAGCGCGCCGATCCATTCGCGGAAGGGGTTGCGGTGGCGGGCGGTGTGCGGGGGTTCGATGCCGCTGAGCAGGTTGCGGTAGGCGACGCGTTCGGCGGTGAAGGTGCGGCCGGCGGGGAGTTCGTCCAGCCAGACGGCGGCCACGTCGGCGGTGCTGAAGGCCCTTCCGTGGCGGCGCAGCACCAGCAGGTTGAGCAGGGGGTAGTTGAGGTCGTCGTCCTCGGGCATGCCGTCGATGTTCTCGGCCAGCGAGGTGAGGGCCGAGCGGCGGTTCCAGGGGTGGGCGAGCAGGAGTTCCTCGGGGACGCCCTTGGCGGTGAACCAGGTGGTCAGGGGCCAGTTGCCGGCGGACCGGGCGAGTCGGCGGATGGCGCCGAGGGGGAGTTTCTCGACGGGTTTGCCCAGCAGGCAGCCGGCCGCCCGGCCGAGCCAGGCCGCCTCCAGGCGGAGCGGGTCGCACCCGGCCCGCGGGCGGCCGGGCGCGGGGGGCGTGGGCCAGTCCGGACAGCTCGCCCTGATCCGCTCCAGGTCGGTCGGTTCCTCGTCCGCCAGCTTGCTCGGCAGGTCGGCCAGCTCGTCCAGCAGGTCCTCCGCCAGCGTCCGCAGATAGCGCGACGCGGGCCGCGCCGACGCTCCCGACCGCAGGGGTGCCTCGTGGCCGCCCGCCGCCTGCCACCGTTCGGCGATCGCCGAGGGTTCACGTCCGTCCTGGGTCGCCTGGCGCAGTTCGTGCCCCACCAGGTCCTCCGGCTGGACCCAGGTCAGTCGGAGCAACTCGGGCCTCCGATCGTGGCGAAGGCCGCCTCGTGGGCCCGGCGGCGCTGTACGTCCCGCGCGAAGACCTCCCGCGTCACCTCGGTGAGGGCGCGGGCCGGTTCCCACAGGTCCAGACGGCTGGCGTCCGCGACGGTCTTCGACCAGTCCTCCGGCACGGGGGAGCCGAGGGCTCCGGCCAGCGCGCCCGCCATCGTCGCGATCGAGTCGCAGTCGCGGCCGTAGTTCACCGAGCCGAGGACCGACGCGCGGTAGTCGCCGGCCGACAGCAGCAGCATCCCCAGAGCGACGGGGAGCTCCTCGATCGCGTGCAGCCGGGACGGGCGGCGGGCGCCCAGGGACGGGGCCCGGTAGTCGTCGCCCACGGTGTCGAACGGGGCCACCGCCGCCCGCAGCGGGACGAGCGCCGACTCGAAGTCCGTGTACCGGGCGGCTGTTTCGCAGACCGCCTCGATCGCCGCGCGCGTGCCGTCCTTCGCCAGGCCGAGGCAGGCGGTCACGACCGAGTCCGGGGTCGCGTCCGGGGCGGTCGCCGCCGCCACGGCCGCCGCGAAGACGCCCGCCGCCTCCCGCCCGTACGACGACTGGTGCGGGCCGGCGATCTCCAGCGCCTCCGCGTACGCGGCCGCCGGGTTGGCCGCGTTGACCAGGCCGACCGGCGCCATGTACATCGCCGCGCCGCAGTTGACGATGTTGCCGACGCCCGCCTCCCGGGGGTCGACGTGGCCGTAGTGCAGCCGTGCCACCAGCCACTTCTCCGCGAGGAACACCCGCTGGAGCGGGAGCGCCTGCGCCTCCAGTTCCGGGATCCACCGGGGGTTGGTCATCAGGTCAGGGACCAGGTGCTCGGCGATCGCGTACGCGTCCAGGTGGTCGCGGACCGTGGCGTAGACCCGGATCAGCGCATGGGTCATCAGGGTGTCGTCGGTGACGTGGCCGTCGCCCTTGTGGTACGGGGCGATGGGGCGGGCGGTGCGCCAGGCGTCGCCGTTCCAGGGGCCGACCACGCCGTGCACGCGGCCGCCGTGGCGTTCGAGGATCTGGTCGGGGGAGTAGCCCTCGACCGGGCCGCCGAGGGCGTCGCCGACGGCGGCTCCGACGAGGGCCCCGGTGATCCGCTCGTCGAGGGCCGCCGCGTGGCTTTCTTCTCCTTTGGGCGTCATGCCCCGAATCATCCTCCTGGTGGGGCCGGTTGTGCGGCTTCCAGGAGTTCGGCGAGTTCCACCAGATCGGTGCCGGTGAGACGGGGCAGGGCACAGCCGGAGAGGGTGCGGCAGGTGTCGCGCCAGGACGCCGGGATCGCCGCGCCGCCGCCCAGCGCGCCGGTCAGGGCCCCGGCCAGGGCCGGGGCGGAGTCCGCGACCCGGGACAGACAGGCCGCCGCGGGGACGGCCTCCGCGATCCGGCCGTGCGCCGCGACGGCCAGGGCCAGGGCGACCGGGACCGTCTCGGCGGCGGCGATGCCGTAGCTGTAGACGTGGTCGACGATCTGGTGTTCGAGCAGGGGGATCAGGGCGAAGGCGCTCTCGGCGTCGTGCGCGAGGCGCAGCGCGTGCCGGGCGTTGCGGCCGATCTCGGTCTCCTCGGGGAGTTCGGCGAGGGCCGCCGCCACGCAGGACTCCACTCCCGCGCCGGAGAGCGCCAGGGCGAGGGCCGCCGCCATAGCCCTGGCGCCGTGCACGCCGTCGCCGTCCTGGGTGTAGCGGGCGTCGAACTCGGCCAGCGCCGCGGCGAGCCGGGGGTCACCCGGGTGGGCCACCGCGAGCACACAGGCCCGTACGCAGGCCGCGTCGTCGAAGTAGTGCGGGTTGTCGTGGCCGGTGGCGGGCGGCCGCAGACCGGCGGCGAGGTTGCCGAGTCCGGCCCGCACGGAGATACGGGCGCGCAGCGGGAGCACCGCCGACTCGATCTCCGGGGCGCGTTCGGCCGCCGCCGCGACCTCGCTGGCCACGGCGTTCCAGGTCAGGTCGATCGCGGCCCGTGTGCGGCGCTCCCGGCTGAGGTCGCCGAGGACGCTGTCGTCCCCGGCGCGCAGCACCGCCTCGGCCGCGAACACCGCCCACTCCGCGTCGTCGGAGGGGCCCAGGCACAGGGGCTCCGGCGGCTGGTTGAGGGCGATGGGGACGGGGAGCGTGGTCGTCGCGTTCTGCTCGGCGAAGGTGTCCAGCTCGCGGGTGAGCCGACGGGTCCACTCCGGCATCCGGGCCGCGCGGTGCCGAGCGGCGGGCCAGCCGGCCGCGTCACCGGCGGCGAGCCCGAGGAGCAGGCCCTCGATGCGCCGGGGGCGGGTGTCGGCGACGGGGGCGAGCGTGACCGCGTCCGGCGCGGTGCGGGCGTCGTCGGCGGTCGAGGCCGCGGTCGCGACCCGGACGTCCGCGCCGTCGTCCCACGGCCCCGGCGGCGTCACGACCCCACCTGCGCCTGGCCGGCCCCGGTGGCGGGGGCGGGGGAGCACGGCGCGGACGCGGGCGGGGCGGGGGTGCGAGGGGGCGCCGCCGGGGTGGCGCCGCCCGGGGTCGCCACGGGCGTGGGGGTGCCGGGGGTCGCCACCGGCGAGGTGTTCGGGGTCGCCGCCCGCAGGGTGTTGCTCCGAGCCGGGGTGGGCGTGGCATTCGCGGCGGTCGTCACCGGCGTGGAGGTGCCAGGGCTCACCACCGGCGGGGTGGGGGTCCTCGGGGCCACCGTCGGCACCGCGTCACTCGGGCCCGGGGCGCAGGCCGGAGTCGGCGATACGTTGCCCGGACTCCGTGTCGGCATGCTGCCGCCCGGCGTCGCCCCGGGCGAGGTGAGGGTGCCCGCCATCGCCACCGGCGAGCTGGCCGTGCTCAGGGCCGGTGCCGGTGCCGGTGCCGGAGTCGGTGGCATGGTGTTGTTCGGGCTCGGCGTCCGCCAGATCTCCCGCCGTACGAGGGGGTCGGCAGGTCTCGGACGATGTACGGGATCGTCGGTGGGGCCCGGGCCGCGTACGGGGTCTTCGGTGCGACCAGGGCCGCGTACAAGATCGTCGGTGAGGTCTGGGGCGCGTACGGGATCGTCCGTGGGGTTCGGGCCGTGTGCGGGATCCGGTGGTGTTGCTCCGGGGGCCGGTCTCGTCGTGCCCCATTTGCCGCCCTCGCTCGCGGTGAGCAGTTCCGCCACGTCCAGGACGTGGTGCCCGGCCATCGACGGCAGGCAGCTCCCGCGGGCCGGGCCGATCGCCGCCGCCCACTCCGCCGGGATGGCGGACGCGCCCTGGGTCGCGCCCGCGAGCGCGCCCGCCACCGCGGCCGTGGTGTCGGCGTCGCGGCCCATGTTGACCGCGGTCAGGACGGCGTCCCGGAAGTCGCCGTCGGCCGCCGCGTACGCGCCGAAGGCCAGGGCCACCGCCTCGGGGGCCAGGTCGGTCCAGGGGTAGCCGCCGATCACGACGGCGGAGCGGACCGCGCGTTCGCCGCGGTGGGCCACGGCCACGGCGCGGCGCAGGGAGCGGGCCGTCCAGGAGTCGTCGGGGACGACGGCGAGGGCCGCGGCGACGACGGCGATCGGCGGGGCGCCCGCCATGGCCGCGGCGACCCCGGCCGCGACCGCCTGGCCGCCGTAGATGCCCTCGCCGTCGTGGCTGACCGAGCCGTCGATCGCCACCAGCCGGGCCGCCTCGGCGGGCCGCCCCGCGGCGAACACCCCGAAGGGCGCCGCCCGCATGGCCAGGCCGTCGCTCCAGGCGTGGCGGTGCTGGGCGGAGATGGGGGCGGCAAGGCCGCGGCGGAGGTTCTCCAGCGTGCCGCGCTCGCTGAAGCCCGCGCCCCGGAAGGGCCCCTCGTGCCGGTCGGCGATCCACTCGTGCCAGGCCGCCTCCACATGGGCCGGGGTGAGCGCGGAGCCGTGCCGGGCCAGCAGCAGACCGGAGAAGATCGCGTACTCGGTGTCGTCCGTACCGGCCGGCTTCTCGGCGACGTAGCCCTTGATGCGGCCCCAGCGGGCGCGGATCTCGGACGGCTTCATGTTCTCGGCCGGTGCGCCGAGGGCGTCGCCGACGGCCAGGCCCAGCAGTGCGCCGCGGGCCCGGTCGCGCAGTCCGGCGGCGTCGCCGGCTGCCGGGACCGGGGGAATGCAGGCGGTCGATGCCATACGCGGCCTCTCCTCCGGGGGCTCCGACCAGGGCGCGGAACCCTTTGCGGATGTGTCCCACCGGAGCGGTCAGGCAGAGCGTCCGGGGCCTCAGCATCACCCGGTCGACATCTGTGCATAGCTCTACACGGATGAGCATATGGCGGTAAAGCCGCAGGTTAGCCCAGCCTCTCCTTGCTGGCGGCCAGGAATTCGGTGACCTAGTGTGGTCGTTGTCAAAAAGTGGAAGCTATCTAAAGTTAGCTTTGCCTACGCTTTCCTGGGGGAACTCCATGGCCATCCTCGACACCGAGGCGACGCTGCACGAGGCGCACCGCGACAACCACACGCACCGGGACGTGAACGGCGGCTGGCTGCGCCCCGCCGTGTTCGGCGCGATGGACGGTCTGGTCTCGAACCTGGCGCTGATGACCGGTGTCGCGGGCGGCGCGGTGGGTCAGCACACCCTCGTGCTGACCGGGCTGGCGGGCCTGGCCGCCGGCGCCTTCTCCATGGCGGCCGGCGAGTACACCTCCGTGGCCTCGCAGCGCGAGCTGGTCGAGGCCGAGCTGGACGTCGAGCGGCGGGAGCTTCGCAAGCACCCGCAGGACGAGGAGGCCGAGCTCGCGGCGCTCTACCGCACGCGCGGCGTCGAACCGGAACTGGCCCGCGAGGTGGCCCGGCAGCTCTCGCGCGACCCGGAGCAGGCGCTGGAGATACACGCCCGCGAGGAGCTGGGCATCGACCCCGGCGATCTGCCGTCGCCGCTGGTCGCCGCCGTGTCGAGCTTCGGCTCCTTCGCGCTGGGCGCGCTGCTGCCCCTGCTGCCGTACCTGCTGGGCGCCACCGTGCTGTGGCCCGCGGTGCTGCTCGCCCTGTCGGGACTCTTCGCCTGCGGTGCCGTGGTGGCCAGGGTGACCGCGCGGACCTGGTGGTACAGCGGGCTGCGGCAGCTCGCGCTGGGCGGCGCGGCGGCCGGTGTGACGTACGCCCTGGGCAGTCTGTTCGGGACGGCCGTAGGATAGTCCGAATGGAACTTATGCGAGGGGCCGCATAAGTAACCGTTACCCGCTGGTTTCGAACGCTTAACCACTGGGCATGAGCCGTAAGCGCCGCGGGCAACGAAGCCCGTGGTGCGCCGGCGGGGCGGGCGACGACGTCCTCTCCGCCCCCTGGGTCGACGGACACCGATCTGTCCGCGGCCACCACACACTTTCGGCCACCCCGCGTGGTACCCCCGCCGCACCCCCTGGCGTCCGCATGCTGGAACGGAGTATCCGGTTCCCGGGAACCGTTCCATCATGTAACCTGCACGAAATTTTGCACCCCCGCAGAGGGCCAACGTCGTCCCTCGGTACCTGCATATGCCACTTGACGACGACGGGAGAGCCGATGCGTACGCCGCGCCAGCCGTCCCAGCACTCCACGAATGGCCAGAACTGGTCTTTCATGGATGCTCGCCCTGCTGCACAGGGTATGTACGACCCCCGCAACGAGCACGACGCCTGTGGCGTCGGCTTCGTGGCCACCCTCACCGGCGAGGCGAGCCACGCGCTGGTCGAGCAGGCGCTCACGGTTCTGCGTAACCTGGAGCACCGCGGCGCCACCGGCTCCGAGCCCGACTCCGGCGACGGCGCGGGCATCCTCTCCCAGGTCCCGGACGCCTTCTTCCGCGAGGTGACCGGCTTCGAGCTGCCCGCGGCCGGCGGATACGCCGTCGGTATCGCCTTCCTGCCCGAGGACGGCACCCAGGACGCCGTCTCACGGATCGAGACGATCGCCGGCGAGGAGGGCCTGACCGTCCTCGGCTGGCGCGAGGTCCCCGTCGCCCCCGAACTGCTGGGCGCCACCGCCCGCTCGACGATGCCAGCGTTCCGGCAGATCTTCGTCACCGACGGCGCCAGTGAGGGCATCGCCCTCGACCGCAAGGCCTTCGTGCTGCGCAAGCGCGCCGAGCGTGAGGCGGGCGTGTACTTCCCGTCCCTCTCCGCCCGCACGATCGTGTACAAGGGCATGCTGACCACCGGCCAGCTCGAACCCTTCTTCCCGGACCTGTCCGACCGCCGCTTCGGCTCCGCGATCGCGCTCGTCCACTCGCGCTTCTCCACGAACACCTTCCCGTCGTGGCCCCTCGCGCACCCGTACCGCTTCGTCGCGCACAACGGTGAGATCAACACCGTCAAGGGCAACCGCAACTGGATGCAGGCCCGCGAGTCGCAGCTCGTCTCCGGCCTGTTCGGCTCCGCCGACGGGCACGGCGGCAAGGGCCTCGACCGCGTCTTCCCGATCTGTACGCCGGACGCCTCCGACTCGGCGTCCTTCGACGAGGTGCTCGAACTCCTGCACCTGGGCGGCCGCTCGCTGCCGCACTCCGTGCTGATGATGATCCCGGAGGCGTGGGAGAACCACGACTCCATGGACCCGGCCCGGCGCGCCTTCTACCAGTTCCACTCCACGATGATGGAGCCCTGGGACGGCCCGGCCTGTGTCACCTTCACCGACGGCACCCAGGTCGGCGCGGTCCTCGACCGCAACGGACTGCGTCCGGGCCGCTACTGGGTCACCGACGACGGTCTCGTCGTGCTCGGCTCCGAGGTCGGCGTCCTCGACATCGACCCCGCCAGGGTCGTCCGCAAGGGCCGCCTCCAGCCCGGCAGGATGTTCCTCGTCGACACCGCCGAGCACCGCATCATCGAGGACGACGAGATCAAGGCCGCCCTCGCCGCCGAGAAGCCCTACGCGGAGTGGCTGGAGGCCGGCGAGATCGAGCTCTCCGACCTGCCCGAGCGCGAGCACATCGTGCACACCCACGCCTCGGTCACCCGCCGCCAGCAGACCTTCGGCTACACCGAGGAAGAGCTGCGCGTCATCCTGGCGCCGATGGCCAAGGCCGGTGCCGAGCCGATCGGTTCCATGGGCACCGACTCGCCGATCGCCGCGCTGTCCGCCCGCCCGCGGCTGCTCTTCGACTACTTCACCCAGCTGTTCGCGCAGGTCACCAACCCGCCGCTGGACGCGATCCGCGAAGAGCTCGTGACCTCGCTGCGTTCGTCCCTGGGCCCCGCGAGCAACCTCCTGGAGCCGACCGCCGCCTCGTGCCGCTCGGTCACCCTGCCCTTCCCGGTGATCGACAACGACGAGCTGGCCAAGCTCATCCACGTCAACGCCGACGGCGACATGCCGGGCTTCAAGGCCGCGACCCTCTCCGGTCTGTACCGGGTGCACGGCGGCGGCGACGCCCTCGCCGCGCGCATCGACGAGATCTGCGCCGAGGCCGACGCGGCCATCGAGAACGGCGCCCGGCTGATCGTCCTGTCCGACCGCCACTCCGACGCCGAGCACGCGCCGATCCCCTCGCTGCTGCTCACCGCGGCCGTCCACCACCACCTCATCCGCACCAAGCAGCGCACCCAGGTGGGACTGCTGGTCGAGGCCGGCGACGTCCGCGAGGTCCACCACGTCGCCCTGCTCATCGGCTTCGGCGCCGCGGCCGTCAACCCGTACCTGGCGATGGAGTCCGTCGAGGACCTGGTCCGCGCGGGCACCTTCCTCTCGGACATCGAGGCCGAGCAGGCCATCCGCAACCTGATCTACGCGCTCGGCAAGGGCGTCCTCAAGGTCATGTCCAAGATGGGCATCTCCACCGTCGCCTCCTACCGCGGCGCGCAGGTCTTCGAGGCTGTCGGCCTCGACACCGCCTTCGTCGCCAAGTACTTCAACGGCACGGCCACCAAGATCGGCGGCGTCGGCATCGACGTCGTCGCCAAGGAGGTCGCCGCCCGGCACGCCAAGGCGTACCCGGCCAGCGGCATCGCGCCCGCCCACCGGGCCCTGGACATCGGCGGCGAGTACCAGTGGCGCCGCGAGGGCGAACCGCACCTGTTCGACCCGGAGACGATCTTCCGCCTCCAGCACTCCACGCGCACGGCCCGCTACGACATCTTCAAGAAGTACACGGACCGCGTGAACGAGCAGTCCGAGCGCCTGATGACGCTGCGCGGCCTGTTCGGCTTCACCTCCGACCGCGCGTCGATCCCCCTCGACGAGGTCGAGCCGGTCAGCGAGATCGTCAAGCGCTTCTCCACCGGCGCCATGTCGTACGGCTCCATCTCCCAGGAGGCGCACGAGACCCTCGCCATCGCCATGAACCAGCTGGGCGGGAAGTCCAACACCGGTGAGGGCGGCGAGGACGCGGACCGGCTGTACGACCCGGCCCGCCGGTCCAGCATCAAGCAGGTCGCCTCCGGCCGCTTCGGTGTCACGTCCGAGTACCTCGTCAACGCCGACGACATCCAGATCAAGATGGCCCAGGGCGCCAAGCCCGGCGAGGGCGGCCAGCTGCCCGGCCACAAGGTCTACCCGTGGGTGGCCAAGACCCGGCACAGCACCCCCGGCGTCGGCCTGATCTCCCCGCCGCCGCACCACGACATCTACTCCATCGAGGACCTCGCCCAGCTGATCCACGACCTGAAGAACGCGAACCCGCAGGCGCGGATCCACGTGAAGCTGGTCTCGGAGGTCGGCGTCGGCACGGTCGCCGCGGGTGTGTCGAAGGCCCACGCGGACGTCGTCCTCATCTCCGGCCACGACGGCGGCACCGGCGCCTCCCCGCTGACGTCGCTGAAGCACGCGGGCGGCCCCTGGGAGCTCGGCCTCGCCGAGACCCAGCAGACGCTGCTGCTCAACGGGTTGCGGGACCGGATCGTCGTCCAGACGGACGGTCAGCTGAAGACCGGCCGTGACGTCGTCATCGCCGCGCTGCTGGGCGCCGAGGAGTTCGGTTTCGCGACCGCGCCGCTCGTCGTCTCCGGCTGCATCATGATGCGCGTCTGCCACCTGGACACCTGCCCGGTCGGCATCGCCACGCAGAACCCGGAGCTGCGCGAGAGGTTCGCCGGCAAGGCCGAGCACGTCGTGAACTTCTTCCGGTTCATCGCCGAGGAGGTCCGCGAGATTCTCGCCGAGCTGGGCTTCCGCTCCATCGAGGAGGCCGTCGGGCACGCCGGGACGCTCGACGTCACCCGTGCCGTCGACCACTGGAAGGCCCAGGGCCTTGACCTGGCCCCGCTGTTCTACGTGCCCGAGCTGCCCGAGGGCGCCGCGCTGCACCAGGTCGTCGCGCAGGACCACGGCCTGGAGAAGGCGCTCGACAACGAGCTGATCAAGCTCGCCGCCGACGCGCTGGCCGCGAACTCCGCGACCGAAGCCCAGCCGGTGCGCGCCCAGGTCGAGATCCGCAACATCAACCGCACGGTCGGCACCATGCTCGGCCACGAGGTGACGAAGAAGTTCGGCGGCGCCGGGCTGCCCGAGGACACGATCGACATCACCTTCACCGGCTCGGCGGGTCAGTCCTTCGGCGCCTTCCTGCCGCGTGGTGTCACGCTGCGCCTGGAGGGCGACGCCAACGACTACGTCGGCAAGGGCCTCTCCGGCGGCCGGGTGATCGTCCGCCCGGACCGGGGCGCCGACCACCTCGCCGAGTACTCCACGATCGCGGGCAACACCATCGCCTACGGCGCGACCGGCGGCGAGCTGTTCCTGCGCGGTCGTACGGGCGAGCGGTTCTGCGTCCGCAACTCCGGCGCGACGGTCGTGTCCGAGGGCGTGGGCGACCACGGCTGCGAGTACATGACCGGCGGCCGGGCGGTGGTCCTCGGCGAGACGGGCCGCAACTTCGCGGCCGGCATGTCCGGAGGCATCGCGTACGTCATCGACCTCGACCGCGACAACGTCAACCCCGGCAACATCGGCGCCGTCGAGGAACTCGACGACACCGACAGGCAGTGGCTGCACGACGTGGTGCGCCGCCACGCCGAGGAGACCGGCTCGACGGTCGCCGAGAAGCTGATCGCCGAGTGGCCCGTGTCGGTGGAGCGCTTCAGCAAGATCATCCCCAGCACGTACAAGGCAGTGCTCGCCGCCAAGGACGCCGCCGAGCGAGACGGTCTGTCCGAGACCGAGATCACCGAGAAGATGATGGAGGCGGCGGTCAATGGCTGACCCGAAGGGCTTTCTCACCCACGGCCGCGAGGTCGCCAGGTCCCGCCCCGTCGACGTGCGCCTCAAGGACTGGAACGAGGTCTACGTCCCCGGCTCCCTGCTGCCGATCATCAGCAAGCAGGCCAGCCGCTGCATGGACTGCGGCATCCCGTTCTGTCACAACGGCTGTCCGCTCGGGAACCTGATCCCGGAGTGGAACGACTACGCCTACCGCGAGGACTGGGCCGCCGCCTCCGAGCGGCTGCACGCCACGAACAACTTCCCGGAGTTCACGGGCCGCCTGTGCCCCGCGCCCTGCGAGTCGGCGTGCGTGCTCGGCATCAACCAGTCGGCGGTCACCATCAAGAACGTCGAGGTCTCGATCATCGACAAGGCGTGGGACACCGGTGACGTCGCCCCGCAGGCCCCGGAGCGGCTGTCCGGCAAGACGGTCGCGGTGATCGGTTCGGGCCCGGCGGGCCTGGCCGCCGCCCAGCAGCTCACCCGGGCCGGCCACACCGTCGCGGTGTACGAGCGCGCCGACCGCGTCGGCGGCCTGCTGCGCTACGGCATCCCCGAGTTCAAGATGGAGAAGCGGCACATCAACCGCCGTATCGAGCAGATGCGCGCGGAGGGCACCCGCTTCCGTACCGGTGTCGAGGTCGGCCGCGACCTCAAGGCGACGGACCTGCGCAAGCGTTACGACGCGGTCGTCATCGCCGCCGGTGCCACCACCGCCCGTGACCTCCCGGTCCCCGGCCGCGAGCTCGACGGTGTCCACCAGGCGATGGAGTACCTGCCGCTGTCCAACAAGGTCCAGGAGGGCGACTTCGTGGCCCCGCCGATCTCGGCCGAGGGCAAGCACGTCGTGGTCATCGGCGGTGGCGACACCGGCGCCGACTGCGTGGGCACCGCGCACCGCCAGGGCGCGGCCTCCGTCACGCAGCTGGAGATCATGCCCCGCCCGGACGACGAGCGGAACCCGGTCGCCCAGCCGTGGCCGACCTTCCCCATGCTGTACAAGGTCACCTCCGCGCACGAGGAGGGCGGCGAGCGCGTCTACTCCGTCTCGACCACCCACTTCGAGGGCGACGAGGACGGCAAGGTCCAGTGGCTGCACCTCGCCGAGGTGGAGTTCGTCGACGGCAAGCTGACCCAGAAGCCGGGCACCGAGCGCCGGATCCCCGCTCAGCTGGTGACGCTGGCGATGGGCTTCACGGGCACGGACCGCGAGAACGGCATGGTCGAGCAGTTCGGCCTGGACCTCGACGAGCGTGGCAACGTCGCCCGCGACGCCGACTTCCAGACCAACGTGCCCGGCGTGTTCGTCGCCGGTGACGCCGGACGCGGCCAGTCCCTCATCGTGTGGGCGATCGCGGAGGGCCGCTCCGCGGCCAAGGGCGTCGACCGCTTCCTGACCGGGGCCAGCGACCTGCCGGCCCCGATCCGCCCGACGGACCGGTCCCTGATGGTCTGACGGTTTCCAGAGACGTCCCGTACAAAGGGGTACGGGCGGGCCGTCTGGGGGACACCCCAGACCCCCGGACGGCGCCTGCCCGACTCCCCGACCGGACGAATGGGCAGGCGCCGCCGCATGTCCGCGACGGCCTCCCGCCGCCTCAGGCCGTTTCCGCCGCCTCAGACCGTTCCCGTCAGCGCGCTGACCTTCCCCCACGCCGCCAGCGCCAGTACCAGGAACAGCGCCACGCACACCCCCGCCTGGATCAGCGTGCGCCGGTCGCCCCGGGGCGCGTACGCGTAGGCCAGTGCCACCACGCAGCCCGTGAGCAGGCCGCCGAGGTGCCCCTCCCAGGAGGTGAAGGAGGCGGAGAGCACCATCCACAGCAGCAGGCCCGTCATGAGCCGGTTGACGGTGTTCATGTCGACGCCCAGCCGGCGGGCCATGACGTAGTAGGCGGTGCCCAGGCCGAAGATCGCGCCGGACGCGCCGACGGTGAGGTCGTACGGCGCGATCAGCAGCACCAGGACCGAGCCGCCGAGCGCCGACAGCAGGTACAGCGCGAGGTAGCGGACGCGGCCCAGCTGACCCTCCACCACCCGGCCCAGGCTCCACAGCGACGTCATGTTCATCACGATGTGCAGCAGCCCGAACGAGCCGTCGGTGACCGGGAGGTGCAGGAACGCGCCGGTCAGCAGCCGGTACCACTCGCCGCCCGCGAGACCCTCCGGGTGCAGGTCCGCGGGGTAGGGCTGCTGCCACAGGTAGTGCGCGCCGTCCTCGCCCCGGAGCCCCGCACCCAGCATGCCGAACCGGTCCACGAAGTCCGGACGCGCCAACTCGGCGAGGTAGAACAGCACGTTGAGCACGATCAGGACGTACGTCACCAGAGGCACCGCCGTGATACGGCCGCCGAACGCCGTGCGGGCCTGGCGCACCGAACGGGCGCCCTCCTTGACGCACTCCACGCACTGGTGGCCGACGGCGGCCTCGCGCATGCAGTTCGGGCAGATGTACCGGTCGCAACGGGTGCAGCGGACGTGGGACTCCACCTTGGGGTGGCGGTAGCAGGTGGTGACGGTGGACTCGGACTCCACGGCCGGCTCCTCGAAAAGGGGTGGGAAGTACGTCGAAGGCAATGAGCCGGTGGGGTCGGCGGCGAACAAAATATCGAACACCGGTGGACGCGGTGAGGGTGGGGCGGTCGTGCCGTAACCTCGCACGCAGTGGGGTGACCGAAGGGGGAGCCGGCGTGGCCGCGATCAGTCTCAGCAAGGTGGAGGAGACCGCTCCCGCGCTGGTCAGCCTGTACAAACGGGCCGGGGACTCGCTCGACCGGCACGGCCTGGACGGACAGCGGGCCGCGGTCTACCTGGTGGTGGACTACTCCGGCTCGATGAAGCCGTACTACAAGGACGGCAGCGTCCAGGCGCTCGCGGACCGGGTGCTCGGGCTGTCCGCGCATCTCGACGACGACGGCCGCGTCCCGGTGGTGTTCTTCTCCACCGACGTCGACGCCGAGACCGACATCGCGCTCGCCGACCACCAGGGGCGGATCGAGCGGATCGTGGCCGGGCTCGGCCACATGGGCAAGACCGCCTATCACCTGGCGATGGACGCCGTGATCGACCACTACCTCGACAGCGGGTCCACCGCCCCCGCCCTGGTGGTCTTCCAGACCGACGGCGGCCCGATCAACAAGCTCGCCGCGGAACGGTACCTGTGCAAGGCGGCCACGCTGCCGCTGTTCTGGCAGTTCGTCGGCTTCGGCGATCCGGAGAGCCGGCAGTTCGAGTTCCTGCGCAAGCTCGACGAGCTGGCCGTGCCGCAGAAACGGGTGGTCGACAACGCCGGCTTCTTCCACGCGGGCGCCGACCCCCGCGAGGTGTCCGACGCCGAGCTGTACGACCGGCTGCTGGGCGAGTTCCCCAAGTGGCTGGTGGCGGCCCGGACGCGGGGGATCGTACGGTGAGCGTGCCGCTGCCCGCCGCCGGACGCCCGGCCGTGGCCTGGAAGAACGGCGGCGGGGTGACCCGTGAGATCGCCGCCTTCCCGCCGGGCGCGGGCATGGACACCTTCACCTGGCGGGTCAGCCTCGCCGAGGTCGCCGCGGACGGCCCGTTCTCGGCGTTCCCCGCGGTGGAGCGGACCCTCACCCTGGTCGAGGGCGCGGGCATGGACCTGACCGTGGGCGGGCGGCGGCGACGTGTCGACACGCGGTACGTGCCCCAGGAGTTCCCCGGTGACGTGCCCACCGACTGCCGGCTGCTCGGCGGACCCGTCGTCAACCTCAACGTGATGTGGCGCAGGGGCTCGACGGCCCCGACCGTCGCGGTCGTGCGCGGCCGGCTCCGGCTGGGGGCGGCGCGGGCACTGGTCGTCGCCCTCGGCGAGGGCGCGGAGGTGGCCGGGCTGCGGCTCGGCCGCCATGACGCCCTCCTGCTGAGCGGGCAGGACGCGACGCTGCACGCGCCCGTACCGACGGCGGTCGTCGGACTCACGCCGTAGCGTGGGACCGGGAGGCACCGGCCTTTCGCGCGGGGCGAGTTGCTCACACGGCCGTCCGCCCCGTTGGCTTGCGCGGGCCGTCGTGCCACCCTGAGGTCGATCCGAGGGGGAGGCCGCGTATGGACGGCGCACGATCGGCGAACGAGGGCGCGCGCGGGGCGAGTCCGTCCCGGCGGCCGGAGCCCGGCAAGGGGGAGAAGCTCGCCGACTGGGCCGACGGACGGCTCGGGCTCTACGCGCTGGCCAAGGCCAACATGCGCAAGGTGTTCCCGGACCACTGGTCCTTCATGCTGGGCGAGATCTGTCTCTACAGCTTCCTCATCCTGATCCTCACCGGCGTCTACCTCACCCTGTTCTTCGAACCGAGCGGCGCCGAGGTCGCCTACCACGGCTCGTACGCGCCGCTCAACGGCGTGCTGATGACCAAGGCCTACGAGTCGACGCTCGACATCAGCTTCGACGTACGCGGCGGCCTGCTGATCCGGCAGATCCACCACTGGGCGGCGCTGGTCTTCGTCACCGGCATGCTCGTGCACATGATGCGGGTGTTCTTCACCGGGGCGTTCCGCAAGCCCCGCGAGGTCAACTGGGTGTTCGGCTGGACCCTGTTGATGCTCGGCATCCTCACCGGCCTGACCGGCTACTCGCTTCCCGACGACCTGCTCTCCGGCACCGGCATCCGGTTCGCCGACGGCGCGATCCTGTCGATCCCGATCGTGGGAACGTACCTCTCCTTCTTCCTCTTCGGCGGGGAGTTCCCGGGCCACGACATCATCTCCAGGCTGTTCCCGGTCCATGTGCTGCTGCTGCCCGGGATCATGCTCGGGCTGGTGGTGGCCCATCTGATCCTGGTCTTCTACCACAAGCACACCCAGTACCCGGGCCCCGGCCGCGACCAGAAGTCGGTCGTCGGCATGCCCTTCCTGCCGGTCTACATGGCCAAGGCGGGCGGCTTCTTCTTCCTCACCTTCGGCGTGCTGACCATCATGGGCGCGATCGCCGGCATCAACCCGGTGTGGGCCTTCGGGCCGTACCGGCCGGACCTGGTCACGACCGGCGCCCAGCCCGACTGGTACCTCGGCTTCTCCGAGGGCCTGATCCGGGTGATGCCGGGCTGGGAGATCAGCCTCTGGGGTCACACCCTGGTGCCGGGCGTCCTCATCCCGTTCTCGCTCTTCCCGCTGATCCTGCTCGCCCTCGGCGTCTACCCCTTCGTCGAGGCGTGGATCACCGGCGACCGGCGCGAGCACCACATCCTGGACCGGCCGCGCAACGTCCCCGTGCGCACCGGCCTGGGCGCCGCCTGGCTCAGCCTGTACGTCGTGCTGCTGATCGGCGGCGGCAACGACATCGTGGCCACGCATCTGCACCTGTCCATCAACGCGATCACCTGGTTCGTGCGGATCGGTGTCTTCGTCGTGCCCGTCCTCACCTTCACGGTCACCAAGCGGATCTGCCTCGGCCTCCAGCGCCGCGACCGGGACGACGTACTGCACGGCAGGGAGACCGGCACCATCAGAAGGCTGCCGCACGGCGAGTACGTCGAGGTCCACGAACCCCTCTCGCCCGCCCGGCTGTTCACCCTCACCCAGCACGAGCAGAACCCGCCCTACGAGATCGGTCCGCGCGTCGACGCGGGCGGGGTGCGACGGCCCGTCACCCTCTCCCAGCGGGTACGGGAGCGGCTGGCCCGGGCGATGTTCGGGCCCGACACGCACATCCCCAAGCCCACCGAAGCGGAGTACCGGGAGATCAGCGGCGGCGATCACCACCACTGAGGACCAGCTCCCGGCACTCGTCCGGCGTGCCCCAGGCCGTGCGCAGCGCGCGGGCCTTGGTCAGCCAGAGCGACAGGTCGTACTCCGCCGTGTACCCGATCGCGCCGTGCAGTTGGAGCGCCGTACGGGCCGTCGTGTACGCCGCCTCGCAGGCGCTCACCTTGGCGGCGGCCACGTCCGCCGGATCCATGGTCAGCGCGGCGCCCAGCACCAGGGGGCGGGCGAACTCCAGAGCGATCCGCGCGTCGGCCAGCCGGTGCTTGACCGCCTGGAACGAGCCGACCGGGACACCGAACTGGACGCGCTGCCCGACATAGGCGACCGTCCGGTCGAGCAGCGCGAGGCCGACCCCGAGGGCCTGCGCGGCCGTGGCGAGCCGGGCCCACAGCACCGCCGCCGAGGACGGTCCGGGGCCGAGCGGTTCGCCGCCGGGCAGCAGCGGGGTGAGACGGCGGGCCGGGTCCAGGGAGGCGCGTACGGGGCCGGCCCCGGGAGCCAGCCACAGACCGTCGGGCGTGAGGGAGAGACGGAGGCCGGCCGCGTCACCGTCCAGCGCGTACGCGTCCCGGCCGGCCGCCAGCGTCGCCATCGTCGCGCCCGAGGCCAGCGACGGCAGGAAGCGCCGCGCCGGGCCCGGCCGCGCGGCACCGGCGAGGAGCACGGCCGCCGCGACCGTCTCCGCCAGCGGCCCCGGCGCCGCGTGCCGGCCCAACTCCACGAACGCCAGCGCGAGTTCCACGGGACGCGGGCCCAGCCCCTCGTACTCCGGCGCGACCGCCAGCGCGAACACCCCCGCCTTGCCGATCCGCGACCACAGCGCCCGGCCGGGCGCGTGGTCACCGCGGCTCCAGGCCCGTACGACCGCGGGCGTCCCGGCGGCCGTCAGCATCGCGTCCAGCGACCGCGTGAACTCCCGCTGCTCGGCGTCGACCAGGAAACGCATCAGCGCCGTCCCTTCGGCAGGCCGAGCAGCCGCTCGGCGACGATGTCGCGCTGGATCTCGTTCGTGCCCGCGTAGATCGGGCCCGCGAGGGAGAAGACATAGCGCTCGGCCCAGTCGGAGTCGGCCAGTTCGCCCTCGGGCCCGAGGAGGTCCAGCGCCGTCTCGTGCAGCGCGAGGTCGTACTCCGACCAGAAGACCTTGTTCAGGCTGGCCTCCGGGCCGACCGGCTCACCCGCCAGGAAGCGGGACGCGGCCGCGTAGGTGAACAGCTGATAGGCGCGGGCGCCGGCCAGCGCGTCCGCGACCCGCTCCCGGGCCCACTCGGGGCTGCCCCGCGCCCGCCACAGACGCAGCAGACGGTCGGCGGAGGCGAGGAAACGGCCCGGGGAGCGCAGGGTGAGCCCGCGCTCGTCGGCGGCCGTGGACATCGCGACCCGCCAGCCCGCCCCCGGCTCACCGACGACGTCCTCGTCCGGCACGAACACCTCGTCCAGGAACAGCTGAGCGAACGCCGGTCTGCCGTCGAGGCGGCCGACGGGACGGACCGTGACACCGGGGGCACGCAGGTCGAACATCAGGTAGGTCAGGCCCTGGTGCGGTCGCGGCCGGTCCGGCTCGCTGCGGAACAGGCCGAACGCCCGGTCCGCGAAGGCGGCCCGCGACGACCACGCCTTCTGCCCGCTCAGCAGCCAGCCGCCGTCCGCGCGCACCGCCTTCGCGCGCAGCGACGCCAGGTCCGAGCCCGCCTCCGGCTCCGACCACGCCTGCGCCCAGACCACCTTCCCGCTCGCCATGGGCGGCAGCACGCGGGCCCGCTGCTCCTCGGTGCCGTGCGCGAAGAGAGCGGGAGCGAGCAGACCGACGCCGTTCTGGCCGACGCGGCCCGGACCGCCCGCCGCGTAGTACTCCTCCTCGAAGACCAGCCAGCGGATCAGCCCGGCGTCCCGGCCGCCGTACCGCTCCGGCCAGTCGACCACCGACCAGCGGTCCGCGGCCAGTTCGGCCTCCCAGGCGCGGTGCGCCGCGAAGCCCTCCGCGGTCTCCAGCGAGGGCAGCGGCGGACGCGGCACACGGGCGTCGAGCCAGGCGCGGGCCTCGGCGCGGAAGGCCTCGTCGGCGGGGGAGTGGGTGAGGTCCACGGTCGCCGTTCCCTCCCTCGAATCTTCCCTAACAAGTGTTTGGTAGGTTAGCGTGGGCCCATGACAGACGTCGAGAGTCCGGCCTGCCCGCCCGGGCACGGACTGCTGCGCGGACGCACCGCCGTCATCACCGCGGCGGCGGGCGCCGGGATCGGTGGCGCGACCGCCCGCCGGTTCCTGGAGGAGGGCGCGCGCGTGTTCCTCAGCGACGCCCACACCCGGCGGCTGAAGGAGCACGAGGCCGCGCTCGCCGCCGAGTTCGGCGCCGAGGCGGTCACCGCCCTGCCCTGCGACGTCACCGACGAGACGCAGGTGCGGGCCCTGTTCGACGCCGCCGCGACACGGCACGGACGGCTGGACATCGTCATCAACAACGCCGGACTCGGCGGCACGTCGACCCTCGTCGACATGACCGACGAACAGTGGTCCCGGGTGCTGGACGTGACCCTGAACGGCACCTTCCGCTGCACCCGGGCGGCCCTGCGCGCGATGCGGGCGGGCGACGGCGGAGTGATCGTCAACAACGCCTCCGTCGCCGGCTGGCGCGCCCAGGCCGGACAGGCGCACTACGCCGCCGCCAAGGCGGGCGTGATGGCGCTGACCCGGTGCGCGGCGATCGAGGCGGCACAGTACGGGGTCAGGGTGAACGCCGTCGCGCCGAGCCTCGCCATGCACCCCCACCTGGCCCGGGTGACGACCCCCGAACTGCTCGCGGAGCTCACCGCCCGCGAGGCCTTCGGCCGGTACGCCGAACCCTGGGAGGTGGCCAACGTCATCGTGTTCCTCGCGTCCGGCTACTCCTCGTACCTGACCGGGGAGGTCGTCTCCGTCAGCAGTCAGCACCCCTAGGAGCACCGACCACAATGGACCCGTGCCGACCAAGAAGAAGCCCCAGGTGACCGCAGCGCCCGCCCGCCGCGGCGAACTCCTCAACACCGCCGCCGAGGTCTTCGCCGAGCAGGGCTACAACGCCACCACCGTGCGAAAGATCGCGGACCACGCGGGCATGCTCGCGGGCAGCCTCTACTACCACTTCGACTCCAAGGAGTCGATGCTCGAAGAGATCCTGCGCACCTTCCTCGACGAGCTCTGGGGCGGCTACGACGCCGTCCTGAGCGCCGGACTGGGCCCGCGCGAGACCCTGGAGGCCCTGGTCACCGAGTCGTTCCGGGAGATCGACCGGCACCGCGCCGCCGTCGCGATCTACCAGAAGGAGTCCCGCCAACTGGTGGCGCAGGAACGGTTCGCGTTCCTCGCCGACTCGCAGCGCAGGTTCGAGCGGGCATGGCTGTCCACGCTGGAGCGCGGGGTCACCGCCCGGGTCTTCCGCGACGACCTCGACGTCCGGCTCACCTACCGCTTCGTCCGCGACACGGTGTGGGTCGCCGCGTCCTGGTACCGCCCGGGCGGACAGCACAGCCCGGAGGAGATCGCCCGGCAGTACCTGTCGATGGTGCTGGACGGGATCGCCGTACGCGCCTAGACAGACCAGCACAGGAACCAGCACAGCGAAGCCTTTTACGACCCGGCGCCCCTGTACAGCCCTGTACGACCTGGCGCCCCGTACGACCCGGCACGGCTCTGCACAGCGCGGCCCGTACGACCCAGCACGACCCAGCACGGCCCTGCACGTAGCTCAGCACACGGCTCAGCACGTCACTCACGCGCAATCACTGGGGAGTCGCCATGGCCGAGGCCTACATCGTCGAAGCGGTCCGTACGCCCGTGGGGCGGCGGGGGGGAGGGCTCAGCCGGGTGCACCCGGCCGATCTGGGCGCGCACGTGCTGAAGGAACTCCTCGCCCGCGCCGACGTCGACCCGGCCGCGGTCGAGGACGTCGTCTTCGGCTGCCTGGACGCGGTGGGGCCGCAGGCCGGCGACATCGCCCGGACCGCCTGGCTGGCGGCCGGGCTGCCGGAGGAGGTGCCGGGTGTGACCGTGGACCGGCAGTGCGGCTCCTCGCAGCAGGCCGTGCACTTCGCGGCCCAGGCCGTGCTCTCCGGCACCCAGGACCTGGTGGTCGCGGGCGGGGTGCAGAACATGTCCCAGATCCCCATCGCCTTCGCCACCCGGCAGGCCGCCGAACCGCTCGGCTTCACTCAGGGCCCCTTCGCCGGCAGCGAGGGCTGGCGGGCACGGTACGGGGACCGGCCGGTGAACCAGTTCGCCGGCGCCGAGATGATCGCCGCGAAGTGGGGGATCAGCCGCCAGGACCAGGAGGAGTTCGCGCTGCGCTCCCACCGGCGGGCGCTGCGGGCCATCGACGAGGGCCGCTTCGAACGCGAGATCGTCCGCTACGGCCCGGCCGCCGTCGACGAGGGACCGCGCCGGGACACCTCCCTGGAGAAGATGGCCGCGCTCAAGCCCGTGATCGACGGCGGCACCGTCACCGCCGCCTGCTCCTCGCAGGTCTCCGACGGCGCCGCGGCCCTGCTGCTGGCCTCGGAGGCCGCGGTGCACGAGCACGGGCTGCGGCCCCGGGCCCGCGTGCACCATCTCTCCGTGCGCGGCGAGGACCCCATCCGCATGCTCACCGCGCCGATCCCGGCCACCGCCCACGCCCTGAAGAAGACCGGGCTGTCGATCCACGACATCGACCTCGTGGAGATCAACGAGGCCTTCGCCCCGGTCGTCCTCGCCTGGCTGAAGGAGACCGGCGCCGACCCGGCGAAGGTCAACGTCAACGGCGGCGCCATAGCCCTGGGACACCCGCTCGGCGCCAGCGGCGCCAAGCTGATGACCACGCTCCTGCACGAACTGGAGCGCACCGGCGCCCGCTTCGGCCTCCAGACCATGTGCGAGGGCGGCGGCCAGGCGAACGTGACGGTCATCGAGAGGCTGTGAGCCGCTCCCGCACCTCCGCCGCCTCCTTCATGATCCGCTCCACCAGTTCCGCGCAGGACGGCAGGTCGTCGATCACTCCGGCGACCTGCCCGGCCGCCATCACCCCCAGGTCCGTACGCCCGTCCACCATCGCGGCCTTCAGCAGCATCGGCGTGTTCGCGGCGAGCAGGACCTGACTCCAGGTGAGGTCCTTGCCGTGCCGCAGGGCCAGACCGTCCCGGACCATCCGCCGCCAGGTCAGCCCGGACAGCCGCCGGAAGCCCGCCGCCCTGCGCACGGCCTGCGCCAGCGCCCGCACCCGGCCGGCCTCCTCCAGCGCGTCGACCAGGTCCGTACGCAGCATGCGGTGCGGCAGACCGTCCACCGCGCGCGTCACCGTCACGTCCCGCACGGTCGCCGCCAGATACCGCGCCTTCACCGCGTCCGGGACCGCCGAGTCCGACGTCAGCAGGAAACGGGTGCCCATGGCCACGCCCGCCGCGCCGTACGCCAGCGCCGCCACCAGGCCCCGCCCGTCGAAGAAGCCGCCCGCCGCCACGACCGGTATGTCCACGGCGTCCACGACCTGCGGCAGCAGCACCGTCGTCGCCACCTCGCCGGTGTGGCCGCCACCCTCGCCGCCCTGCACGACCACCGCGTCCGCACCCCACGCCGCGACCTTCTCGGCATGCCGGCAGGCGCCGACGGACGGGATGACGACCACCCCCGCCTCCTTGAGTCCGGCGATCAGCTCGCGGGACGGGGCCAGGGCGAACGACGCGACCCGCACCCCCTCCTCGACGATCACGCGCACCCGCTCGCCCGCGTCGCCCGCGTCCGCGCGCAGGTTCACCCCGAACGGCGCGTCCGTCCGCGAGGCGACCTCCCGGATCGCCGCCCGCAGCTGGTCGAGGGTCATCGTCGCGGAGCCCAGCACACCCAGCGCGCCCGCGTTCGCCGCCGCCGCGACCAGCCGCGGACCCGCCACCCATCCCATGCCCGGCTGCACGATCGGGTGCCGCACCCCGACCAGCCGGGTGAACGCCGTCTCCATCACCCCACCGCCCGCTCCGGGACCTCCCGGTCGCGGGTGTTCGCCGGGTCGATCACCTCCCGGATCAGCCGCAGTTCCTCGGCGGTGGGCTCCCGGGTGTACGGCACCCGCGCCGGGACGGCGAGCGGGAACGCCGTCGCCTCCCGCACCTGCTCGACGCTCACCCCCGGATGCAGCGACGCCAGCCGCATGACGTGCTCGGGCGTGGCGAAGTCGAAGACGCCGAGATCGGAGACGACACGCGGGATCCGGTGGAAGCGGGCCGTGCGCGGATGGCGGGCGGCCCGGTCGTACCCCACCCCGCACACCAGGTCGACCCGCGCCACGAAGACCCGCCGTGAGTGCCTCGGGACCCAGTAACTCGTCGGGTTGTTCAAGGTGTTGACCGGGGCGCCTCGGACGCCGAGCAACTGCCGGCTCGGCGCGGTCCAGTCGCCGATGCAGGAGATGTTCTGGTTGCCGAACCGGTCGATCTGGCTCGCGCCCATCATCACGTGCCGCCGGCCGCCGCTTACCAGGTCCAGATGCTGGCCGTAGGGCAGCCAGCCCTCGGGGGTGCCGTCGAGGTCCACGAGCATCGCCTCGCCGTCGGTCAGCAGCAGATCCGGCGCGAAGGTGCGCCGGGCGAGCCGCGCGCCCACGGACGGGATCACCCCGCCCATCGGGCTCGCCAGGATCTCGCCCGCTCCGCGCCACGCCTCGGCACAGGCGATCACGCAGTACTCGGCACGGGTGGGCGCGGAAGCGGGGCCACCGTCAGGGGCGCTCATATCTCCCGCTCCTTCCCCTGCTCCTGTCCTCGCCCCTGCTCCTGTCCTCGCCCCTGCTCCCGTTCCCGCCCCTGCTCCCGTTCCCGCCCCTGCTCCCGTTCCCGCCCTTCCTCTCGCCCTTGCTCCCGTCCCCGCTTCTGTTCCTGCACCTGCCCCCGCACCTGCTCCCCCTCCCGCCAGGTCCGCACCGCCGAGCCGTAGGTGTGCTCGTCCCCGCCCAGGAACCGGGTCGCGAACTCCGGCCAGGGCGTGCCCGCGTACTGCCGCTGGAACTCCTCGTCCCGTCCGTAGTCGGGCGCGCAGGACGTGAAGTGCGCGCCGTTCGGCGCCTCGACCACGCCCGTCACCGTGTGCCGCTTGAGCAGCAGCGACTGCGGGCCCGCACCGGCCCCCTCGGTCAGCTCCGCGGTGTCCACGATCCGCTCGCACGAGACATAGGCCGCGTCCGCCGCCGCGCAGAACAGGTCGTCGAAGTACGGGTCCGGGCCCAGGTACTGGCCGTTGCCCCGGCGGTCCGCGCGGTTGACGTGCACCAGCGCCGCGTCCAGGCACAGCGCGGGCATCGCCACGAACGTCTCCCCGTCCTCGTAGGGGGAGTCGACGGTCCGCAGGGCGGGGTTGATCCGCATCACGTCCGAGCCGATGCCGGCCCGCACCGGCAGGAACGGCAACCGGCTCGCGGCCGCGCGCAGCCCCCACAGGAACATCGCCTCGTCGATCTCCATCAGCTCGAACGCCCCGCGCTCGCGAGCGGCGCGGTAGTGCGGTTCGAGCGGGATCGAGTCCAGGGTGGTGAAAGCGGCGACCAGCTTCCGGATCCGTCCGGCGGCGGCCAGCATGCCGACGTCCGGGCCGCCGTACGAGACGACGGTGAGATCGGTGACGCCGGTCCGCAGCAGTGCTCTCACCAGGGCCATCGGCTTGCGGCGTGAGCCCCAGCCGCCGATGCCGACGGTCATGCCGCTCGCCAGCCGGGAGACCGCCTCGTCGGCGGTCATCGTCTTGTCACCCATCCGCGTCACCCACCTGTGCCCCCTCCTTGCCGAAGGTGTCCCGGACCCGGCCGGCCACGCCGCTGACGTCCGCCTCGAACGTGAAGCCCTGCTCGAAGCGGTAGCTGCGGCGCACGTCGACGGGATCGATGCCGTTGATGGCGGACTTGGCCAGCCGCAGCAGTTCGCCGTCCTTGGCGGCGATCTCCCGTGCCAGCTCCAGCGCGGCGGCCCGCAGCCCGTGAGCCGGCACCACCCGCCACACCGAGCCGTACGCGTGCAGCTCGGCCGCGCTCGCCGTGCGCGAGGTGAAGTACAGCGCGCGCATCAGGTGCGCGGGGACCAGCCGCGCCAGATGCGTGGCCGCGCCCAGGGCCCCGCGGTCGAGTTCGGGCAGGCCGAAGACGGCGTCGTCGCCCGCCACGATCACGTCCGCGTTCCCCACGAGGCCTATGCCGCCGCCCAGGCAGAACCCCTGCACCGCCGCCACCACCGGCACCTCGCACTCGTACACCGCCGCGAACGCCTCGAAGCAGCCGCGGTTGGCGCCGACCAGTGCGGAACGGCCCCGCGCCTGTATCTCCTTGATGTCCACGCCCGCGTTGAAACCGCGTCCCTCGGCGGTCAGCACCACGCACCGGACCCCCGGATCGCGGCCCGCCGCGCGCACGGCGTCGGCCAGGGCGAACCAGCCGGCCACCGGCACCGCGTTCACCGGCGGGAAGTCGACCGTGACGACGGAAATCCCCTTTTCCGGGGACGAGGTGGAGACACCCATCGACGCATCAGCTACCTTTCCACCCAGCCGCTATTCCACCAAACATTTGTTAGGTGCGAGGCTTCGAAGCTAGCAGTCGGCGGATCGCAGCGGGAGGCCCTGTGGACAACTCGCACCCCTCGCACCTGGACGGCAGGACGGTGGTGGTGACCGGCGGCACCCGGGGCGTGGGAGCGGGCATCGCCCGGGCGTTCGCGGCGGCGGGGGCACGGGTCGTCGCCTGCGCCCGCAGACCACCGCCCGAACGGCTCCCGGCGGGCGTCGAGTTCGCCCCGCTGGACCTGCGCGACCCGCCCGCCGTACGGGACTTCTTCGACGCGCTGCCCCGACTCGACGTGCTCGTCAACAACGCGGGCGGCACGCCCCACCGGCCGCTGGCGGGCACCGACGCCGAGCGGCACGCACGGGTCATCGAGCTCAACCTGGTCACCCCGCTCACGGCCTCCCTCGCCGCCTACGAGCACCTCCGACGGGCCCGGGGCGCCGTCGTCATGATCGGCAGCGTCAGCGGCGGCCGGCCCTCGCCGGGGTCGGCGGCGTACGGGGCGGCCAAGGCGGGACTGGAGAACCTGGCCCGTTCCATGGCGGTCGAATGGGCACCGGAGGTCCGCGTCAACACCCTCGTCGTCGGCATGGTCCGCACCGAGCTGTCCCACCTCCACTACGGCGGCGACGACGGCATCGAGGCGGTCGGCCGCACCGTCCCGCTCGGACGGCTGGCCACCCCCGCCGACATCGGCGCCGCCGCGCTCTTCCTCGCCTCCGACACCGCCGCCTACATCAGCGGGGCGAGCCTGCTCGTGCACGGGGGCGGGGAGCGGCCCGCCTTCCTGGACGCCGTGGACGCCGCGACCGTCGACAAGGGGGACTGAATGAGCACCGGGAAGAACGGGATCTGCGCGGAGCGGGTCGTCGCCGTCACCGGCGCCGGACGCGGCCTCGGCCGCGCACACGCGCTCGCCTTCGCCGCGGCGGGAGCGCGGGTCGTCGTCAACGACCTCGGCGTGGGACTGGACGGCACGCCGGGACCCGACAGCCCCGCCGCACGGGTCGTGGACGAGATCAGGGCGGCCGGCGGCGAAGCCGTCGCCCACACGGCGGACGTCGCCACGGGCGAGGGCGCCGCCTCGCTGGTCCGGGCCGCGCTGGAGACGTACGGCCGGCTCGACACACTCGTCAACAACGCGGGGTTCCTGCGCGACCGGATGCTGGTCAACCTCGACGCGGACGACTGGGACGCCGTCGTCCGCGTCCACCTCACCGGGCACTTCCTGCCGCTGCGGCACGCGGCCGCGTACTGGCGGCAGGAGACCAGGGCCGGACGCCGGCCCGAGGCGCGGATCGTCAACACCAGCAGCGGCGCGGGGCTGCTGGGATCACTCGGACAGGGCAACTACAGCGCGGCGAAGGCCGGGATCCTCGGGCTGACGCTCGTCGCCGCGGCCGAACTGGGGCGGTACGGGGTCCAGGTCAACGCGATCGCGCCCGCGGCACGGACGAGGATGACCGAACGGGCGTTCGCCGCGGCGATGGCGGCTCCGGACGACGGGTTCGACGCGATGGCCCCGGAGAACGTCTCGCCGCTGGTCGTCTGGCTGGGCTCGGCCGACAGCGCGGGCGTCACCGGACGCGTCTTCGAGACGGAGGGCGGCCGTATCACCGTCATGGAGGGATGGCGGCCGGGACCCACGGCGGCCAAGGAGGCACGCAGGCGACCCGAGGAAGCCGGAGCCGCCGTACGCGAACTCCTCGCGGAGGCGGAGCCACCGGGCGCGGTGTACGGAACGTAGGGCCGCCCGGCCAAGCGGTGTACGGAACGTAGGGCCGCCCGGCGGGCCACGGGGCCCGGGGGCTCGCGGTCAGCCGGGTCACGGCGCCCAGGGGTTCGCCCGCCCGAGGTCGGCCCAGCGGGTCACGCCACCCAGGGGTCCCCCCGCCCAGGTCCGGCCCGGCGGAGCCGCCCACCACCCGCGTGTCCGCCCCCACCGCTCACGTGTCGCACTCCAGCACCGTCCGGCACAACGCGCACCGCGCCCGTACCCGCCCCCGCACCGGCACCCTGATCCGCTGATGACAGGTCGGACACGGGAACGACACCCGAAGCGGACCCCGGACGTCCGGACTGAAGGCGTACGGCGTACCCGGCGCGGCACCCCGCACATGCTCCGGGACCTGGTCCTGCGCATGACGGCGGTCCCGCGCGTAACGCCGCCGCCCCGCCCAGCCCGCCGCCCGCAGCGGCGGCTGCTGCTCGTCACTGCGCGCCAGGGACAGCCCCTTCCCATAGGCCTCGTACGCCTGCGGACTGGTGAACCACACCGACGGATCCTCGCCGAACACCAGCGCACGCTTCGCCAGGACGTACCCGAACTCCTCCGGCGTCAGATAGCCCAGCTTCTGCGACGACACCGCGTCCTCCCGGAACGCGTCCAGAAGCAGCCAGCCCGCACCCAGATACGTGGTCGCCGTGTCCGTGAGGATCTCGTTGTCGCGCGTCCCCGGGAACGCCAGATCCAGCCGGTGCAGATAGACATGCATGATCTCGTGCGCCAGAGCCGCGCCGATGTCCCGGCGATGCGTACGGAACCGGTCGTTCAGCTCCACGAAGTACTCCGGGCCCGCCGCGAGTTCGATGTGCGCCGCGTGCTCCATCTCCCGGAACCCGACGATCAGGCGCGCGTCCGGCAGCCGGTAGTGCCGCACCAGCTCCCGCGCGACCCGCTGAGCGCCCAGATGAAGGTCGTCGGTGTCGCAGAACGCCACGTCGACCGGCGCCACACTGCTCGCGAACGTCCGCACGGTGTCGTACGACAGCCGCTTGTACAACGCCGTGACGGCGGCCCGCACCGTCTCCAGATGCGGGTAGCCGTGCTCGACCGGTCCGCCGTTCGCCACGCCCGCACCCCCAAGACGCCTGAACCCGATTCCACTGTACGAGGACACGCACCGAATTTCCCCGACGCCGACGCCGACGAAGCCCCCGGCGCCGCCCGGCCGCCTCGCGCCCCCGGCCGTCGGATCACCCGCCGCCGGCGCCGCGTAGGGTGAACGCTCATGACCACCAGCAACACCGGTACCGCGGACGTCGACCCCGCCGTCCGCGAGGAACTCGCCCGGCTGCGCGACAGCATCGACAACATCGACGCGGCCGTCGTCCACATGCTCGCCGAACGCTTCAAATGCACCCAGCAGGTCGGCCACCTCAAGGCCGCGCACCACCTGCCGCCCGCCGACCAGGACCGCGAGGCCCGGCAGATCGCCCGCCTGCGCGCCCTCGCCGAAAGCGCCAAGCTCGACCCGGCCTTCGCTGAGAAGTTCCTCAATTTCATCATCGCCGAGGTGATCCGCCACCACGAGCACATCGCCGACAGCACGGCGAACGCCTCCGCCGCGACGGCCGATTGACGTCGGTGTACGCCCCCGGGGAGTGACACCGGGACGCGTCCGGGGCATGCTGCGCTGTGCACTGCTCGTCAACCGGCGGGCACTGCGCGTCAGCACCCCGGACGTAAGCTGGTGGTCCCACCGTGGGAGGGACGTCGGGCCATGCCGTCGGATGCCACGATCCTCATAGTCGACGACCACGAGGACACGCTGTACGCCCTGGAAAGCGCCCTGGCCCCGCTCGGCTACCGAGTCAGCCGGGCCACCAGCGGCGACGAGGCACTCAAGCAGGTACTGCGCGGACGCGTCGGCCTCCTCCTGCTCGACGTGCGCATGCCCGGCGTCAGCGGGCTGGAGGTCGTGCGCTACATGCGACGCGTGGAACAGACCCAGCACATCCCCGTCGTCCTGCTCACCGGCTTCGGCCCCGACCACGAACTGACCTCCGCCGCCTTCGGCCTCGGCGTCGCCGACCTGGTCATGAAACCCGTCGACCCCTGGGTCCTGCGCACCAAGATCCGCTTCCTCTACGACGCCCACCAGCGCCGACAGGCCCTCGAAGAGGAAGTACGCGAACTGCGCGCCCTCGTCAAAGACCTCCCCGACGCCACCCGACGCCCCCCGCGCACCGGCCCGCCCCGCACGGACGCCCTCGTTCCGCCACAGCGCGACATCCCCCGGGCGGCTCCGGCGCGAGAAGGGACATAAGGCGCGTACCGAACCGCCTCTGTGCCTCGACGACGCCATCAGGCAGCATGTCGTTCATGTCCGTACTGACGCGCGACGAAGCGCAGACCCGTGCCCAGCTCCTCGACGTCCACCGCTACACGATCGAGCTCGATCTGACCACCGGAGACGACACCTTCGGGTCCGTGACCGTCATCGGATTCACCACTCGCTCGGACGCGGACACCTTCGTCGAACTCAAGCCCGCCGAGCTGCGCTCCGCCACCCTCGACGGACAGCCCCTCGACCCCGACACCCTCGACGGCAACCGGCTGCCGCTGAAGAACCTCACCAGCGGCGAGCACGAACTGCGCGTCGACGCCGTCATGCGCTACTCCCGCACCGGCGAGGGCATGCACCGCTTCACCGACCCCACCGACGGCGAGACGTACCTCTACACCCAGCTGTTCATGGACGACGTGCAGCGCGTCTTCGCCGCCTTCGACCAGCCCGACCTCAAGGCCGTCTTCGACCTGTCCGTGCGGGCCCCCGAGGACTGGACCGTCCTCGCCAACGGCGTCACCGAACACCTGGGCGAAGGCCACTGGCGGGCCGCACCCACCCCGCTCATCTCCACCTACCTCGTCGCCGTCGCCGCCGGCCCCTGGCACTCCGTGCGCACCGAACACCGCGGCCTGCCCTTCGGCATCCACTGCCGCCGCTCCCTCGCCCCCCACCTCGACGCGGACGCCGAGGAACTCCTCGAGATCACCCGGCAGTGCTTCGACCGCTACCACGAGAAGTTCGAGGAGCCCTACCCCTTCGACTCCTACGACCAGGCCTTCGTCCCCGAGTTCAACGCCGGCGCCATGGAGAACCCCGGCCTCGTCACCTTCCGCGACGAGTTCGTCTACCGCTCCGCCGTCACCGACACCGAGCGCCAGACCCGCGCCATGGTCATCGCCCACGAGATGGCCCACATGTGGTTCGGCGACCTCGTCACCCTCAGGTGGTGGGACGACATCTGGCTGAACGAGTCCTTCGCCGAGTACATGGGCTACCAGACCCTCACCGAGGCCACCCGCTTCACCGACACCTGGACCGACTTCGGCGTCGTGCGCAAGCCCTGGGGCTACGACGCCGACCAGCGCCCCTCCACCCACCCCGTCGCCCCCGACGCCGTCGAGGACACCGCCTCCGCACTCCTCAACTTCGACGGCATCTCCTACGCCAAGGGCGCCTCCGCGCTGCGCCAACTGGTGGCCTGGCTCGGCGACAAGGACTTCCTGGCCGGCATCAACACCCACTTCGCCCGCCACCGGTTCGCCAACGCCACCCTCGCCGACTTCATCGACTCCCTCGCCGCCGCCACCGACCGCGACGTCCACGCCTGGGCCGACGCCTGGCTGCGCACCACCGGCGTCGACACCCTCACCCCGGTCGTCACCGCGGGCGACGACGGCACCCGCACCCTGACCGTCGAACGCGCCGGCAGCCGCCCGCACCGCATCGCCGTCGGCCTCTACGACCAGGACCTCACCGACGCGGGCCGCCTCACCCTGCGCGAACGCCTCGACCTCGACGTCCCCGGCACCGCCCCGCAGCCCATCGGCAAGCGTCCCGCACTGCTGCTGCTCAACGACGGCGACCTGACCTACGCCAAGGTCCGCTTCGACCCCGAGTCCTTCGAGACCGTCCTCAGGAGCCTGTCCGGCCTGCCCGAACCGCTGACCCGCGCGGTCGTCTGGAACGCCCTGCGCGACGCCGTACGCGACGGCGAACTCCCGCCCGCCGCCTACCTGGAGGCCGCCCGCGCCCACCTCCCGCGCGAGACCGACCTCGCGCTCGTCCAAGGCGTCCTCGCCTTCGCCTCCGCCCACGTCACCGACCGCTACCTCAGCCCCGAGGACCGCCCCGACGCCCTCGCCACCCTCACCGGCCTGTGCCGCGACCTCATCCGCCGCACCGAGGACGGCGACAACCCCGGCCTGCGGCTGACCGCCGTACGCCACTACATCGACGTCGCCGCGCGGCCGGACACCATCAGCGCCTGGTTCTCCGAGGGCACCGTCCCCGGCGGCCCCGAACTCGACCCCGAACTGCGCTGGCGCATCCTCGGCCGGCTCGCCGTCCTCGGCGCGATCGACGACGCCGTCATCGAGGCCGAACTCGTCCAGGACCCCAGCGCCACCGGCCAGGAGGGCGCCGCCCGCTGCCGGGCCGCACTGCCCGACCCGGAGGCCAAGCGCCTGGCCTGGGAGGCGATGTTCGCCACCGACGACCTCTCCAACTACCTCTTCACGGCCACCGCGCAGGGCTTCTGGCAGCCCGAACAGACCGCTCTGGTACGGGACTACGTGCCGCGCTACTTCCAGGACGCGGTCGCCGTCGCCGCCCGCCGCGGCCCCGCCATCGCCGAGGCCGCCGGCCGCTGGGCGTTCCCCGCCTGCGCCGTCGACCCCGAGACACTGCGCCTGGGCGAGGAGTGCCTGAGCGACGCCGCCCCGACCCCCGCTCTCCGCCGCAAGCTCACCGACCAACTCGACGACCTGAAGCGGGCCCTGCGGGTCAGGGAGGCGTAACCCCGCCCGGGGGAGGGGGCCACGGAGGGGGTCTGCGGGGCGGTCCCGGGGGCTCGGTGGCCCCGGAGGACGCGGGCCGGTGGCCCCCGGAGGTGTGTCCCCTCCGGGGGCCTTCTCCGGGGGCAGGGCGCCGTGGCGCCGCCGAAACGGGAGCCGTGCCGCCGAAACGGGCCGCAACCGAAACGGGCCGCCGCCGACGGCAGGCGCGCCGGGCGGCGGAGTGGCCGACAGCGCCGGGCACACCGCGGCCGCACCGCCGCACCCGCACCTCCCGACACGTTTTCCCCGCACGGGAGTACCCCCGCCCCGGTCCCGCTCGTTGGGCTTTCGGGGTGAGCCGTCGCATCCGCGTACCCACCGCAACTCCCCCCGCCCCGCGCCCCGGAGGAGCCCATGAGCACGCCGCCGCTCGCCTCAGGTCCCGAAGGCTCCAGCGCCCTGCGCCCCCTGCTCGACACCGTGCTGGACGCCCTGCGCGACGGCCGCCGGGCACGCGGCGGACCCCTGCCCGCAGGCGGACCGGACACGGTCACCGCCCGCCTCAGGACCGCCGTCGGAGACGTACTGCCCGAGCACGGCGACCCCGACGCCCTGCGCACCCTCGTCCACGCCCTCACCGAAGGCGCCGCCGACCCCGCCGACCCCCTGTGCGCCGCCCACCTGCACTGCCCGCCCCTCGCCGTCGCCACCGCCGCCGACCTCGCCGTCAGCGTCCTCAACCCGTCCCTGGACTCCTGGGACCAGGCACCGGCCGCCTCCGCACTCGAAACCCTCGTGACCGGCGCGATCGCCCGGCTCGCCGGACTCGCCGACGCCCTCGTCACCACCGGCGGCACCGAGTCCAACCAACTCGCCCTGCTGCTCGCCCGGGAAGCACACGGCGGCAGCGTCCGCCTCGTGCACGGCGCCAACGCCCACCACTCCCTGCCCCGCGCCGCCTGGCTCCTCGGACTTCCCGAACCCGTCGTCGTCCCCGCCCCCGCCGGCACCCTCGACCCCGCCGCCCTCGACGAAGCCCTCACCGAACTGCACGGCCCCCTGCTCGTCGCCGCCACCGCGGGCACCACCGACGCCGGCCTCATCGACCCGCTGCCCGAGATCGCCGCCCGCTGCGCCGCTCACGGCGCCCGCCTGCACATCGACGCCGCCTACGGCGGAGGCCTCCTCTTCAGCGACCGCCACCGCCCCGCGCTCACCGGCCTCGACGCCGCCCACACCGTCACCCTCGACCTGCACAAACTCGGCTGGCAACCGGTCGCCGCCGGCCTCCTCGCCGTACGGGACGCCCACGACCTCACCGTCCTGCACCAACACGCCGACTACCTCAACGCCGACGACGACACCGACGCCGGCCTGCCCGACCTCCTCGGCCGATCCCTGCGCACCACCCGACGCCCCGACGTCCTCAAGATCGCCGTCACCCTCAAGACCCTCGGCACGACAGGCATCGCGGCCCTCGTCGACCAGGTCTGCGCCCACGCCGACCGACTCGCCGAACTCCTCGAAGCCCACCCCCACTTCGAGCTCTACGACCGCCCCACCATCAGCACGGTCCTCTTCCGGCCCGCCGAAGCCACCGACGACACCGTCGCCGAACTGCGCCGACGCCTCCTGCACGAAGGCCGCGCCGTCCTCGGCCGAGCCCGCCTCGACGGCCGGCTCTGGCTCAAGGCCACCCTCCTCAACCCCCACATCCGGCCCGACGACCTGGCCGGGCTCCTGAAACTCGTGGAAGGAACCACCCCCCGATGAACCACCCCCCACACCACGAGCCCGAAGCACCCCGCGACCTGGTCGGCATCGGCATCGGCCCCCTCAACCTCTCCCTCGCCGCCCTCGCCCACCCCCTCGCCGAACTCGACGCCGTCTTCTACGAACAACGCCCCGGCTTCGACTGGCACCCCGGCCTGCTCATCGACGGCGCCACCATCCAGGTGCCGTTCCTCGCCGACCTCGTCACCCTCGCCGACCCCGCCAGCCCCTGGACCTTCCTCAACTACCTCAGGGCCCGCGACCGGCTCTTCCCCTTCTACTTCGCCGAGCGCTTCCACATCCAGCGCGCCGAGTACGACGCGTACTGCCGCTGGGTCGCCGAGAGCCTCCCCGGACTGCACTTCCGCCACCAGGTCGACGCCGTCCGCTGGAACCACGAACGCGACGTCTTCGAAGTCGACTTCACCCACCTGGACGCCGACGGCGAAGCCGAAGCCCTCGGCCGCACCTACACCCACAACGTCGTCCTCGGCGTCGGCACCGAGCCCTACGTGCCCGACCCCCTCAAACCCCTCGTCGACGCCCCCGGCGTACCCGTCGTCCACGCCGCCGACTACCTCGCCCACCGCGAGACCTTCGTCGCCGCCGAACACGTCACCGTCGTCGGCTCCGGACAGTCCGGCGCCGAGGTCTTCCTCGACCTCCTGCGCCACCGCCCGCCCGGCCGCGACCGCATCCACTGGATCGGCCGCACCGAGGCCTTCGCCCCCATGGAGTACTCCAAACTCGGCCTGGAGCACTTCACCCCCGACTACACCCGCTACTTCCACACCCTGGGCGAATCCACCCGCGACCGGCTCGTCACCACCCAGTGGCAACTCCACAAGGGCATCGACGGCGACACCATCGCCGCCATCCACGACGAGCTCTACCGCCGCACCCTCCACGGCGGCTGGCCCGAAGCCGTCCTCACCCCCGGCGTCCGCGTCCGCACCGCCGGCCGCATCGCCACCACCAAGATCGAACTACACCTGGAACACGTCCAGCAGGGCAGCCGCAGCCGCCTCACCACCGACGCCGTCATCCTCGCCACCGGCCACCGCGAACGCCCCCTGGACCGCATCCTCGCCGGCCTCGACCCCTACCTGCGCCGCGACAGCCGCGACCGCCCCCGCGTCGACGAACACTTCCGGCTCGTCCTCGACCCCGCCGTCAGCGGCCGCGTACACGTCCAGAACGCCACATCCCACACCCACGGCGTAGGCAGCCCCGACCTCGGCCTCGCCGCCTGGCGCAGCGCCACCATCCTCAACTCCCTGACCGGGAAGGAGACCTACCCGCTGCCCACCCGCACCGCCTTCACCACCTTCGGACTCGCCCCACAGCCACGGATCCCGCAGACCCGACAGCCACAGGCGGTCCTCACCCCCCTCGTCGAAGGCCGCTGACGACGAGACCGGCGACGCCCACCCCACCACCGGCGGCGACGCCCCCACCCGCCGCGGATCCGGCCGCACCCGACCGGATCCACGAGCGGAACAACCCCGCCACACGCCTGCCGGGCCTCTAGAACACCGGCGTACCGTCGCGCGTGAGCTTCCAGTCCACCGACGCGAAGTCCTTCGGGTCCAGCACACCCTTCGCGGTCACCCACTCCGCGATCCGCGTCCGGATCTCCGTCGACTCCGACCACAGCTCCGTCGCCGACGCCACGTGCGGGAACGCACCGCCGCCATTGGCACGGTAGTTGTTCACCGCCAGCACGAACTGCTGGGCGTCGTCCAGCGCGGCACCGTTGTAGGTCAGGTTCTTGATCCGCGACCCCGCCGCCTGCGCCACGTCGATGTCGTACACCAGACCCGACACATAGTCGTAGTTGTAGTCCGGACGGCCGTTCGCGTTCGTCAGCTTCTCCGTGTCGACCACCGCGTCCGCCGCCGTCCGCACGAAGTACTCCGCCGAGTACTCCAGGTACGCCCGCACCTGCGCACCCGTCATCAACTTCGCGACCAGCGTGTTGTCGTACACGTACAGGCTCGACAGATCCCGGATCGTCACCTGGCCCGCCGGGATCTGCGACGTCCGCGAGAACGGCGACGCCTGCGCGATGACCGGCACCGACGCGTACGCCGTACCCGCCAGCGCCGCCTTCACCACGTCCTCCTGGACCTTGGTGATCAGGTCGATGATCGGCGCGTCCTTGTAACGGGCGTCCACCGTCGTCAGCGTGGCCGTCGCGGTGCCGACGACCTGGTTGACGTACTCGACGACCTTGGCGTGCTCGTCGCGCAGCAACCGGGTGATCTTCGGGTCGTCGGCGACCGTGTTCGAGTTCAGCAGCGACGCCGCCACCGACTCGACCTCCCACTTGCCCTTCGCGAACACCAGCTCGACGTCGAACAGGGTGAGGCGCTCTCCCCAGCACAACGGCTCCGACAGCACGACCGTCCGGCCCGTCGCCTCGTTGGTGACCTTCAGCTCCGGGATCTCCACATGCGCGTGCCCCACGAGAATCGCGTCGATGCCCGGCACCTGCCTGGCCACATTGGCCGCCGCGTTCTCCACGTACGGCAACTGGTCACCGTACGACGACGTGCCCGACGAACCCGAGTGCGCCGAGACGATCACCACGTCCGCGCCCATCGACCGCAGCTTCGGCACCCACTTCGCGGCCTGCTCCTCCAGACCCGGGAACGCCAGCTTGCCCTGCACATACGCCTTGTCCCAGATTGCGATGCCCGGGTTGGTCAGACCGAGTACGGCCACCTTCACCGGCGGCGCGCCCGGCACATGGAAGTGCTTGATGAAGTACGGCGGGAAGGCGGGCTTCAGCGTCTTCGCGTCCACCGCGTTCGCGCCGAGCAGCGGGAAATCGAGCTGGTGCTCGAACTTGCGCAGCGTCTCGATGCCGTAGTTGAACTCGTGGTTGCCCAGCGCGGCCGCGTCGTAACCCATCGCGTTCATCGCCTGCGCCATCGGGTGCACCGGACCACCCTTGGCGGTGATCGGGTCGACCTTCGCGTAGTAGTACGTCAGCGGCGTGCCCTGGATCGTGTCACCCGCGTCGAGCAGCAGCGTGTTGCAGTGGCCCCGCTCCTTGCGGATCTTGTTCACCAGCGTCGAGATCCGGGCCAGGCCCACCGAGTTGCCCTTGGCGTCCGCGTACGCCGTGTTCTTGAAGTAGTCCCAGTTGAAGACGTTGCCGTGCAGGTCCGTCGTGCCCATCACCGTCAGCGCGTACCGCTTCGCGGGCTTGGGCGGCCTGCCCGGCTTCCCCGACTCCGCGGCCTCGGCCGCGGGAGCCGCCGCCGCACCGGCGACCGCCACCCCCGCCCCGGTCACGGCGGACTTCTTCAGGAACTTCCGGCGATTCAACGGCATATCGGGTTCTCCTCCGGGAACGGTCAACAACGCGCGTAGATTCTGACCCGTGCATGACGGACCGCAACAGGTCCAGCAGGTTGCGATCGGATGACCTGGCCTGTGAATCCAGCACCCGAAATCCACCAACCAGTGACAGAGTTGGGCGTATGACCACCACCCCCGACACCCCACCACCCGCCCTCCCCTACGGCACCCCCGACGCCCCCCGCATCGCCGTACGCGGCGAAGCCCGCCTCGAAGTCGACCCCGAAACCGCCCGCATCACCGTCACCGTCGGCGCCCGCGGCAAAGACCGGCGCACCGCCCTCGACGACCTCACCCGCCGCAACACCACCGTCCTCGACCTCGTCAAGACCTACGGAGACGCCGTCGAACGCCTGGAGACCGGCGCCCTCTCCATCACCCCCGAACTCACCCGCCACGGCCGCGGCGAACGCGTCCGCACCTACCACGGCAACGTCTACGTCACTGCCGAACTCACCGACTTCACCGCCCTGGGCGAACTCATCACCCGCCTGGCCGACCTCGACCTCACCAGCGTCGACGGACCCTGGTGGGCCCTGCGCCCCGACTCCCCGGCCTACAGCCACGTACGCCGGCAAGCCGTACGAGAAGCCGTCCAACGCGCCCGCGAATACGCCGAAGCCCTCGACACCACCCTCGCCGCACTCGTCGAGATCGCCGACATCGGCGCCGAGAACACCCCGCCGCCCTACCCCCAGCCCCCCACCCGCATGCGCTCCATGGCCTTCGCCGACACAGCCGAGGACACCACCGCCGCACCCCTCGACCTCGAACCCCAGCGCCAACACCTGCACGCCCAGGTCAACGCCCGCTTCACCATGCACCCACCCCGCCTCTGAACCGATCACCTGCTCATCGGAGCGCGAGGGCGCACACTTCAACAGTTGTCAATAGCCCTTCACGCAAAGGTTGTTGAGTAGTCATGCCACGCCAATTCTCTACCCGCCGGTAAGGCCTAGGCTCGAAACATGCGCCGAGCAAAAATCGTCTGCACCCTGGGCCCCGCGACCGACTCGTACGACCAGATCAAAGCCCTGGTCGAGGCCGGAATGGACGTCGCCCGCTTCAACCTCAGCCACGGCGAGCACGCCGAACACGAGGAGCGATACCAGCGCGTACGAAAGGCCTCCGACGAGACCGGCCACAGCGTCGGCCTCCTCGCCGACCTTCAGGGCCCGAAGATCCGACTCGGCCGCTTCACCGAAGGCCCCGTACTCCTTGAACGCGGAGACACCTTCACCATCACCGTCGAACAAGACGCCGAAGGCGACCGCCACAGCTGCGGAACCACCTACCAGGGCCTCGCCACCGACGTCACACCCGGCGAACGCATCCTCGTCGACGACGGCAAGGTCTGCCTCGAAGTCACCTCCGTCGACGGCCCCCGCGTCCACACCACCGTCATCGAAGGCGGCATGGTCTCCGACCACAAGGGCCTCAACCTCCCCGGCGTCGCCGTCTCCGTCCCCGCCCTCTCCGACAAGGACGAAGCCGACCTCCGCTGGGCCCTGCGCACCGGCTTCGACGTCATCGCCCTCTCCTTCGTCCGCAGCGGCAAGGACATCGAGGACGTCCACCGCATCATGGACGAGGAAGGCCGCCGCCTCCCCGTCATCGCCAAGGTCGAAAAACCCCAGGCCGTCGACAACATCGAGGACATCGTCGCCTGCTTCGACGGCATCATGGTCGCCCGCGGCGACCTCGGCGTCGAAATGCCCCTCGAACAGGTCCCGATCGTCCAGAAGCGCGCCGTCAAACTCGCCAAGCGCAACGCCAAGCCGGTCATCGTCGCCACCCAGATGCTCGACTCCATGATCGAGAACTCCCGCCCCACCCGCGCGGAAGCCTCCGACGTCGCCAACGCGATCCTCGACGGCACCGACGCGGTGATGCTCTCCGGCGAGACCAGCGTCGGCAAATACCCCACCGCCACGGTCCGCACCATGGCGAAGATCGTCGAAGCGGCCGAGGAGGACATCCTCGCCAAGGGACTGCCGGACCTCACCGAAAGCAACAAGCCCCGCACCCAGGGCGGCGCCGTCGCCCGCGCGGCGGCGGAGATCGGCGACTTCCTCGGCGCGAAGTTCCTCGTCGCCTTCACCCAGTCCGGCGACACCGCCCGCCGCCTGTCCCGCTACCGCTCCCCGATCCCGCTCCTCGCCTTCACCCCCGAGCAGGCGACCCGCTCCCAGCTGAACCTCACCTGGGGTGTCGAAACGTTCCTGGGGCCGCACGTCGACTCCACCGACGCGATGGTCGACCAGGTGGACGAGCTGTTGCTCCGGTACGGGCGCTGCCAGAAGGGTGACGTCGTGGTCATCACGGCGGGCTCACCCCCCGGGGTGGCCGGCACGACGAACCTGGTCCGCATCCACCACATCGGCGAGGACGACAACCCGAGCTGACGGGTCAGTGCTTGGCACCGACATGAGCGTCGAGCAGGGCTACGGAGGCTTTGCGGGCGATGGAGATGTTCGCCGCGTTCGCCACTTTCCAGTCGACACCCACGAGGTCCAGCGCGGCTGTGAAGAGGCGGGTGATGTCGCCCGACAGGTTGGTGAAGAAGTACCGGGGATATTCATAGCGCTTGTGCTCACCGGCGACGAGGCGAGTCGTCCAGTTGGTGACCCGGCAACCGTCGGAATGAATGAGGCCGCGAATGAATTCCCACGGGCGGGCGTCGACGATGCGCTGCTGCCACGGTTCGAGAGCGATCCGGCGTTCGTGCTTCTTGCCGGGGCCGTGCTGAGGGAAGAGGCGGGGCCAGTGCGCGTAGTAGCCGACCACGGAGACATAGCCCTGGGCCCGCACCCGGTAGGCGTTGTGTGCGGGGTTGACCGCGCGCACGGCGGCCTCGCAGGCGTCGATGAGTCCCGGCCACGCATCGGCACACGCGATACGGAGGTAATGGCCCGTGCCGCGTGGGTGAGCGCTGATGCAGCCGTCGCCCAGGTAGAGGCCGAGCAGATAGGCGTATGAAGCCTCGTCAGTCGGTGGGCGCGGAGGCGGAGGTGTCATGCGGGGCAGGGGTTCGAGCCGCACCAGCCAGGAGCGCATCGCGGAGCGTGAAATACCCGTCTCGCGACTCACCGAGTTCAGGCTGCGTCCCTGTGCGGCCAACGCCAGTGCTTGTTTGCGCGTGCTCACGTCGTACATGTGAATACTCTGGAGGAGTGATCGCGCCCGCATACGGCGAAAAGCGGATGTTCACGTGAAGGGGAACATCCGCTTTCCGAGATCAATCTTGGAAGCGAAGGAAAAGTGCCCCGGGTGGGATTCGAACCCACGCTGTCGGTGGTTTGAGCACCGTGTCTCTACCGCTGGACTACCGAGGCTTCCTCTAAAACGAAGGCAGGCAACCACCCACCGTGCGCTCAGCTTACCGCAGCTAGGTACGCTCTTGTCAGCAGTACCCCCGCCCCTGAACGAGGAGCCCCCGTGACCGCCCCCGAGTCGCCCCAGCCCGTAGACGCGCCCGACGACGACAAGTCGCACGTGCCTCCGCTGACGACCCGTGTCGTCATCGCCGAGGACGAGGCCCTGATCCGGCTCGATCTCAAAGAGATGCTGGAGGAGGAGGGCTATGCCGTGGTCGGTGAGGCGGGTGACGGTGAGCAGGCCGTCGAGCTCGCCCGTGAGCACAAGCCGGACCTCGTCATCCTCGATGTGAAGATGCCCAAGCTGGACGGCATCTCGGCGGCGGAGAAGATCGCCGAGGAGCGGATCGCCCCGGTGCTGATGCTGACCGCGTTCTCGCAGCGCGACCTCGTCGAGCGGGCGAGGGACGCGGGGGCCATGGCGTACCTCGTGAAGCCCTTCAGCAAGAGCGATGTGGTGCCGGCCATCGAGATGGCGGTGTCGCGCTTCACGGAGCTGAAGGAGCTGGAGCGGGAGGTCGCCGACCTCAGTCAGCGGCTGGAGACGCGGAAGCTGGTGGACCGGGCGAAGTCGGTGCTGCAGACGCAGTACGGGCTGACGGAGCCGGCCGCGTTCCGGTGGATCCAGAAGACGTCGATGGACCGGCGGATGTCGATGCAGCAGGTCGCCGAGGCGGTCATCGCGGATGCCGAGGAGAAGAAGGCCGGGAAGGGCTGAGTCTGGCCGCCCGGGTGCGTACGACGAGGCCCGCGTCCCTCATATGGGGGCGCGGGCCTCGTCGTATGCGTGTCGGGGAGGGTCAGTCCTCGCCGAGGTACGCCTTGCGGACGGACTCGTCGTGGAGCAGGTCCTGGCCGGTGCCGGAGAGGACGATGCTGCCGACCTCCATGACGTGGCCGTGGTCGGCGAGCGAGAGGGCCGCCTGGGCGTTCTGCTCGATGAGCAGGATGGTCATGCCCTGGGACTTGAGTTCGGCGATCGTCGCCATGATCTTCTGCATCATGATCGGGGAGAGACCCATGGAGGGTTCGTCGAGCATGAGCAGTTTGGGCTGGGACATGAGGGCGCGGCCCATGGCGAGCATCTGCTGTTCGCCGCCGGAGAGGGTGCCCGCGGCCTGCTTGCGACGTTCGCCCAGGATGGGGAAGAGGTCGTAGGCGCGCTGGATGTCCTTGTCGATGCCGGGCTTGTCGCTGCGCAGGAAGGCGCCGAGGCGGAGGTTGTCCTCGATGGTCATGCGCGGGAAGATGTGCCGGCCCTCGGGGGAGTGGGCGAGTCCCAGGGAGACGACCTGGTGTGCGGGGGTCTTCTTGAGGGACTTGCCGTTGAACTTGATCTGGCCGCCGACGGGCTTGAGGAGGCCGGAGAGGGTGCGCAGGGTGGTGGTCTTGCCGGCGCCGTTGGTGCCGATGAGGGTGACGACTTCGCCGGCCTCGACCTTGAACGAGATGCCTTTGACGGCTTCGATCTTGCCGTAGGCGACGCGGAGGTCCTCGACTTCGAGCAGTGCGGTCATCGGTCGTTCTCCTTGCCGGGCGCGGCGTCCGTCGTGCTGTCGGCGTCCGTCGGGGTCTCGGCGTCCGTCGTGGTGCCGGGGTCCGTCGTGGTGCCGGCGCTGGCTTCGGCGGCCTCGACTTCGGCGATCTCTTCGTCGCCGGGGGCGTTCTCGAAGGGTTCGCCGAGGTAGGCGGCGATGACGCGTTCGTCGGCCTGGACGGTGGCGCTGTCGCCTTCGACGAGCTTTTCGCCCTGGACGAGGACGGCGACGCGGTCGCAGAGGTTGAAGATGAAGCGCATGTCGTGCTCGATGACGAGGACGGCGATGCCCTTGTCGCGGATGGCGAAGACCAGTTCCTCGGTCGCCCGCGTCTCCTGCGGGTTCATGCCGGCGGTGGGCTCGTCCAGGAGGAGCAGACCCGGTTCGCTGGCGAGGGCGCGGGCGATCTCCAGCTTGCGCTGTTCGCCGTAGGGGAGATTGCGTGCGAGGTGGTCGGCCTTGGCTGCGAGGCCCACGAACTCCAGGAGTTCCATGGCGCGTTCGCGTGAGGCGGCTTCGGCGCGGTGGAAGCTGGGGAGGCGCAGGACGGCGGACCAGAAGCCTTCTTTGGTGCGGGTGTGGCGGCCGACGAGGACGTTTTCCAGGACCGTCATGTTGGCGAACAGGCGGATGTTCTGGAAGGTGCGGGCGACGCCGGCGGCGGTGACCTTGAAGGATTTGGGCGGCAGGACGGTGCCCTTGTAGCGGACTTCGCCTTCGGTGGGGATGTAGAGGCCGGTGAGGCAGTTGAAGAAGGTGGTCTTGCCGGCGCCGTTGGGGCCGATGAGGCCGACGATCTCGCCGCTGTTGACGGTGAGGTCGACGTCGCGGACGGCGGTGAGGCCGCCGAAGCGCATGGTGACGCCGCGGGCGTCGAGGACGGTCTCCCCGGTGGCGGGGGTGCCGGGGGCGGTGTCCTTGGTGGTGGTGTCGGTGGTCATGGTGGTCAGGCCCCTGCCTTGGTGAGGACGGTGGGCGCTTCCGCTTCTTCGTGGAATTCGAGCTGGCGGCGTCGGTTGGGGATGAGGCCCTCAGGACGGAAGCGCATCAGCAGGATGAGTGCGAGGCCGAAGGCGAAGAGCTGGTAGTCGCCGAGGAACTGGAGCTTGTTGGGGATGAGGAAGAGCAGGGAGGCGCCGATGAGGGGTCCGCTGATGGTGCCCATGCCGCCGAGGACCACGGCGGCGAGGAGGAAGGCGGAGTTGGGCGGGATCGGGCCGGCGAAGAGGTACTGCTCGGGGGTGACGGTGTAGGTGACGTGGGCCTGGACGGTGCCGGCGAGGCCGGCGAGGGAGGCGCCGACGGCGAAGGCGATGAGCTTGACGCGGAAGCCGTTGATGCCCATGGCGAGGGCGGCGGTCTCGTCCTCGCGGATGGCGACCCAGGCGCGGCCGATGCGGGAGTCTCCGCTGCGTCGGAACACGGTCACGACGACGGCGGTGATGATCAGCATCAGGAAGAAGTAGTTGGCGAAGCGGCCGATGTCGATGCCGAGGATGTTGTGGACGGCTCCGAAGTCGAACCCGAGGATGTTGAGGTTCGGGATGGAGGCGATGCCGTTGGAGCCGTTGGTGATGTCGGGGCCGGAGGTGCCGTCGAGGTTGTTGGCGGTGATCCGGAAGATCTCTCCGAAGCCGAGGGTGACGATGGCGAGGTAGTCGCCGCGCAGTCGCAGGGTCGGGGCGCCGATGAGGACGCCGAAGACGAGGGATGCGCCGGCGCCGACGAGGGCGGCCGCCCAGAAGGGGAAGTGCACGTCGAAGGGGGAGCTGGGGGAGCCGGAGACCATGGCGGCGGCGTAGGCGCCGACGCCGAGGAAGGCGACGTAACCGAGGTCGAGGAGGCCGGCGAGGCCGACGACGATGTTCAGGCCGAGGGCGACGGTGGCGAAGATGAGGATGTAGACGCCGAGGGTCGCGTACTGGTCGTCGGTCTGGGTGAAGGGGAACGCCGCGGCGGCGACGAAGGCGCCGCAGACGGTGATGTTCTGGTGCCGGGCGGTGATCTGGGACGCCTGGGCGATCAGGCCGGACTTGTTGAGGGCGGCGAAGCCGAAGCCAGCGGTGATGAGGAAGCCGATGAACAGTTCGTCGTACTCGGTGCCGATGCCGTAGGTGAAGACGAGGAGGCCGAGGGCGAGGACGGCGACGATGATGAGGATCTCGACGTACGAGGAGAGCTTGCCGACCGGGCGGGCCGTGCCGGAGGCGAAGGCGGCCTTGACGGTGGTCCACTGGTGGGCGGCTTTGTGCTTGAAGTGCTCGCGCGCCGTGTCGTCGGGGTCGATCGGGTCGGCCTCGGGGTGCTCGAAGGGCAGGGAGAGCGCGCCGATGAAGGCGGTGAGGCTGCCGAGCGCGACGAGGTAGCCGCCGGGTTCGAGGTTGACGACGCCGCCGAGGGTGGTGCTGATCGCGAGGACCGCGTACCAGCTGGTGGCGAAGGTGGCGAGGGCGGCGAACTTGATGGCGCCGTCGGCGCCGGCGGGGATGAGCCAGCCGAGGCCCTTGACGCCGTGGGAGGCGAGGGCGAAGAGGGTGGTGAGGAGCGCCCCGATGAGGACGAGGACCTGGAGGCCGCCCGGGTAGCCGTAGACGGTCAGGTCGCCGGGGAACTCGGAGGTCCAGGTCCAGGCGAGGAAGGTGGAGATGACGGTGAGGGCGGCGCCGCCGGTGGCGAGGAGGCGGCCGATGTGCGGCGGGATGCCGATGAGGCCGGACTGCGCGGTCGCGGGCGCGCTGGGGGTTTCGGCTGTGGTGGTCTGTGTGGTCATCGGTGTCACGCCCTGTCGGCGACGCGCTCGCCGAGCAGGCCCTGGGGCCGGAACAGCAGCACGAGGATGAGGAGTACGAAGGCCCAGACGTCGGCCCAGGCGTTGCTGCCGAACTTGTCCATACCGGGGATGTCGGCGATGTAGGCGGTGGCCAGGGTCTCGGCGACGCCGAGGACGATGCCGCCGATCATGGCTCCGTAGATGTTGCCGATGCCGCCGAGGACGGCCGCGGTGAAGGCCTTGAGGCCGAGCAGGAAGCCCATCTTGAAGTCGATCTGACCGTACTTCAGGCCGTAGGCGACGGCTCCGACGGCGGCGAAGGTGGCGCCGAGGGCGAAGGCGATCACGATGATGCGGTCGGTGTTGACGCCCATGAGCTTGGCGGTGTCCGGGTCCTGGGCGGTGGCCTGCATGCCGCGTCCGGTGCGGGTCTTCATCACGAAGTAGCCGAGGAAGGCCATGCTGAGGGGGGCCGCGACGAGGAGGAAGACGTCGCCGGTCTGGATGGTGATGTTGCCGATGTCGAAGGGTCCGCCCGGGATTTCGGGGAAGGTGCGGGCGGACTTGGCCTCGGGGTACCAGGCCCAGACGGCCTGCTGGAGGGCGAGGGAGAGGCCGATGGCGGTGATGAGGGGTGCGAGGCGTGGTGCGCCTCGCAGCGGGCGGTAGGCGAACCGTTCCGCTCCCACGGCGATGGTGACGGAGACGACGATGGCGCCCACGAGCATGAGGGGCAGTGCGAGCCACATCGTGGTGCCGCCGGGAAGCCAGAGCCAGACCGTGAGAGCGCCGAAGGCTCCGGTCATGAAGATCTCGCCGTGGGCGAAGTTGATGAGCTGGACAATGCCATAGACCATTGTGTAGCCGATGGCGACAAGGCCGTACATGGATCCCAGTAGCAGGCCGTTGACCAGCTGCTGCGGCAGTTCGTTCACCGCATGTCCTCCGAGACGGTTCGGATGTTACGACGAGTGGGGCCGGATGTGAGTGCGCGCGGGGCGCCAGTGGAAACAGCGCCCCGCGCGGCTCAGGTGTGGTGCGGGTGGTGTCAGCCGGAGTAGGTACCGGACTTGACGGCCTTCCACGCGCCGTTCTCGACGGCGTAGACGGTGAGCTGCTTGTTGGTGGCGTCGCCGAACTCGTCGAAGGAGACCTTGCCGGTCACGCCCTCGAAGGAGACGTTCTGGACGGCGGCGGTGACCTTGGCGCGGGCGTCGTCGGGCAGCTTGCCGCCGTTGTCGTCGACGACCTTCTTGACGGCCTCGATGATGGACCAGGCGGAGTCGTAGGAGTAGCCGCCGTAGGCGCCGTAGGCCTCCTTGTAGCCGCCCTTGGCGTAGTTGGCGACGAACTCCTTGGCGGAGTCGAGGGTTTCGACGGGGGCGCCGACGGAGGTGGAGAGGTCGCCGGTGGCGGAGGCGCCGGCGAGCTTGATGTAGTCGTCGGCGTAGATGCCGTCGCCGCCGATGAGCGGGATCTTGGCGCCGGAGGCCTTGATCTGCTTGCTGAGCGGGCCGGCCTGCGGGTACTCGCCGCCGTAGTAGACGGCTTCGGCGCCGGAGTTCTTCACCTCGGTGGCGACGGCGGAGAAGTCCTTGGACTCGGGGTTGATGTGCTGGGTGCCGACGACGGTGCCGCCGAGCTTCTTGAACTCCTCGGTGAAGGTGCCCGCGAGGCCGGCGCCGTAGGTCTTCTTGTCGTCGATGACGAAGACCTTCTTCTTCTTGGCGTCGTTGTAGACGTACTGGGCGGCGAACGGGCCCTGGATGGCGTCCGTGGTCGCGGTACGGAAGTACGACTTGTACGTGCGGGCCTTGCTGGTGGCCCAGTTGGTGCCCTGGGTGAGCGCCGGGTTGGTGTTGGCCGGGGAGACCTCGACCAGCTTGGCGTCGTCGAAGACCTTCTGCATCGACTCGGCGACGGAGGAGTTCAGCGGGCCGACGACGCCGATGACGCTCTTGTCGGCGACGAGCGCGGTGGCGTTCTGCTGGCCCGCGGAGGGCTGCGCCTGGTCGTCCTTGGAGACGACCTTGAAGGTGACGCCTTCGACGTACTTCTTGTCGTTGGCGGTCTTGGCGGCGAGGTCGACGGAGTTGCGGATGCCGAGGCCCAGCGCGGACAGGTCGCCGGTGAGCGGGGCGTCGACGCCGATGGTGACGACGGTGCCGCCGCTGTCGGAGCTCTTGTCGCCGCTGTCCCGCGAGCCGCAGGCGGTGAGGGTGAGTGCTCCCGCGGAAAGCGCGGCGGTGATGGCGATGAGCGAACGTTGACGCACGTTCCAGTCCTTTCCCTGGGCGGCCCTCCCCCCTGGAAGAGGCCGAGTCGAACGCCGGCCGAAGTGATATTCCGGCCGCGGTGACTGGCCGTGACTCTAAGCCGGGGCGAGAACATGGAGGAGAGTCTGACCAAGGCTGTGACGCTCTTGTTATGACACGAGGTAATGCAGAGCGGTACCCCGAGGGTGGAACAGTGGAATTCCAGCCGATTCGCCCTGTCCGCATGGTGAGAACTCGCAGGACGGGCCAGGGGAGTTCAGGCGTGTCAGGTGTTTTGGTGATTACGCGGATTCGTTGCTGCAGGCGACTTGTAGGGCTTCGGAGAGGTCGTGTGCATACCGTGGGCCGAGGATGAAGCTCTGGACTTGTATTGCACGCACATTACGTAGAGTTACATCCAGGAAAGGGAGTCCGGCGTTCCTCGGCACTTTTCCGCATCCCGTGACATGCATGGTGATCGCGATCGTGCGGGCGGATCCAGATTCTGTCCGAAAAGGGGCCAGCGGGGCCGATGTCAGGGCGAGTCCGGCGTAGGGCTGCGTCACGCGGGTCACGGTGACGGGCGGCCCCGGATCGACGACGCTCAGGAGCACCTCGAAACCGAAGCTTTTCGGTGGCGCCCCGGGCGCCGGGGCGAGGCCGCCGAGATAGGTGATCTCCACCGTCTGAGCCGGGAACGGCGGTGCGGGGGACGGGTGTTGACGCTCGGTCCGCCGGGTGTCGCAGAGATAGCCGCTGCCCGCGAGCAGGGCCACGGCGGTCAGGGTGGCGAGCGCGGCCCGGCGGTGCTCGGCGTAGAGGCGGGCGGCCCGGCCACGCGGTTTCGCGGGCGGCGCCGGGGGCTCTTCCTGCGCGTGCGTGCCCGTTCCGGGTTCGACGGGGCCGACGCCGCTCACTGCCAGGGACCCTTGCCGGGGCCGCCGGAGCGGTACCAGTCGGCGCAGCCCGTGCGTGCCTCGCGATCGATCAACTCGGCTGCAGCGTCGGCTCCTTGGCGTTTCTTCTCGGTTCGCGCGGCGTTCACGACGGTCCGCAGGATCTCGTACTGGCCGTTGGACAGGCCCATCGACTGGTAGTCACCGTAGGTAGGGGAGTCCAGGACCTCGCGCGCCCAGTAGGTGACGATGCGCGTGCACAGGTCTTCGGGCGGGGTGGGTGAGGGGGAGGGGGTGCCGCTCGCACCGCTCGTGCCGCCGGCGTCGCCCGTTCCGGCCGCTTCGCCCGTTCTGTCTGCTTCGCCCGTTCTGTTGGCGCCGGCCGTTCTGTTCGTGTCGGCCGTTCTCTTCGCGTCGGCCGTGCCGGCGGCGGCGCCCGTTCCGCTCGCTTGGCCCGTCGCGTTCGTGTCGCCCGGGCCGCCGCAGCCGGTCGTCAGGGTGCCCGTCAGGAGCGCGAGTCCGAGCAGTCGCGCCGCCGCGGGCCGAGAAAAGAGGCCTCCCGTTGCCATGCCCCGACGCTAGGGCGCCCGGCGGCGCGGGGCAACGGCCCCGCACACGCCGCGACGTGCCCCGGGTGCTCAGCCCGCCGCGTGCACGCGAGCCTGGTCGCTCGGGTTCACGTCACGCAGCAGACAGGTCAGCCGCGCCGTGCAGACCCGCCGGTCCTCTTCGTCGCTGATCACGATCTCGTACGTGGCGGTGGTGCGTCCGCGGTGCACGGGTGTGGCGACCCCGGTCACCAGGCCGGAGCGGGCGCCGCGGTGGTGGGTGCAGTTGAGGTCGACACCGACGGCGATCTTGGTGCTGCCGCCGTGCAGCATGGAGCCGACCGAGCCGAGGGTCTCGGCGAGCACGGCGGAGGCGCCGCCGTGCAGCAGGCCGTACGGCTGGGTGTTGCCCTCGACCGGCATGGTGCCGACGACGCGGTCGGCGGACGCCTCCACGATCTGGACGCCCATCCGGTTGCCGAGGTGGCCGGCGGAGAACAGGGCGGGCAGGTCGACCCCGAGCGCGGCGTACTCGTCGAGGACCTCCTGCGGGAACTTCACGTGCTGCTGCTCGCCCATGGGTCCGGCTCCGTTCGTCGTGATCTGTACGGCGGTGCCGTGCCGTTTCCGCTCGGCACGGTCCCTGAGCAAACGCTCAGTCGGTGGCCGATTGTTCCAGACGCACGACGACGGACTTGCTGGCCGGGGTGTTGCTGGTGTCCGCGGTGGCGTCCAGCGGGACCAGGACATTGGTCTCCGGGTAGTAGGCGGCCGCGCAGCCCCGCGCCGTCGGATAGAGCACCACCCGGAAGCCGGGAGCCCGCCGCTCCACGCCGTCCTTCCACTCGCCCACCAGGTCGACGTACGAGCCGTCGGCCACCCCCAGCGCCCGGGCGTCCTCGGCGTTGACGAGCACGACCCGCCGGCCGTTCCTGATGCCCCGGTAGCGGTCGTCGAGGCCGTAGATCGTGGTGTTGTACTGGTCGTGCGAGCGCAGCGTCTGGAGCAGCAGCCGGCCCTCGGGCAGTTCGGGGAACTCGACCGGCGCGGCGGTGAAGTTGGCCTTGCCGGTGGCCGTCGGGAAGCGGCGCTCGTCACGCGGGGCGTGGGGGAGGGCGAAGCCGCCGGGGTCGGCGACGCGCGCGTTGAAGTCCTCGAAGCCCGGGATCACGCGGGCGATGCGGTCGCGGATCGTCGCATAGTCCTTCTCGAACTCCTCCCAGGGAGTGGCGCTGTCCGCGCCGAGCACCCGGCGGGCGAGCCGGGCCACGATGGCGGGTTCGCTCAGCAGGTGCGTGCTCGCCGGCGCGAGCCGGCCGCGGGAGGCGTGCACCATGCCCATCGAGTCCTCGACCGTGACGAACTGCTCGCCGCCGCCCTGGACGTCCCGTTCGGTGCGGCCGAGGGTCGGCAGGATCAGCGCCCGCGCGCCGGTGACGACGTGCGAGCGGTTGAGCTTCGTGGACACGTGCACCGTCAGCTTCGCGCGCCGCATGGCCGCCTCGGTGACGTCCGTGTCGGGGGAGGCGGAGACGAAGTTGCCGCCCATGGCGAAGAAGACCTTCGCCTCGCCGTCGCGCAGCGCGCGGATGGCCCGTACGACGTCGTAGCCGTGCTCGCGCGGCGGCGCGAACCCGAACTCCTTCTCCAGGGCGTCCAGGAAGGCGGGGGCGGGCCGCTCGAAGATGCCCATCGTGCGGTCGCCCTGCACGTTGGAGTGGCCGCGCACCGGGCAGACGCCCGCGCCCGGACGGCCGATGTTGCCGCGCAGCAGCAGGAAGTTGACCACTTCGCGGATGGTCGGGACGGAGTGCTTGTGCTGGGTGAGGCCCATGGCCCAGCACACGATGGTGCGCTCGGAGGCGAGCACCATCCGCAGCGCCTTCTCGATCTCCTCGCGGGTGAGGCCGGTCGCCGCGAGCGTCTCGTCCCAGTCGGCGGCGCGGGCGGCCGCGGCGAACTCCTCGTAGCCATGGGTGTGTTCGTCGACGAAGGCCTGGTCGACGGCGCCGTCCGTCTCCAGGATCAGCCGGTTCAGGAGGCGGAAGAGGGCCTGGTCGCCGCCGATGCGGATCTGGAGGAACAAGTCGTTGAGCGCGGCGCCCTTGAGCATGCCCTGGGGGGTCTGCGGATTCTTGAAGCGCTCCAGGCCCGCTTCGGGCAGCGGGTTGACGCTGATGATCCGCGCGCCGTTCGCCTTGGCCTTCTCCAGCGCGGACAGCATCCGCGGGTGGTTGGTGCCCGGGTTCTGGCCGGCGACGATGATCAGATCGGCCTGGTAGAGGTCCTCCAGCAGGACGCTTCCCTTGCCGATGCCGATCGTCTCGTTCAGTGCCGAGCCCGACGACTCGTGGCACATGTTCGAGCAGTCCGGCAGGTTGTTGGTGCCCAGCTCGCGCGCGAAGAGCTGGTAGAGGAACGCGGCCTCGTTGCTGGTGCGGCCCGAGGTGTAGAAGAGGGCCTCGTCGGGCGAGCCGAGCGCGGCGATCTCCTCGGCGACTATGTCGAAGGCGCGCTCCCAGCTGACCGGCTCGTAGTGCTCCGCCCCTTCGGGGAGGTACATGGGGTGCGTGAGGCGTCCCTGCTGCCCCAGCCAGTAGCCGCTGCGTCCGTTGAGGTCCGGCACGGAGTGCGCGGCGAAGAACTCCGGGGTGACCCGGCGCAGGGTGGCCTCCTCGGCGACCGCCTTCGCGCCGTTCTCGCAGAACTCCGCCGCGTGCCGGTGGTCCGGCTCCGGCCAGGCGCAGCCCGGGCAGTCGAAGCCGTCCTTCTGGTTCACACGCAGCAGGGTCAGGGCGGTGCGCCGCACACCCATCTGCTGCTGGGCCATGCGCAGGGAGTGCCCGACGGCCGGCAATCCCGCGGCCGCGTGCTTCGGCTCCGCGACCTGCGGCGCGTCCTGGACCGGATCTGCCTTGGGCGGCTTCGTCGCCATCGCACGCTCTCCTTCTGCTGCGCGGGTGCTGTGTCTGCGGGGACTGTGCCGCCGCGGTCCCACCGCGGACCCGCGGATCCCCGACTCCTCCGATCCTCGCACGTACCGGTGACAGCGCTTCCGGCCGGGCACGCGGGGATCGGGAGCGATGATCGCGTGAGAGCGGACGACCGCACTTCCCCTGTGCCGCCGCGCCCTGTCTCCGCTGTGCCGGGGCCGTCTCTGCTGGGCCGCGCTCTGTTTACTGTGCCGCGCTCTGTTTCCACTGTGCCGCGTTCCGTCTCTTTCCGTGCCTGCCGGGGCGCCGCCGGGTTCGGGGCGCGCGGTCGGGGCGGGCCGGGGTGGGGCGGCGGTGGGAGTGCGGTGGGCGGAGCCGAGTGTCAGTGCGGCGTGGCAGGATCGGGGACGTGGCAGAGACAGCAGCGAAGAAGACCGACCGTACCCCCGGCGAGAGCCGTCCGCGACTGATGCTCATGGACGGGCACTCGCTGGCCTACCGCGCGTTCTTCGCGCTGCCCGCGGAGAATTTCACGACCGCGACGGGGCAGCCGACGAACGCGATCTACGGCTTCGCGTCGATGCTGGCCAACACGCTGCGCGACGAGGCGCCCACGCACTTCGCGGTGGCCTTCGACGTCTCCCGCAAGACCTGGCGCTCCGAGGAGTTCACGGAGTACAAGGCGAACCGTTCCAAGACCCCGGACGAGTTCAAGGGCCAGGTCGAGCTGATCGGCGAGCTCCTCGACGCGATGCACGTCTCCCGGTTCGCGGTGGACGGCTTCGAGGCCGACGACATCATCGCCACGCTCGCCACCCAGGCCGAGGCCGCCGGCTTCGACGTGCTGATCGTCACCGGTGACCGCGACTCCTTCCAGCTGGTCTCCGAGCACACGACGGTGCTCTATCCGACGAAGGGCGTCTCCGAGCTGACCCGCTTCACCCCGGAGAAGGTTTTCGAGAAGTACGGATTGACGCCCGCGCAGTACCCCGACTTCGCGGCCCTGCGCGGCGACCCGTCCGACAACCTGCCCGGCATCCCCGGCGTCGGCGAGAAGACCGCCGCGAAGTGGATCAACCAGTTCGGGTCGTTCGCGGACCTGGTCGAGCGTGTCGACGAGGTCAAGGGCAAGGCCGGGCAGAACCTGCGCGACCACCTGGACGCGGTCACGCTCAACCGCCGGCTCACCGAGATGGTGCGGGACGTCGAGCTGTCGAAGACGGTCGCCGACCTGGAGCGCGCGCCGTACGACCGCAAGACCCTCGCGATGATCCTGGACACCCTGGAGATCCGTAACCCCTCGCTGCGCGAGCGGCTCCTCGCCGTCGACCCGGGCGCCGAGGAGGCCGAGGAGACCGTGGTGCTCGCGCCGGGCGTGGAGCTGGACGGCACGGTGCTCGGCACCGGCGAGCTGGCCGGCTGGCTCGGCGAGCACGGCACCGAGGTCCTCGGCGTCGCCACCGTCGGCACCTGGGCGCTGGGCACCGGCTCGGTCTCCGAGGTCGCCCTCGCCGCGGCCGGCGGACCGGCCGCCTGGTTCGACCCGGCCGAGCTGGACGAGGGCGACGAGAACGCCTTCGCGGCCTGGCTGGCCGACGCCGGCAGCCCGAAGATCTTCCACAACGCCAAGGGCGCCATGCGGGTCTTCGCCGAGCACGGCTGGAGCGTCGCGGGCGTGCGCATGGACACCGCGCTCGCCGCCTACCTCGTCAAGCCGGGCCGGCGCTCCTTCGACCTGGACGCGCTGTCCCTGGAGTACCTGGGCCGGGAGCTGGCCCCGGCCGCCGCGGCCGACGGCCAGCTGGCCTTCGGCGCGGACGACGGAGCCGAGGCCGAGGCGCTGATGGTGCAGGCCCGCGCGATCCTCGACCTGGGCGAGGCCTTCGAGGGCCGGCTGGAGGAGGCCGGTGCCGCGGACCTCCTGCGGGACATGGAGCTGCCCACCTCCGCGCTCCTCGCGCGCCTGGAGCGGCACGGCATCGCGGCGGACCGGGCCCACCTGGAGGCCATGGAGCAGATGTTCGCGGGCGCGGTGCAGCAGGCCGTGAAGGAGGCGCACGCGGCGGCCGGGCACGAGTTCAACCTGGGCTCGCCCAAGCAGCTCCAGGAAGTGCTGTTCGGTGAGCTGGCCCTGCCGAAGACCAAGAAGACGAAGACCGGCTACACCACCGACGCCGACGCCCTCGCCTGGCTGGCCGGCCAGACCGACAACGAACTGCCGGTCATCATGCTCCGCCACCGCGAGCAGGCGAAGCTGCGCGTCACCGTCGAGGGCCTGATCAAGACGATCGCGGGCGACGGCCGTATCCACACCACCTTCAACCAGACGGTGGCGGCGACGGGCCGACTGTCCTCCACGGACCCGAACCTGCAGAACATCCCGGTCCGCACGGACGAGGGCAGGGCGATCCGGCGCGGCTTCGTCGTCGGCGAGGGCTTCGAGTCGCTCATGACGGCGGACTACAGCCAGATCGAACTGCGGGTGATGGCCCACCTCTCCGAGGACGAGGGACTGATCGAGGCGTTCACCTCCGGCGAGGACCTGCACACCACTGTCGCCTCGCAGGTCTTCTCGGTCGAGCGCACCGCCGTCGACGCGGAGATGCGCCGCAAGATCAAGGCGATGTCGTACGGCCTGGCGTACGGCCTGTCGGCCTTCGGCCTGTCCCAGCAGCTGAACATCGAGGCGGCCGAGGCCCGCGCGCTCATGGACACCTACTTCGAGCGCTTCGGCGGGGTCCGGGACTATCTGCGCCGGGCCGTGGACGAGGCACGGGCCACGGGCTACACCGAGACCCTCTTCGGCCGCCGCCGTCACCTGCCCGACCTCAACAGCGACAACCGGCAGCGCCGTGAGACGGCCGAGCGGATGGCCCTCAACGCGCCCATCCAGGGCACGGCGGCGGACATCGTCAAGATCGCCATGCTCCATGTGGACCGGGCGTTGCGGGAGGCGGACCTCAAGTCCCGGATGCTCCTCCAGGTGCACGACGAAATCGTCCTGGAGATCGCCCCCGGCGAGCGCGCGGCGACCGAGGAGATCGTCCGCCGCGAGATGGCGGGCGCGGTCCACCTCCGCGCCCCGCTGGACGTGTCGGTGGGCGTGGGGCCGGACTGGGAGTCGGCGGCGCACTAGCCGGGGCTCGGCCCCGGCCGAGGGTTTCGGCGCGGGCTCGCCGGCCGCCCTCCTCCGGGCGGAACGAGACGGACACGCGGGGGCGTCCCGCCGGGCGGGACGCCTGTCGGGCCATGCGCCCGTCGGACCCGGTGCCTGTCGGACCGGGTGTCCGTCGCGCGTCCGTCCGAGGGACCGTCGATCAGGTCGCCCGCGCGTCCGGCTGCCGTCCGTACCGCGGGCCATCCGGCGGTCTCCGGGCCGTGGGCCACCCGACGATCTGTCCGGCTACCGGGCTGTCCGCCCGGCGGCCCGCTGGTCCGGCCGTTCGCCCCGGGCGCCCGGTCGCCGGGCAGTCGTCGGCCGCCGCGAGCTTCGAGCGGCGCGCGGGGGCGGCGGGGCGCGGCCGAGCGGCGCGACATGACCGATCCGGCGCGACGCGATCGGGCGGTGTGGTGCGGTGTGGTGTTGTGCGGCCGGGTGGCCGTACGCGGCCCGGCGGCGGGAAGGTGTCCCGACGCTGCGATCGGAAGCTGTGAGGTCGGCGGGCGGCGGCGCGCGCCACGCCGACGAGCGGCGGGATTCGCCCGAGCGGTTCGGCGCGGCGGGATTCCCGAACGGTTCGGTGCGGCGCGATGAGATCGGTCGGCGAGGTGCGGCTGACCGATGCGCGGCCGAGCGATGCGCTGCCGGTCGTAGAGCGTGGTCGAGCGTGTGTGAGGTCGGTTGCTGCGGTGGGGTCGGGTGGTGGTGTGTGGCCGGGCCGTGGGCTTGCGTCGGGGCGGGTGTTTTGGGTGGTCGGGGCCGGTGCGGTCGGGTGGTGGGGTGGCGCGGGCCGTTCGGGCGGTGTCCGACGCACTACCGCAGCAACCCGTCACTCGCGTGGACCCCGCGAGTGAGCCCGCCGGTACCCGGGCCCGTAAGGATGCGGGCATGGGTATACGCATGCTCCACCGTCGGACGGGACCCGATCGGGCCCGTCCCCAGGGACAGTCGTCGGCGCAGGCTGGTGGCACGGGCACGGCTGTTACCGGCGCCGGGCTTCCGGCGGTCCCGGCCTTCGCCGCCGGGGCGGCCACCGTCCGCATCCCCACCACCACGGCCATGGCCCTGAGGAAGCTGGCCCGGCGGCTCCGGTGCGGGGTCACCCGCCGAGAACCGGCCCTCGTACGGGCCCACGAGACGCCCGCGTGGCGGCTGTGGGCCGAGACCGGCCGGGGCTACCTGGATCTGCTCGTCGCCCGGGTGCCCAGGCGGCGGCGCAGGGCGGGCACCCTCACCGTGTTCGTCGCGCCGCCCGTCAAGCTCCGTCGCCCTCCGGACGGCCCCGCCCCACGCTGACCCTCACCCGGTCCCCGGCGGCGGCCCCCGCCGCCGGGCGCCACACCCGGACGCCGACGGCGTACAGCAGCAGCCCCAGGAGCAGCCCCGCGCCCGCGCCGAAGCACACGGTCGGGATCACCTCCCACGGTCTGGCCGTCGCACCCCGGTACGCCCACCACCGCGACACCCGGTGCGCCGCCCCGGCCAGCGCGCAGCCACCGAGCACGGCGACCGCCCACCACCGGTCCCGCCCCGACAGGACGGGCACACCGGTCGCCACTCCGGCCACCGCCGCATTTTCCGCCTCCGCCGACCGCGGTACGCGTACCGCCGCCCGTCGCAGCGCGAGCGCCACGAACGTGATGATCACGACCGCGGCCACGGCCGAGCTGCCGTACTGCAGGTACCAGTACAGCGGCGAGCCCGCCACACTCCGGCCCAGGACGGGGAACAGCCGCGTCCCCCAGCGGTCGTGGTGGGTGAACGCGTCCCACACGACGTGGGTCAGCGCGCCGAGCGCCGCCGACACGTACCACCACCCCACCGAGGCCGGACGCACGCGCACGCGTGGGGCCCCGCAGCGCAGCAGCGACGCCCAGCGCCCCTGCCGGGCGCCCGGCAGCAACGCCACCAGCGGCTCGCGCACCAGCAGCCACAGCCCCACCAGGGCCCAGGCGACGAGCACGTCGACGGTGAAGACGCCCGGGAAGGAGTGGGTGACCTCGCCGAACTCCATCGCTCCCGAGAGGACACTCGCCGCGTAGTAGGTCATGTCGGGCGCGAAGGATCCGGCCACGAGTACGGCCGGCAGCAGCGGACCGCGGCCGGATCCGTCGGTGCGCATGGCGGGCAGCACGGCTGCCGCATGACTCAGGGTGAACGGCAACCTGGCCCCCCGGGGCGGATATTGGCCGAAACGGTCGGCCAAGTGATCATCGATGTCCAGTATGCGGGACGATCACCCCGGCGAACCGAACTTGGCCAACTGGTGAATATCGGGCACGAACGGGTGCCCGAGGAAAAGAAGTTGTCGTAGGGTCGCCTGGGTCACACGCCCAGGGGGGCAACCCCCGCTGCGGGTCGATCGTCACACCAGGGCGGGAACACCAGCGGGAACACAGGAACAGGTCGGTCGGACGCACTTCGCGTCCACGGGAGGGATGCACTCTATGGCGGCGCAATTCGGCAGGAGACTCCGTAAGGGCGCGCTCGCCACCACCGTGGCGGCGGCCGCGGTCGCGGCACTCTCCGCGTCCCAGGCGCCGGGGGCGACGGTCGACGACCAGGGCAGGCAGACGGCGGCCGCCGACAGCCAGCCCTCGCCCGAGGTCGCCGCCGACGACGGCGCGGCCACCGGCAACTCGCCGTACTACACGGACCTGCCGCCGCTGAACAGCCCGAGCCCCGCGCCGAGCGCGAGCACCGGCCCCAGCGCCGGGGCCCCCGCCACGGGCCCGGCCGAGGCGGGCATCCCCGCGACCGTCCTGGACGCCTACAAGAAGGCCGCGGCCGAGCTGGCCGTGTCCAAGGCCGGCTGCAACCTGCCCTGGGAGCTCCTCGCCGCCATCGGCAAGGTCGAGTCGGGCCAGGCCCGCGGCGGCAACGTCGACGCGAACGGCACCACCCTCAGCCCGATCCTGGGCCCGAAGCTGAACGGCGACGGCTTCGCGTACATCAAGGACACCGACCACGGCGCGTACGACGGTGACAGCACCGTCGACCGGGCGGTGGGCCCCATGCAGTTCATCCCGTCCACCTGGGCGTGGGCGGGCCGCGACGGCAACGGTGACGGGGTCGAGAACCCCAACAACATCTACGACGCGGCGCTCGCGGCGGGCCACTACCTCTGCCGCTACGACTGGGACCTGTCCGGCCAGGCCGACCTCGACCGCGCGATCCTCAGCTACAACAACTCGCAGGACTACCTGAACACGGTCCTGTCGTGGCTGGAGTACTACCGCAAGGGCACCCACGAGATCCCGAACGGCACCGGTATCGTGCCCTCCAGCCGCAGTGACGACCACGGCAGCGGGCCGGGCACCCACGCCCCGACCGCGCCCCCGTCGTCCAAGCCCGGCACGCCTCCCAGCGGCAGCCCGGCCCCGTCGAAGCCGGGCACCCCGGCCCCGACGCCCACCGACACGGTGGACCACCTGAAGGACGTCGGCACGCTGAAGCTCACCGCGACGGCGGGCGAGGCGTTCGACAGGAAGATCAACACGCGGGCCGAGACCAAGGCCGGCAAGGGTGTCGGCAAGGTCAGGATCCGCTTCACCATCGTCGGCGACACCGACACCACCTTCGCCGGCGGCGAGAGCGTCGCCACGGTGGCGACCAACAGCGTCGGCCTCGCGGTCGCGCCCGGGCTCCAAGCGGGCGAGAAGACGGGCGACTTCACCGTCCGCGCCGTCCTCATAGGCCGCACGGTCTCCGCCGTCGAGTACCCGGCCACCGTCACCGCGCGGGCCGCCGACGCCCTCACCCGCACCAGCGACACCGCGCTGACCTGCACCTCGGGCGGGGAGTTCGCGGACCAGGTCGAGGTGAAGGCCACCTACGGCGGTGCCGCCGCGGGCAAGGTCGCGGCCACCGCCACGCTGGTGAAGTCGGCGGACGACCCGGCCGAGAACGACAAGGGTCCCTCCTTCAAGGACGCGGACGGCAAGGCCGTACGCACCCTCACGGGCCTGACGACGGACGCGAACGGTCTGCTGAAGCTGCCCAAGCTGTACGCGGACGACGTCACCGGCACGTTCCTGCTGCGCATCACCACCACGGGTGGCGCGACGCTGACCGTCGAACTGACGGTCACGGCGCCCGAGACGACGCCGAGCCCGTCGCCGAGCGCCTCCGAGAGCCCCTCGGCCTGACCCGCGCACGACCAGGGCGTCCCTCCGCTTCGGCGGCGGGGCGCCCTGTTGCATGTGCCCGACGTGTTCTCATCTCGGCCACCCGTTGCTACGGTGCCCGATCTGACGAGGTATCAGATCCTGTCCGCCGGGAGGTTCCGCATGCGCGCACTGATCGCCGCCGCGACCGGTCTCGCCCTCGCGTTCGCCCTGGTCCTCACCGTCACCGCGCTCGGGTCACCGTCCGGCAGCACCTCCCCGAAACCCATGCTGACGACGGTGCCCGCGCACCCGTAGCCGCCACACCCGCGTCCGCGTGTCCCGTGCTCTGTCCGCCGTGCTCTGTCCGCCGTCCGCCGTCCGCCGTGCTCCGTCCGCCGAAGCCGTCCACCCGGGAGGGAGGCCGAGATGCGCCGCAAGTCCGGCCTGGTCCTGCTCGCGCTCGCTGTGTTCTTCGCGGCGCTGTCCCCGCTCCTGCGCTGGTACGCCTTCCCGCGCCTGGCCAAGATCCCGGCGAACCAGTACCAGGACATGGTCCTGGAGGCCAAGGACGCCACCCTCCTCGACTACGGCACGATGCGCTCCCGCAAGGTCTCCGAGGTCACCATCGTGCAGACCCTGAAGGGCGACGTGGACGCGTCGGAGCGGATCGAGCGGACCGCCGGCCGGGACGTCGTGGTCTGGGACGGTCTGTCCTACGTCCAGGGCCCCGACGGCAAGATGGTCTCCAAGCTGCCGGAGCGCTACATCTTCGACGCCCACACCCAGGAACCCGTGCACGCCACCGGCGAGATGGTCGACGGCGATCCGGTCAGGCGCGAGGGCATCGAGTTCAAGTGGCCCTTCCTGACGGAGAAGCGGGACTACGAGTACTTCGACGCCCAGACCCGCACCTCGGCCCCCATCCACTACCAGGGCACCCGGACCTTCCGCGGCCTGAAGGTCTACTACTTCGAACAGACCGTGCCCTGGACCCGGGTCCCGCTGCCGAAGACCATGCCCGTCCAGGGCGTCACCCCGGAATCGGTCGCGAAGACCGGCACCACCCGCTGGTACACCACGGTCCGCCGCTTCTGGGTCGAACCGGTCACCGGCGCTCCCGTCTACGGCGAGGAGATCCACCAGGAGGAACTGCGCGGCGGCACCCTGCTCGGCGGGCGCGAGAAGGTCACGGCTTTCGCCGGGCACGTGAAGATGCGCGAGGACTACATCGAGCACACGGTCGCCCTGGTCAAGTCGAACCGCACCCTGGTCCTGCTGCTGACGTCCTATCTGCCCTGGGGCTTCCTCGCCCTGGCCGCGCTGCTGCTGACCCTCTCCCTCTGGCTGGAGGCACGCGGGCGCCGCCCCGCCGGCCCCGCACCGGAGCCGAGCCCGGCCCCCGAGCCGCTCATCGCCTGAGCCGGGCGCTCGTGTGCCTGGTCGGCTCCGCCGCGGCGGGGTCCTCGGGCCACGGATGCTTCGGATAGCGGCCGCGCAGTTCGGCCCGTACGCCCTTGTAGCCGTCCTGCCAGAAGGAGGCGAGGTCGGCGGTGACGGCGGCGGGCCGGCCCGCGGGCGAGAGCAGATGGACCAGCAGCGGCACCCCCGCGACGGCCGGCGACTCCTGGAGCCCGAACATCTCCTGCAGCTTCACCGCGAGCACGGGCCGCGCGGGATCGCCGTAGTCGATCCGGATCCTGGACCCGCTGGGGACGGTGATCCGTTCGGGGGCGAGCTCGTCGAGGCGGGCGGCTTCCCCGGAGGCCCAGGGGAGCAGCCGGGCCAGCGCCTGCCCGGCGTCGATCCGCCCCAGGTCCGCGCGCCGCCGCGCCCGGCCGAGCTCCGGCTCCAGCCACTCGTCCACGCGCGCGTGGAGCGCGTCGTCGCCGACGTCCGGCCACGGGTCGCCCAGGCGCAGCCGGAGAAAGGCGAGCCGTCGGCGCAGCACGGCCGCGTCCGGCGTCCACCGCAGCAGCCCGAACCCCTCCTGCCGCATCCCTTCGAGCAGCGCCTCCCGGACGAGAGCGGGGTCGGCGTCGGGCAGGGCCCACACGGCCAGCTCCACCGCGCCGAGCCGTTCCACCCGCCGGGCGACGACATCACCGTCGGCCCAGCGCACCTCCTGGCCCTCGCCGTACAGCGGCGCCGCGGCCCGCCGGGCCACGTCCTCGTCCACCACCGCGGCGAGCTGCACGCGTGCGTGCCCCTTGCCCAGCGGCCGGTCCGCGACCGCGACCGCCAGCCAGGACGCCCCGCCCAGCCGCGAGCCCTCCCGGACCTCGGCCCGCGTCCCGGAGACCATGAGGTAGGACCCGCCGTGCGCTGTGGCGACCCGCTCGGGGAACGCGAGGGCCGCGACCAGTCCGACGAGCCGGTCCTCCCCGGCGTCAGGACGGTCCTCGGCGTCCCGCACCGGCGCCGGGGAGCGCTCCGGCGCCGGGGAGCCACCGGCGGGCCCGTCGGCCGATCCGGCCGCGGACCGCAGCCGCCGTACCTCCGTCCGCCACCGCCCCGCGTAGGCGTCGCCCCCGCGCCGGGCCGCGCGCAGCGCCGCCGCGAGATCGTCGCCGTACTCCCGCGGCGGCTCCTCGCTCAGCAGCGCCACCACCTCGGCCGCCCGGTCCGCGCCGACCGACGCTGCCGCGTCCAGCAGCGCCCGCCCCAGCCGTGGATGCAGACCCAGCCGGGCCATCCGGATCCCGCGCGCGGTGGCCCGGCCGGCGGTGTCGACCGCCCCGATCGCCGTCAGCACGGACCGCGCCGCCGTCATCGCGCCGCCCGGCGGGGGATCGAGGAGCGCGAGCCCGGAGGCCTCCGGATCTCCCCAGCAAGCCGTCTGGAGGGCGAACGCGGTCAGGTCGGCCACCTTGATCTCCGGCGCCGGGAAGGGCGGCAGCCGAGTGTCCTCCGCCTGCGACCAGCACCGGTACACCGCGCCCGGCGCCTCACGCCCGGCCCGCCCGGCCCGCTGCCGCGCCGCCGCCCGCGACGCCCGTACGGTCGCCAGCGCGCTCAGCCCGCGCGCGTGGTCGACGCGCGGCTCCCGCGCCAGCCCCGAGTCGACGACCACCCGCACCCCGGGCACCGTCAGCGACGACTCCGCCACGGACGTCGCCAGGACCACCCGGCGCCGCGCGCCCGGCGCCAGCACCGCGTCCTGTACGGCCGCGGGCGCCCGCCCGTGCACCTGGAGCACGTCGATGCCCTCGCCGTGTTCTTCGAGATTCCCGAGCTGCCCCGCGACCCGCGCGATCTCGCCCACGCCCGGAAGGAAACAGAGCACGTCCCCGGACCGCTCGGCCAGCGCCCGCCGCACCACCGACGCCACGTGCGCCGGCAGCGCCGGGTCGACCCGCATCCCGTGCGGCGGCCGCAGCGGGCGGGCCGGGGGCGCCCAGACCACCTTGACCTCGTAGGCGGCGCCCCGCGTCTCGACCACGGGGGCCCCGCCCAGCAGCCGGGCCCAGCCCGCCGAGTCGGTCGTCGCCGAGGCGGCCACCAGCCGCAGCTCGGGCCGCAGGGTCTCGCGCACGTCCCACAGGAACGCCGCCACCGTGTCCGCGTCCAGATGCCGCTCGTGGCACTCGTCGAGCACCACCACGTCGACGCCCGCGAGCTCCTGGTCCCGCTGGAGGCGCTGGAGCAGCACGCCGGTGGTGACGACCTCCACGCGCGTGTGCCGCCCCACCACCCGCTCCCCGCGCACGGTGTAGCCGACGCGCTCGCCGACCTTCTCGCCCAGCAGCCAGGCCATCCGCCGGGCCGCGGCCCGCGCCGCGATCCGCCGGGGCTCCGCCACGACCACCCGCCGCACCGGGCCCCGGCCGGTCAGACCGGCCAGGGCGAGCGGGACGAGCGTCGTCTTGCCGGTGCCGGGCGGCGCCACGAGGACGGCCGTGCCGTGCCCCGCCAGGGCGTCGTCCAGGGCGGGCAGGGCGGCGCGTACCGGCAGCGCGTCCAGGGCGTCGTAACGGATCACCCGCTCAGTCTCGTACGCACACGAAGACGGCCGTCCCCGGGATCAGGTTCCCGCGCAGCGGCGACCAGCCGCCCCACTCGGCGGTGTTCCAGGCCGGCCACTCCGGTTCGACCAGGTCGACCAGGCGGAAACCGGCCGCCACGACGTCCCGGACGCGGTCGCCGACGGTCCGGTGGTGCTCCACGTAGACCGCGCGGCCCTCCTCGTCCTGCTCCACGTACGGCGTGCGGTCGAAGTAGGAGGCCGCCACCGACAGCCCCTCCGGGCCGGGCTCGTCCGGGAACGCCCAGCGGATCGGGTGCGTCACCGAGAAGACGAAGCGGCCGCCGGGCCGCAGCACCCGGTGCACCTCGCGCAGCACGCGCACCGGGTCCGCGACGAACGGCAGCGCGCCGTACGCCGAGCACGCCAGGTCGAAGGAGGCGTCCGCGAAGGGGAGCGCGCCCGCGTCCGCGCACACGAGAGGGAACGATCCGCCGATGCGCAGCGCGTGCTGGAGCTGGCGGTGGGAGATGTCCAGGGCGACCGGGCGGGCACCCTGGCCGGCCAGCCAGCGCGCGCACTGCGCGGCACCCGCGCCGATCTCCAGGACGTCCTTGTCCTTGAGGTCCTCGGGCGGGCCGAGCAGCTCCGCCTCCACCTCGTCCAGGCCCTCGGGGCCCCAGACGAAGCGGTCGTCGCCGAGGAAGGTGCCGTGCTCGACCTGGTACTCGTCCGCGTTGCGGTCCCACCAGCCCCGGTTGGCCCGGACGCTCTCCGTGGCGTCCGAGTCGCGTCGGGTGGCTTCCGCTTCGAAGGCTTCGGGCTCTTGGATGATCGGCTCCCGCGTATTAGTCTGCGGCCACTTCCGCGCGACCCGCCGAGGGTGTGTCACTCGGGGGGTCTTTTCGGCCTGCATGGCCTTGTGGGACGGATATTGTGCCGGGATTGGGGCGTTCTGCCCCGGGTGTGCGCCTTCGCGCATTGACCCTGCCCGGCTGCCCCCGTATGCTACAAGTTGCGCTGCGGGCCTGCGCACCTCAGACCTAGCAGGTTGCGCTCGCATCTGTTGTATGTCCCCTCGGTTCTCGAGGCGCCACCGGAGTTTCGTCGGTGTGGCGCTTCCTTGGCTGTCCGGCGTCTTCAGAGCGATACGGGCTCCCGGCGTAGCAGTACCTACGACTTCAATGTCCGTACCGGAGCCCTTTCCCACATGACGAGCAGCACCGAGACCACCGCCACCACCCCGCAGGTTGCGGTCAACGACATCGGTAACGAGGAAGCATTCCTCGCCGCGATCGACGAGACGATCAAGTACTTCAACGACGGCGACATCGTCGACGGCGTCATCGTGAAGGTCGACCGGGACGAGGTCCTGCTCGACATCGGTTACAAGACCGAAGGTGTCATCCCGAGCCGCGAGCTCTCGATCAAGCACGACGTCGACCCGAACGAGGTCGTCAAGGTCGGCGACGAGATCGAGGCCCTTGTTCTCCAGAAGGAGGACAAGGAAGGCCGCCTGATCCTCTCGAAGAAGCGCGCCCAGTACGAGCGCGCCTGGGGCACGATCGAGAAGATCAAGGAAGAGGACGGCATCGTCACCGGCACCGTCATCGAGGTGGTCAAGGGTGGTCTCATCCTCGACATCGGCCTCCGTGGCTTCCTGCCGGCCTCCCTCGTCGAGATGCGCCGTGTCCGCGACCTCCAGCCCTACGTGGGCAAGGAGCTCGAGGCCAAGATCATCGAGCTGGACAAGAACCGCAACAACGTGGTCCTGTCCCGCCGTGCCTGGCTGGAGCAGACCCAGTCCGAGGTCCGCCAGACGTTCCTCACGACCCTCCAGAAGGGTCAGGTCCGCTCCGGCGTCGTGTCCTCGATCGTCAACTTCGGTGCCTTCGTGGACCTGGGTGGCGTCGACGGTCTGGTTCACGTCTCCGAGCTGTCCTGGAAGCACATCGACCACCCCTCCGAGGTGGTCGAGGTCGGCCAGGAAGTCACCGTCGAGGTCCTCGACGTCGACATGGACCGCGAGCGTGTCTCCCTGTCGCTGAAGGCGACCCAGGAAGACCCGTGGCAGCAGTTCGCCCGTACGCACCAGATCGGCCAGGTCGTCCCGGGCAAGGTCACGAAGCTGGTTCCGTTCGGTGCGTTCGTCCGCGTGGACGAGGGCATCGAGGGTCTGGTCCACATCTCCGAGCTGGCCGAGCGCCACGTGGAGATCCCGGAGCAGGTCGTCCAGGTCAACGACGAGATCTTCGTCAAGGTCATCGACATCGACCTCGAGCGGCGTCGCATCAGCCTCTCGCTGAAGCAGGCCAACGAGTCCTTCGGTGCCGACCCGGCCTCGGTCGAGTTCGACCCGACCCTGTACGGCATGGCCGCGTCGTACGACGACCAGGGCAACTACATCTACCCCGAGGGCTTCGACCCCGAGACCAACGACTGGCTCGAGGGCTTCGAGTCGCAGCGTGAGGTCTGGGAGAACCAGTACGCCGAGGCGCAGCAGCGCTTCGAGCAGCACCAGGCTCAGGTCATCAAGTCCCGCGAGGCGGACGCCGCCGCGGCCGCCGAGGGTGGCGAGGCTGCCGCTCCGTCCGCGTCCGGTGGCGGTGGCGGTGGCGGTTCGTACTCCTCCGAGGGTGCCGACACGTCCGGCGCGCTGGCCTCGGACGAGGCGCTTGCCGCGCTGCGCGAGAAGCTGGCCGGCGGCCAGAGCTGATCGCTGAGCAGTAGCTGTAGCTCTCACCGAGGGCCCGCACCCACACCGGGTGCGGGCCCTCGGTCCGTCCGGCCCCGTGTCCGGCTCTCGGTCCGTCCGGTCCGGTGTCCGGCTCTCGGTCTGTCCGGTCCGGTTCGGTCCGTCCGGCCGGGTGTTTGGCCCTCGGCCCATCCGGCCCGGTGTTCGGCCCTCGGCCCGTCCGGGCTTCGAGCGCGAGCGGTGTCGCGCGCGCCGGACGCCCGTCGCGACGGGCGCCGTGGGCGGCCGGTCGGCGCCGCTGCGGTGCGGGACACATCCAGAGTCCGCGGCCTCGCCGGACTCACGCGTCAGGGGCCGGGGGAGAGCCGGTTGATCAAGGGCGCAGGCCGGGAATGCCCGTGCCGCTCGCGGTGTTGGACTCCTTTGAACACGAGGAGGAGCGGTCCAAGTGCTTGATCCGCAGGGTTTGTACGCATGGGAGCCGAAGGGCCTGGCCGTCGTCGACATGGCGCTCGCCCAGGAGTCGGCCGGACTTGTCATGCTCTACCACTTCGACGGGTACATCGACGCGGGCGAGACCGGCGACCAGATCGTCGACCGGCTCCTCGACTCGTTGCCCCACCAGGTCGTGGCCCGCTTCGACCACGACCGGCTCGTGGACTACCGGGCGCGCCGCCCGCTGCTGACCTTCCGCCGCGACGAGTGGACGGACTACGACGAGCCCGCCATCGACGTGCGGCTCCTCCAGGACACCACCGGAGCCCCCTTCCTGCTGCTCTCCGGCCCCGAGCCGGACGTGGAGTGGGAGCGCTTCGCCGCCGCCGTCCAGCAGATCGTGGAACGGCTCGGAGTGCGGCTCTCGGTGAACTTCCACGGCATCCCCATGGGCGTCCCGCACACCCGCCCCGTGGGCCTCACCCCGCACGGCAACCGCACCGACCTCATCCCGGGCCATCGCAGCGCCTTCGACGAGGCTCAGGTGCCGGGCAGCGCCGCCGCGCTCGTCGAGTACCGGCTCATCGAGGGCGGCCACGACGTCCTCGGCGTCGCCGCGCACGTGCCCCACTACATCGCCCGCTCCGCCTACCCGGACGCCGCGCTCACCGTCCTGGAGTCCGTCACGGCCGCCACCGGCCTGGTCCTGCCCGGCATCGCGCACGCCCTGCGCACGGACGCGCACCGGACGCAGACGGAGATCGACCGCCAGGTCCAGGAGGGCGACGAGGAGCTCACCGCCCTCGTCCAGGGTCTCGAGCACCAGTACGACGCGGCCGCCGGTGCCGACAGCCGGGGCAACATGCTCGCCGAGGCGGTCGACATCCCCTCGGCGGACGAGATCGGACGCGAGTTCGAGAAGTTCCTCGCGGAGCGGGAGGGCGACAGCTGAGGCCCGCCCGACGCCCTGTCGGCTTCTGGCCCTAAGCTTCGCCTCATGCTGAGAGTGGGCCTGACCGGTGGCATCGGGGCCGGCAAGAGCGAGGTGTCGCGGCTGCTCGTCGCGTGCGGGGCGGTGCTGATCGACGCGGACCGCATCGCACGGGAGGTTGTCGCGCCCGGAACCCCGGGACTCGCGGCCGTCGCGGAGGCCTTCGGCGAGGAGGTCCTCACCGAGGACGGCAGTCTCGACCGGCCGAAACTGGGCTCCGTCGTCTTCGCCGACCCCCAGAAACTCGCCGTCCTGAACGGGATCGTGCACCCCCTGGTCGGCGCCCGCTCCCGTGAGCTGGAGAGCGCCGCCGCCGAGGACTCCGTCGTCGTCCACGACGTCCCGCTCCTCACCGAGAACGGCCTCGCGCGTCTCTATGACCTCGTGATCGTGGTCGACGCGAGCCCCGAGACCCAGCTCGACCGGCTCGTCCGGCTGCGGGGCATGACCGAGGCGGACGCCCGGGCCCGGATGGCCGCGCAGGCGACCCGCGAGCAGCGCCTGGCGATCGCCGACGTCGTCATCGACAACGACGTGCCGCTCGCCGACCTCGAACGACGCGTGCGGGAGGTCTGGGCGGATCTGGAGCGCGGGGCGCACGCGGAACCGGCGCCGGCACCGGAGCCGGCCGGGGAATAGGGGTACGCGCTCCGGGCGTTGAAACCGGGCAGCGAGGGAAGGAATTTCGCGTGCCCGAAACCAGCGGTTCGACCGGACGTACTCCGGAGACGCATGTCATCGACTTCCGCGCCGCGGAGCGGCTGCTCGCCGCGCGGGACCCGCGGGGCGCGGTGAAGCTGCTCGACGGCGTCATCGCGGCGCACCCGGAGAACACCGCCGCCCGGCTGCTGCGCGCGCGAGCCTTCTTCGCCTCCGCGCAACTGCGGCCCGCCGAGCTGGAGTTCACGATCGTCCTGGAGCGGGAACCGGACAACGCGTTCGCGCACTTCGCGCTCGCCCGCACCTACGAGCGCCAGGGACGGCACGACCAGGCCAAACGCCACTTCCGGCTGGCCGCCGCGCTGGACCCGAAACCGCAGTACCTCAAAGCGGCGCGGTTCGACTCCTGAGCCGGATCACGGGGAGCGGTCAGGGATGGCGGTGTTCCGGCGGCCGATACGGCGGGATGTCGCGGCCCGGCTGGTAGTGCGGCCCCTGCCGCAGGTGCTTGAGGATCATCGCCAGGTCGACGGTCACGACCAGCCACAACGCCCCACAGGCGGCGGCCCAGCCGGGACGGCCGGCGAGCGTGAAGGCAACGGTCCCGAAGACCGTCCAGACCAGTCCCCACACGGTCAGCCACAGGCGCAACCGCAGCGCACTGCGCGCAGTCGTCGGCTCACTTCCCGTACGCATCGGATCATCACTCCTTCCTGCAACGTACTCTTCGGTGCGGACGTTCTCCAAGCGGTCCGCAGAGGGGGTCCACCGCGTGCTGCCCGATACCGACGAACTCGCCGAAGTGCTGTCCGACCTCGCCGTACCGCACGAGGACATCAACGACGTGGTCCGGCTCGGCCGACGGGTCGTGGACGACCCGGAGCTGCGGGGCTTCCTGGAGCGGTCCGTCGAGGAACTGGTCCGGGGGACGGGCGAGATCCACGGCGGTGCCGATCTGCCCGACCTCGACTGGGCGCCGGGCCCCCTCCAGCGGTTCTTCCCCCTGTTCGTCCTGGTGGCGGCGCTGCCGTCGGTGCGCGCCCACCATCGTGACCGCGGCATCCCGGCCGAGGTCGCCCGGCGCACCCTGGCGGACACCGGCCGGAACGTCGCCGCGCACCGCAGGCGGCACGGCACGGGCGGCATGCTGCGCCCCCGCTGGCTGTCCCTGCACTTCCGCGGCGAGCTCTACCAACTGGGGCGGTTGCAGTTCCAGCGGAGCCGGATCGGCTCGTGGACGGGCGACTCGATCGCCGCGGGGGGACTTCCCCTCGGGCCGGGTGACCTCGGGCTGGGCCTGCACATCCCGGACTTCTCGGGGCCGCTGACACCGCAGGCCTGCGACCGCTCCCTCGCGCTGGCGCGGGACTTCTTCGCCCGCCACTACCCGGAGGAGCCCTACCAGGTCGTGACCTGCGATTCCTGGCTGCTCGACCCCCAGCTCAGGACGTACCTGCCCGAGCGTTCCAACATCGTGCGCTTCCAGGAGCGGTTCCGGCTCGGCCCGCTGCCGACGGAGCCCGAGGACCTGACGCCGGTCCGTTTCGTCTTCGGCACCGAGGACGTGCCGTTGGAGCGACTGTCGCGCCGCACCAGGCTGGAGCGGGTCGTCGTGGACCATCTGCGCGAGGGCGGCCACTGGTACGTCCCCTACGGCTGGTTCCCGCTGTAACAGGCGCCCGCCCGGTCCGTCGGCCGTGCGGGCTTCCACGCGGGCATCCGCCCGGGCAGCGCTTGCTTGCCGGCGGCCGTCGCAACAGGTCCCGTACGGCGATGAGTTCCGCGCCGCACCCCGGTCTACCTCTGTGAAAGCACCACGGACCACCTCACACAGGAGACCTCATGTCCGAGACCGCCGCCAGTGCCGCCGCCTCCGTCCCGGACCGCGCCGTCGTGGCCGAGTCCGCGACCGCCCGCGGCCGCCGCGCCCGGATCGCGCTGCGCGCCCTCCAGGTGCTGCTCGCCCTCTTCTACGGGATCGCGAGCGCGCTGCCGAAGCTGATCGCGCACCCCTCGGCCGCCGAGTCGTTCGACCGCATCGGCTGGGGCAGCGCGGGCATGTACACCATCGGCGCGCTCGAACTGGCGGGCGCGGTCGCCCTGTTGGTGCCGGTGCTGCAGTCGGTGGCCGCCCTCGCGCTGGGCGCGCTGATGATCGGGGCGTTCGTCGTCCAGCTCACCGTCTTCGACGGGCAGAACGCGGCGACACCGCTCATCCTGCTCGTGCCGCTCGCCCTGATCGCCTGGGCCCGGCGCGGGCACAACGCCGACCTGCTGCGACCGGTACGGCGGCACCGGGTGTGACCTTCGTGGCCCCCGGTCACCGTCCCTCGGCCCGGCCGCCCGAGCCACGCAGTCCGTTCAGGGCACGCAGGCGTTCGGTCTCGCGGCGGTCCCGCTTGGTGGGGCGCCCGGTGCCCCGGTCGCGGACGCCGGCCGGGGCGACGGCCTCGCGGGGCGGGGGCGGCGGGCTGTTGTCGACGTAGCACTGGGCGGCCACCGGAGCGCCCACCCGCTTGCGGATCAGCCGCTTGACGACGACGACCCGCTCCCAGCCCTCCTGCCGTACGCGTACCTCGTCGCCGACGCGGACCGCGTGCGCGGGCTTGACGCGCTCGCCGTTCACCCGCACGTGTCCGCCCCGGCAGGCGGTGGCGGCCTGGGAGCGGGTCTTGACCAGCCGTACGGACCAGATCCAGCTGTCGAGGCGCACGGACGTGCCGCTCGCGGGCCCGGCGGCCTCGGCGGCGGCGATCGCGGCGGCGACCTGCGGGTCCGGCGCGTCGGCGTCGGCGCCGGCCCCGGCGGCACCCTCCGTGCCGCCCCGCGGGTCCGTGACACCGTTCGCGCCCGCGGTACCGCTCGCGTCCGCGGCCCCGTGCGGGTCGGCCGCCCCGTGGCCCGAGTCCTGAGAAACCATGGTCCCGACTCTAGCCGCCGGGCCCTCGCCGGTCCGCCGGGATTCTTTCGCCCTCCGGCGGTCCCGGCGGGGCTGTCACCCCGGGTCCGTGGAGCCCGGTGGCCACCGGGGCGGGTCTACGGTGGACTCATGGACAGCCTGGCCGCTCTGGACACCCGGATCACCGGGTGTGCCGCGTGTCCCCGGCTCGTGGCCTGGCGCGAGGAGGTCGCCCGTACCAAGCGGGCCGCGTTCGCCGACCGGACGTACTGGGGGCGCCCGGTGCCCGGCTTCGGACCCGCCGACGCCTCGCTCCTGATCGTCGGCCTGGCCCCCGCCGCCCACGGCGGCAACCGCACGGGCCGGATGTTCACCGGCGACCGCTCCGGGGACGTGCTGTTCCAGGCGCTGTACGACGTGGGCCTCGCCTCGCAGCCCACCTCCGTCGCCGCCGACGACGGACTGGAGCTGTACGGCGTCCGTATCACCTCGCCCGTGCACTGCGCCCCGCCCGCCAACAAGCCCACGCCCGGGGAACGCGACACCTGCCGGCCGTGGCTGGTCCAGGAGCTGGAGCTGCTGCGGCCGACGCTGCGGGCCGTGGTCGTCCTGGGCGCGTTCGGCTGGCAGGCGGCGCTGCCGGCGTTCGCCGCTGCGGGCTGGGCGGTGCCCCGGCCACGACCGGCCTTCGCGCACGGCGCCCGCGTCCCGCTCGGCGGTCTCGAGCTGTTCGGCTGCTTCCACGTCAGCCAGCGCAACACCTTCACCGGCCGGCTCACTCCCGAGATGCTGCGCGAGGTACTGGGCACGGCGGCGGAGGCGGCGGGTCTCGGCGCCCGGCCACCACGCGCGGTTCTCCGACGTCGGCCGGAGTGAGGCGGGTACGACCAGGCGGACGGGGACGCGGGCGCGGGGGCGGGACGGAAGCGAGCGCGGGGCTACGGCCGCCACACGTACCGCACGTCCGGCTCGCGCTCCTCGTTGTCGGCGCCGTCCGTGCGCTCGACGGCCACGAAGCCGTGCCGCTCGTAGAAGCGGTGGGCGGGCTCGTTGATCTGGAAGGTCCACAGGGTCAGGCCCCGCGGGCTGCGCTCCTTGGCCAGCGTGACGAACCGGTCGCCGAGGCCGCGCCCGCGCCACCTCGGGTCGAGGTAGAGCTGCGACAGCAGCCCGCCCTCCATCACCATGACCCCCACGATGCCGTCCTCGGCCTCGGCCACCCAGGTCTCGCGCGAGGGCACCACCACGTCCCGGAAGTAGCCGCGAACCTCGTCGTCGGACCGGGGCCTGACGATCGTGGGCAGCGCGGCCGTGAACGACCGCAGCCACACGTCGGCCGCCGCGGCGGCGTCGCGCGCGTCGGCCCGGCGCAGCACGACGGCCGGCACACGGCCCACCTGCGGGTCCCGCGGCTCCTCCGGCACGACGGCCGTCGCCGTGATCTCCACGAGTTGCCCCGTGTACCCCAGACAGGCCACACCGACCAGCGTCGACGAATGCGGGCCGCCGCTGAGCCCGGACGCCTCGACGACGGACCAGACGGCGGACAGCACCGCGGTCTCACCGCTCACCACGTACACGTCGGTCGACACGACATGCGTCAAGTCGCTGCCCACGGCCCTCAGTTGCGCCTCGAGGTTGGCGATCACCTGCCGGGTCTGGCGTACGGGATCGCCCTCGCCGACCAGCTTCCCGTCCGCGTCCAGCGGCACGGACCCGGCGAGGAACGCCAGTGTGGCGCCGGTCTCGACGACGGAGGCGTGGGAGTAGGCCGGGGGCGGAAAGAGACCGGGGACGGTGGTGCGTCGGATCAATGTGGGCTCCTCGAGGGCTGCGGCGGACGATGTTCCGGATCCCGCGCCGGCCGATCCCGTCGGCCCACGGGCAACCTCCCGATCATCGACGCCCGCGCCGCCGCCCGCACCCGAATTTCGCGGCGGTCATGGCCCGCGCGGCGCCCCCCCGGCCGCTGTGCGGGCGAATAATCATTCGAGAGGCGGGAGTTGCCGCTGCTACGGTCCCTCTCGTGGCGAAACTCAATCAGATCATCGCGGTCGAGAAGGGCATCAAGTCCAAGGCGCACCAGGACCTGACGGCGGCCCATCACGGCCTGCAGAAGCCCGCGTTGCTGGCCGGCATCTCGCGTACGTACCAGCCGAAGGACGAGGAGGGCGAGCAGTTGCCGCCCGAGTCGACCCGGGTGCAGGTGCAGGCCGAGAACGTGCTGCGGGACACCGCGGCCACCCTGACCCGGCTGTTCGACGTGACCGCCACGAAGGACTGGGCCAACTGCGCCGCCCGTGCGGACGTGGCCGTGGACGGGCGCGTGCTCGTCGCGGACGTTCCCGTGTCCTACCTGCTCTTCCTCGAGAAGCAGCTCGTCGATCTCAACACCTTCGTACGGAAGCTGCCCGTCCTCGACGCCTCCGAGTCCTGGGTGCAGGACCCCTCCACCGACGCCTGGAAGACCGAGCCGGTGCGGACGCTGCGGACCAAGAAGGTGCCCCGCAACCATGTGAAGGCCGAGGCGACCGACAAGCATCCGGCGCAGGTCGAGGTCTACTACGAGGACATCCCGGTCGGGTACTGGACGACCGTGAAGTTCTCGGGGGCGCTCCCGGCGCGACGCGTCAACGAACTGCTCGCCCGGGTCGAGAAGTTGCAGCAGGCCGTGAAGTTCGCCCGCGAGGAGGCGAACGGCACCGAAGTCGTCGACGAGCGCGTCGGCGACGCCGTGTTCGGCTACCTCTTCGGGTAGCCTCCAGATCTCCCCGGTCACCACGCACCACGGCCGGGGCGCGCGAGGAGCGCAAGCTGAAGCTGAAGCTTGTCGTGATGTGGCGGCCGGACATCGAGCCGGCCGCGTCAATCTCAGACTCTTGCTCCAGACTCAGCATTCGCCGCCGATCGCCGGATCGACCGGGCCCAGGCCCCAGTACGTCGAGATGCCGGTTCAAGTCCGGTCCGCGCAGCTCGATGCGTGGTGGTCCAAAGGCAGGACGCGGCGACATAACGACTGACCTGGGTCCTCAAGCGTGCCGGCGTGCCGTATGGGCGGCATCCACAGGGTCCGGGGGCAGGCTACGCCTCCGGACCCGCTCGCATGTCCGCGACCGGCCTCAGTCCACCCGTGCCCAGACCGGCGCGTGGTCCGACCCCGGTGCCCCGCGTCGCTCCGCCGGGTCCGGCCCGATCGAGGGCAGGTGCGGCGCGGCCCGGTCCGGGAGCCCGGTCCCGGCCGCCGTCACCCGGTGGACCAGACGGTGACTCGCGAGGATGTGGTCGATGAGTTCGCGGCGACCGGAGTCGACGCGCGAGTAGCGCCGGTCGGCGGGGATGAGCGGGGCCACGTCCCACAGGCGGCCCGCGTCGCCCTTGTCGGGCTTGCCGTAGCCGGTGGTGCCGATCTCGGAGCCGGGCGGGCCGAGCAAGATCTGTGTGGTCGCCGCCCCCACCTCGTCGTTGAGGTCGCCCAGCACCAGTACGTCGTGGGTCCGGCCGTCGTCCGCGAGGAGTTCGTCCGCCAGCGCGCGCAGTGCCGTCGCCTCCGCGGCGCGCCGGTAGAGGGCGTAGGCGCCGTAGCGGGCCCGTTCACCCTCGTCGTGGGGGAAGAATCGATTGTCCGGGTACGACAGCAGCTTGGACTTGAGGTGGGCGACCGCAGCCCGCAGCGGTCCGGCCTCCGTCGTGGTCCGCACCGCCAGGAAGCCGCGTCCCGTCCGTGTCACGGTCAGGCCCGAGTCGTCCGTCTGCACCGGGCCCAGCCCCGCCGGGAACGCGTCGGTGTCGGCCAGCACGGTCAGGGGCGTACGGCTGAGGAAGCCGACGCGGATGCCCCGGCCGTCCGGCAGCGTGCTGAGGGCGATGTGCCGGTCGCCGCCCATCATCGCGACCAGGTCCTCCAGCGCCTCCGGCTCGCCGACCTCCTGCACGCCGAGCAGCGCCGGGTCGAGTTCCGTGATCACGGCGGCGAGGGCGGCGAGCTTCGTCTCGTACGCCGCCTTGTCCCGCGGGCCGGACGGGCCGGCGGGCCGGTAGAGGTTCTCCAGGTTCCAGGTGCCGACGATCATGCCGGGTTCCTTCCAGCGGCCGGGGCGAGGCGTGGTGAGGCCAGCGTGCCCCGGCCGGCGGCGCCCGCGACAGGGCCGAGGCGGGATGCGCGGTCCGGCTCACGCGCGGGCACGACACGGTCCTACGCCGGCGTGATGACGCCGTCTCCCGTCGCGGCGGGAACCGGCTCCGCTCCCGCCCGTCGCGCGGGCGAGGGCGCCGTGATCGTCCTGAGCCGCCGCGGAAAAAACCTCCGGCGCCGCGATGAGTTCCGCTTCCTTCGACGGTCACCCCTGGGAACGGACCGTCGCACAGGAGGAGTCATGTCGCTTCCGGAGATCGTCTCGCGCGCGCAGTGGCAGGCGGCACGCGAGGAACTGCTGGTCAAGGAGAAGGTGGTGACACGCGCGCGGGACGCGCTCAACGCCGAGCGGCGCCGGCTGCCGATGGTGGAGATCGACAAGGAGTACGTCTTCGAGGGCGGCGACGGCAAGGCCACCCTCCTCGACCTCTTCGAGGGACGACAGCAACTCGTGGTCTACCACTTCATGTTCGCGCCCGAGTGGGACGCCGGCTGCCGCAGTTGCTCGGCGTTCCTCGACCAGATCGGCCACCTCGCGCATCTGCGGGCCCGCGGCACGACGTTCGCGGCCGTGTCCCGGGCGCCGTACACCACCATCCTGCCGTTCAAGGCGCGGATGGGCTGGACCCTGCCCTGGTACTCCGCGGCCCCCGGTGACTTCAACCACGACTTCGAGGTGACCCTGGAGCGCGACGGGGAGCTCTTCGAGCGGCCGGGCATCAGTTGCTTCCTGCGCGACCGTGACCGGGTCCTGCACACGTACTCGACCTATGAACGCGGTCTGGACGGACTCGGCTCGACCACCAGCCTGCTGGACCTGACGGCGCTGGGACGGCAGGAGGAGTGGGAGGAGCCCGCCGGACGCGCGTCGGCTCTCGGCGCTCCCGCGGGCAGTGAGCGCGTTCTCTATCACGACGAGTACGAGGACTGACACGAACGGTGTCCAACCGTTCACCAAGTGACCGGACCCTCACACTCCGCGGTGGTCGCGTGTCAGCTACGTCTCAGTCCCGTCACCGAGCGAGCCGTTCGACCCCTGGAAAGCGTTAACTCCTACACGTACGACGCTTTCTGGAGGTGCAGGGTGGTGAACGGGCGAACAGTGCTCGAACGCTTTCCCGCGGGTGGGCCGCGCGGTTCGTGGCCCGCGGAGGAGTTCGCGCACGCGCGGCGTCAGGAGGGCGTGCCCGCCGAGGTGGTCATGGACCTCGCGACGGACACGTTCCTGGTGGTGCTGCGCGCGGGTGACACGGAGTGAGGCGGCTCAGCCCGCCTTCGGGGCGGGCAGCTTCGTCGTGAACTGCTCGGCCTGGAGCGCGTACAGCTCGGCGTAGATCCCGCCGCTGGTGATCAGTTCGTCGGGGGTGCCCGACTCCACCAGCCGGCCCTGGTCGAGCACGTGCACCAGGTCCGCGTGGCGCACGGACGCCAGCCGGTGCGTGATGAGGACGACCGTCTGCCCGGTGCCGGCCAGCGCCCGGATCTTCTCGAAGACCTCCAGCTCGGCCCGGGCGTCCAGAGCCGCCGTCGGCTCGTCCACGATCAGGATGCGGCCACGCCGGAAGGCGGCCCGCGCGATGCCGAGCCGCTGCCACTGACCGCCCGACAGCTCGTGACCGCCGCTGAAGTTGCGGGCCAGCAGGGTGTCCAGACCCCGGGGCAGATCGGCGACCACCTCCTCGGCGCCCGCCTCGGCGATCGACGTGGTCAGCCGCTCCTCGGTCGGGGACGCGGAGGAACGGCCGACGGCGACATTGACCCGGGCCGTGAACGGCCACCGCTTGAAGTCCTGCGCCAGCATCGCGATCCGCTCGGCCAGCCGGTGCCGGTCCGCGGTCGCCGCGTCGACGCCGTCCCACAGGATCCGCCCCCGATCCGGTTTGTAGAGCCCCGCGAGCAGCTTCACCAGAGTCGTCTTGCCCGAACCGTTCTCGCCGACGAGCGCGACGATCCGGCCCATCGGGACGGTGAGGCTGACGTCGTCCAGCGCGGGACGGGCGGACTCGCCCGGATAGCTGAACGTGACGTTCTCGAACCTGATCTCCCGCGGATCCTCCGGCAGCGCGGCACCCCCGGCCGGGATGGCCCGCTCGGCCGCCTCGACGTACAGGCGCTCCAGGTCGCCCACGAACAGGGCCTCCTCGTGCAGCGCGTTCACCTCCAGGACCAGCGTGTCCAGGCTCGCGGAGCCGGTGCGGATCGCGATCACGGCCGTGCCCGCCACGGACAGCGCCATCGTGCCGGTGACCAGCAGCCCGCCGAGCGTCGCGTACGTCCCCACCGTCGCGAGGCCCGTCCAGGCCGCCGCGATCAGGCCGGTGCGCGCCGACAGCCGGGCCAGCCGGGCCTGCTCCGCCTCCGCGGCCTCCGACATCGCGCGGAAGTGGCGCAGCAGGAACGGGCCGACCCCGTGCACCCGGATCTCCGGCGCCGCCGCCGGCTCGGTGAGCAGACTGCTGATGAGCTGTCCGGCGCGGGCGTGCTGCACCCAGGTGTGGAAGGACTCGTAGCGGCGCCGGGCGTTGACCAGCGCGCTCCAGGCGCTCGGCAGCGTCATCGTCACCAGCAGCGGGAGCAGCGCCGGGTGCAGCACGGTCAGCACACCGGCCGCGGTGACGAGCGAGATCATCGCGTTCACCACGCGCGTGCCGTACATGATCATCCGACGGGCGGAGGAAGCGCCGTACTGCGCGGTGTCCAGCAGCTTGTGGAAGGCGTGGTCCTCGATCGCGGCCAGTTCCACGGACGCCGCCCGCTCCAGGTACTGCTCGGTCGCCACCCGCTCCACCTTGGGCTCCAGCCGGCCGGTGGCGTACGTCGACGCGGCCCGCAGCAGCGCTCCGACCAGCAGCACGGCGGCCATGGTGACCAGGGCGGGGACGGCGCCGCGCAGCCGGTCCTCGATCGGGCCGGAGGTCATCAGCCGCCCCAGCACGCTGTTGACCGCGAGCAGGCCCACCGCCTGCGCCAGCCCCCGGGCCGCCTCCGCGGCCAGCACGGTCCGCGCGGCGGCGGGGTCGGCCTGCCGGGCCAGCCGGAAGCTGGAGGCGAGCAGCGCGGGCAGCCGGGTCAGCATGGCGCGGAAGTTCAGTTCGAGGAAGGCGTTCGCGTGCTGGTTCCAGCCCATGTCGTAGCGCAGGGCGCCGCCGAAGAGCAGTCGTTCCGACTCGGACACCTCGGGTTGGCCCGTGCCCTGCCGCTTTGCCACCGTCGACCTCCCCCGGACGTGGACAAACGGCCACTATGGCGGGAGGTGTCTCTTCAGGGCAGGGCGCACATCCCTGAGGCGGGAGCGCGCGGGCGTACGCGGGGGGCGGCGCCGGCGGCATCCTCGGGACGCCGGTGGGGTGGGTGGCATCGGCGGTCCGGATGAGCGCGGTTGAGGGTGCGGAGACAGGCGGGGGCCGCCCGGGACCGGCCGCGCGGGCGCCGACCGCGAGGCTTCACGCGCTGATCGGCCGTGACCAGGCAGGTGCGGTCCCCGTCAGCCGGCACAGGGTCAGGTAGAGGGGGATCGGCGGGGTGTACGGAACCGAGTCGTCCGGCCGGTGGACGAGCACCGGGGAGTGCGTGGCGTCCGGGAGGACGGCGCCGGTCGCGTAGTGCGCGGGGGCGGGCCACTCCAGCGCGTGGTCGGAGTCGGACGGGACGATCCACCACCAGTGCGTCCCGTCGGCGTAGACGCATCCCACGCGCGGCAGCCGGGGCAGCACCTGCGGCCCGAAGCGGGCGGGCACCGCCACCGCGTCCCAGCCCAGCGGGGTGGCCATGCCGTCGGGGACGGCGAGCCGGCGCGGGACGGGCGAGCTCCGCGTGCCGCGCCGCAGCCGTACCAGCGTGTCCAGGGTGAGCAGTTGGCCGGGGCCGGGCACAGCGCTCACGCGTCGCTCCGGTCCTGGTCTCGTTGGTGCGGTACGACGCCCAGGGTCCTCGGTGCGTGCCACCGCTGCCGCGGCTCGTCCTCGTCACCCGGGACACCGGGCGCACCGGGCTTCGGGCGGGTGCCCCAGCCGAGGTCGCCGCGGGGCTCGTCGTGCGGGACGTGGCGGGACTCGTCGGGAGACACGGGTGACTCGGGTGACTCGTGGTGAGGCTCGCCGTGGGACTCGTGGCGGGGCTCGCCGTGGGGTCGGGCGTGGTCGTGCGAGGGTTCCGTCAGGCGGCGGAGCTCGGCCCAGACCAGCAGGCCGGTGCCGTGCTCCTGGGCACCCCAGGAGTGACACAGGGCCTCTATCAGCAGCAGCCCCCGGCCGTGCTCCTCCTCGGGCCGCTGCGGGGACGGGTGGGGCTCACCCGGTGTGCAGCCCTCGTCGCGCACGGCTATCCGCACGCGTTCGTCGCCGTCGTACAGCTCGCACACGACACGACTGCTCGCGGTGTGCACGATCGCGTTGGTGACCAGTTCGGATATGACCAGGGCCGCGGTGTCGCAGGTGTCCTCGCACACCGACCAACCGGTCAGCCGGGCCCGGGTCAGACGTCTGGCCTGGGCGGGGGAACCCGGATGTGCGGCCAGCTCGAAACGGAACCGGCGCTCGGTGGCGGCCCTGACGGGTCCTGTCACCGTGGCGCCGAGACCGAGGGGGCGGCCTGCGGCTGCGTCTGTTCCTAAGGGCGCGGACGGAATCACGCTTGCCACTATCGCCCCGCCGTGAACACTTGGCAAGTGTCACTCTGAAAAATGCAGAGTGCTGTGTGACGAAGTGGAAGGGCGTGGCAGACTGCTCGCAACAGCACGTCGAGCGGCGCCAGTTGGGATCACCGAAGATCCGTCCAGATCTTCGAATGGGTCTTCGAATGGCGCCGTAGGGCTGTCAGGATTCTTTTGTCGTTCCTTTGTCACCGGACCGGCCGGGCCGCCGGCGCGCTGTGCGACCGGCCGGCCGGTGAGGGCTCTTCGTGGAGGTGGAGCGTGAGCGAACCGCGGTCCGCGCCGACCGTGGGACAAGTCGTCCTCGGCCGCCGCCTGTTGGATCTGCGGGAACGCGCCGGGCTCAAGCGCGAGGAGGCCGCCCGCATCCTGCGCGTCGCCCCCGCCACGGTGCGCCGCATGGAGATGGCCGAGGTCACGCTCAAGATCCCGTACCTCCAACTGCTCCTGAAGGCCTACGGCGTCACCGACGGCGAGGCCGAGGGTTTCGTGCAACTGGCCGAGGAGGCGAACCAGCCCGGCTGGTGGCAACGCTTCCACGACATCCTGCCCGGCTGGTTCTCCATGCACGTCAGCCTGGAGGGCGCGGCCGGCCTCATCCGCCAGTACGAGCCGCACTTCGTGCCCGGACTGCTCCAGAGCGAGGACTACGCGCGCGGGGTGCTGAAATCGGGCGCCGTCGGCCAGACGAGTCCCGACGACATCGAGCGCCATGTCTCGCTGCGCATGCAGCGCCAGGGGCTGCTCACCCGTGAGGACGCGCCCCGGCTGTGGGTCGTCATGGACGAGACCGTGCTGCGCCGCCCGGTCGGCGACGCGGAGGTGATGCGGGCCCAGATCGACAAACTGCTCGACGCCACGAAGCTGCCCAACGTGACGCTCCAGATCGCCCCGTTCGCGAACGGGCCGCATCCCGGCACCTACGGGCCCTTCGTGCTGTTCCGATTCGCCATGCCCGAACTTCCGGACATGGTCTACAGCGAGTACCTGACCGGCGCCGTCTACCTCGACGCGCGTACCGAGGTGGCGGCCCACCTCGAGGTCATGGACCGCATGGCGGCGCAGGCCGCTACTGCACATCGCACGAAGGAGATCCTCCGGGATCTCCGCAAGGAGCTGTGAATGGATCGCATCAAGTCCCACGCCAAGGCGAGGGTCCGCACCGAACGGATCTACAACGGGATGCCCGCGACGGAGCTGGGCAGCGAGGGCTGGCACAAGCCCTGGAGCGGCGGCAACGGGGGCAACTGCCTGGAAGCCATGAAGCTCGCGGACGGCCGGATCGCCGTCCGGCAGTCCACCGACCCCGACGGCCCCGCGTTGATCTACACGTCCGACGAGATGACCGCCTTCATCGAGGGCGCGAAGGCGGGTGAGGCGGACTTCCTGCTGTCCTGAACGACCTGGCTTGTTGCGCGCCGACCGACCCCTTCCGCCGAGCGGATGTTCGACCCGACTACCTTGTTTTGGCTATGAATTGATCACCGACCACTACCACGTTCGACTCTTACGGAGTGCCGCATGACCGGACAGGACCACCCCACGGGCGCCGTCCAGATAGACACCAGCCGACCTCACCCCGCACGGATGTACGACTGGTACCTCGGCGGCAAGGACAACTACCCCGTCGACGAGGCGATGGGCCGGCAGATGCTCGCCCTCGACCCGCGCGTGCCGGTCATGGCGCGCGTCAACCGCGCCTTCATGCACCGCGCCACCCGCTGGCTGGCCGAGCACGGAGTACGGCAGTTCCTGGACATCGGCACCGGTATCCCGACCGAGCCGAACCTCCACCAGATCGCCCAGGGCGTCGCGCCCGACGCCCGCGTCGTCTACTGCGACAACGACCCGATCGTGCTGGCCCACGCGGCGGCCCTGCTGCGCAGCACGCCCGAGGGCGTGACCGAGTACCTCCAGGCCGACGTGCGGGACCCGGCGGCCATCGTCGAGGGGGCCGCGAAGATCCTCGACTTCGACCGGCCGATCGCGCTCTCCCTCGTCGCGCTGCTGCACTTCATCTCCGACGCGGACGGCGCGCACGAACTGGTCGACCGGCTGCTGGCCGAACTCCCCGCCGGCAGCTACCTGATGATGACCCACGCCACCGCCGACTTCACCCCCGAGGAGTCGGCGGCGGCGACCGAGAAGCTCCGCGCGGCGGGCGTCACCCTGGCGCTCCGCTCCCGCGACGAGTTCGGCCGGTTCTTCGACGGTCTGGAACTGGTCGAACCCGGCGTCTCGGTCGTGCCCGAGTGGCACCCGGAACTGGGCGACCCGGTTCCGGGACAGGAGGACGGGATCATCCCCGGGTACGGGGCGGTGGGACGCAAGGCGTAGGGGCGTAGGGGCGTACGGACGCGGGCACGGGCGCGGTGGCGGTGGCGGTGGCGGAGGACACGGCGGGCCGGGGGCGGGGCCCCGGGCTCACGGTGGGGGCAGTACCTCGCACAGGGCCTCGACCGCCGCCCCGTACGTGTGGTCCGACGGAGTCGCGTACCCCACCACCAGCCCGTCCGGCGCCGTCATGTCCGTCTCCGGGTGCCGGAACGCGGCGAGGCCGTCCAGCGCGACGCCCTGCCAGGCGGCCGCCTTCACGGCGGACCGCTCGGTGCCCGGCGGCAGCCGGAGCACCGCGTGCAGACCGGCCGCGACCCCGGTGACCTCGACCTGCGGGGCCCGCGCGGCCAGCGCCTCGACGAGCCGGTCGCGGCGGCTGCGGTAACGCTGCCGCATCCGCCGCACATGACGGTCGTACGACCCCGAGACGATGAAGTCGGCGAGACTCAGCTGGTCCGGCACGCTCGCCCACGCCTCACGTTCGCCCTTGGCGGCCAGAACGGCGCCGACATGACGCTCCGGCAGGACCATCCACCCCAGCCGCAGCGCGGGCGACAGGCTCTTGCTGACCGAGCCGATGTGGATCACCCGGTCGGGGTCGAGGCCCTGGACGGCGCCGACCGGCTTGCGGTCGTAGCGGAACTCCCCGTCGTAGTCGTCCTCGACGATCACGCCGTCACGCGCGCGTGCCCAGTCGATCACCGCGGCCCGGCGCGCGGCGTGCAGGGGCCCGCCCGTCGGGAACTGGTGCGACGGCGTCAGGAGCACGCCCCGCTCACGCCCCAACCCCTCCACGCGCGCCCCGTGTTCGTCCAGAGGCAGGGGCACGGTCCGTACGCCCGCCGCCGCGAGCACCTCCCGGTGGAAGCCCAGCCCGTACGCCTCGACGGCCAGCGGCCCCCGCAACACGCCTCCCGCGCCCTGGCCGAACAGCAGCCGCAGAGCGTGCGCGAAGCCGGAGCAGATCACGATCCGGCCCGGCTCCGTACGGACGCCACGCGCGCGTGCCAGGTACTCGGTGAGCGCCTCCCGCAGTTCCCCGCGGCCGGCGGGGTCGCCCGGCCCGAACACCTCGCTGGGCGCCTGCTGGAGGGCCCGCCGGTAGGAGGCCAGCCAGGCCGCGCGCGGGAACGACGACGCGTCCGGAGCGCCCTGCCGCAGGTCGTGCCGTGGACCACCCGCGCGTGACGGTGCCTTCCTGGGCACGCGCGCGGCCCGGCGCAGGGGTTCGGCCCGCTCCGCCACCCGCGTGCCCGAGCCCTGGCGCGCGGTCAGCCAGCCCTCCGCGACGAGCTCCGCGTACGCGTCCGCCACCGTGTTGCGGGCGACCCCGAGATCGGCCGCGAGCGAGCGGTACGGCGGCAGCCGCGTGCCGGGCGCCAGCCGGCCGTCGCGCACGGCTTCGCGCAGCGCCCGGATGAGTGCGGCCCGCCGTCCGCCCGAGCCGGACGGCGACAGCTCCAGATGCAGGTCACTGCCGATCCGCTCCGCCGAATTGACCCACGATTCCGTCACGGAAATGCACCCTACTAGGGGTCTTTCCGGGCCGTAGGTTGATGCACATGACGACGCACACGAACGCGAACACCGCCCCGCACACGAACGCGCACACGGACGCGATGGTGGGCCCGCACGCGGACGCGATGAGCCGCCTCGACCTCGCGAAGGCCGCTCCGAAGGTCTTCCGCGCGCTCATCGGCTTCGACGCCGCCGCCCGCGACGGCCTCGACCCGGCCCTCGTCGAACTCGTGCAGATCCGCGCCTCGCACCTCAACCACTGCGCGTACTGCCTCCACATGCACACCAACGACGCCCGCAAGGCCGGCGAGAGCGAGGACCGGCTGCACATGGTCGCCGTCTGGCGCGAGGCCCGCCACTTCTTCACCGAGCAGGAGCAGGCGGCCCTCGCCCTGACCGAGGCGGTGACCCTGGTGGCCGACGCCGGTGTCCCCGACGCCGTCTACGCCCGGGCCGCGGCCCTCTTCGACGAGCGCGAACTGGCCCACCTGCTGGCCCTGATCCTCGCCATCAACACCTGGAACCGCGTGGCCCTGTCCACGGCGAAGGTGGCGGGCACGGACGAGCGCCGTTAGGACCCTTCGTCCGGATCAGGTCGGTCGCGGCCGGGCGGCAGGCCGACCGGCGGGCCGACCGGCGGGCCGACCGGCGGGCCGGGCGGCAGGCCCTGGCCACGGCCCCACCGCCGCGGATCGTTCAGGCGGTCATGGACCGTTCAGGCGGCCATGGATTGTTCAGACGGCCATGGGCCGGTCGTGCGGTCCGATCGGTGCCGGCAGGCATGAACTCCCGTTCAGATAGCGGTCGACGGCTGCGGCCACCGCCCGCCCCTCCGCGATCGCCCACACGATGAGCGACTGCCCGCGGGCCGCGTCCCCGGCGGCGAACACCCCGGGCACGTTCGTCGCGAAGCCGCCGTCCCGGCTGATCGTGCCCCGCGGTTCGAGCCCCAGCCCCAGCTGGTCGATGAGCCCGTCCTCGCGGACGGGTCCGGAGAAGCCGAGGGCCAGCAGCACGAAGTCGGCGGGGAGCGTCCGTACGGAGCCGGTCAGCGGTTGCCGCCGCGCGTCCACCTCGACCAGGTGCAGCGAGCGCACATGCCCGTCCCCGTCGCCGGTGAAGCGGAGCGTGGACGCCGCGAACAGCCGCGCGTCCGCGTCCGCCGCCGGCGCCGTCTCCAGGTCGCGCGCCTCCTCGTGCGCGGCCGACAACCGGTAGACCTTCGGGTACGTCGGCCAGGGCTCGATGTCCTCGTCGCGGTCGGCGCCCGGCAGCGCGTAGATGTCCAACTGCGTGACGGACGCCGCCCCGTCACGCACCGCCGTGCCCAGACAGTCCGCGCCGGTGTCACCGCCGCCGACGATCACTACGTGCTTCCCCGCGGCCGACATCGGGGACGCCTGGAGGTCCCCCTCGCACACCCGGTTGGCCAGCGGCAGATACTCCATCGCCTGATGGATGCCGGTCAACTCCCGCCCAGGGACGGTGAGTTCCCGCCACGCCGTGGCTCCCGTGGCGATCACCACGGCGTCGTAGCGCGACCGCAGTTCGGCGGCTCCGACATCCCGGCCGACCGCCGTCGACGTGCGGAACTTGGTTCCCTCGCCCCGCATCTGCTCCAGCCGCCGCTCCAGATGGACCTTCTCCATCTTGAACTCCGGGATGCCGTACCGCATCAGGCCGCCGAGCCGGTCGTCCTTCTCGTACAAGGCGACGGTGTGTCCGGCCCGCGTCAGCTGCTGGGCCGCGGCGAGCCCGGTGGGGCCCGAGCCGATCACCGCCACCGTCCGCCCGGAGAGCCGGTCCGGTGGCCGGGGGGAGAGGAAACCCTCCGCCCAGGAGCGGTCGGCGATCGCGCACTCCACGTTCTTGATGGTGACGGCCGGCTGGTTGATCGCGAGCACGCACCCCGCCTCGCAGGGCGCCGGACACAACCGTCCGGTGAACTCCGGGAAGTTGTTCGTGGCGTGCAGCCGCTCGCTCGCCGCCCGCCAGTCCTCCCGGGAGACCAGGTCGTTCCACTCGGGGATCAGGTTGCCCAGCGGGCAGGCGTCGTGACAGAACGGAATGCCGCAGTCCATGCAGCGGTCGGCCTGCTTGCTGATGATGGGCAGCAGCGCCCCCGGCACGTAGACCTCGTCCCAGTCCCGGACCCGTTCCTCGACCGGCCGGCGGGGCCATTCCTGGCGGGGCGTGGTCATGAAACCCTTGGGATCGGCCATGGCCGTCTTCCTTGCCTGCGCGTGCGGCGGGCCGTACAAATCGGGCGGCACCCCTGCGGCAACGATACGTCCGCTCGCCCACCCCCGCAGAGTGGCCGAGAGCGCCTTCCGCCACGGGCGCCCGAGCGGACCGGTACCCGCTCGGGACCGGGACGCCGGCACACCGGCGCGGGCTCCGGCCGGCTCCCGCCCGGGACCGGCGCACCGGCGGCTCCGGCCGGTGCCCGCTCGGGACCGGCGCCCGATCCGGCCGGTTCCCGCTCGGGACCGGTTCCCGCTCAGACCAGCGCCAGCAGGTACACGACCGCGGCCGCGGCCGAGGCCAGCGCCCGCACGTGGTTCCATCGCGTCCACTCGCGCACGTACACCGGCCAGTACGTGCCCGCTTCCGGAGTGCCCGCCTCCAGCTTCGCCAGCTGATCGTTGCGGGGCACGTTCGCGGCCACCGTCACCCCGAACGAACCGACCAGGTACAGCGCGCTGCCCAGCAGCAGCTCGACGGTCCCGTCGTCGGGCCACAGGACGAACGTCACCACGGCGATCACCACGCACAGCGCGGCCACCCCAAGAAACACGATCATGAACGCGGCTGTCATGGCGGAGGAGTTGACCGCCTTCATCGCCGCGACCCCCTGGGCCGGCGGAAGCGCCGCCAGCCCCCGCATCACCAGCACCGAGAAGGCGAAGAACACCCCGGCCATCACCGCCGAGCCGAGGACACCCAGTGTCGCCAGTACCAAGTACGGTCCGTCGATCATTTCTACGTCAGCTCCCGCCCGTCGAGCCGAGATCTTGCCCGGCCCCCTCCGCCACCACAAGTGAAATCGCATATGTGAACACTGGTCATGGTCGAGAAACGCGGGGGCATCGGAGCGACCGTCCGTCCCGCCCGTCCCGCCCGGCCCGCCCGCGCCGCCCGCCTCCCTCTTGCCCCCCGCCCCCGCCCCCATCCCCGCTCCCGCCCGTCCTGTCATCCCGCGCGTGCGCCCCGCATGCCCGCCCGCCCCGCCCGCCTCGCTCCTCCCGCTCGTCCGTCGCTCACTCGGTGGAGCCGGGTTCGCCCTGCCGCCATCCGTCCAGTGCCGACCACACGTCCGCCGCGATCCGCCGCCGCGCCTCGTGCCGCGGCACACCGTCCATCAGCAGGTGGTCGTACGGCGTGTCCAGATGCCGTACGGAGGCCACGACCGCCGAGACCACGGCCCCCTCGGAGAGCGCCCGCCCGGCCGCGCTGCGGCCGACCCGGCCACTGCCCCGCGCCGACGCGTGCGCCGCGACGGCCCGCGCCCGTCCGGCCGGACAGCCAGGAAACAGGCGTCGTATCTCCGCCGCGAACGCATCCGTGAACCGCGCGTCCTCGGCCGCCCGTCGCCGGGCGTCCCGTACCCGGCGCCGTCGCCGCGCCTCCGCGTCCGCCAGGCAGCGCTCCTCCGCCCGGGCCAGCGCGGCCTCCTCGACCAGGACACCCTGACGCTCGTACCGCGCCTTGCGCCGGTTGAACCGCACGACCACCGCCGACAGCGCGCTCTCCTCCCGGGACCTGCGGGTCAGAGCCGTGTCGCCGCGCGGCAGGAACACCAGATGCCCCAGATCGGCGCAGTCGAGGCAGCGGGGCACCCCGCCTTCGAGGACGAGCATCGGCAGCGGCCCACGACAGCATCCGGCACACTGCTTTCGCCGCTGCGGCTGGAAGACGAGGAGTCCGTCACCGGTCGTACGACTTGGGAGGAGCGCCATACCGCCTTCATTCCCGCCGGTGGGCCCGTTCCCACGCCCCACCCGGACCGTCGGGCGCCGCCCCGTCGGCGGACATCGGCTCCGGCGTACGGACATCGGCTGCGGTCGGCCGCCGCCGGACGCAGGGCCGCCGATGCATCATGGCCGTGTGCGACTCGAAGCGATCACCTGGGAACGGCTCGGCGACCTCCTCGCCGAGCGGCTGCTCGACCTGAAGTCGGGCGACGGCGGTGCCTGGCCGCGGATCGCCTTCGACGGCGCCCCGGCGGCCCGCCCCGGAGATCTCGCCGAGCGGGTCGGCGAAGCCCTGCGTGTGCGCGGTCGGCCGTCGCGTGTCGTGGCCACGGAGGACTTCCTGCGCCCTGCCTCGCTGCGGCTGGAGTACGGCCACCACGACGTGGAGGCTTATTACAACGGCTGGTTCGACACCGGCGCCCTCTGGCGCGAGGTGTTCGGTCCCCTCGAACCGGGCGGTGACGGCCGGATCCTGCCCGACCTCTGGGATCCCGCCACCGACCGCGCCACCCGCAGTCCCTACGTCCAACTCCCGCCCGGCGGATTCCTGTTGCTGCACGGCCCCCTCCTGCTGCGCCACTGGTTCCCGTTCGACCTGACCGTCCACGTCCTCCTCTCCCCGCCCGCCCTGCGCCGCCGTACCCCCGAGGCCGACCACTGGACGCTGCCCGCCTTCGAGCAGTACGAGCAGGAGACCGACCCCGTCGGCACGGCCGACGTCCTGGTGCGCGCCGACGATCCACGCCACCCCGCGTGGGGCGGTTGATCCGGTCCGGAAGCCGCGCGACCTCCGCGGCGATCCCCGTATCAGCCCGTCGGTCCCTGCCTCGCCGATCCACACATATCGGCCGTGGGCCGCTCGGCCTGGACGCCGCCCGGGCCGAGACCGCCGGTCAGAGCCAGCCGTTGCGCCGGAAGCCGCGGTACAGCACCAGGCAGGCCGTCACGATCACACCTATGACCAAGGGGTAGCCGAACCGCCAGTGCAGCTCGGGCATATGGTCGAAGTTCATCCCGTACAGCCCGCAGACCATCGTCGGTACGGCGATCACCGCCGCCCACGCGGTGATCTTCCGCATGTCCTCGTTCTGCGCGACCGTGACCTGCGCGAGGTGCGCCTGAAGAATGGAGTTGAGCAGTTCGTCGAACGCGGCGATCTGCTCCGTGGCCCGCAGCAGGTGGTCGGAGACATCGCGGAAGTAGGCCTGTATCTCCGTGTCGACCACCCGCATCGGCCGGTCGGAGAGATCCTGGAGCGGCCGGGAGAGCGGGACCACCGCCCGCTTCAGCTCCAGGAGTTCCCGCTTGAGCTGATATATGCGCCCCGGGTCGGCCCGTCCGCCGTCCGCCGCGAAGACGTCCGTCTCCACACAGTCGATGTCCTGGTGCACGGAGTCGATGACACGGAGGTAGTCGTCGACCACATGGTCCGCGACCGCGTGCAGCACCGCGGACGGACCCTTCGCGAGCTGGGCGGGGTCGCTCTCCAGCTCCTCGCGCAGCGGACCCAGTGAGCCGTGCCGGCCGTGCCGCACCGTGATCACGAAGTCATGGCCGACGAACACCATGATCTCGCCGGTGTTCACCACCTCGCTGGTCGCGGTGAGTTCCTCGTGCTCGACGTAGCAGACCGATTTGAACACCGCGAACAGCGTCTCGCCGTACCGCTCGACCTTGGGGCGCTGGTGGGCCTCGACCGCGTCCTCGACGGCGAGCGGATGCAGGTCGAACAGTTCGGCGATGCCCGCGAACTCCTGGTCCGTGGGCTCGTGGAGGCCGAGCCAGACGAAGCCGTCGCCGCTCTTGCGTACCCGCTGCACTGCGTCGACCAGGTCGTGCCCGCCCGGGGCCCGCACGCCGTTCCGGTAGGTCACGCAGTTCACCACGGAGGAGCCCAGTGGGGACCGCACGGGGTGGCTCAGGTCGACGCGCGGGCGCCGCCGAGCCAGCCGTGCGACCCTGCGGAGGCCGCTGACGCTGCCGAGGCCTGTGACCCTCCGCAGATTCCCTGCCATGGACATCCGGCTCTCCTTGCGTGGATCTCCTCGCGCCGTGTTTCCGCGCCCTGGCGTGTCAGTTTGCCAGGCCTGGGTGAAGGCTGGGAAAGCCTGTGGGAATGGAGTATTCCGCTCCGCTCCACGGCTGTGGACGCACCGGTCCTCTCCTGTGAAGGAACCGCGTCCTGGCCGCTGTCGGCCCCGCGCAGCCGAAGCCGGAGCCGCCCCGAAGCCGGGCGCGGGCTGGGACGCAGGACGGGGCGGCGCCTTGAGGTGCCGGAAACCGGGCAGCCGTCAGGGTGGCTCGTCGCGTCGGAGCGTCGACCGCCTGGGACAAGCGGGGCAACTGGGATGATCACAGCATGACGCGAACCGACGGATATCTCCTCGACAACCAGCAGACCGAGGCGGCGGAGCGATTCGACGCCTTCGCTGACCTGTTCGACCCCACGACCTTCCGGCACCTGGAAAGACTCGGTGTCGGGCCCGGCTGGCGCTGCTGGGAAGTCGGCGCCGGCGGTACCTCCGTGGTGTCCTGGCTGGCCAAGAAGGTCGGACCGACCGGCAAGGTCGTCGCGACCGACATCGACACCTCGCGGTTCGCCGACACGGCCCGTCCACCGGTCGAGGTACGGGTCCACGACGTGGGTACGCAGGAGCCGCCGGTGGAGGGCTTCGACCTGGTACACGCCCGGCTCGTCCTCGTCCATGTACCGGACCGGGAGAGGGCGTTGCAGTCGATGATCAGGGCCCTGCGCTCCGGCGGACGGCTCCTGCTCGAAGACGCCGACCCCGCGCTTCAGCCCCTCCTGTGCCCCGACGAGCACGGCCCCGAGCAGCGATTGGCGAACCGGTTGCGGCACGGCTTCCGCAAACTTCTCGCCGACCGCGGTGCCGACCTCTCCTACGGGCGCAAGCTCCCGCGCCTGCTGCGCGAGGCCGGGCTGCACCAGGTCGAGGCCGACGCGTACTTCCCGGTCACCTCACCCGCCTGCGCGGCCTTGGAATCCGCCACGGTCCGTCAGATCCGCGGCCGGCTCGTCACCGCCGGCCTCGCCACGGACGAGGACATCGACCGGCATCTGGCGAACGTGGCCTCGGGCAGCATGGACCTGGCCACAGCCCCGATGATCTCGGCGTGGGGACGCAAGGCGTAGGCAGGCCGACCCCAGCTCAGATTTCGGGCCCGTACCACTGCCGAGTTCGGGCCCGTACCGGTTCGGATTTAGGGACCGCACCGATGACGAGTTCGGTCCCATACCCATACCGAGTTCGGGCCCCCACCGTCGTGTGCCCGAGTTCGTACCGTGTCCGCGCCCCGCGCCCCGGGCCCCTGTCGGCATCCGGAGACGCTCGACTCTACGCTCAGCCGCTCAGCCGCTCAGCCGCTCAGCCGTTCGGGCCTCACCCGGAGCCGGGTGGCCTCCCGCCTATCCGTTCGACCGCCCGCGCCCCCGCTCGGCACCCGTCCGCCGCCGCCTCCTCGGGTGCGGCGCCGGCGAGCAGAGCGGCGAGGAAGGCGCCGGTGAAGGCGTCGCCCGCTCCCGTGCTGTCCCGGGGTGTCGCCGGCACGGCGGGAACGCGGGCCCGCACAGTGCCGGACCGGGCCACCAGCGCACCGTCGGCGCCCTGTTTGGCGACCACCAGCGGGACGTGGCGGCTCAGCTTGGCCGCCGCGTCCGTCGCGTCGGGCAGTCCGGTGAGCAGACACGCCTCATCCCGGCTCGGCAGCAGGACCTCCACCTCTTCGACGAGGTCCAGGAAGCGGTCGACACCCAGACCGACGAGGAATCCGGCCGACGCGGGATCCAGGCTCACCGGCACGCCACGCGCGCGTGCCGACTCCAGGGCCGCGGCCACCAGCCCCCGGCTGGGTTCCGAGAACAGCAGGTAGCCCGACAGGTGGAGCCACGCGACCCCGTCGAGCAGCGCATCCGACCAGTCGCCCGGGTCGAGCCGCAGGGACGCGCCGCTGTCCGTGAGGAACGTCCGCTCGGCCGCGGCTCCTGTGTCGACCAGACAGACCACCGTCCCGGTCGGCGCCTCGGGGTCCACGACCAGCCGAGGCCGCACCCCGTGGCGGGTCAGTTCCCGCTCGTGCCACGCGGCCGCGTCCGTGCCCACCCGTCCGAGGAGCCGCACGTCGGGGCAGCCTCCGTGGGCCGCCCAGCACGCCACGTTGGCGCCCGCGCCACCGGGCAGCGTCAGGATCGTGGCGGCCGTGTCGGTGCCGGAGGCGAGCGGTTCCCGATGCCGGGCGACGATGTCGGTGACCACGTCTCCCACGACCAGCAGCGCGCCGTCCCGTCGGACTGTCACCCCGCCGCCCACGCCACGGCGACCCGGCCCGCCAGCCGTACGTTGCCGCGCACGGCCGCCAGATTGGCGCTCAGCGAGGCACCGTCCGTGTGGCGCACGAGGTAGCCGAGCAGGAACGGTGTGACCGCCTGCCCGGTGACCCCCTCCTCCTCGCACGCGTGCAGCGCGTCCGCGAGCACCCGCGCGTGCAGCCCGGGATCCAGCTGCTCGTCCTCGGGGACCGGGTTGGCGACGATCAGCGCCGACTCCGGGCCGCCGACCGCGTCCTGCGCCCGCATCACCTCCGCCACCTGTCCCGGGGTGTCCAGTCGCCAGTCCACGGGATGGCCCGAGTCGGACAGATAGAAGCCGGGGAAGCGGTCCGTGCTGTATCCGGCCACCGCGACTCCCAGCGTCTCCAGCCGCTGGAGTGTCGCCGGTACGTCAAGGATGGACTTCACGCCCGCGCACACCACCGTGATCCGGGTGCGCGCCAGCAGGCCCAGGTCCGCCGACTCGTCCTGCGTCACCGTCCACTCGCGGTGCACCCCGCCGAGTCCACCCGTCGCGAACACCCGTACGCCCGCGAGCGTGGCCAGCAGTGCCGTCGCCGACACGGTCGTCGCCCCGCTCGCCCCGGAGGCCACCGCGAGCGACAGGTCACGATGGCCGAGCTTGCGGATCCCGTCCTCGTTCGCGACCCGTTCCAACTGGTCCTTGTCGAGCCCTACGTGGGGCAGCCCGTCGAGCACGGCGATCGTCGCCGGTATGGCGCCTTCCTGCCGTACGGCCGCCTCCAGTTCCAGCGCCACCTGAAGGTTGCGCGGGCGTGGCAGCCCATGCGCGATGATCGTGGACTCCAGCGCCACCACTGGTCGACGGGCGTCGATCGCTTCCCGTACCTCTTCGGACACCTTCAGCACCACGCGCCTGCCTCCTGTCGTGCGGTTCTCCCTCATCTCTGGCGGGTGGCGCGCCAGGTCAAACCCTCGCGGCGGGCGAGGGGACGGTAGCGGGCGACACCGGACGGCGGAGGCGTCGCTCAGAACGGTGGTCGGGGGCGCGGCGCGGAGCGGGGCTCAGAAGAGCGGCTCGGGTAGTACCCCTTCCAGAGCGAGCAGCTTCCGCTTGGTCTCCAGGCCGCCCCCGAACCCACCGATGCCGCCGTCCCTCTCGACGACCCGGTGGCAGGGCACGACCACGGGGAGCGGGTTGGAACCCATCGCCACACCCACCGCCTGGGCCGCGCCCGGCTGGCCGACCCGGCCCGCCAGATCGCCGTAGCCGACGACCGCGCCGAACGGGACACCGGAGGCCAGCTCCCGCAGCACCTGCCGGTTGAACCCTGAGATCAGCGACCAGTCCAGGGGCAGATCGAAATCGCGCCGCGCACCCGCGAAGTACGCCTCGACCTGGCGTATGGCCTCCGCCAGCAAGGGGGAGTCGGGGGCTTCGACGGGCTCGGTGCCCAGTCGGTCGGCGAGCCGGCCCAGCGCCTTGTCGCGTACCTCGTCCGTGGCGTGGAACACGACGTTGACCAGGCCCTCCCCGGTCGCGGCCAGCAGCAGCGGACCGATGTCGGTGGCGACGACGGTCCACACGACCTGCTGCTCGTACCGCCCATGGCTGTTCATGCGTCCCACCGTACGACCCGCCACTGACAGCGCCCCGCGAACGGGCCTACGGCGACAGTCCCGCGAACGCACAAGGACGACGCACCCCTGGTGGTCAGCACCCGGACAGGGCCTGCCGCACCACGTCGGGCTTGTTGCTGATGACCCCGTCGACGCCGTAGCGGGCGACCCGCCGGGCGGTCGCCGCGTCGTCGACGGTCCAGGCGGAGACCTTCATCGGACTGCCGTGCGGCCCGGTCAGCGCGTGGACCGTGGACACATAGGCCCGGGACAGGGACGCGTTCGAGGGGTTGATCTCGTCGGCGAACGCCGCGTACGTGCGCAGGTCCGCCACGGACGGCCTGCCGAGGAACCCGGTCCGGACGTCGGGCCTGAGGCCGTGGACGGTGCGCAGGCTGTCCGCGCTGAAGCTCTGCACGATCAGCCGGTGGGCGAGGTGCTCCCGGTCGAGCCAGCCCGTGTCGCCGAGGAGCTCGAGGATCTGTGCCTCGATGCCCGGGTAGAGCTCCGGATTCTTGATCTCCAGGAGCAGGTTCTGGTGGTTGCCCTCGACGCGGCGCAGGTACTGCTCCAGCGTCGGCACGCGCGTGCCGACGTAGCCGGGGGCGAACCAGCTCCCCGCGTCCAGGCGGGCGATCTCGGCGGCCGTGAGGTCCCTCACCTTCCAGGGAGAGCGGCCGGGGAAGACCTTCTTCACATCGGTCGTGCGCGTGAGGCTGTCGTCGTGGATCACCACGAGCCGGCCGTCCCTGGTGCGCTGCACGTCGTTCTCCACCCAGCCGACACCCAGCGCGGCGGCCCGGTCGACGGCGGCCAGGGTGTTCTCGGGGGCGTAGGCGGAAGCGCCCCGGTGGGCGATGACCGTGGGCTGCGGGCCGGTGTGGGCCCGGGCGTCGGAGGAGGGGGTCAGCAGGGTCACGGTGGCCAGGAGCGCGGTCGTCAGGGCGGCAACTGCGCGCGCGTACATGCGGACTCCTCGCGTCGGTCGATCACGGACAGCTCAACTGTGACAGCAGAGAGTCGACGGCGAGGGGTGTACGGGATGGCCGGGGATTGAATGGAGTTGCCCAAGTCCGCTCACTGATACCGCACATGTGAGGCAATGACGTGTTTCTTTGCCGGAATATCGTTCGACCATTCCGGTGGGGGTCATACTCTCTGCCTGAACCCTGACCGCTCGTGCGGTCCTGGGAGGGGGGCTTATTTCGGGGAATTCCAGGACGTAACAGGGCGGAAGGGCTGCCGCGCATGCAAGGCACGGTCGACGGATTCAGCTACGGGCTCGTCACACCGGTGGTGGCGTATCTCATGGCCTGCCTCGGTGGCGCCCTCGGCCTGCGGTGCACCACCAGAGCCCTGCTCGTCGCCCATTCCTGGCGCCTGGGCTGGCTGGCCCTCGGCTCGGCCGCGATCGGCTCCGGCATATGGACCATGCACTTCATCGCCATGATGGGCTTCTCGGTCCACGAGGCGCCGATCCACTACGACAAACCGACGACGTACGCCAGTCTTGGCGTCGCCATCGTCATGGTGGGTGTCGGGATCTTCATCGTCGGCTACCGGGGCGCCAGCGGAACGGCCCTCTTCACCGGGGGCACGATCACCGGTCTCGGGATCGCCTCGATGCACTACCTGGGCATGGCCGGCATGCGGCTGAACGGGAAGCTGGAGTACAACACCCTCACCGTCGCCGCCTCCGTCGTCGTCGCGATGGTCGCCGCCACCGCCGCCCTGTGGGCGGCCGGCCAGGTCAGGGGCCTGCTCTGGAGCGTCGGCGCGAGCCTCGTGATGGGGCTCGCCGTCAGCGGCATGCACTACACGGGGATGGCCGCCCTCAGCGTCCACCTCCACACGACGCCCTACGCCACCCCCGGGGACTCGCCCGCGTCACTGCTGGCGCCGATGCTCATCGGCCCGCTCGCCTTCCTCTGCCTCGCCGGCGCCGTCGTGGTGTTCGATCCACTGATGATCACGGGAAAGCCCGCCGGGCCCGCAACCGAGCACAAGCCCGGCGTCCCGGCCCATCCCGCGGTGGGGCACTCCGCCCGCCGCGTCCCGCTCAGGCCGCGGCGGGACCCGGCGCGGGGCCGCTCGAAGACCGCGCAGGGCCGCTGATCCGACCCCGTTGTCAGTGGGGGGTCGTACGGTGGACTCCATGCGGCCCGTTTCCCACATCGAACGCACGGTGGCGCCCTTCGAGGTCGTCAGCCCCTACCAGCCCAACGGTGACCAGCCAGCGGCCATCGCCGAGCTGGCCCGGCGCATCGAGGCCGGTGAGAAGGACGTCGTCCTGCTGGGCGCGACCGGCACCGGCAAATCCGCCACCACCGCGTGGATGATCGAGAAACTCCAGCGCCCCACCCTCGTGATGGCGCCGAACAAGACCCTGGCCGCCCAGCTGGCGAACGAGTTCCGCGAACTGCTGCCGAACAACGCGGTCGAGTACTTCGTCTCGTACTACGACTACTACCAACCAGAGGCCTACGTCCCGCAGTCGGACACCTACATCGAGAAGGACTCCTCGATCAACGAGGAGGTCGAGCGGCTGCGCCACTCCTCGACCAACTCGCTGCTCACCCGCCGCGACGTGATCGTGGTCGCCTCGGTCTCCTGCATCTACGGCCTCGGCACCCCGCAGGAGTACGTGGACCGGATGGTCCAGCTCAAGGTCGGCGACGAGATCGACCGCGACCAGCTGCTGCGGCGTTTCGTGGACATCCAGTACACCCGCAACGACATGGCGTTCACCCGCGGAACCTTCCGGGTCCGTGGCGACACCATCGAGATCTTCCCGGTCTACGAGGAGCTCGCGGTCCGCATCGAGATGTTCGGCGACGAGATCGAGGCGCTGTCCACCCTGCACCCGCTCACCGGCGAGATCATCAGTGACGACGAGCAGCTGTACGTCTTCCCCGCCACCCACTACGTCGCCGGCCCCGAGCGCATGGAGCGGGCCGTCAACGACATCGAGAAGGAGCTCGGGGAGCGTCTGGCCGAGCTGGAGAAGCAGGGCAAACTCCTGGAGGCGCAGCGCCTGAGGATGCGGACCACGTACGACATCGAGATGCTCCGCCAGATCGGCAGCTGCTCCGGCGTCGAGAACTACTCGATGCACTTCGACGGCCGCGAGCCAGGTTCCCCGCCGAACACCCTGCTCGACTACTTCCCCGACGACTTCCTGCTCGTCATCGACGAGTCGCACGTCACCGTGCCGCAGATCGGCGCCATGTACGAGGGTGACGCCTCTCGCAAGCGCACCCTCGTCGACCACGGCTTCCGGCTGCCCTCGGCCCTCGACAACCGCCCGCTGAAGTGGGAGGAGTTCCAGGAGCGCGTCGGACAGACGGTCTATCTGTCGGCGACTCCCGGCAAGTACGAGCTCTCGCGCGGGGACGGCGTCGTCGAACAGATCATCCGGCCCACCGGGCTCATCGACCCGGAGGTCGTCGTCAAGCCCACCGAGGGGCAGATCGACGACCTGGTCCACGAGATCCGGGCGCGGGTCGAGAAGGACGAGCGCGTCCTGGTCACCACGCTCACCAAGAAGATGGCCGAGGACCTCACCGCCTACTTCCTGGAACTCGGCATCCAGGTGCGCTATCTGCACAGCGACGTCGACACCCTGCGCCGCGTCGAGCTGCTGCGCGAACTGCGCTCCGGCGAGTTCGACGTCCTCGTGGGCATCAACCTGCTGCGTGAGGGGCTCGACCTGCCCGAGGTCTCCCTGGTGGCGATCCTCGACGCCGACAAGGAGGGCTTCCTGCGCTCCGGGACCTCCCTGATCCAGACCATCGGCCGCGCCGCGCGCAACGTGTCCGGCGAGGTCCACATGTACGCCGACAAGATCACTCCGGCGATGGAGCGGGCCATCGACGAGACCAACCGGCGGCGCGAGAAGCAGGTCGCCTACAACACGGCGAACGGCATCGACCCGCAACCGCTGCGCAAGAAGATCAACGACATCGTGGCGCAGATCGCGCGCGAGGACGTCGACACCGAGCAGCTGCTCGGCTCCGGCTACCGCCGGGCGAAGAAGGACGGGCACGGCACCAAGGCCCCGGTGCCCTCCCTCGGCGGCAAGGCGGCCAAGGGAGCGAAAGCCGGCAAGGCCGCCAAGGGCAAGGACAAGGAGACGGTGCCGACCGACCGTCCGGCGGCCGACCTCGCCGAGCAGATCGAGGAGCTGACGCAGCGCATGCGCGCCGCCGCAGCGGACCTTCAGTTCGAGATCGCCGCCCGGCTGCGCGACGAGGTGTCGGAGATGAAGAAGGAACTGAGGCAGATGCGGGAAGCGGGCCTGGCCTGATTTCACTGCTCCGTCGGACCCCGGTGTAGCGCGCTGTGTTGCAAGACCGACACAAAGTGCGGACCGGGGTTCGGTGCGGTAGGTGCCTCTGCGTAGGGTTCTGGACTACCCGCGGAATCCGCGGCAACAGGGGACAGTTCGAGAGGGGAAGAAGCCGTGACCGTCAACATGACCAAGGGTCAGGCCATCAGTCTGCAGAAGAACGACGGGGGCAGCCTGACCGCGGTCCGTATGGGTCTCGGCTGGCAGGCGGCACCCCGGCGCGGCCTGTTCGGTTCGCGCACCCGGGAGATCGACCTCGACGCCTCCGCCGTCCTGTTCGCGGACAAGCAGCCCGTCGACGTCGTGTTCTTCCGCCACCTGGTCAGCGACGACGGCTCGGTGCGCCACACCGGCGACAACCTCGTCGGCGGTGTCGGCCAGGGTGGCGACGACGAGGCCGTGCTCGTCGACCTTCAGCGCGTCCCGGTCCACATCGACCAGATCGTCTTCACCGTGAACTCCTTCACGGGCCAGACCTTCCAGGAAGTGCAGAACGCGTTCTGCCGTCTGGTCGACGAGACCAACGGCCAGGAACTCGCCCGCTACACGCTGGCCGGCGGCGGCTCCTACACCGCCCAGGTCATGGCCAAGGTGCACCGGTCCGGCTCCGGCTGGTCGATGACGGCCCTCGGTACCCCGGCCAACGGCCGCACCTTCCAGGACCTGATGCCGGCGATCCTGCCGCTGCTGTAGGACGACCGGCGCTGGCGGCACAGGACACGACACGGCGACAGCAGGGGGCGAAGGCGATGACGGCCGAGCTGGTGCGGGGGCAGAACCACCCGCTCTCCCAGGTCCGTCTGGAGATCCGAGTGTCGGCGGGCACGCCCGTCGTGGCCGCCGCCACGCTCGGCGACGAGCAGGGCAGGATCCACGGCGCCGAGTGGGTCGCCCACCCGGGCGCCCCCGCCCTGCCCGGTCTGGAGGTCTCCCGTCAGGCGGCCGCCGACCACCGCCTCGCGGTGGACCTGGCCGCCATGCCGGAGACCGTGCACCGCCTCAGCGTGCTGCTCGCCCTGCCCGACGGCATCGGCCCGGCCCGCTTCGGCGTGGTCGCGGCGCCGTTCGTCGCCGTCACGGGACTGGACGGCACCGAGGTCGCCAGTTACACCATCACCGGCCTGGACGCCGAGACAGCCGTCGTCGCCCTGGAGCTCTACCGCAGACAGGGCGCCTGGAAGGTGCGCGCCGTCGGCCAGGGATACGCGGGCGGCCTCGCCGAACTCCTCACCGACCAAGGCCTGCCCGAGGCCCGGCCTCTCGCGGCCGGTGTCCAGGAGGCGGTGGCCGAGGGACTGGCCCGCTCGGTCCAGGCGCCCTCGCCGCGCGCGGTGGACGGCGACCGCTCCCGGCAGCCCGCCGCCCGTGGCCCGGAACACGGCGGCACGGCGACCCAGGGCGCCACCGGTCCCGTACCGTCGCAGCCCACGCCGGTGCCCCAGGACCCGTACGCCCTGCATCCGCCCGGCGTACCGGGACAGCCCGCCTATCCGGGCGGCCCCACGTCGGCCGACGCCCTCACGCCCTCCGCCGCCGCGGCCGATCCCTCCGCCGTCACGGCGCCCTCCGCGCCCACCGGCGCGACCGGTCCGATCGACTACAGCCATCCCCGTCGGCAGAACTCCGCTCCGACGCCCCCGCCCTCCGCGCCCCCGGCCGCGCCCGGGCAGCCAGCGCGGCCGGTCGCGGGCGACGCCACCGGCTGGTCCATGGACGAGCGGCTCTACAACCAGGTGTGGGGCATGTTCGAGGACCTCGCCCGCACCACGGCCGCCTATCGCAGTGCCGTCGACTTCGCCGACTCCCGCCGGGACAAGGAGCTCGACCAGGTGCTGTCCGACCCGCGCAGCCGGATCGGCGGACAGGGCGACGCCGCGCGGGAGGCGGCCCACGCCAAGTACAGCCTGCTCGTCGACCAGGCCACGCAGGCCCTGGACCGGGATCTCGCCCAGCTCAGCGCCGAGGCCGAGGTCGTCGAGCCCGCGCTGCCACCCGCGTACGCGGGCTGGGGCAGCCCCGTCTGGCACGGCTACCGGGTGCCGATGGAGATGCCCATGGCGGTCCGCATCGGCGACCTCCACCTCCCCGAGGCGTCTCAGCTGCGCATCCCGATGCTGGTCAGGCTGCCGTTGGAGCGCGGTCTGTGGATCGACAGCGGACAGGCCGGATCGTCCGACGGTTCGTTCGCCGACGCTCACGACCTGCGGCACCTCGCGATGGAGACAGCGGTGGCGCACGCCGCCCGGCTGCTCGCCGTGCACCCGGCGGGCGAGTTCACCGTCCACGTGATCGACGCGGCGGGTTCGGCGGCCCGCCCGCTCGCGCCGCTGGTGCGCAGCGGTGTGCTCGCCACCCCGCCCGCCGTCGGCGCCGCGGGTGTGGCGGACGTCCTGGGCCGGCTCACCCAGCGTGTGGACCTGGTACAGATGGCGGTGCGCGCCGGCGCCGCCGACTCGCTGCCGCCGGGCTTCGACCCCTCGCAGCAACTGCTCGTCGTGAACGACTTCCCGCACGGTTTCGACGACCGCGCCGTGACCCAGCTGCGCTATCTCGCCGACGAGGGCCCGGCCGTCGGCGTCCACCTGATGATGGTGGCCGACCGCGAGGACGCCGCCGGTTACGGTCCGTTGCTGGACCCGCTGTGGCGCTCGCTGCTGCGGCTGACCCCGTTGCCGGACGACCACCTCGCCGACCCGTGGGTCGGGCATGCCTGGACGTACGAGCCCTCGCTCGTACCGTCCGGCAGCCAGGTCCTCCAGAGCGTGCTCACACAGGTGGCGGCGGCCCGTCACGGGCGGCACGGATAGCCGCTTCCGCGCTTACGTCAAGCGTATGTAAAGTGCTCTGACCTGCATATTTGAGCCTTCTTTTGCCTAGCGCTTTACCTTTCCTTGGTGATTGGGGTACTGTTTTCCGTACGGAGGGGAGTACTCCCTATCTGCTGCGGCGTACCCGTCAATACGGATCTGGCCAGATCCCGGGGCGTCGGCCCGTGTGGCTGCACAGGCGCTCCGAGCGCCGGGTCCGGGGTGGAAGAGACCTCCGGCAGCGCGACGACGCTGACTACTTGCCGTTACGTACTGCCGGAGGCGCAGTGGATGTTTCCCTGACCCTGTGGGTCCTGACCATCGCGGGCCTTGCCGCCCTGATCGCGGTCGACTTCTTCATCGGCCGCAAACCGCACGACGTGTCCATCAAGGAGGCGGGCATCTGGACGATCGTCTGGATCGCCCTCGCCGGGCTCTTCGGCCTCGGTCTCTTCCTCTTCGGTGGCGGCCAGCCCGCCGGAGAGTTCTTCGCGGGCTTCATCACCGAGAAGTCGCTGAGCGTCGACAACCTCTTCGTCTTCGTCCTGATCATGGCGAAGTTCGCGGTACCCACGCAGTACCAGCAGCGGGTACTCCTCGTCGGCGTGCTCATAGCCCTGGTCCTGCGGGCCGTCTTCATCGCCGCGGGCGCCGCGATCCTCGCCAACTTCACCTGGGTGTTCTACATCTTCGGTGCCTTCCTGATCTGGACCGCCTGGAAGCTGATCAAGGAGGCCCGCGCCGACCACGACGACGAGGAGTTCGAGGAGAACAAGCTGCTCAAGGCGGCCGAACGTCGCTTCGGCGTGGCCGACCGCTACCACGGCACCAAGCTGTGGATCCAGCAGAACGGCAAGCGGGTCATGACCCCGATGCTGGTCGTGATGCTCGCGATCGGTACGACGGACGTGCTGTTCGCCCTCGACTCCATCCCGGCGATCTTCGGCCTGACCCAGGACCCCTACATCGTCTTCACGGCCAACGCGTTCGCGCTCATGGGCCTCAGGCAGCTGTACTTCCTCATCGGCGGCCTGCTGAGGAAGCTGGTCCACCTCTCCTACGGCCTGTCGATCATCCTGGGCTTCATCGGCGTCAAGCTGGTGCTGCACGCGCTGCACGAGTCCGGGGTGCACGTCCCGGAGATCAGCATCCCGGTCTCGCTCGGCGTGATCTGCTCCGTCCTGATCGTCACCACGATCACCAGTCTGCGCGCCTCACGGAAGCAGACGGCGGCCGAGACGGCGCGCAGCGGTGGCGAAGGCGCTCCGAAGGACAGCATCGACGTCTGACCACGTCAGGCGTAGGAACAACCACCACGGGGAGGGGTGCGCGGCTGATTGCCGCCACCCGCTCCCGGTGCTTCGTTGGGTGCTGAGCGTGCCCCCGGCCGGGGGCACCCCGCCGGGTGGAGGCACTCATGAAGTTCGTACAGATCGTCGACTTCGAGACCGACCGCATCGACGAGATGCGCGCGCTGGCCGAGGACGCGGACCAGCGCCTCGCCGACCGCGACGGCGGCCCCACACATCGTCTCGTCCTCCAGGACAGGAACCAGCCGAACCGCTATCTCGTGGTGATCGAGTTCGACTCGCACGAGGAGGCCATGAGCAACAGCGACGACCCCGAGACGGGCAAGTTCGCCGAGCAGCTGGCGGGCCTGTGCACCCGGCCACCGTCCTTCACCGACTGTGACGTGGTGGAGAGCACGGATTTCTAGACGAACGAGTTCCGGTGGCGGCGATCCTGATCCAGGAGCCGCAAAATGCGGACGACGAACGCCTCTGCGACGATCGCTCCATGATCGCTCGGCTCAGGTCGCTCACCACGCAGTGGACGTCGCTCGTGCCGGTGATCGCGATCGTCCTGCTCGTCCTCACCTGGGGGCGCGACCTGCCCGGCGTGATGGTCGCCCTGGTCACCGTGGTCCTGGCCGGCGCCGTACTGGCCGCCGTGCACCACGCCGAGATGGTCGCGCACCGGGTGGGCGAACCCTTCGGCTCCCTGGTGCTCGCCGTCGCCGTCACGATCATCGAGGTCGCCCTGATCGTCACCCTCATGGCCGACGGCGGGGACAAGAGCGCGTCGCTCGCCAGGGACACGGTCTTCGCGGCCGTGATGATCACCTGCAACGGCATCGTCGGACTGAGCCTCCTCGTCGCCTCGCTGCGCCACGGCACGGCGATCTTCAACCCCGAGGGAACCGGCGCCGCCCTCGCGACGGTCGCGACACTGGCCACGCTCAGCCTGGTGCTGCCCACGTTCACCACCAGCAAGCCGGGCCCCGAGTTCTCCTCCGTACAGCTCACCTTTGCCGCGGTCTCCTCACTGATCCTGTACGGCCTGTTCGTGGCGACCCAGACCGTGCGGCACCGCGACTACTTCCTGCCGATCGCCCGGCAGGGCGGAGTGATCACCGCGGACGACCACGCCGAGGCGCCGTCCCGCCGCGACGCGCAGCTCAGCCTCGGACTGCTGGGCCTCGCCCTGATCGGGGTCGTGGGCCTCGCCAAGGGGGTGTCGCCGACGATCGAGTCGGGCGTGCAGGCCGCCGGACTGCACCAGGCCGTGGTCGGCGTGATCATCGCACTGCTGGTGCTGCTCCCCGAGACCATCGCCGCGCTGCGGTCCGCCCGCCGCGACCGGGTGCAGACCAGCCTCAATCTCGCCCTCGGCTCCGCGATGGCCAGCATCGGTCTGACCATCCCCGCGGTCGCCCTCGCGTCCATCTGGCTCTCCGGACCGCTCGTCCTCGGCCTCGGCTCCACCCATATGGTGCTGCTCGCCCTGACCGTGGTGGTGAGCTCGCTGACCGTGGTGCCGGGCCGGGCCACACCACTCCAGGGCGGCGTGCACCTGGTGCTGTTCGCCGCCTACCTGGAACTGGCGATCAACCCCTGAGGCGATCAACCCCTGACCGGCGCCGGCTTCCCGGGGCGCCCGCGGCCGACAGCCGTTCCCTGCCGGACCCCGTGCCTGCCCCGGGACCGGCGGTCGGTGTCAGACCGGAGCCGGCGCGGGCACCCGTACCGGACGGGTCTCCGGCAGCAGGGCGAAGCAGACGAGGCTGAGCAGCGAGACGGCCGTCAGATAGGCGCCGACGGCCCACGGGACGCGCCCGCCGTGTTCGGCGAGCGCCGTCGCCACGATCGGGGTCAGCGCGCCGCCGAGGACGCCGCCGAGGTTGTAGCCGACCGCGGCGCCGGTGCAGCGCACCCGCGGCTCGTACAGTTCCGGCAGATAGGCGGCGATCACGGCGAACATCGTGATGAACGCGATCAGCGCGCCCAGGAAGCCGAGGAACATCAGCAGCGGCTCGCCGGTGGACAGGAGCGCCACCATCGGGAACATCCACAGGACCGAGCCCGCGCACCCGGCCAGGCACATCGGCCGCCGCCCGAAGCGGTCGCCCAGCATCGCCGCCAGCGGCGTCAGCGAGCCCTTCACCACCACCGCCGCCATGATGCAGGCGAGCATGACCGTGCGGTCCACCCCGAGCCGTTCCGTCGCGAAGGCGAGGGACCAGGTCGTCACGGCGTAGAAGATCGCGTATCCGGCCGCGAGCGCGCCCGCCGTGAGCAGCACCAGCCGCCAGTGGTCGCGCGTGACCTCGGCGAGCGGCATCCGCGCGGGGTCGTCGATCTCCAGGAAACGGGGACTCTCGGTGAGCGACGAGCGAAGCCACAGCCCCGCGACGGCCAGCAGCCCGGCCGCCCAGAACGGCACCCGCCACCCCCACTGGGCGAACTGCGCGTCGGACAGCGTCGCCGACAGGACCAGCATCACGCCGTTGGCCAGCACGAAACCCACCGCGGGCCCGATCTGCGGGAAGCCGGCCCACAGCCCGCGCCGTTCCGCCGGCGCGTGTTCCGCGGTGAGCAGCACCGCCCCGCCCCACTCCCCGCCGAGCCCCAGCCCTTGCAGAAACCGCAGGACGAGGAGCAGTACGGGAGCGGCCACGCCGATCGTGTCGTACGACGGGACGCAGCCGACCGCGACCGTCGAGGCGCCGGTCAGCAGCAGGGACGCGACGAGCACCGGCCGCCGTCCGCGCCGGTCCCCGATGTGCCCGAACAGCACCGAGCCCAGCGGTCGCGCCACAAAACCCACGCCGAACGTGCCGAAGGCGGCCAGCGTCCCCGCCAACGGAGAGAACGTGGGGAAGAACAGGGGCCCCAGGACCAGCGCCGCGGCGGTCCCGTAGACGAAGAAGTCGTAGAACTCGATGGCCGTTCCGGCGAGCGAGGCGGTCGCGAGCCGCAGCATGCCCGGCTTTCTTACGGTGTGTACATCGCGCATGCCGCGTCAACTACCCACGGTGACCATGGGTTACGGGGGCGCGCGGGAGCGCGGCCGGGGACAGGGGCATCGTGATAGACCGGGGGCGAACGGCGTTCCCGAGGGGCCGCCCTGGTGGACGCACCGCTCGAACGGACCGGAGGAACCGTGCCCCGCACCCTGGCCAACGCCCCGATCATGATCCTCAACGGACCCAACCTGAACCTCCTGGGGCAGCGCCAGCCGGAGATCTACGGCTCCGACACGCTCGCCGACGTCGAAGCCCTGTGCGTCAAGGCGGCTGCCGCGCACGGCGGCACGGTGGACTTCCGGCAGTCCAACCACGAGGGCGAACTGGTCGACTGGATCCACGAGGCCCGCCTGAACCACTGCGGCATCGTCATCAACCCGGGCGCCTACTCGCACACCTCCGTCGCGATCCTCGACGCGCTCAACGCCTGCGACGGCCTGCCGGTGCTGGAGGTCCACATCTCCAACATCCACCGGCGCGAGTCGTTCCGGCACCACTCCTACGTCTCGCTGCGCGCCGACGGTGTCATCGCGGGGTGCGGGGTGCAGGGGTACGTGTTCGCGGTGGAGCGGGTCGCCGCGCTGGCCGGGCCGGTGCGGGCCGACGCGTAACCCGCCGCTACAGGCGGCCCGCCTCCACGATCCGCCGCAGGAAGCGTCTGGTGCGCTCCTGCTGCGGGTCGCCGAAGAGCCGCTCGGGGGTGCCGCGTTCCAGCACCACGCCTCCGTCCAGGAAACAGACCTGGTCCGCGACCTCGCGGGCGAAGCCCATCTCGTGGGTGGCGAGCACCATGGTCATGCCGTCGTCCTTCAGATCGCGGACGACGTCGAGGACCTCGCCCACGAGTTCGGGATCCAGGGCGGCGGTGACCTCGTCGAGGAGCAGCAGCCGGGGGCGTACGGCCAGGGCGCGCGCGATCGCCACCCGCTGCTGCTGGCCGCCGCTCAGCCGGTCGGGGTAGTCCCCGGCCCGGTCCGCGAGCCCGAGCCGCTCCAGCAGTTCCCCGGCCCGCTCCTCGGCCCGCGCGCGGGAGACGCCGTGCACCCGGCGCGGGGCGAGCGTGATGTTCTGCGACACCGTCATGTGCGGGAACAGGTTGTACGCCTGGAAGACCACGCCGATACGGCGGCGTACCGCGTCCCGGTCCACGCGCGGATCGGTGATCTCCTCGCCGTCCAGCCAGATCGCGCCGTCGTCGACGTCCTCCAGGAGGTTCGCGCACCGCAGCAGGGTGGACTTGCCGGAGCCGGAGGCGCCGATCAGCGCGGTCACCGTGTGCGGGGCGACCGCGAGGTCGACGTCCCGCAGGACGACGGAGCCGCCGAAGGTCTTGCGGACGGACTCCATCCGCAGCACCGGAACGTCGCTCACAAGGATCCTCCCTGGGCCCGCTGACGGTCCATCCTGGCCGTCACCCAGTCCGTGAGACGGGTCATCGGAATCGTCAGCGCCACGAACACCAGGCCCGCGACGACGTAGGGCGTGTAGTTGAGGCTGCGGCCCACGATGATGTCCGCGGCCCGTACGGCGTCGACCGCGCCGCCGATCGACACGAGGCCGGTGTCCTTCTGGAGCGACACCAGGTCGTTGAGCAGCGGCGGCACCTGACGGCGTACCGCCTGCGGCAGGATCACGTACCGCAGCGCCTGACGGTTGCTCAGGCCGAGCGAGCGGGCCGCGGCGCGCTGCGAGGGGTGCACGGACTCGATGCCGGCGCGGAACACCTCGGCGACGTAGGCGGAGTACGTCAGCGTGAGCGCCGTGCCGCCCAGCAGGATCGGATCGACCGTCACCCCTTGCAGCCGCAGCGCGGGCACGCCCAGGACCACGATCATCAGATTGATGATGAGGGGGAGTCCGCGGAAGAAGTCGGTGTACGCGGCCGCCAGGACCCGCAGCGGGAAGAACACCGGGCCGCGCAGCGTCCGGGCGACGGCGATGAGCATCCCCAGGACCAGTACGGCGGCGCCGCAGACCAGCAGCAGCCGGACGTTCAGCCACAGCCCGTCGAGCACCTTGGGGAGAGCCTCGCGCGCGTACCGCCCGTCGAAGAACGTCTCCTTGGTGCGCGGCCAGCCCGGCGCGCCGACCACGATCAGGTAGAGGACGGCACCGGTGACCAGGGTCGAGAGCGCCGCGACCGCCGTGGCGCGGCGCGCCCGGACCCGGTGGTGGCGCTCGCGTTCCAGGCGTCGCGGAGACGGGGTGTACGCGTCGCCCGTCCCCGGCGCGCTCCCCGGGGCGGCGCCGGCCCCGTCGTCCGCGTCCTCCTGGCCGGACTCGTCCTTCGTGAGCGTCACTTGAGGACCGGGGCGTCGACGGCGTCCGAGAGCCACCGCTGCTCCAGCTTCGCGAGCGTGCCGTCCTCGCGCAGGGCGTCCACGGCTCCCGTCACGCAGGAGGTGAGCGCGCTGCCCTTGTCGAGCACGAGCCCGAACTGCTCCGGCGTGCCGGTCCGGTTCTCGAACTGGCCGACGATCCTCGCGTCGGTCACCTCGGCCGCCGTGATGTAGAAGGCCGTCGGCAGGTCGGTGACGACGGCGTCGACCTGACCGTTCTTCAGCGCCGACTTGGCCTGGTCGTTCTTGGCGTACACGGCGGCGGCCCGGGTGGGCTTCACCACGTCGTCGATGTAGTCGAGGCTGGTGGTACCGACCTGGGCGCCCAGCTTCACGTCCTTCAGGTCCGCGATGCTCGTGGCCTTCGCGGCCTTGGAGCCCTTCAGCGCGATGACGGCCTGACGCACGTCGTAGTAGCCGGAGGAGAAGTCCACGGCCTTCGCGCGCTCGGCGCTGATGGACACCTGGTTGATGTCGAGGTCGAAGGTCTTCTCCCCGGGCGCGAACGCCTTGTTGAAGGGGACGCTCTGCCACACGACGGCGCCGCTGTCGTAGCCGAGCCGCTCGGCCACGGCGTACGCGACCGCCGACTCGAAGCCCTCGCCGCCGGCGGGCTTGTCGTCCTTGAACCATGGCTCGTACGCGGGTTCGTCGGTGGCGATGGTCAGCTTGCCCGGCGTCTTGGTGGCCAGTCCGCCCTTCGCGCAGCCGCGCGCGTGCGAACCGGATGGCTTGGCGGCCGCGTTCTCCTCCGGCTGTGGCGCACAGCCGACGGCGGTGGCGAGCAGGGCTACGGTGGCGCCGGCGACGGCGCGGCGCAGAACACGAGCGGCAGGGTGCATGGCGGGAGATTGGCAGCGGAAGCCGCGTTTGTCGATGTCGCGACCGCGGATGTCCGCATGGTGGGAACGGGTGTTGCACGCGTGTGAACATGCGCCGCGCCGGCACGCCATCGTGTGGGTGTGTGGGTGTGTGGGTGTGTGGGTGTGTGGGTGCGTGGGCGAGCGTCCGGGCTGTGCCAGGGCCGCCGGCCGAGGGCGGGGAACAGGAGGCCGGCGGCCCGTACCGCGCAGGAGCCGTCATCCTGGGCGGGGCTGCTTCCAGTTGACCCCCAGAGCGTGTCGGCCGGGAGCGCGCACAGGACGCCGGTGCGTGCACGCGCTTCACACGGGGCGCGCGTTCAGCGCCGCGCGCCTGTCGTGTACCGAGGGTTCACCACCGGCGCCGAGCGGCCGCATCCGCCGGAGTGGCACGCGCGCGGGGGCGGCCGCTCGCGTAGGGGGATCACTACTGGAGTTCCAGGCCCACGGGTGAGGTGAGGCCCTTGTCGGGGTGGGCGCGGAACGTCGCCGTCCACGTGGTGGGCGGGCACGTCGTGCCGTTGGGGTGCTGCTCCGTCAGTTCGGCCCGGGTGCTGTCCTCGACGACCCTGTCACCGCTTTTCACGGACGTCACGGTGACCCGTACCGGCACGGTGGACGCGCCGATGTCGTCGCGGAGTCGGACCGGCAGCGTGGCGAACGGGTCGTCGGACGGTCACCAGCCTCGTGCCCGCCACTGCGCGAGGTGGGGTCGCTCTGTGCCGAGGGTGGTGTCGTCGCCGTGGCCGGGGTAGACCCACGTCTCGTCGGGCAGGACGTCGAACAGCTTGGTCTCCAGGCCGCCCATCAGGGAGTTGAACTCCTCCGGACGTGTCGTCCGACCAGGACCGCCCGGGAAGAGACAGTCCCCGGTGAACACGTGCGGGTGACCGTGCGGGTCGTCGTAGACGAGCGCGATCGAACCCGGCGTGTGCCCGACCAGATGGCGCGCGGTCAGCCGTACCTGTCCCACCCGGATGACGTCGCCGTCGTCGACCGGCACGTCGGTCGGTACCGGGATGCCCTCGGCGTCCTCCCGGCCGGCGTGGGTCCGGGCGCCGGTGGCGGCGACGACCGCGGCGAGCGCCTGCCAGTGGTCGCCGTGCTGATGGGTGGTGACGACGGACGCGATGCCGTCGTCGCCGATCATGCCGAGCAGGGTGTCCGCGTCGTTGGCCGCGTCGATCAGCAACTGCTCGTCGGTGGCCCGACAGCGCAGCAGATAGGCGTTGTTGTCCATCGGGCCGACCGCGATCTTGGTGATCATCAGGTCCTTGAGCTCGTGCACGTCCGCCGGGCCGCCGACCGTCACCTGTCCGCTGTACGTCATGACGATCAGCCTAGCGCCGGGGAACGGCCCGAGGGCCGCCGATGGCCGACAGCGGACCGCCCACGCCCCGCGGCGGTCCTCCAGGGGCCACCGGGACGTCCTACAGCGCGGGGAGCTTCGGCAGCGCGCCGCCCGTCACCGTCAGCCGGGACCCGGCCCCCCGTCCCGCGAGCCAGCCGAGCAGGTCGGCGGGCGACCCGGTGACGGTGACCTCGGGCTCGGCGGACCTCCGGCCGGTGCTCCACGCGCGCGTGCCGTCGCCGAGCCGGGTGGAGGCCACGTCGGGGTGCCCGTCGAAGCGCGCGGCCAGGAAGTCGATCTCCCGCTGGGTGAACTCCGCCGGCAGGTCGTCCAGCTCGTACCCGATCCCGAGGTCCACGTGGTGCAGTTCGATCTCGGCCCATCGCCGGAAGGGCACCCGGGCCGCCGCGTCGGTGACACCGTTGCGCAGCTCCACCGTGCGTGACCAGTCCGCGGGCGCGGCACCCGTCGCCTGGAAACGGGCCTCGCTGTCGCGCAGGTCGGCGAGCTGGGCGTCGAGGCCGCGGGGGGCGCCCCGCTCGATGTCCGCGTCCCGGGCGACGGCCGAGGCGTACATGGGGCGGCCTTCGAGGACGTTCACGAGCGCGTCCGCGTTACGGGCGAGGTGCGCGAGAACATGGCCACGACTCCAGCCGGGCAGCCGTGACGACTCGGCCACGGCCGCGTTGTCCAGTGCGGCGGCTGCGGCGAGCAGCCGGTCGGTCGCGTCGCGTACAGACACCAGGTCACGTGCGTGATCCATCATGACGCCGACCCTAACCTCGCCACTCCTTCGGGTGAAGCGGGCGGACCGGACCCGTAATTCGAATGCACGTGCTATATGGTCGGGTGCGGCGTCGGGCATGCTGGATGGTCGGGGATTGTTATGCGACCGGGAATCCGACCGGCGTTGTCAGTGGCTCCCCCTAGTCTGAGAAAGACGGGGGCCCCGCCCCTGTCACTTCTCTCAAGAAAGGTGCGGACCGGCGTGGCCGACCGTCTCATCGTCCGTGGCGCGCGCGAGCACAACCTGAAGAATGTCTCGCTCGACCTGCCACGTGACTCGCTCATCGTCTTCACGGGCCTGTCGGGGTCGGGCAAGTCCTCGCTGGCCTTCGACACGATCTTCGCCGAGGGCCAGCGCCGTTACGTGGAGTCGTTGTCCTCGTACGCCCGGCAGTTCCTCGGCCAGATGGACAAGCCGGACGTCGACTTCATCGAAGGTCTGTCCCCGGCGGTCTCCATCGACCAGAAGTCGACCTCGCGCAACCCGCGCTCGACGGTCGGCACGATCACCGAGGTCTACGACTACCTCCGGCTGCTCTTCGCGCGCATCGGCAAGCCGCACTGCCCGCAGTGCGGCCGGCCGATCTCGCGCCAGTCGCCGCAGGCCATCGTCGACAGGGTCCTGGAGCTGCCGGAGGGGAGCCGCTTCCAGGTGCTGTCGCCGCTGGTGCGCGAGCGCAAGGGCGAGTTCGTCGACCTCTTCGCCGATCTCCAGACCAAGGGCTACAGCCGCGCGCGCGTGGACGGCGAGACCATCCAGCTCTCCGAGCCGCCGACGCTGAAGAAGCAGGAGAAGCACACCATCGAGGTGGTCATCGACCGCCTCACGGTGAAGGAGTCCGCCAAGCGCCGCCTCACCGACTCGGTGGAGACCGCCCTCGGCCTGGCCGGCGGCATGGTCGTGCTCGACTTCGTCGACCTCCCCGAGGACGACCCCGAGCGCGAGCGCATGTACTCGGAGCACCTGTACTGCCCGTACGACGACCTGTCCTTCGAGGAGCTGGAGCCCCGCTCCTTCTCCTTCAACTCGCCCTTCGGCGCCTGCCCCGAGTGCACCGGCATCGGCACGCGCATGGAGGTCGACCCCGAACTGATCGTCCCGGACGAGGACAAGTCCCTCGACGAGGGCGCGATCCACCCCTGGTCGCACGGGCACACCAAGGACTACTTCAGCCGTCTGATCGGGGCCCTCGCGGACGCGCTCGGCTTCCGCACGGACATCCCGTTCGCGGGCCTGCCGCAGCGCGCCAAGAAGGCCCTGCTGCACGGCCACAAGACGCAGATCGAGGTCCGCTACCGCAACCGGTACGGACGCGAGCGCGTGTACACGACCCCGTTCGAGGGCGCCGTCCCCTTCGTGAAGCGCCGGCACAGCGAGGCCGAGAGCGACGCGAGCCGCGAGCGCTTCGAGGGCTACATGCGCGAGGTGCCCTGCCCCACCTGTCAGGGCACGCGCCTGAAGCCGATCGTCCTCGCGGTCACGATCATGGAGAAGTCGATCGCCGAGGTCGCGGCGATGTCCATCAGCGACTGCGCCGACTTCCTCGGTGAAATGAAGCTCAACGCGCGCGACAAGAAGATCGCCGAGCGCGTGCTGAAGGAGGTCAACGAACGACTGCGCTTCCTGGTCGACGTCGGCCTGGACTACCTCTCCCTGAACCGCGCGGCCGGCACCCTGTCCGGCGGCGAGGCCCAGCGCATCCGGCTGGCCACCCAGATCGGCTCCGGACTCGTCGGCGTCCTGTACGTGCTCGACGAGCCGTCCATCGGCCTGCACCAGCGGGACAACCACCGGCTGATCGAGACCCTGGTCCGGCTGCGTGACATGGGCAACACGCTCATCGTCGTCGAGCACGACGAGGACACCATCAAGGTCGCCGACTGGATCGTCGACATCGGCCCCGGCGCGGGCGAACACGGCGGCAAGGTCGTGCACAGCGGCTCCCTTAAGGAGCTGCTCGCCAACACCGAGTCGCAGACCGGGCAGTACCTGTCCGGGAAGAAGTCCATCCCGCTGCCCGACATCAGGCGTCCGCTCGACCCGTCCCGGCAGCTCACGGTGCACGGCGCCCGCGAGAACAACCTCCAGGACATCGACGTGTCCTTCCCGCTGGGCGTCTTCACCGCGGTCACCGGCGTGTCCGGCTCCGGCAAGTCGACGCTGGTCAACGACATCCTCTACACGCACCTCGCCCGCGAGCTCAACGGCGCGAGAAACGTGCCGGGGCGGCACACGCGCGTGGAGGGCGACGACCTGGTCGACAAGGTCGTCCACGTCGACCAGTCGCCCATCGGCCGCACCCCGCGGTCGAACCCGGCGACGTACACCGGTGTCTTCGACCACGTCCGCAAGCTGTTCGCGGAGACGACCGAGGCGAAGGTCCGCGGTTACCTGCCCGGCCGCTTCTCCTTCAACGTCAAGGGCGGCCGCTGCGAGAACTGCGCGGGCGACGGCACCATCAAGATCGAGATGAACTTCCTCCCGGACGTCTACGTCCCGTGCGAGGTCTGCCACGGCGCCCGGTACAACCGGGAGACCCTGGACGTCCACTACAAGGGCAAGTCCATCGCCGACGTGCTCAACATGCCGATCGAGGAGGCGATGGACTTCTTCGAGGCCGTGCCGTCGATCTCCCGCCACCTCAGGACGCTGAACGACGTCGGCCTCGGCTATGTCCGGCTCGGCCAGTCCGCCACCACCCTGTCCGGCGGCGAGGCACAGCGCGTGAAGCTCGCCAGCGAACTCCAGCGCCGCTCCACCGGGCGCACGGTGTACGTCCTGGACGAGCCGACCACCGGTCTGCACTTCGAGGACATCAGCAAGCTGCTGACGGTCCTGTCCGGCCTGGTCGACAAGGGCAACACGGTCATCGTCATCGAGCACAACCTCGACGTGATCAAGACCGCGGACTGGGTCGTCGACATGGGACCCGAGGGCGGCGCCGGCGGTGGTCTCGTCATCGCCGAGGGCACGCCCGAGCAGGTCGCCGGGGTGGCGACCAGCCACACGGGCAAGTTCCTGCGCGAGATCCTCTCCGCCGACCGGATCAGCGACGCCGTCCCGGCGCAGGCCTCGCGGCGGACGACCGCCAGGAAGACGGTCGCGGCCAAGTCGACCGCGAAGAAGACGGCCACGGCCAAGACGGCCACGGCCGCCGACAGCGCGACGACGAAGAAGGCGGCCGGCGCCACGAAGAAGGCGGCCCCGGCGAAGAAGACGGCGAGGGCGCGCAAGGCCTGACCCGCTCGCGCCACCCGGCGGTGGCAGGCCGGGGGAACCTGGCAGGACGCGGCGCCCCACGGGAACGTTCCGTGGGGCGCCGCGCTACATCCCGCCCAGTTCGGAGGCGTACGGCGGTTCCGCGCCCGCGCGGGAGCAGGTGAGGGCGGCCGCACGGGCCGCGAACCGTAGCAGGCGGGTCCAGTCGTCGGCGCTCATGGCGGCGAGCGCCTCCGGCGACAGCGCGTCCCGGGCGGACAGGCCGTGCAGCAGGGCCGCGTTCACCGTGTCTCCCGCGCCGATCGTGTCGACGACCTCGACCTTCTCACCGGGCACCGCGTGCACCCCGCCGTCCCGGGTGAAGACGGTGAGGCCGTCGCCGCCCCGCGTGACCACGACGGCCGACGGCCCGGCCGTGAGCCACTCGCCCGGGGTGCCACCCAGCCACTCGGCGTCCTCCTCGGAGAGCTTGAGGAGCGAGATGGACGGCAGCCAGCTTCTGAAACGGGCCCGGTAGGCGTCCGGGTCGGGGATGAGCCCCGGCCGGATGTTGGGGTCGAGCGTGGTGAACAGACCTTGCGCGAAGGAGACGCGCATCAGGTCCTCGTAGGCGCTCGCGCCGGGTTCCAGGACCAGGGAACAGGTGCCGAAGGACACCGCACGGGTTCCGTCGGGCAGCCGGTCCGGCGCCGTGAACAGCCGGTCGGCGGTGCCCTCGACGTAGAAGGAGTAGGCGGCCGAACCGTTCGAATCCACCGTGGCGGCGGCCAGGGTGGTGGGCTCCGTGCCGCGCTGCACGGCCGACACGTCCACATCCGCCCGGCGCAGCCCGTCGAGCAGGGCCTCGCCGAAGGCGTCGTACGAGGTGCGGGAGCAGAAGGCCGTGGGGGAACCGAGGCGGCCGAGGGCCACGGCGGTGTTGTAGGGGCCTCCGCCCAGCGCGGGCTTCAGGTTCGCCAGGGCGCCGGGGCCCTGCGGTACCAGGTCGATCAGGGCCTCACCGGCGACGACGATCACGAGTCGATTCCTTTCGCGGATTGCTGGGACTGCTCGGATTGCTGGGAGTGCGCGCTGTGCGGGGGCCGCTCGGCGTGCTCGGCGTAGTCGGACTGCCGGGCGCGCTCGGCCTGGGACGGCTGGTCGGCGCAGCCGCAGGAGGCGCGGTGGACGAAGGAGCAGGGGAGCCGGACGGTCCTGGCGGGACGGTCCGGCGCGGCGAGCCGTTCCAGGAGCACGCGTACCGCCAGGGCGCCCATCTCCTTGCCGGGCTGGGCGATCGCGGTGAGCCGGGGCGAGAACAGATCCGTCCAGGCGAAGTCGTCGAAGCAGCACAGCGCGATGTCCCCGGGCACGGACAGGCCGAGCTCGCGCAGGGCGCGCAGTGCCCCGATGGTCATCGCGTTGTTGCCGGTGACCAGGGCGGTGGGCGGTGCGGCGAGGGCGAGCAGGGCCGTGGTGGCCCGCTCGGCGGCCTCGGTCGCGGAGTCGCCGTACGCGACGAGCCGTTCGTCGTGGGGGAGCCCGGCGGCGGCGAGGCCGTGGCGGTATCCGGCGATCCGCTCGCGGGTGGTGCTGAGCCCCGGCAGGCCCGCGACCAGGGCGATCCGGCGGTGGCCGAGCTCCGCGAGATGGGTGACCAGCCGGGTGACCGGTTCGACGTTCTCCGCGCACACCTGGTCGAAGCGGGGGGCGGTGTGCGCACTGACGTCGACCGCCCGGTCGAGGAGGACGGCCGGGACGCGGTGGCGGGCGAGGTAGGCGACGAGCTCATCGGGCTGTGCGGACGGCGCGACGATCACCCCGTCCACGCGCCGCTCGTGCAGCAGCTGGACGACCTTGCGCTCGTGCTCCGGGTCGTCGTGCGGGTCGGCGATGAGCAGGCCGTAGCCGTGCTCCAGGGCGGCGGCCTCGACGCCCTGGAGGATCTCCGTGAAGTACGGGTTGCTGATCGCCGACACCGCGAGTCCGATGGACCGGGTGCGGGAGGTCACCAGGGAGCGGGCCAGGGTGTTGGGCGTGTAGCCGAGTTCGTCGACGGCGTCCAGGACGGCCCGGCGGGTGTGCGGCAGCACCGGACGGGTGTCGTTCAGGACGTGCGAGACGGTGGCGACGGACACACCGGCGCGGCGTGCGACATCGGCCATGGTCGGCATTCCGCCTCGCCAGCCTTCCCATCCGAGCCGTCACCGGCCGTCTGACCGGTTCCGAGCCGTCACCGGCCGTCCGGCCGGTTCCGGACCGTCTGCGGCCGTCCGGCCGTTCCGAGCCGTCTGTGGCCGTCCGGTTCGCGCGGGGCCGGGACGGCGGGGGCCTCCCCGCGCCCCGGAACGTACCGCATCCGGAGCCCCGCGTAAACGCTTGCGCAAGCGTTTACGTCCGACGAATCCGCACCACCTCCCCCGAGCTGACCCGGAATGTCCGACCCCGCTAGGGTCGGCGGGTACCACCCGCCGACCCGTGGAGAACGTCATGTCCGGCCGTCCCGTCCCGAGCCGCCGCACCCTTCTGCGAGGGGCGGCCGCCGCGCCCGTCGCCGGGATCGGCCTCGCCGCCTGTGCGAACGGGGAGCCCTCGCCCGGCCGTCCGACCGCCCCCGTCGAGGTCGGCCCCGAGAGCGAGATCGCGAAAGGGAACGCCAAGCTCTACCGGGATCACAACGTCGTCGTCGGCCGACGCCAGGACGGCACCCTCAAGGCGTACAGCACGATCTGCACGCACGCGTTGTGCCCCATCAACAAGCTGGAGGGGACGACCCTCGTGTGCCCGTGCCACGGGAGCCGGTTCGACGCCCTGACCGGCGCGGTGCTGCACGCCCCGGCCACCGTTCCGCTGAAGGAGCTGCCGGTCACGGTCAAGAACGGCAAGATCGTCGCCGGGCCGGAGGCCTGATCGACGGGCGGGCCGCGCGCGCCCGTCCGCTCACTCCCAGTCCCACCCGATGCCCACGACCCCCGAGCGCACCCGGGGCTCGACGAGATGCGCCGAACGGTGGCGTCGGCTGAGCGCGAGCTGCTGACGGCCACTGCGCGGGGCCGCCGCCGAGTGCTGGGTGAACCGGTGGCAGGCCACCGGCAGGGCGTGTTCGTCGAAGTGGACCTCCAGGGCGTACTGGCCTCCCGCCATGCCGAACTCGCGGACGTACTCGCGGGAGACGCCGGCCGTGCCGTCCTCGACGCCGTAGCGGAACAGGAACGTCTCGCCGGAGCGCAGCCGGGTGTCGAAGAGCAGCTCGGCGACCAGCACGCCGGTGTCGTGGTGCCAACGGACCCGCCCCGTGCGGCAGTTCTCCAGGGCGTGCACCGCCATGCGCTCCGGTGCGCACCCCTGGTCGCCGTGGTGGACGGCCAGGAAGCGGTCGACGCCGTCGCGGTGCGCGCGCACGATGTGGTGCGACTCGCGCCCGAGGAGTTCGCGGCGCGCGCCGATCCGCACCCGCTCGTGCTGTCCGAGAATGTGCAGCCCGGTGTCGAGCGGGGATTCCAGTTCGGCCAGCAGATGTTCCAGGACGCCGGAGGCCGCGACGAGCGAGCGGTAGGAGCGGGCCGAGGACCGGTCGCCGGAGGTCCCTTCCTCGCTCTCGGCGAGCAGCCGTATCAACGACTCGTCCGGGAGTTGCAGTATCTCCTCCAGGGCACGGACGGCGCGCAGCGACTCGGGGCGCTGCGGGCGGCGGGCGCCCTGCTGCCAGTAGCTCAGGCTCGTGACGCCGACCTTCACTCCATAGCGAGAGAGATGGTGCTGCACGCGTTGCAGCGGCAGTCCGCGGGCCGCGATCGCGGCCCGCAGGGCGACGTGGAAGGGGCCGCCGCGCAGGGCCGTGTCCAGTTCCGCGGTGGCGACGTCGGTGGCGACGTCCGCGTGCTGTGTGGCGTGCGGCATGCAGGGGCCTTTCTGTGAATGGCACAACGGCTGGTCAGACCGTTCGCGGGGGGTGATTCGGGGCCACCCCGTCGGCGCCGGGGGGATCCTCACGTCCGTACGCCGTCGTGCACGGCCCCGAGTTCCCCCGCATTGAAGCGTGTTGACCAAGTCCCGACAACACCTGTTGCCCAACCGCGGCGTACTCCTGGCCGAGTCCGCACCGCACGGTTCACGTCGCCCGCCGCGCCGGTGCCCCGGTCGTCCCGCCGCCCGGTACGTCCTTGATCGCGCGCACCGACAGCGCCGACTTGTGGAGGAAGCGCGTCGCGTCGCAACGCCTCGCATCGCCGGCCGGGCAGGGGGAGCCGGGACCATGGACGCATCGCAGCGGCCCGCGCGGGTCGAGGACGCCTCGGAGCTGCCGGCGAGCGGGCAGCGGGTCGGTCACCTGCTCAAGAGCAGGATCACGGTCGTCGACGAGTTCGTCGAGGCGCGGGACCGGATCGGCAGGGGTGGCTGTGTCGTGGACCCCTCCCTGGTCCGGGCACTGTTCTCGACCCGGCGCCGTGACGACCCGCCGGCCCACCTCAGCGCCCGCGAGCGCGAGGTTCTCGCCCTGATGGCCGAGGGCCGGTCCGACGCGGGCATCGGCCGCCGCCTGTGGGTCACGGAGGGTGACGTCGAGAAGCACGTCCGCGGCATCCTCCGCAAACTCCGGCTCCAGGAGGACACCGACGACCACCGCGGGGTCCTGGCGGTGCCGACCTTCCTGGAGACGCGGCAGGGCGGGAGCGCCGGCGTTGTCCACAGGCTCGTCGGAGTGTCACCCCTCGCCAGTAGGGTGTGAGACATGGCCGACCCCTCCAGCTACCGCCCCAAGCCGGGACAGATCCCGGACTCTCCCGGGGTGTACAGGTTCCGTGACGAGCACCGCCGGGTGATCTACGTCGGGAAGGCGAAGAGCCTGCGCCAGCGCCTGGCGAACTACTTCCAGGATCTCGCGGGCCTGCACCCGCGCACCCGGACGATGGTGACGACCGCCGCGTCCGTGGAGTGGACAGTCGTGTCCACGGAGGTCGAGGCGCTCCAGCTGGAGTACTCCTGGATCAAGGAGTACGACCCCCGGTTCAACGTCAAGTACCGCGACGACAAGAGCTACCCGTATCTCGCGGTGACGATGAACGAGGAGTTCCCGCGCGTGCAGGTGATGCGCGGTCACAAGAAGAAGGGCGTGCGCTACTTCGGGCCGTACGGGCACGCGTGGGCCATCCGGGACACCGTCGACCTGCTGCTGCGGGTCTTTCCGGTGCGCACCTGCTCGGCCGGTGTGTTCAAGAACGCCGCCCGCACCGGCCGCCCCTGCTTGCTCGGCTACATCGGCAAGTGCTCGGCGCCCTGCGTCGGACGGGTCCAGGCCGAGGAGCACCGCGAACTCGCCGAGGACTTCTGCGACTTCATGACCGGGCGTACGGGCACGTACCTCCGCCGTCTGGAGAGCCGGATGATGGAGGCGGCCGAGGAGATGGAGTACGAGCGGGCCGCCCGCCTGCGCGACGACATCGAGGCCCTGAAGAAGGCCATGGAGAAGAACGCGGTCGTGCTCGCCGACGCGACCGACGCCGACCTGATCGCGGTCGCGGAGGACGAGCTGGAGGCGGCCGTCCAGATCTTCCACGTGCGCGGCGGACGCGTGCGCGGCCAGCGCGGCTGGGTGACGGACAAGGTGGAGGACGTCACCACCGGTGCCCTCGTCGAACACGCGCTCCAGCAGCTCTACGGCGAGGAGACCGGGGACGCCGTCCCCAAGGAGGTCCTCGTCCCGGCCCTGCCCGAGCCGGTGGAGCCCGTGCAGGAGTGGCTGACCGGCCGCCGCGGCTCGTACGTGTCCCTGCGCATCCCGCAGCGTGGCGACAAACGGGCCCTGATGGAGACCGTGGAGCGCAACGCTCAGCAGGCGCTCGTCCTGCACAAGACCAGGCGGGCCTCCGACCTGACCACGCGCTCCCGGGCCCTGGAGGAGATCGCGGACGCCCTGGAGCTCGACAGCGCCCCGCTCAGGATCGAGTGCTACGACATCTCGCACCTCCAGGGCGACGACGTGGTGGCCTCCATGGTCGTCTTCGAAGACGGATTGCAGCGCAAGAGCGAGTACCGCCGTTTCCAGATCAAGGGCTTCGAGGGCCAGGACGACGTCCGCTCCATGCACGAGGTCATCACCCGCCGGTTCCGGCGCTACCTCGCGGAGAAGGAGCGGACGGGGGAGTGGACCGACGGCGAGACCGGCAGCGGCCCCGACGGCGACTCCCTCGGCCGGATCGTCGGAGAGACCGGCACCGGGACGCCCGAAGGGGCCGGCGGCGGGACGACCGGAGAGGTCGCCGCCGGGACGCCCGAAGAGGCCGGCGGCGGTACGACCGGCGGGGTCACCGGTGGGACGATGGGTGTGAACGGCTTCACCGAGGAGGACGGGCGCCCCAAGCGGTTCGCCTATCCGCCTCAGCTGGTCGTCGTCGACGGTGGTCAGCCGCAGGTCGCGGCGGCCAAGCGGGCTCTGGACGAGCTCGGCATCGACGACATCGCCGTCTGCGGTCTGGCCAAGCGCCTGGAGGAGGTCTGGTTGCCGGACCAGGACGACCCCGTCGTCCTGCCCCGCACGAGCGAGGGCCTGTACCTGCTCCAGCGTGTCCGCGACGAGGCCCACCGCTTCGCGATCACCTACCAGCGCACCAAGCGCGCCAAGCGTTTCAGGGCCGGCCCCCTGGACGACGTACCGGGCCTCGGAGAGACACGCAAGCAGGCACTGATCAAGCACTTCGGTTCGGTGAAGAAGCTGCGATCCGCGACAATCGACCAGATCTGCGAGGTTCCGGGCATAGGCCGCAAGACGGCCGAGACCATCGCCGTGACCCTCGCCCAGGCGGCCCCGGCCGCGCCCGCCGTGAACACGGCCACTGGAGAGATCATGGAAGACGACGAAGTCGGGACGCCCGAGACGACCACGGGCGCCCCGGGGGAGCCCGTGACCGCGGGCGCCTCGGACGAACGACGGGGGCAGGAACCGTGACCGAGCACGAGACACAGCCCACAGCGGAGCGAGATCGCATGCCCAGGGAAGCGGGCGGGAATCCCGCCCGGCAGGACGCACCTCAGCAGGACGCACCTCAGCAGGACGCACCTCAGCAGGACGCGTCCCAGCAGGACGTACCTCCACAGGACGCGTCCCCAGAGGAAGCGTCCCAGCAGGACGCACGCCAGGAAGACGGAGCACAGGTGAGTACGGACAGCGCGCCGCCAGGGATCCCCGACGCGGCCATCCCGGAGCTGGTGATCATCTCCGGTATGTCGGGGGCCGGCCGCTCGACGGCCGCCAAGTGTCTGGAGGACCTCGGCTGGTTCGTCGTCGACAACCTTCCGCCGGCCCTGATCCCCACCATGGTGGAGCTCGGTGCCCGCTCGCAGGGCAACGTGGCGCGGATCGCGGTCGTCGTCGACGTGCGCGGCCGCCGGTTCTTCGACAACCTCCGCGACTCCCTCGCGGACCTCGACACCCGGGGCGTCACACGCCGGGTCGTCTTCCTGGAGTCCTCCGACGACGCCCTGGTGCGCCGCTTCGAGTCGGTGCGCCGCCCGCACCCCCTCCAGGGCGACGGCCGGATCGTCGACGGCATCGCCGCCGAGCGGGAACTGCTGCGCGAACTGCGCGGCGACGCCGACCTGGTGATCGACACCTCCAGCCTGAACGTGCACGAGCTGCGCGCCAAGATGGACGCCCAGTTCGCCGGCGAGGAGGAGCCCGAGCTGCGGGCCACCGTCATGTCCTTCGGCTTCAAGTACGGCCTCCCGGTCGACGCCGACCTGGTCGTGGACATGCGCTTCCTGCCCAACCCGCACTGGGTCCCGGAGCTGCGCCCCTTCACCGGCCTCAACGAGGAGGTCGCGGCGTACGTCTTCAACCAGCCCGGCGCCAAGGAGTTCCTCGACCGCTACGCGGAGCTCCTCCAGCTGATCGCCGCGGGCTACCGCCGTGAGGGCAAGCGCTACGTGACCATCGCGGTCGGCTGTACGGGCGGCAAGCACCGTTCGGTCGCGATGTCGGAGAAGCTCGCCGCGCGCCTCGCGGCCGAGAGTGTGGAGACGGTGGTCGTGCACCGGGACATGGGACGGGAATGACGGGACGCACTCCGCGACTGAGCCGACTGCGCCGGGCGGTACCCGAGGGGCGCGTCAGCCGGCCGGTCGAGGCCCGAGGCGGCAAGCCACGCCGCCGGGGCACCCAGCCCAAGGTCGTCGCCCTGGGCGGCGGCATGGGCCTGTCCGCCTCGCTCGCCGCACTGCGCCGGATCACCGGCGACCTCACCGCCGTCGTCACCGTGGCCGACGACGGCGGCTCCAGCGGCCGCCTGCGCGACGAACTGGGCGTCCTGCCGCCCGGCGACCTGCGCAAGGCGCTGGCCGCGCTGTGCGGCGACGACGACTGGGGCCAGACCTGGGCCCGCGTCATCCAGCACCGCTTCCAGTCCCGGGGCGACCTGCACGAACACGCGGTCGGCAACCTGTTGATCGTCGCCCTGTGGGAACAGCTCGGCGACCATGTGCAGGCGCTGGACCTGGTCGGCAAGCTGCTCGGCGCGCACGGGCGCGTGCTGCCCATGTCCGCCGTGCCCCTGGAGCTCCAGGCCCTGGTCAAGGGGCACGACCCGGACCGCCCCGACGAGGTCGACACCGTCCGCGGCCAGGCCACGGTGGCCCTCACGCCCGGCGAGGTGCAGTCCGTGCACCTCGTGCCGAACGACCCGCCGGCCGTCCCCGAGGCGGTCGCCGCGGTCCGGGACGCGGACTGGGTGGTGCTCGGCCCCGGCTCCTGGTTCTCCTCGGTGATCCCGCACCTGCTGGTGCCGGAACTCCTGGACGCGCTCACGCAGACCAAGGCCCGCCGGGTACTCTCCCTGAACCTCGCGCCGCAGCCCGGAGAAACCGAGGGCTTCTCCCCGCAGCGTCATTTGGAGGTTTTGGGACGACACGCCCCTAAACTCGCCCTGGACGTGGTGCTGGCCGACGAGGCCGCCGTGCCCGACCGCGACTCGCTGACCGACGCCGCCAAACGGTTCGGGGCCGCGGTCGAGCTGGCGCCGGTGGCCCGGGCCGATGGGACTTCGCGGCACGACCCGGAGCTCCTCGCCGCCGCGTACGACCGTATTTTTCGGATGCATGGAAGGATCGGCCCATGGCGATGACGGCAGCGGTGAAGGATGAGATCTCCCGGCTTCCCGTCACCCGGACCTGCTGCAGAAAGGCGGAGGTCTCCGCCATCCTGCGGTTCGCCGGCGGCCTCCACCTGGTGAGCGGGCGCATCGTGATCGAGGCGGAGCTGGACACCGCGATGGCGGCCCGCCGGCTCAAGCGGGACATCCTGGAGATCTTCGGCCACAGCTCCGAACTGATCGTGATGGCCCCGGGCGGTCTGCGCCGCGGCTCGCGCTATGTGGTGCGCGTGGTCGCGGGCGGCGATCAGCTGGCCCGCCAGACCGGTCTCGTGGACGGCCGGGGCCGCCCCATCCGGGGCCTGCCCCCGCAGGTGGTGTCCGGCGCGACCTGTGACGCGGAGGCGGCCTGGCGCGGCGCGTTCCTGGCGCACGGCTCGCTGACCGAGCCCGGCCGCTCCTCCTCCCTGGAGGTGACCTGCCCGGGCCCCGAGGCCGCGCTCGCGCTGGTCGGCGCGGCCCGCCGGCTGTCCATCGCGGCGAAGGCCCGCGAGGTCCGCGGGGTGGACCGGGTCGTCGTCCGGGACGGCGACGCGATCGGCGCGCTGCTCACCCGCCTCGGCGCGCACGAGTCCGTGCTGGCCTGGGAGGAGCGCCGGATGCGCCGCGAGGTGCGTGCCACGGCGAACCGGCTCGCCAACTTCGACGACGCCAACCTGCGCCGCTCGGCCCGCGCGGCCGTCGCCGCCGGCGCCCGCGTGCAGCGCGCGCTGGAGATCCTCGCCGACGAGGTGCCCGAGCACCTCGCGGCCGCCGGCCGGCTGCGGATGGAGCACAAGCAGGCCTCGCTGGAGGAGCTCGGCGCGCTCGCCGACCCGCCGCTGACCAAGGACGCGGTCGCCGGACGGATCCGCCGGCTGCTCGCGATGGCCGACAAGCGGGCCTCCGACCTCGGCATCCCGGGCACCGAGGCCAACATCTCCGAGGAGCTGGCCGACAACCTCGTCGGCTGACCCGCGAACGCCCAACGCGCTGACGCCTACCCCCACTTGGGTGTAGGCGTCAGCGTTTATCCTTCTTTGGCGCACCCTTGACTCGATCATGAACTGTCATGAGCCTGGCATGTGTTCGCCGTAGTGGCGGACCACTGCTAGGGGGGTTCATGAGACACAGAGCGAGATCGATCCTCGCTGTCGGCGCGCTCCTGATCAGCGGAGCGAGCATCGCACCCATCGCCCAGGCACGGACCGCGGGTCCGGCGGCGAAGTCCGGCCCGGACGAAGTCAAGGTCTACCGCGCCGAAGTGACCAAGCAACAGATACCGCTGTTGCTGGCCGCCGGACAGGACGGTCACGAACTCGGCGAGCAGGCACCCGACACGGGCACGACCGACGTCGAGGTCTATCTCACCGGTGACCAGGCGAAGAAGCTGGAGAAGCAGGGCGTCGACCTCACCGAGCACACCCTCTCGGCCAAGGCCGAGAACCGCGTCGAGGCCGCGGCCGAGGGCGTGTTCCGCCCGTACAGCGGCAGCGGCGGCCTGAAGGAGGAGATCGTCAGGACCGGTCAGGAGAACCCCGGTCTCACCAAGGTCGTCTCCATCGGCAAGACGGTCGGGGGTCAGGACATCCTCGCGGTCAAGCTGACCAAGGACGCCAAGAAGTCCAAGGACGGCTCCAAGCCCTCCGTGCTGTACATGTCCAACCAGCACGCGCGCGAGTGGATCACGCCGGAGATGACCAGGCGGCTGCTCCACTACTACGTGGACAACTACAAGACCGACCGGCGGGTCAAGAAGATCGTCGACTCCACCGAGCTGTGGTTCGTCCTGTCGGCCAACCCCGACGGCTACGACTACACCTTCCGGAGCACCGACAACCGCCTGTGGCGCAAGAACCTGCGGGACGTCAACGGCGACGGCGTCATCAGCACCGGCGACGGCGTCGACCTCAACCGCAACTTCGCCTACAAGTGGGGCTACGACGACGAGGGTTCGTCCCCCAACCCGACCAGCGAGACCTACCGCGGCGCGGCCCCGGCCTCCGAGCCCGAGACCAGGGCACTGGACGCGTTCGAGAAGCGCATCGACTTCACGTACGGCATCAACTACCACTCCGCCGCCGAACTCATCCTCTACGGCGTCGGCTGGCAGGTGGCCACGCCGACCCCGGACGACGTCCTCTACAAGGCGCTCGCCGGCACCCCCGACAACTCCGCGATCCCCGGCTACCACCCGCAGGTCGCCTCGGAGCTGTACACCACCAACGGCGAGGCGGACGGTCACGCCGGCAACGTCAACGGCACGTCGATGTTCACCCCCGAGATGTCGACCTGCCAGACCGTGTCGAACCTCGACCCGGCCGACGCGTGGAACGCCTCCGACTGCCAGTCGGGCTTCAACTTCCCGGACGACGAGAAGCTGATCCAGCAGGAGTTCGCCAAGAACGTCCCGTTCGCGCTCTCCGTCGCCGAGAGCGCCGCGCACCCCGACCAGCCGTCGTCCTCGGTCGGCCTGAACGCCGCCGACTTCACCCCGGCCGCGTTCCCGACGTCGTACTCGCGAGGGGCCGACCAGGAGGTCTCCGTCGTCGTCCGCAAGGCGATCCGCGACAAGGAGCTCAAGTACCGCGTCAACGGCGGCCGTACGCGCGACCAGGCGCTCAGGCCCTGGAGGGGCGGCGAGACCTACGGCGGTGAGGACAACCTCCACTTCGACGAGTACCGGGCCAAGGTCCGGGACGGCGCACCGGGCGACCGGGTCGAGGTGTGGTTCACCGGCGAGACGAAGAGCGGCAAGAAGGTCTCCAGCGGGCACTTCACGTACACCGTGGCCGAGCGGGCCAAGGCCGACACGCTCGTCGTCGCCGAGGAGGGCGCGGCCGCCACGCAGGCGCAGACGTACGTGGACGCGCTGAAGGCCAACGGCCGCAAGGCGCTCGTCTGGGACGTCGCCACCCAGGGCGCGCCCGACGCGCTCGGCGTGCTGGACCACTTCCGGACGGTCGTGCACTACACGGGCGCGAAGACCCCGGGCAACCCCACCCAGCTCCAGCTGCGTGCCTACCTCAACGAGGGCGGCAAGCTGATCGAGGCGGGCGAACTGGCCGGCGGCAGCGTCGACCTCGGCGACGGGACCCCGTCGAACGACTTCAGCCAGTACTACCTGGGCGCCTACTCGCGCACGTCGACCCCCGGCGCCACCGGCTTCACCGGCTCCGGCGACCTGACCGGCGCCGGCGGCGCGCTCGGCCCCGCGACCGGCAACCCGCTGGACCGGGCGGGCACCTACGGCGTCACCTCGGACGAGTTGTCCCCCGCGACCTACCCGCAGTTCGCGAGCGCGGGCGCGGGCCAGTTCGTCGGCACCGTCAACCCGTACGGGCCGTACGCGGGCTCCTCCATGGCCGCCGCGGTGCACACCGACGACGCCTACAAGCGGCTCACGCGGACCATCGACCTCACCGGGGTCACCGCGGCCGACCGGCCCACCCTGAGCAGCCGGCTGCTGTGGGACACCGAACCGGGCTACGACAACGCCCTGATCGAGGCGCACACCGTGGGCGCCGAGGACTGGACGACGCTCCCCGAGGCGGGCGGCGCCACCTCCACCGGGGTACCGGCGGAGTGCGGAGCCGGCTTCTACATCGGTGAGCACCCCTGGCTGCGGCACTACCTGACGCTGGCGGCGGGCGACTGCACCGCGACCGGCACCAGCGGCTCCTGGAACGCCCTCACCGGCTCCTCCGACGGCTGGCAGCAGGTGAACTTCGACCTGAGCGCGTACGCCGGCAAGTCCGTCGAGGTGTCGATCAGTTACGTCACCGACCCGGGCAGCGGCGGCCACGGCGTCCTCGCCGACGAGGCCTCTCTCGTCGTCGGCGGTACGGCCACCGGGACCGAGGGCTTCGAGACGTCCCTGGGTGTCTGGCGGGTCGGCGGACCGCCCGCGGGCAGCCCGGCCGTCCTCAAGGACTGGGCGCGCACCGGTGTGTTGTTCCGTACCTATGGAGCGGTCACCACGGACGACACGGTGCTGCTGGGCTTCGGCCTGGAACACGTCACCGCGGCGGCCGACCGCACGGCCCTGATCGGCAAGGCGCTCAGGGCACTCGCCGGGTAACACCGGGTGACGATTGCATGATCGGAGCGGGTGGTCCGTACCCCTACTGGTGGGTACGGACCGCCTCGCCGTGTATGGGGCATCTCAATGTCACTCCGGGGGCCTCAGGGGGGTAGGGTCGTAGGCGGTCGGGGACATCCCATACAGATCGCCGGTGTCGAAACCGGCGTACCAACGAGGAGATCGGTTCGTGACGATCCGCGTAGGCATCAACGGCTTTGGCCGCATCGGTCGTAACTACTTCCGCGCGCTGCTGGAGCAGGGTGCTGACATCGAGATCGTGGCTGTCAACGACCTGGGTGACACCGCGACCACTGCTCACCTGCTGAAGTACGACACCATTCTGGGCCGTCTCAAGGCCGAGGTGACGCACACCGCCGACACCATCACGGTCGACGGCCACACCATCAAGGTCCTGTCCGAGCGCAACCCCGCGGACATCCCGTGGGGCGAGCTGGGCGTCGACATCGTCATCGAGTCGACGGGCATCTTCACGAAGAAGGCCGACGCCGAGAAGCACATCGCCGGCGGCGCCAAGAAGGTCCTCATCTCGGCTCCGGCCAAGGACGAGGACATCACCATCGTGATGGGCGTCAACCAGGACAAGTACGACGCGGCCAAGCACCACGTCATCTCCAACGCCTCCTGCACCACCAACTGTGTGGCGCCGATGGCCAAGGTTCTCGACGAGAACTTCGGCATCGTCAAGGGCCTGATGACGACGGTCCACGCGTACACCAACGACCAGCGCATCCTGGACTTCCCGCACTCGGACCTGCGCCGCGCCCGCGCCGCCGCCGAGAACATCATCCCGACCACGACGGGTGCCGCGAAGGCCACCGCTCTGGTCCTCCCGCAGCTCAAGGGCAAGCTGGACGGCATCGCGATGCGCGTCCCGGTCCCGACCGGCTCGGCCACCGACCTGGTCGTGACGCTCCAGCGCGAGGTCACCAAGGACGAGGTCAACGCCGCGTTCAAGAAGGCCTCCGAGGACGGCGACCTCAAGGGCTACCTGGCGTACACCGAGGACCCGATCGTCTCCTCGGACATCGTCGGCGACCCGGCCTCCTGCACCTTCGACTCCTCCCTGACCATGGTCCAGGAGGGCAACTCGGTGAAGATCCTCGGCTGGTACGACAACGAGTGGGGCTACTCCAACCGCCTCGTCGACCTGACGGTCTTCGTCGGCGACCAGCTCTGATCGCCGAAACAGGCACCTCGGTGTGAGCACAGGGCTCGGGCAGCGCAAGGACGCGCTGTCCGAGCCCTGACTCGCGTGCAGATCAGCCCACTTTCGATCACGAGCCCTCCCGGGAGTCCCCTTCATGAAGACGATCGACGAACTCCTCGCCGCCGGAGTGGACGGCAAGCGGGTCTTCGTCCGCGCCGACCTCAACGTGCCGATGGCCGACGGCCTCATCACCGACGACGGCCGTATCCGGGCCGTCCTGCCCACCGTCAAGGCCCTCGCCGACGCGGGCGCCAAGGTGGTCGTCGCCTCGCACCTGGGCCGCCCCAAGGGTGCCCCGGACCCGGCCTTCTCGCTGCTCGCCGTCGCCGAGCGGCTCGCCGAACTCCTGGGCGCGCCGGTCGCGTTCGCCCAGGACACGGTCGGCCCCGCCGCCCACGACGCGGTCGACGGCCTCCAGCCCGGCCAGGTCGCGGTCATCGAGAACCTCCGCTTCAACCCCGGCGAGACCGCCAAGGACGACACCGAGCGCGGCGAGTTCGCCGACCGGCTCGCCGCCCTGGCCGACGTCTACGTCGGCGACGGCTTCGGCGCGGTGCACCGCAAGCACGCCTCCGTGTACGACCTCCCGGCGCGCCTGCCGCACTACGCCGGCTACCTCATCGCCGACGAGGTCGCCGTCCTCCAGAAGCTCACCGACGACGTCGAGCGCCCGTACGTCGTCGCCCTCGGCGGCGCCAAGGTCTCCGACAAGCTCGCCGTCATCGACCAGTTGCTCGACAAGGCCGACCGGCTGCTCATCGGTGGTGGCATGGCCTACACCTTCCTCAAGGCGCAGGGCCACGAGGTCGGCATCTCCCTCCTCCAGGAGGACCAGGTCCCGGCCGTCAAGGAGTACATCGAGCGCGCGGAGAAGAACGGCGTCGAGCTCGTGCTGCCGGTCGACGTCCTCGTCTCCTCGGAGTTCCCGGACCTGAAGACGAAGGCCCCGGCCCACCCCACCACCGTCGCCGCGGACGCCATCCCGGCCGACCAGGAGGGTCTGGACATCGGTCCGCAGACCCGCAAGCTGTACGCCTCGAAGCTCGCCGACGCGGCCACCGTCTTCTGGAACGGCCCCATGGGCGTCTTCGAGCACCCCGACTACGCCGAGGGCACCAAGGCGGTCGCCCAGGCCCTCATCGACTCCCCGGCCTTCACGGTCGTCGGCGGTGGCGACTCCGCCGCGGCCGTCCGCATCCTGGGTTTCGACGAGTCGGCATTCGGCCACATCTCGACCGGTGGCGGCGCCTCCCTCGAATACCTCGAGGGCAAGACGCTCCCCGGCCTCGCCGCACTGGAGGACTGACCCCGTATGACCACTCGCACGCCGCTGATGGCGGGCAACTGGAAGATGAACCTCAACCACCTCGAGGCCATCGCCCACGTCCAGAAGCTCGCCTTCGCCCTGGCCGACAAGGACTACGACGCCGTCGAGGTCACCGTCCTGCCGCCCTTCACCGACCTGCGCTCCGTGCAGACGCTGGTCGACGGCGACAAGCTGAGGATCAACTACGGCGCCCAGGACCTCTCGGCGCACGACTCCGGTGCCTACACCGGCGAGATCTCGGGCGCGATGCTGGCCAAGCTGAAGTGCACGTACGTGGTCATCGGCCACTCCGAGCGCCGCCAGTACCACAACGAGACCGACGAGGTCGTGAACGCCAAGGCCAAGACGGCCTTCAAGCACGGCCTGACCCCGATCCTGTGTGTCGGGGAGGAGCTGGACGTCCGCGAGGCGGGCGACCACGTCTCCCACACCCTCGCGCAGGTCGAGGGCGGTCTGAAGGACCTCACGGCCGAGCAGGCCGAGTCCGTCGTGATCGCCTACGAGCCCGTCTGGGCCATCGGCACCGGCAAGGTCTGCGGCGCCGACGACGCCCAGGAGGTCTGCGCGGCGATCCGAGGCAAGATCGCCGAGCTGTACACGCAGGAGCTGGCCGACAAGGTCCGCATCCAGTACGGCGGCTCCGTGAAGTCGGGCAACGTGGCCGAGATCATGGCGAAGGCGGACATCGACGGCGCCCTGGTCGGCGGTGCCTCGCTGGACGTGGACGAGTTCGTCAAGATCGTCCGCTTCCGCGACCAGTGAGCCGACCGGCCGGTCGACCAGCGGGTCGATCAGTGAGTATGCGGTAGCGGCGATCCGTCGTACCCTTGCTGGGGCCGGACTCCTTCCGAGTCCGGCCCCACTCGTCCGTCCAGTTCCGAGGAAGTTGGTCCAGCCGTGGTTTTGGGGTTCTCGATCGCCCTGATCGTCTTCAGCCTGCTGCTGATGCTGCTCGTGCTGATGCACAAGGGGAAGGGCGGCGGCCTCTCCGACATGTTCGGTGGCGGCATGCAGTCGTCCGTCGGCGGCTCCTCGGTCGCCGAGCGCAACCTCGACCGCATCACCGTGGTCCTGGGTGTGCTGTGGTTCGCGTCGATCATCGTGCTCGGCATCCTGATGAAGGGCAACAGCTGATCGACAGCTGACCGACGAAGCGCGCGCGAGCACATTTCGCGCGTAAGGCCCCATGTTCGGTACGCGCAGCTGAGCGCGGCCTATCATGGGGCTTGCGTCTAGGTACGGGGGCTGTAACTCCAAGCACTGGACGCGCGTTGGGCCTTACGTAGACTGAGGCGCTCGCAGCGAAGCGAAACGCCGACTCGCTTCGCGGCACCATCACGCAGGGAGTTACACCGTGGCAAGTGGCAACGCGATCCGAGGAAGCCGGGTCGGGGCGGGGCCGATGGGCGAGGCCGAGCGCGGCGAGTCAGCGCCGCGGCTGCGCATCTCCTTCTGGTGCTCCAACGGGCATGAGACGCAGCCCAGCTTCGCCAGCGACGCACAGGTGCCCGATACCTGGGACTGCCCGCGCTGCGGCTTCCCGGCCGGCCAGGACCGGGACAACCCCCCGGACCCCCCGCGCACCGAGCCCTACAAGACGCACCTCGCCTACGTGCGCGAGCGCCGCAGCGACGCGGACGGCGAGGCGATCCTCGCCGAGGCGCTCGCCAAGCTGCGCGGCGAGATCTAGGACTGGTCCAAGGACCCGGGCTCCGGCCGGACATCGCGAGGTGTCCGCCCGGACCTGATGCCTTCTCCGTCCTGTTCCATCACCTGGCTGACACCAACGCGTCAGCCGGACGTACCTGTAGTTGCGCCGCCGCTCGATTGATCAATTAGGTTGGGAGCGGCAGCGGGGCAAGGTACGCAGCAGGGACAGGCAGGAAAGAAGGCTGAAGTCGGATATGAACGCAGACGGCCGTACCAGGCTCAACCAGACGCCCGAGTGGACCGCTCTGGCCAAGCACCGCGAGGAGCTCGCCGACACGGGTCTGCGGGATCTGTTCGCCGCCGATCCCGGCCGGGGCAGCGGATACACGCTCCAGGTCGGCGACCTGTACATCGACTACTCCAAGCACCTCGTCAACGACGAGACGCTGCGGCTGCTGCGTGAGCTGGCCGCCGCCACCGACGTGTCCGGACTGCGGGACGCCATGTTCCGCGGCGAGAAGATCAACACGACCGAGGACCGGGCGGTGCTGCACACCGCGCTGCGCGCCCCGCGCGGCGCGGTCGTCGAGGTCGACGGCGAGAACGTGGTGCCCGCCGTGCACGCGGTCCTCGACAAGATGAGCGCCTTCGCGGACCGGGTCCGCTCGGGCGAGTGGACCGGCCACACCGGCAAGCGCATCAAGAACGTCGTGAACGTCGGCATCGGCGGCTCCGACCTCGGCCCGGCGATGGCGTACGAGGTGCTGCGCGCCTGCACCGACCGCGAGCTGACCGTCCGCTTCGTCTCCAACGTGGACGGCGCCGACCTGCACGAGGCCACCCGTGACCTCGACCCGGCGGAGACGCTGTTCGTCATCGCGTCGAAGACGTTCACCACCATCGAGACCATCAGCAACGCCACCTCGGCCCGCGACTGGCTGCTGAGCGGCCTGGACGCCGGTCCGGAGGCCGTCGCCAAGCACTTCGTGGCGCTGTCGACCAACGCCGAGAAGGTGTCCGGCTTCGGCATCGACACGGCCAACATGTTCGAGTTCTGGGACTGGGTCGGCGGCCGCTACTCGTACGACTCGGCGATCGGCCTGTCGCTGATGATCGCCATCGGCCCGGACCGGTTCCGCGAGATGCTAGACGGCTTCCACCTCGTCGACGAGCACTTCCGCACCGCGCCCGCCGAGGCCAACGCACCGCTGCTGCTCGGCCTGCTGGGCATCTGGTACGGCAACTTCCACGACGCCCAGTCGCACGCGGTGCTGCCCTACTCGCATTACCTCTCCAAGTTCACGGCGTACCTCCAGCAGCTGGACATGGAGTCCAACGGCAAGTCCGTCGACCGTGAGGGACGAAAGGTCGAGTGGCAGACCGGGCCGGTGGTGTGGGGCACGCCCGGCACCAACGGGCAGCACGCGTACTACCAGTTGATCCACCAGGGCACGAAGCTCATCCCGGCGGACTTCATCGGCTTCGCCGAGCCGGTCGCCGAGCTGAGCGACGGACTCAAGGCGCAGCACGACCTGCTGATGGCCAACTTCTTCGCCCAGACGCAGGCGTTGGCCTTCGGCAAGACGCCCGAAGAGGTACGGGCGGAGGGCGTGCCCGAGGAACTGGTCGCGCACAAGACGTTCCGGGGCGACCACCCCACCACCACGATCCTGGCGCGCGAACTGACTCCGTCGGTCCTCGGCCAGCTGATCGCGCTCTACGAGCACAAGGTGTTCGTCCAGGGCGCCGTGTGGAACATCGACTCCTTCGACCAGTGGGGCGTGGAGCTGGGCAAGGTCCTGGCCAAGCGGATCGAACCGGCCCTGACCGAGGGCGCGGACGTGCCCGGCCTGGACGCGTCCACCCAGTCCCTGGTCGCCACGTACCGGGAGCTCCGCGGCCGGAACTGAGCAGTGCGGTGACGGGAAGCGGGCGGCCCCGGGCCGTCCGCTTCCCGTGCGCTCCCGGCCGGTCCATGAAGCCATGAAACCCGTGCCCGGCGCCCCGTCCGCGCGGAACCCTTACAGCGGCCGGACCTCGTACAACGACCGGAACCCCTACAACGGACGGGACCCGTACGGTCGTCGACCGTACGGGTCCCCAGGCACCGAATCCGCCGTCAGGGTGACGCCGGCGGGTACAAGGAGCGCGGCAGCTGGGAGGCCGCCGCCGAGTCCAGCAGCCACAGGGTGCGCTGCCGGCCGTACGCGCCGGCCGCCGGGGCCTGGATCTCGCCCGCGCCCGACAGGGCGATCGCCGCGGCGTTCGCCTTGTCCTCGCCGGCCGCCAGCAGCCACACCTCACGGGCCGCCCGGATCGCCGGGAGGGTGAGGGTGACCCGGGTCGGCGGGGGCTTGGGCGCGCCGTGCACGCCGACCACCGTGCGCTCGGTCTCCCGTACGGCGGGCAGCTCCGGGAAGAGCGACGCCACATGGGTGTCCGGGCCGACGCCCAGCATCAGGACGTCGAAGGTCGGCACCGCGCCGTGGTTCTCGGGGCCGGCCGCGCGGGCCAGCTCCTCCGCGTAGGCGGCCGCCGCCGCTTCCACGTCCGAGCCGTGCGGACCGTCCGACGCGGGCATGGCGTGCACGCGCTTCGGGTCCAGCGGCACGGAGTCCAGCAGCGCCTCACGGGCCTGCGTGACATTGCGCTCGGGGTCGCCCTCGGGCAGGAACCGCTCGTCGCCCCACCACAGGTCGAGATGGCCCCAGTCGATGGCGTCCCGGGCCGGCTGGGCCGCCAGCGCGGCCAGCAGCCCGTTGCCGTTGCGGCCGCCCGTGAGGACCACGGACGCCGAACCCCGGGAGGCCTGCGCGTCCACGATCTTCGTGATGAGACGGGCCGCGGCGGCCTGTGCCATCAGTTCCTTGTCGTGGTGCACGACCAGCTGGGGAGTGTTCACTTCGCCGCCTTCTTCGGCGGGGCCGGAACCGGGGCCCTACCGGGGGTGGCCGCCTTGGGGGCGGGAGCGGCTACGGGCTTCTCCGCCGCCGCTTGCGGTGCCGCTTCCGGCGTGGCCTGCGACGACTCGTTCAGCCGGTCCACGCCGAACCGCAGCGCCGAGGCGTACGTGTCGTCCGGGTCGAGCCGGCGCAGCTCCTCCGCGATCAGCTCGGCGGTCTCCCGCCGCTTGAGCGCCACCGCGCGGTCCGGCTGGCCGCCGATCGACAGCGTGGCGAGAGAGCCGTCCGCGCGGTCGAGGGCGATCGTGCCGTGGTCGGTGTCCATACGGACCGCCGTCAGGCCGGGGCCCGACGACAGCGAGCGCTTGACCGGGACGTCCAGCCGGTCCGCGAGCCACATGGCGAGCAGCTCGCAGCTCGGGTTGAACTCCTCGCCCTCCACTTCGACCGCCTTGACCTCGCAGACGACCTGGTCCAGGGCCGCGGCCAGCATCGAACGCCAGGGCGTGATGCGGGTCCACGACAGGTCCGTGTCGCCGGGCGCGTAGGTGTCGGCGCGGGCCGACAGCTCCCGCACCGGCTGCTCGGCGGCGTAGGTGTCGGTGACCCGGCGCTGGGCGAGGGCGCCCAGCGGGTCGTTCGCCGGGTCCAGGGGCGCGTTCACCGGCCACCAGACCACCACGGGGGCGTCCGGCAGCAGCAGCGGCAGCACCACCGACTGGGCGTGGTCGGCGACCTCGCCGTACAGACGCAGGACGACCGTCTCGCCGGTGCCCGCGTCCGCGCCCACCCGCACCTCGGCGTCGAGGCGGGACTTCGTACGGTCGCGGGGCGAGCGGGAGACCCGCCTGATGACCACGAGCGTGCGCGAGGGGTGCTCGCGCGACGCGTCGTTGGCGGCCTTCAGGGCGTCGTAGGCGTTCTCCTCGTCGGTGACGATGACGAGGGTGAGCACCATGCCGACGGCGGGGGTGCCGATGGCGCGGCGGCCCTTGACCAGCGCCTTGTTGATCTTGCTGGCGGTGGAGTCCGTCAGGTCTATTTTCATGGCCGGCGCCAGCTCCGTCCGTCTCGCTCGAGCATCTGGTCCGCCTCGACGGGACCCCACGTGCCGGCCGGGTACTGGGCCGGCTTGCCGTGCTTGTCCCAGTACCGCTCGATCGGGTCGAGGATCTCCCAGGAGAGCTCGACCTCCTCGGTGCGCGGGAAGAGGTTGGAGTCGCCGAGCAGGACGTCCAGGATGAGCCGCTCGTACGCCTCCGGGCTGGACTCCGTGAACGACTCGCCGTAGGCGAAGTCCATGGACACGTCCCGGATCTCCATCGACGTGCCCGGCACCTTGGAACCGAAGCGCACGGTGACGCCCTCGTCGGGCTGGACGCGGATCACGATCGCGTTCTGGCCCAGTTCCTCGGTGGCCGTCGTGTCGAAGGGGGAGTGCGGCGCCCGCTGGAAGACGACCGCGATCTCCGTGACGCGGCGGCCCAGGCGCTTGCCGGTCCGCAGGTAGAAGGGCACGCCCGCCCAGCGGCGGTTGTCGATGCCCACCTTGATCGCGGCATAGGTGTCGGTCTTCGACTGGGCGTCGATACCGTCTTCCTGGAGGTAGCCGATGACCTTCTCGCCGCCCTGCCAGCCGGCCGCGTACTGGCCGCGCACGGTGTCCTTGCCCAGGTCCCTGGGCAGCCTCACCGCGCCGAGGACCTTGGTCTTCTCCGCGGCCAGCGCGTCCGCGTCGAAGGAGGCGGGCTCCTCCATGGCCGTCAGGGCCAGGAGCTGGAGAAGGTGGTTCTGGATGACGTCACGGGCGGCGCCGATGCCGTCGTAGTAGCCGGCCCGGCCGCCGATGCCGATGTCCTCGGCCATGGTGATCTGCACGTGGTCCACGAAGGACCGGTTCCAGATCGGCTCGAACATCGTGTTGGCGAACCGCAGCGCCAGGATGTTCTGGACGGTCTCCTTGCCCAGGTAGTGGTCGATGCGGAAGACCTGGTCCGAGCCGAAGACCTCGTGCACGACCTTGTTGAGGTCCTCGGCCGACTTCAGGTCGTGGCCGAACGGCTTCTCGATGACCGCGCGCCGCCAGGAGCCGCCCGTCTGGTCGGCGAGGCCGTGCTTCTTCAGCTGCTGGATGACCACCGGGAAGGAGCGCGGCGGCACGGAGAGGTAGAAGGCGAAGTTGCCGCCCGTCCCCTGCGCCTTGTCGAGCTCCTCGATCGTGCCGCGCAGCCGCTCGAAGGCGTCGTCGTCGTCGAAGGTGCCCTGGACGAAGCGCATCCCCTGGATGAGCTGCTGCCAGACCTCCTCACGGAACGGCGTCCGGGCGTGCTCCTTGACGGCGTCGTGGACCTCGGCGGCGAAGTCCTCGTGCTGCCACTCGCGGCGCGCGAAGCCGACGAGCGAGAAGCCCGGCGGCAGCAGCCCGCGGTTGGCGAGGTCGTAGACGGCGGGCATCAGCTTCTTGCGCGACAGGTCGCCGGTGACGCCGAAGATGACCAGGCCCGACGGCCCCGCGATACGCGGGAGCCGTCGGTCGGCGGGGTCACGCAGCGGGTTCGCTCCGGAACCGGACACGGGGGCCAACGTGTCAGCCCTCCGAAGGGGCGAGGCGCGTGAGCTCCGCCTCGGTCGACTTGAGCAGGTCGTTCCAGGACGTCTCGAACTTGTCGACGCCCTCGTCCTCCAGCAGCTGGACCACGTCGTCGTACGAGATGCCCAGCTTCTCGACGGCGTCGAGCTCGGCGCGGGCCTGCTCGTACGTACCGGCGACCGTGTCGCCACGGACCTCGCCGTGGTCCTCGGTGGCCTCCAGCGTGGCCTCCGGCATGGTGTTCACCGTGTTCGGCGCCACCAGCTCCACGACGTACAGGGTGTCCTTGTACGCCGGGTCCTTGACACCCGTCGAGGCCCACAGCGGGCGCTGCTTGTTCGCCCGCGCCTTGTCGAGGGCCAGCCAGCGGGCCGAGGAGAAGACCTCCTCGTACGCCTGGTAGGCGAGCCGGGCGTTGGCGACGCCCGCCTTGCCGCGGGCGGCCTTGGCCGCGTCGGTGCCCAGGGCGTCGAGCTGCTTGTCGATCTCCGTGTCCACGCGGGACACGAAGAAGGACGCCACCGACTGGATCTTCGACAGGTCCAGGCCGCGGTCCTTGGCCTTCTCCAGGCCGGACAGGTACGCGTCCATGACCTCGCGGTAGCGCTCCAGCGAGAAGATCAGCGTGACGTTGACGCTGATACCGAGGCCGATGACCTCGGTGATCGCCGGGAGGCCCGCCTTGGTGGCCGGGATCTTGATGAGCGTGTTGGGACGGTCCACGAGCCAGGCCAGCTGCTTGGCCTCGGCGATGGTCGCCGCGGTGTTGTGCGCCAGGCGCGGGTCGACCTCGATCGAGACCCGGCCGTCCTGGCCCGCGGTGGCGTCGAAGACCGGGCGCAGGATGTCGGCGGCGTCGCGGACGTCCGCCGTCGTGATCATCCGGATGGCCTCTTCGACGGTGACCTTGCGGGCGGCGAGGTCGGCGAGCTGCTGCTCGTAACCGTCGCCGCTGCTGATCGCCTTCTGGAAGATCGACGGGTTGGTGGTGACGCCGACGACGTGCTGCTGGTCGATCAGCTCGGCGAGGTTGCCGGACGTGATCCGCTTGCGCGACAGGTCGTCCAGCCAGATCGCGACGCCCTCATCGGAGAGGCGCTTCAGTGCGTCTGTCATGGAAAATGCATCTCCTACGTGTCGAATTGAGCGTCAGCGCTGGGCGTCGGCGAGGGATTCCCGCGCCTTCGCGGCCACGTTCTCGGCGGTGAAGCCGAACTCGCGGAAGAGGACCTTGGCGTCGGCGGACGCACCGAAGTGCTCCAGCGACACGATGCGACCGGCGTCGCCCACGTACTTGTGCCAGGTGAGACCGACACCGGCCTCCACCGCGACCCGCGCCTTCACGGACGGCGGCAGGACGCTGTGCCGGTACCCCTGGTCCTGCTCCTCGAACCATTCCACGCACGGCATGGAGACGACCCGGGTCGGCACCCCGTCGGCCTGGAGCCGCTCGCGCGCCTCGACGGCGACGTGCACCTCGGAACCGGTGGCGATCAGGACGACCTGGGGCTCGCCGCCCTCGGCCTCGAACAGCACGTAGCCGCCCTTGGCCGCGTTCTCGTTCGGCTCGTACGTCGGCACACCCTGGCGGGTCAGCGCCAGACCGTGCGGGGCGCCCTTGCCGAACTCCTTCGTCCAGCGCTTCTGGATCTCGCGCCAGGCGATGGCGGTCTCGTTGGCGTCACCCGGACGGACCACGTTCAGGCCGGGGATGGCGCGCAGCGCGGCCAGGTGCTCGACCGGCTGGTGCGTGGGGCCGTCCTCGCCGAGGCCGATGGAGTCGTGCGTCCACACGTACGTCACCGGCAGGTGCATCAGGGCCGACAGACGCACGGAGTTGCGCATGTAGTCGGAGAACACCAGGAAGGTGCCGCCGTAGACACGGGTGTTGCCGTGCAGCGTGATGCCGTTCATCTCCGCGGCCATGGAGTGCTCGCGGATACCGAAGTGGATCGTACGGCCGTACGGGTCGGCCTCCGGCAGCGGATTGTCCGCCGGCAGGAACGAACTGTCCTTGTCGATCGTGGTGTTGTTCGAGCCGGCCAGGTCGGCGGAGCCGCCCCACAGCTCGGGGATGACGGCGCCGAGCGCCTGGAGGACCTTGCCGGACGCGGCGCGGGTGGCGATGCCCTTGCCCGCCTCGAAGACCGGGATCTTCTCTTCCCAGCCGGTGGGCAGCTGCCCCTGGCTGATGCGGTCGAACTCGGCCACGCGCGCCGCGTCGCCGTTGCGCCACTCCTGGAAGGACTTCTCCCACTCCGCCTTGGCCTGGCGGCCGCGCTCCAGCGCCTCGCGGGTGTGGTCGAGGACCTCGTCGGAGACCTCGAAGGACTTCTCGGGGTCGAAGCCGAGGACCCGCTTGGTGGCCGCGACCTCGTCGTCGCCGAGCGCCGAGCCGTGGGCGGCCTCGGTGTTCTGCGCGTTCGGGGCCGGCCAGGCGATGATCGAGCGCATCGCGATGAACGACGGCCGGTCGGTGACCTTCTTGGCCGCCTCGATCGCGTTGTAGATGGCGTGCGGGTCGAGGTCGCCGTCCGGCTTCGGGGCGATCCGCTGCACATGCCAGCCGTAGGCCTCGTACCGCTTGACGGTGTCCTCGGAGACGGCCGTCTCGGTGTCGCCCTCGATCGAGATGTGGTTGTCGTCCCACAGCAGGACCAGGTTGCCGAGCCGCTGGTGGCCGGCCATCGAGGACGCCTCCGCGGAGATGCCCTCCTGGAGGCAGCCGTCACCGGCGATGGCGTAGATGAAGTGGTCGAAGGGGGACTCGCCCTGGGGGGCGTCCGGGTCGAACAGACCGCGCTCGTAGCGGGCGGCCATCGCCATGCCCACCGCGTTGGCGACACCCTGGCCCAGCGGGCCGGTCGTCGTCTCCACACCCCTGGTGTGCCCGTACTCGGGGTGACCCGGGGTCTTGGAGCCCCAGGTGCGGAAGGACTTCAGGTCGTCCAGCTCCAGGCCGAACCCGGCCAGGTAGAGCTGCGTGTAGAGGGTCAGGGACGAGTGGCCGGCGGACAGCACGAAGCGGTCGCGCCCGACCCACTCGGGGTCGGCGGGGTCGTGCCGCATCACCTTCTGGAAGAGGGTGTACGCGGCAGGAGCCAGGCTCATCGCCGTACCCGGATGGCCGTTTCCGACCTTCTGTACGGCATCGGCGGCCAGGACGCGGGCGGTGTCGACGGCCCGCTGGTCCAACTCGGTCCACTCGAGGTCTGTGGTGGTCGGCTTGGTGCTCACCCTGGGTCAGGGCTCCTCTCCACATGTCGAATACCGGTGTTCTGGGCGCGCGCCCACCGGCTGCCGGTGCACTGGGCGCCCACCGGCGTTGTCGAGCCTACCCCCGTAAGAACGTGCATTTTTTCGAGTCATTCCAGACTGCCGGGACTCCCGGAGATCCGCCTCCCGACTGGTCCGAATCGCATTCGGCAACTGAATACGGAGCTGCTCATCTGACTGCTCAATCGAGCTTCGGTACGCACGTCGGACGAGCGCTCGATCGGACCCTTGTACGCACGTCGGAGCATGTGCGCCAACACGACCCCACCCCCGCGAATGTCCGGGTCTGGGCAACGTCTAGAGTGGCGTGGTACGCGCGGGCCTTTACCCGGACTTCACACGGGAGAGGCCTGCTGGGATGTCTCTGTCAGGGGTGTGCGTGACGGCCGTCGAATCCCGTCCAGCGGGTGGGGGCACCGCCCATGCCATTCGGGCGATGGGGGAGCCCGGGACGAGCCAGAACCCGAGCCACCGGCCGTTCGGGGCCCGTGTCAAGGCGTTCGTGGCGTTGACCAAGCCTCGGATCATCGAGCTGCTGCTGATCACCACCGTTCCGGTGATGTTCCTGGCGCAGCAGGGTGTACCCGACCTCAAGCTGGTGCTGCTGACGTGCCTCGGCGGCTTCCTGTCCGCGGGCGGCGCCAACGCGCTCAACATGTACATCGACCGCGACATCGACGCCCTGATGGACCGCACCTCGCAGCGTCCACTGGTCACCGGCATGGTCAGTCCGGCCGAGTGCCTGGCCTTCGGCATCACCCTCGCGGTGGTCTCCACTGCGCTGTTCGGCCTCACCGTCAACTGGCTGTCGGCCTGGCTGTCGCTCGGAGCGCTCCTCTTCTACGTGATCGTCTACACGATGATCCTCAAGCGGCGCACGTCGCAGAACATCGTGTGGGGCGGCATCGCCGGATGCCTGCCGGTCCTCATCGGCTGGTCGTCCGTCACGAACTCCCTGTCGTGGGCGCCGGTCATCCTCTTCCTCGTCATGTTCTTCTGGACGCCGCCGCACTACTGGCCGCTGTCCATGAAGGTCAAGGAGGACTACGCGCGCGTGGGCGTGCCGATGCTCCCGGTCATCGCCTCCAACAAGGTGGTCGCGCGGCAGATCGTCATCTACAGCTGGGTGATGGTCGTCGTCTCGCTGCTGCTCACTCCTCTGGGCTACACGGGCTGGTTCTACACGGCGGTCGCGCTGGTGGCCGGCGGCTTCTGGCTCTGGGAGGCGCACGGGCTCCAGAACCGGGCGAAGGCCGAGGTGACGGGCGGCAAGCTCAAGGAGATGCGGCTGTTCCACTGGTCGATCACCTATGTGTCGATCCTCTTCGTCGCGGTCGCGGTGGACCCCTTCCTGCGCTAGACGCGTCGCTGGTTTCCCGCACGGGCGGGGTGCGTGGTCAAGGCCACGCACCCCGCCCGTCGCCGATTGATCTACTCGTCGGTAGCATCCTGGCCATGGCAGAAACCAAGCAGGTTGACGAGGGCACCGACGCCAAGGCGGCGGCGAAGGCCGAGCGCACCGCGGCCAAGCTCGCCCAGCGGATCAGCGCCTTCGCCAAGGAGCACGGCGGGGCCGAGGGCCAGGTCGCGTACATCGGTGAGCGGGGCGCCCGGATCGTGCTCGTCGGCGAGGACGGCGGCTGGGGCGACCTGGTGGCGCCCTCCTACGCGGTGGCCGAGCAGGCCGTGGAGAAGTCCGGGATCACCGTCCACGAGGCGTTCGACGGCGAGTTCGCGGCCAAGGTGAGGACCGGACCGTACGAGTGGACCCGGATGGCCGGGATCCAGATCGGCGGCCCGAGCAACGGCTGACGGCCGGCGGGCGTTTCGCACGGGGTGTGCCGGAGCAACACCTGATGCCCGGTTCACCCGTTAGGACCGTAGGGGCCGTGGCGGACACGGTCCCGGGACACGGTCCAGTCGCGGGGAGTCCGGATGATCGAAACGCCGTCCCTCGTGGACCAGTACTGCCACGGCGTACTGAGAACGGAGCTGGGCCTCGGCACCTTCGAGGCCCAGCTGGCCCGCACCGAGGGCCCGCCCGCGCCGGGCACCACCCTCTTCGACACCCAGACCGGGTTCGCCGTACGCCGCTGGTGCCCCCCGCTGCTCGGACTGGAACCGCACTGCCCGCCCGCCCGCTATCTGGCCCGGCGCCGTGAACTCGGCGTGCTGGAGGCCGGCCGCCGGCTGCTGCGCGGCAGCGGCATCACGACCTACCTGGTCGACACCGGGCTGCCCGGCGATCTGACCGGTCCGCCGGAGATGGCGACCGCCGGGGAGGCGAACGCGCACGAGATCGTGCGCCTGGAACTCCTCGCCGAACAGGTCGCCGACACCTCCGGCACCGTCGAGGCCCTGCTCGCCAACCTCGCCGAGGCGGTGCACGGCGCCGCCGCGCAGGCCGTCGCCTTCACCTCGGTCGCGGGAGTCCGGCACGGCCTGGCGCTCGCGCCCGAACCGCCCGGACCGGGCGAGGTGCGCGGCGCGGCGGGCCGCTGGCTGGCCGGACGCCGGGTCGGCGGGGAGCTGAGCGACCCGGTGCTGCTGCGCCATCTGCTGTGGATCGCGGTCGCCTCCGGGCTGCCGCTGCAACTGCACGCGGGGCTCGGCCAGCCGGGGCTGCGCATCGACCGCACGGACCCGGTGCTGCTCACCGACTTCGTGCGGGCCACGGCGGGCCTGGGCACGGACCTGGTCCTGCTGCACGGCTACCCCTACCACCGCCACGCCGCCCACCTCGCGGGCGTCTTCCCGCACGTGTACGCCGACTCGGGGGCCGCGCTCGTGCGCACCGGCGCCCGGGCCGCGACCGTGCTCGCGGAGATCCTGGAACTGGCCCCCTTCGGCAAGATCCTCTTCTCCAGCGGGGCCCAGGGGCTGCCCGAACTGCACGTGGTGGGGGCCCGGTTGTTCCGTGAGGCCCTTGGCCGGGTGCTCGGCGCCTGGGCGGCCGAGGGGGCCTGGTCGCTGGCGGACGCGCAGCGGGTGGCCGGGATGGTGGCGGCGGGCAACGCCAGACGGGTCTACAGGCTGGAGTGACCGGTCCCCGGGACGCTCCTGGGCCGTCCGGTTCTGGAGCGACCGGGCCCCGGAACACACACTCCCGCGCCGTCCGGTTCCGGAGTGACCGGCCCCCGAACTCCCGGGCCGTCCGGTTCCGGAGTGACCGGGCGGCCAGGAAATCCTGGGTGCCCGGTCCCCCTCCCGGGTCAGGCCTTGGTCAGCGTCGCCTCGGCCGCCGGGCCCGGCAGTTCCGCCTCCGCCGTCCACGGACGCTCGCGCAGGGACAGCAGCACCCGCAGCACCGCGATCCACACCAGGCACGAACCGAGCATGTGCAGACCGACCAGTGCCTCGGGCAGGTCGGTGAAGTACTGGACATAGCCGATGACACCCTGGGAGAGCAGCACCAGGAACAGGTCACGCGTCCGGTCCAGCGGCCCCTTGGGCGCGTCCACCGCCTTGAGGACGAACCACAGCGCGAACGTCAACGTCACCACGATCCAGGCCAGCACCGCGTGCAGCTTGCTGATCGTCTCCCAGTCCAGCGGCATCCGCTCGACCTCGCTGGAGTCGCCCGCGTGCGGACCCGAACCGGTGACCACCGTTCCGGCGGCGATCAGCAGCACCGAGGCCGCGACCAGGAACCACACCAGCTGCTGCACCGCCTTGCCGGCCAGCGGCTTGGGGGCGGTGTCACCCTCCCGGGTGCGCTGCCACATCACCGTGGCGACCGCGATCAGCGCGGAGGAGAGCAGGAAGTGGGCCGCGACCGTGTACGGGTTGAGGCCGACGAGCACCACGACGCCGCCGAGGATCGCGTTGCTCATCACGACCCAGAACTGCGCCCAGCCCAGCCGGGTCAGGCTGCGCCGGTACGGCTTCTGCGAGCGGGCGGCGACGATCGCCCAGCCGACCGCCGCGCACAGCACGTACGTCAGCATGCGGTTGCCGAACTCTATGGCGCCGTGGAAGCCCATCGCGCTGGTCGCGGTGAGCGAGTCGGCGGTGCACTTGGGCCAGGTCGGGCAGCCGAGGCCGGAGCCGGTCAGGCGTACGGCGCCGCCGGTGACGACGATCACCACCGACATGACGAGCGCGGCGAGGGCGGCCCGCTGGACGGTCCGCGGTCGCGGGGTCCAGCGCGCGGCGATGAAGGCGAGCGGGTTGCGCACGGCCGCTACGGCGTCGGCGGGGGTCACGTTTGGCACGCGCCCCATCGTAGGGGTCCGCTTGTGCACGCTTTCACGAGGGTCGGCCCGGGCGGTTCGCCGACGCCGGTTCCCCGCTCGCCCGGGCGCTACTCCCAGCGGAAGAACCTGCCCGCGGCCGCCAGCCCCAGGACCCCCCACACGGCCAGGATCCCCAGGTCGCCCCACGGCATCGAGGCCCCGTGCTGGAGGACGTCCCGCAGGCCGTCCGACAGCGCGGAGATCGGCAGCAGGCCGAGCGCGTCCTGCGCGCCGGACGGGAACTTCTCCAGCGGGACGATCACCCCGCCGCCGACGAGCAGCAGCAGGAACACCAGGTTGGCGGCGGCCAGGGTGGCCTCGGCCTTCAGCGTCCCGGCCATCAGCAGGCCGAGCCCGGAGAACGCGGCCGTGCCCAGCACCAGCAGGAGCAGTACGGCGAGCGGGTCGCCGTGCGGCGACCAGCCCAGCGCGAAGGCGATCACCGTCACCAGGAGGACCTGGAGGATCTCGGTGACCAGCACCGACGCCGTCTTCGCGGTCATCAGACCCCAGCGGGGCAGCGGCGAGGAGGCGAGGCGCTTGAGCACGCCGTAGCGCCGCTCGAAGCCGGTCGCGATGGCCTGGCCGGTGAACGCCGTGGACATCACGGAGAGGGCCAGGATGCCCGGGGTCAGGAAGTCGACGGCCTTGCCCGCGCCGGTGTCGACGATGTCCACGGAGCCGAAGAGCAGCAGCAGCAGCGTCGGGATCACGACCGTCAGCAGCAGTTGCTCGCCGTTGCGCAGCAGCATCCTCGTCTCGAGCACGGCCTGGGCCGCGATCATGCGGGGCAGGGGGGCCGCACCCGGCTTCGGGGCGTACGCCCCGGTGATGGTCGTCGTCACGAACGCGACTCCTTGCCCGTGCGCTCCGGGCCGCGGGCCGCGGTCATGAGCGCAGCTCCTTGCCCGTGAGCTCCAGAAATACGTCTTCGAGGGTGTGCCGTTCCACCGAGATCCGGTCCGGCATCACCCCGTGCTGGGCGCACCAGGAGGTGACGGTGGCCAGCAGCTGGGGGTTCACCTTGCCGACGACCCGGTACGAACCGGGCGTCAGCTCCGCGGCCGTGCAGTCCGCGGGCAGCGCCTTGAGCAGGGATCCGACGTCCAGGCCCGGCCGGCCCGTGAAGCGCAGGGTGTTCTCCGCGCCGCCCCGGCACAGCTCCTCGGGGGAGCCGTGGGCGATGACCTGGCCCGCGTCGATGATGGCGACGTCGTCGGCGAGCTGTTCGGCCTCGTCCATGTAGTGGGTCGTGAGGATCACGGAGACGCCGTCGGAGCGCAGGTCCCGGACCAGGTCCCAGGTGGCCCGGCGGGCCTGCGGGTCGAGGCCCGCGGTCGGCTCGTCGAGGAAGACCAGTTCCGGGCGGCCGACGACGGCCATCGCCAGCGCGAGCCGTTGCTGCTGCCCGCCGGAGAGCCGGCGGTAGGCGGTACGGCCGCAGCCGCCGAGCCCGAGGCGTTCCATGAGCGCGTCCACGTCCAGCGGGTGGGCGTGCAGCTTCGCCACGTGCCGGAGCATCTCGTCGGCGCGGGCGCCCGAGTAGACGCCGCCGGACTGGAGCATCACACCGATCCGGGGGCGCAGCTCACCGGCCTGTCTCACCGGGTCGAGGCCCAGCACGCGGACCGTGCCGGAGTCCGCGGTGCGGTACCCCTCGCAGGTCTCGACGGTGGTCGTCTTGCCGGCGCCGTTCGGACCGAGTACGGCGGTGACGCCTGCCTCGGCCGTCAGGTCGAGGCCGTTCACCGCGGTTTTCGTTCCGTACCGCTTCACCAGGGCCTGGACCTGGACGACAGGCTCACTTCGCATGGGTCCAGAGTCTAGGTAGGCGCCGGGCATCCCGGACGGGCGGGTGCGGGAACTCCCTCGCACGGGGTCCCGAGGGGGTTCCGGCGGGGTCCCGACGCGGTCCCGCGCGCGGTTTCGGGGCGGCTCCGACGGGTTCGACACCCCCGTCCGTCGCCCGGCGGCGACGAATTTCGCCGGGTCGGCGCGCGTGCCCGAGGGGCAGGACGGGCGGGCCGCCGACGCGCCCGGCCCCACCTCGCGACCCGCTCCGGGGACGCCGGTCGGCGAGTGCCTCATACGGGACAAGTGGGCCGGTCGGAGCGGGTTTCGGGTTGTCTCCCGGCACCGGCGGACGGGCGGCCGCGACCGGTCCGCTCTGATCGATCAAAGATCGTTTTTTTCCCAGGTCAGCTTAGGTATGCCTAAGTGATGCAGGGCACCGTCCGGCGGAGCGGACGCCGCTTGCCTGGCTCTGAGGAATTACGCAACAATGGTGTTGTGAAATACGTCGGCGAGGCTCGGGAGACCCCCACCGGGGCCCCTCAGGAGGAGCTCGCGACCGGAGAGCGCTCGACGCGCAACCGGGTCGCGCGGTCCATCCTGGACCACGGCCCGTCGACCGTCGCCGAGCTCGCGGGACGGCTGGGGCTCACGCAGGCGGCCGTACGACGGCATCTGGACACGCTGGCCGCCGACGACGTCGTGGAGCCGCGCGAGCAGCGGGTGTACGGCGCGCGCACCCGCGGCCGCCCCGCCAAGGTGTTCGCCCTGACCGACTGCGGTCGCGACGCCTTCGACCAGTCCTACGACAAGCTCGCCGCGGACGCCCTGCGCTGGATCCAGGAGCGGTTCGGCGGGGACGAGGCGGTCGTCGCCTTCGCCCGCGCCCGGATCGCCGAACAGGCCGCCGCGTACCGCGCGGCGATCGAGGCCGCCGCCCCCGACGAGCGCACCGAAGCCCTGGCCAAGGCCCTGAGCGCGGACGGGTACGCTGCTACGGCGCGTAGCGCGCCCCTGCCGCAGAAGGGTGAGCAGCTCTGCCAGCACCACTGCCCGGTGGCCCACGTCGCGGAGAAGTTCCCGCAGCTGTGCGAGGCGGAGACCGAGATCTTCTCCCAGTTGCTCGGCACGCACGTCCAGCGGCTGGCGACCATCGCGCACGGTGACGGCGTCTGCACGACGTTCATCCCCAAGATTTCCGACACCACCCACAACGCATCTGCAAGCACGGCCGGGAGGAACCCCGCATGACGCTCCCCACGGAGACTGCTCACCCCGAACTCGAGGGTCTGGGCAAGTACGAATACGGCTGGGCCGACTCCGACACGGCCGGCGCCTCCGCCAAGCGCGGCATCAACGAGGACGTCGTCCGCGACATCTCCGAGAAGAAGAGCGAGCCGGAGTGGATGACCAAGCTCCGTCTCAAGGGCCTGCGCCTCTTCGAGAAGAAGCCGATGCCGAACTGGGGATCGGATCTGTCGGGGATCGACTTCGACAACATCAAGTACTTCGTGCGCTCCACCGAGAAGCAGGCGGAGTCCTGGGAGGACCTGCCCGAGGACATCAAGAACACGTACGACAGGCTCGGCATCCCGGAGGCGGAGAAGCAGCGCCTCGTCGCCGGTGTCGCGGCCCAGTACGAGTCCGAGGTCGTCTACCACCAGATCCGTGAGGACCTGGAGGAGCAGGGCGTCATCTTCCTGGACACCGACACCGCCCTGAAGGAGCACCCGGAGCTCTTCAAGGAGTACTTCGGCACCGTCATCCCGGTCGGCGACAACAAGTTCGCGTCGCTGAACACCGCGGTGTGGTCCGGTGGCTCCTTCATCTACGTGCCGAAGGGCGTGCACGTGGAGATCCCGCTCCAGGCCTACTTCCGTATCAACACGGAGAACATGGGCCAGTTCGAGCGGACCCTGATCATCGTCGACGAGGGTGCCTACGTGCACTACGTCGAGGGTTGTACGGCCCCGATCTACAAGTCGGACTCGCTGCACAGCGCCGTGGTCGAGATCATCGTCAAGAAGAACGCCCGCTGCCGCTACACGACCATCCAGAACTGGTCGAACAACGTCTACAACCTGGTCACCAAGCGTGCCGTGGCGTACGAGGGCGCGACCATGGAGTGGATCGACGGCAACATCGGCTCCAAGGTGACGATGAAGTACCCGGCCGTCTACCTGATGGGCGAGCACGCCAAGGGCGAGACCCTCTCCATCGCCTTCGCGGGCGAGGGCCAGCACCAGGACGCCGGCTCCAAGATGGTCCACATGGCGCCGAACACCTCCTCGAACATCGTCTCCAAGTCGGTGGCGCGCGGTGGCGGCCGTACCTCGTACCGCGGTCTGGTCGAGATCGGTGAGGGCGCCCACGGCTCGAAGTCCAACGTGCTGTGCGACGCGCTGCTCGTCGACACCATCTCGCGCTCCGACACGTACCCCTACGTGGACGTCCGTGAGGACGACGTGTCCATGGGCCATGAGGCGACCGTCTCCAAGGTCTCCGAGGACCAGCTCTTCTACCTGATGAGCCGCGGTCTCTCCGAGTTCGAGGCGATGGCGATGATCGTGCGCGGCTTCGTCGAGCCCATCGCCAAGGAACTGCCCATGGAGTACGCCCTCGAACTCAACCGGCTGATCGAGCTCCAGATGGAAGGCGCGGTCGGCTAAGCCCCGCCCGTCCTCCCGTCAAGCCACTCACGTAAGAAAGCGAGCAGACCGACAGCCATGGCTGAGGCTCAAAACATCCCTGTGGGCTCCACCACCGCGGGCCAGATCGCGGTGGCCGCCGAGTCGACCGTCGCCACGCGCATGAGCGCGCCCCCGTCCTTCGACGTGGCGGACTTCCCGGTCCCCCACGGCCGTGAGGAGGAGTGGCGGTTCACCCCGCTGGAGCGTCTGCGCGGGCTGCACGACGGCACCGCGGTCGCCACCGGCGACGGCGTGAAGGTCGACGTGGAGGCCCCCGCGGGCGTCACGGTCGAGGCCGTCGGCCGCGACGACGCCCGGATCGGCAAGGCCGGCACCCCGGTGGACCGGGTCGCCGCGCAGGCGTTCTCGGCGTTCGAGAAGGCCGGTGTCATCACCGTCCCCAAGGAGACGGTGCTCACCGACCCGATCCGGATCGCCGTGCACGGCGAGGGCGGGGTCGCCTACGCCCACCAGGTGGTCGAACTGGGTGCCTTCGCCGAGGCCGTCGTCGTCATCGACCACACCGGTGACGCGGTGCTCGCCGCCAACGTCGACTTCGTCCTGGGCGACGGCGCCAAGCTGACCGTCGTCTCCGTCCAGGACTGGGACGACAAGGCCGTGCACGTCGGCCAGCACAACGCGCTGATCGGCCGCGACGCCACCTTCAAGTCGTTCGTGGTCACCTTCGGCGGCGATCTCGTACGCCTGCACCCGCGCGTCGCCTACGCGGGCACCGGCGGCGAGGCCGAGCTGTTCGGCCTGTACTTCACGGACGCCGGCCAGCACCAGGAGCACCGTCTCCTGGTCGACCACAACACCCCGCACTGCAAGTCCAACGTCATGTACAAGGGCGCGCTCCAGGGCGAGGGCGCGCACGCGGTGTGGATCGGCGACGTGCTCATCGAGGCCAAGGCCGAGGGCACGGACACGTACGAGATGAACCGCAACCTCGTGCTGACCGACGGCGCCCGCGTCGACTCCGTGCCGAACCTGGAGATCGAGACCGGCGAGATCGTCGGCGCCGGGCACGCGAGTGCGACAGGCCGCTTCGACGACGAGCAGCTGTTCTACCTGATGGCCCGCGGCATCCCCGCCGACGAGGCTCGTCGTCTGGTGGTCCGCGGCTTCTTCGCCGGCCTGGTCCAGCAGATCGGCGTCGACGACATCGAAGAGCGCCTCCTCGTGAAGATCGACGAGGAGCTGGAGGCGTCGGTCTGATGACGACGTTCCGACGCGCCTGTGGACTGAGCGAGCTGGCGGAGGACACCCCGAAGCGGGTGGAGATCGACGGCACGCCGGTCTCGGTCGTGAGGACCGAGGGGGAGGTGTTCGCGATCAACGACATCTGCTCGCACGCCAACGTCTCGCTCTCCGAGGGCGAGGTGGAGGACTGTCAGATCGAGTGCTGGCTGCACGGCTCCGCGTTCGACCTCCGTACCGGCAAGCCGTCCGGCCTTCCCGCGACGCGCCCCGTCCCCGTATACCCCGTAAAGATCGAAGGGGACGACGTGCTCGTCTCCCTCACCCAGGAGTCCTGAGGCACCCATGGCAACGCTTGAAATCCGAGACCTGCACGTCACCGTCGAGGCCGACAACGCCACGAAGGAGATCCTCAAGGGCGTCGACCTCACCGTGAGGCAGGGCGAGACGCACGCCATCATGGGCCCCAACGGCTCCGGCAAGTCGACGCTCGCCTACTCGCTCGCGGGTCACCCGAAGTACACCGTCACCGGCGGCACCGTCACCCTCGACGGCGAGGACGTCCTGGAGATGTCCGTCGACGAGCGCGCCCGCGCGGGCCTGTTCCTGGCGATGCAGTACCCGGTCGAGATCCCCGGCGTCTCGGTCTCCAACTTCCTGCGCACCTCCGCCACCGCCGTCCGCGGCGAGGCCCCCAAGCTGCGTACGTGGGTGAAGGAGGTCAAGGAGACCATGGAGCGCCTCTCCATGGACCCCGCCTTCGCCGAGCGCAACGTCAACGAGGGCTTCTCCGGCGGTGAGAAGAAGCGCCACGAGATCCTCCAGCTGGAACTGCTCAAGCCGAAGATCGCGATCCTCGACGAGACCGACTCCGGCCTGGACGTCGACGCCCTGCGCGTCGTCTCCGAGGGCGTCAACCGCGTCCGTGAGACCGGCGAGGTGGGCACCCTGCTCATCACGCACTACACGCGCATCCTGCGCTACATCAAGCCCGACTTCGTCCACGTCTTCTCCGGCGGACGCATCGTCGAGTCCGGTGGCGCCGAGCTCGCCGACAAGCTGGAGAACGAGGGCTACGAGGCTTACACGAAGGGTGGCGTATCCGCGTGACGCAGCTGCCGGGCCTCCTCGACACCGAGGCGATCCGCAAGGACTTCCCCATCCTGGACCGACTGGTCCACGACGACCGGAAGCTCGTGTACCTGGACAACGCGGCGACCTCGCAGAAGCCGCGCCAGGTGCTGGACGCACTCAGTGAGTACTACGAGCGCTACAACGCCAACGTCCACCGCGGTGTGCATGTGCTCGCCGAGGAGGCCACGGCGCTGTACGAGGGCGCGCGCGACAAGGTCGCCGCGTTCATCAACGCGCCGAGCCGCGACGAGGTGATCTTCACCAAGAACGCCTCCGAGTCGCTCAACCTCGTGGCCAACATGCTGGGCTGGGCCGACGAGCCCTACCGCGTGGACCACGAGACCGAGATCGTCATCACGGAGATGGAGCACCACTCCAACATCGTGCCGTGGCAGCTGCTGTCGCAGCGCACGGGCGCGAAGCTGAAGTGGTTCGGCCTGACCGACGACGGCCGGCTCGACCTGTCCAACATCGACGAGATCATCACCGAGAAGACGAAGATCGTCTCCTTCGTGCTGGTGTCGAACATCCTGGGCACGGTCAACCCGGTCGAGGCGATAGTGCGGCGCGCGCAGGAGGTCGGTGCGCTGGTCTGCATCGACGCCTCGCAGGCCGCGCCGCACATGCCGCTGGACGTCCAGGCCCTCCAGGCCGACTTCGTGGCCTTCACCGGTCACAAGATGTGCGGTCCGACGGGCATCGGGGTGCTGTGGGGCCGCCAGGAACTCCTGGAGGACCTGCCGCCCTTCCTGGGCGGCGGCGAGATGATCGAGACGGTGTCGATGCACTCGTCGACGTACGCCCCGGCACCGCACAAGTTCGAGGCGGGCACCCCGCCGATCGCGCAGGCGGTCGGTCTGGGCGCGGCGATCGACTACCTGTCCGCGATCGGCATGGACAAGATCCTCGCGCACGAGCACGCGCTCACCGAGTACGCGGTGCGCAGGCTGTCCGAGGTGCCGGATCTGCGGATCATCGGCCCGACCACGGCCGAGGACCGGGGTGCGGCGATCTCCTTCACGCTCGGTGACATCCACCCGCACGACGTGGGCCAGGTCCTCGACGAGCAGGGCATCGCGGTACGGGTCGGCCACCACTGCGCCCGGCCGGTCTGCCTGCGCTACGGAATTCCTGCGACCACGCGAGCGTCGTTCTATCTGTACTCCACGCCGGCCGAGATCGATGCTCTGGTCGACGGTCTGGAGCACGTACGGAACTTCTTCGGCTGAGGGGCGTGCTGAAACGGTGAAGCTGGACTCCATGTACCAGGAAGTCATCCTGGACCACTACAAGCACCCGCACGGGCGCGGTCTCCGGGACGGCGACGCCGAGGTGCACCACGTGAACCCGACGTGCGGTGACGAGATCACACTGCGGGTGAGGTACGACGGCACGACGATCAGCGATGTCTCGTACGAGGGACAGGGCTGCTCGATCAGCCAGGCCTCGGCCTCCGTGCTGAACGACCTCCTCGTCGGCAAGGAACTGGCCCAGGCGCAGCGGATCCAGGAGACCTTCCTGGAGCTGATGCAGTCCAAGGGCCGGATCGAGCCCGACGACGCGATGGAGGAGGTGCTGGAGGACGCGGTCGCGTTCGCCGGTGTCTCCAAGTACCCGGCCCGGGTGAAGTGCGCTCTCCTCAGCTGGATGGCGTGGAAGGACGCGACGGCCCAGGCTCTGGGCGAGGCCGACGCCGAAAGGAAGACGGCATGAGCGAGACCGTTGAGATGAAGCCCGCCTCGGAGGAGGAACTCCGTGAGGCGCTGTACGACGTCGTCGACCCCGAACTGGGCATCGACGTCGTCAACCTCGGCCTGATCTACGGGATTCACGTCGACGACGCGAACATCGCGACGATCGACATGACCCTGACCTCGGCGGCCTGTCCGCTGACGGACGTGATCGAGGACCAGGCCAAGTCAGCCACGGACGGGCTGGTCAACGAGCTGCGCATCAACTGGGTGTGGATGCCGCCGTGGGGCCCCGACAAGATCACGGACGACGGGCGCGAGCAGCTGCGGGCGCTGGGCTTCAACGTCTGAGCCCCTGACCGCGTCCGCGCGAGCGACACGCAGTGGCCCCCGGCGACCGCCGGGGGCCATTGTCGTCGCCGGACTCAGCTCAGGCCGTCCACCAGCCGGAACGCCGAGTCGGAGCGGTACAGGTCGGTGTTCTGGTACGGGTCGAGGCGGAGCTGGAAGCTCTTGTGGCGCAGATAGCGGCCCGGGTAGTTGACCGACTCCAGCATGAGCGCGCCGGAGCCGGCGGCGGACCCGCGGGGGCAGAAGGTGGCGTCCTTGCCGAAGAGGGACGAGCCGTCGTCCCGCTCCGCGCGCAGGACGAAGTCGCGGTGCCGGAGGTAGGTGCCGTCGGCCGCGGCGAAGGAGTAGCAGGATGCGTCGGCCAGGCCTGCGACCCGGGCGAAGGTGGCGGCCCGGCGGGCCGAGGACGAGGTGACGGCGTCCAGCTTCACCAGTCCGCCGCTCATGTGCCAGTAGCGGTCGGGGTAGTTGACCGACCGGACGGACATCGAGTTCGTCGACGGCTTGGACGTGGACGGTGAACCGCCGCCGGAACCAGCCGACTTGGTCGGTCGTGCGGAGCCCGCGGCGCCCGGGTCGCCGGTCTTGGCGGTGGGCGTGGGCGTGGACGCCGTGGCCGCCCCCGTCGTCGCCCGGTCGCCCGCCCCGCCCGGTGTCCCGGTTCCCGGTGCGGACGGGGTGGCGAAGGAGATCAGGCCCGGCACGGTCGCCTCGGGCCCGGGCGCGGCCCTCTTGGTCGTGGGTGACGCCTCGTCAGAGTCCTTGTCCGTGAGGGTGATCGCCATGACGCAGGCTGCGATGGTCGATATCGCGAGAACGCCGGCCAGCCAGAGGCGGCGCGTTCCCGGAGTCCGGGTGGTGTCCGGGGCCCAGCCGTTCTCCCACGGTTGCTGCCGGGGGTGCTGGGACTTGTCTTGTGGCATACGCGGTTCCTTCGGCGGCGCCCGGAGGCGACGGCTGCGGCCGTGATGGTGGGGGGTGTGAGCGGTGAAAGAGTAGTGGAGACATGGTGTTGTGGAAGCCGGTTCGCGTGAGCGGTTTCCGCGCGACGGGCGGGGGTCCGCGCGGCCCGGGCGCGACCCGCTGTTATGTACGCTTGTACACATGGGATACCTGACGCTCGCCGGAGCCATCGCCGCCGAGGTGGCCGCGACGACCGCCATGAAGTACAGCGACGGTTTCAGCAGGCTGTGGCCCTCGTTGCTGACCGCCCTCGGCTATGTCGTCGCCTTCGCGCTGCTCGCGCGGACCCTGAGGACCGTGCCGGTCGGCACGGCCTACGCGATCTGGTCGGGAGCCGGTACCGCGACCATCGCCGTCATCGGGCTCGCCCTGTTCGGCGAGGCGTTGACCCTCGCCAAGGCCGCCGGCCTGGTGCTGATCGTCGGCGGGGTCCTGGTGCTCAACCTGGGCGGCGCGCACTGATGCCCCGCCGCCACGACCCCGAGCGACGGCAGCGGATCATCGACGCGGCGATCCGGGTGGTGGGGGAGAAGGGCCTGGCCGGGCTGAGCCACCGTTCGGCGGCGGCCGAGGCGGACGTCCCGCTCGGCTCGACGACGTACCACTTCGCGACCCTCGACGAGCTGATGGTCGCCGCGCTGCGGCAGGCGAACGAGGGCTTCGCCAAGGTGGTCGCCGCGCGCGGCGGCCTGGCCGATCCGGGCGCCGACCTGGCCGCGGAGCTCGCCGCGCTGCTGGGCGAGTGGCTGGCCGGCGACCGGACCGGCGTCGAGCTGGAGTACGAGCTCTACCTGGCCGCCCTGCGCCGCCCCGCCCTGCGGCCGGTCGCCGCCGAGTGGGCCGACGAACTCGCCGCCCTGCTCGCCTCCCGCACGGACGCGGTGACGGCCCGGGCCCTGGTCGCCCTGATGGACGGAATCTGCCTCCAGGTACTGCTGACCGGCACCCCGTACGACGAGGAGTACGCCACGGAGGCGCTCGCACGGGTGACACGCGCGGCACCGCCGCATCACGCGGGCGGCTGAGCGGGGGACGCGGGTTCGGCCGTACCTGGCTGTGGCTTCGCGCGCCTGGCTGTGGCTTTCGCCGCGTGTTGGTTGCGGCTTGGTGCGCTCTGCCGTGGCTTTCGGCATCGCCATGGCCACGGCTCCCGCGCCTGGCCGTGGCGCATGTGGTTCCCGCCCCCTGGCCGTCGCGAACGTGGTCCCCGATCGTGGTCTGCGTGCGCAAGGCGCGAGGGGCGGTGCTCGCACCCCCGGGACGGACCCTCGCTGGTTGGCCTCGGCGGCCCCCGTCCGGTTAGGTTGCCCTTATGACCGACACGACTGCTCCTCGTACCGCCGGCGCCGTGGCCGCCGGGCTCGCCACCGTCGCCGCCGACGGCACCGTTCTCGACACCTGGTACCCCGCGCCCGAGCTGTCCGCCGAACCGGGCCCCGCCGGCACCGAACGGCTCGACGCCGAGCGCACCCGCGAACTGCTCGGTGAGCACGGCGTCGCCGCCGTCTGCAAGGACGACGTGCGGAACGTGCAGGTCGTCGCGGTCCGTACGGTCATCTCCTCGCTCGACGACAAGCCGCTCGACACGCACGACGTCTACCTGCGCCTGCACCTGCTCTCGCACCGCCTGGTCAAGCCGAACGAGCAGAACCTGGACGGCATCTTCGGCTTCCTCGCCAACGTCGTCTGGACCTCCCTCGGCCCGGTCGCCGTGGACACCCTGGAGACCATCCGGCTGGCCGCCCGCGCGCGCGGCCTGCACCTCAGCGTCTTCGGCGTGGACAAGTTCCCGCGGATGACCGACTACGTGGCCCCGGCCGGCGTCCGGATCGCCGACGCCGACCGCGTCCGGCTCGGCGCCCACCTCGCGGCCGGCACCACGGTCATGCACGAGGGCTTCGTCAACTTCAACGCCGGCACCCTCGGCACCTCCATGGTCGAGGGCCGCATCTCCCAGGGCGTCGTCGTCGGCGACGGCTCGGACATCGGCGGCGGCGCCTCCACCATGGGCACCCTGTCCGGCGGCGGCAAGCAGCGTGTCGCCATCGGCGAGCGCTCCCTGGTCGGCGCCGAGGCCGGGGTCGGCATCGCCCTGGGCGACGACTGCGTGGTCGAGGCGGGCCTCTACCTCACCGCCGGCACCCGCGTCACGCTGCCCGACGGCACGATCGTCAAGGCCCGCGAGCTGTCCGGCGCCTCCAACATCCTCTTCCGCCGCAACTCGGTCACCGGCACGGTCGAGGGCCGCCCGAACAACGCGGAATGGGGCGGCCTGAACGACGTCCTGCACAGCCACAACTGATCACGGCACGCGCCGGTGAGCGCCCTTCCGCCCCCTTGGGTGGAAGGGCGTTCTCCGTCAGGCGGGGAGGGCTGTCGCGAACCTCGCCAGCGTGGCGAAGTCGGGTTCTCGCAGGCCGATGCTGGGGTTCACGTGGTGCAGCAGCGCGGGGCCGGGGTGGTGGGCGGTCACGAACGCGTCGTCCGCCGGGCCCTGCTCGTCGTCCACCCAGGCGAAGGGCCGGCCCTCGGCGTACGCCACGATCGCCTCGGTCTTCCAGTGCACCCCGTCCGGGCGCTCCGCGAACAGGTGCGTGCCGAAGTCGACGTACGGCAGCTCGGGCAGTCCGACGACCGGGGCGATCCAGCGGTTCGCCGCGTCCATCCACGTCGTGGCCCAGCACAGCTCGAACGGCAGCGCGAGCAGTGCCGCGCCGTGCTCCGGGTGCAGCCAGACCCGCAGGGGCTTGCCCGGACGCAGGGCGACCCGGATCGTCGTGTAGCCCGCGGGCCGCCGCTCCGGCTGCGCGGCGTACGGGTTCAGGGGGCCGTCGACGTCGAGGAAGAGCAGGGGGCGGCTCACCCGGTCACCGTACGGCACCGTGCGGGCGAGGCACACGGAGATATGGCTGCCGGGGTGTGCGCGAGCGGGGAGCGTTCCTCGCCCGCGCGTCGATCGGGCGGCACCGGCCGGTCCGCGCTGATCAGGCGGCCGTCAGGAGCCGCTCGTACTCCGTCAGCAGTCCGTCGATCGCGTCGCGGCCGGCGTCCCGGAGCGGGGCGCGCACCGGGCCGGCCGGGAGTCCGAGGGCACGCAGCAGCGCCTTGGCGGTGACGGCGCCGGGCAGACCCGACGCCATCATCAACTCGATGAGAGGCGTGGCCCGTTGCTGGAGCCGGGCCGCCCGCGCCGGGTCTCCCGCGTCGAACGCGTCCAGTACGGAGCGGAGTTGGCCCGGGACCACGTTCGCCACCGTGCTGACGTAGCCGGCGGCGCCCACCGCGTAGAGGGCGAGGTTGTGTTCGTCGCAGCCCGCGTAGTACGCCAAGTCCGTGCGGGACAGCACCTTCTGGGTGCCGAGGAAGTCGTAGGAGCAGTCCTTGACCGCCACGATCCGCGGATGGCCGGCGAGGCGGATCATCGTGTCGGGTTCGATCCGGGTCCCGGTGCGGCCGGGGATGTCGTACAGGACCACGGGGAGCCCGGAGGCGTCGGCGACCTCGCGGAAGTGTGCCTCGACCGCGTCCTGCGGGGGCCTGCTGTAGTACGGGGTGACCACCAGCACCGCGTCCGCGCCGGCCTTCTCCGCCTCCCGGGCGAGCTCGACGGTGTGCCGGGTGTCGAAGGTGCCCACCCCGGCGAGGAGCGCGGTCCGCTCGCCCACCGCCTCGCGCACGGCTCTGATCAGCGCCGACTTCTCGGCGTCCGTCGTGGTCGGCGACTCACCCGTCGTCCCGGACAGCACCAGTCCGTCGCACCCCTCCGCCACCAGCCGCCCGGCGAGCCGCTGGGCACCGTCGAGGTCGAGCGCGCCCGCCTCGGTGAACGGCGAGACCATGGCGCACAGCGCGCGGCCGAAGGGCGGGGTCGAGAAACCGGCGTTCGTCATACGAGCAGTCTCGACACGACGACCGTGAAGCTCCACTTAAATCTTCTACGAGGTATCGGTAAGCAACGCTGAGAGGTGGCGTTCGGGAAACGGGTCAACGGGGCCGCCGGGCGACGAAGACCAGCTCCCGGCCGGGGCGGTCCGGCGCGTCCCGTACGTCCTCGACCAGGTAGCCGAGGGAAGCCAGATCCGCCTCGATCTCCTCCCGGCCCCGGAAGCGCAGCGTCGAGTCCGACGTCAGCACCTGTCCGTCCGCCGCGAACACATACGTCCAGCGGAACGTCACCAGCGGCCCGCTCACCTCGGTCAGCTCCACCCAGCTCTCCACGGCGCCGACGCCCGGGATCTCCGTCACGCCGTACGAGGTCTCGCGGTTCCACTCCTCCCAGGCCCGCCGGGCCGGATCCCGCGTCTCGAAGACGAGACGGCCGCCCGGCCGCAGCGCCGCGTGCGCGCCACGCAGGGTGCCGCGCCACTCCCGCGGGCCGGCGATGGCCTGGGCGACGTTCGCCGTCATCGTCGCGAGGTCGACCCGCAGCGGCGGCAGCGCCGTCGCGTCACCGTGGATCCAGCGCACCCGTCCGCCGCCCGGCTTGGCCCGGGCCACGTCCAGGGACGCCAGAGCGGGATCGACGCCGACGACCTCGACTCCCCGGTCGGCCAGCAGCAGCGCGAAGACCCCCGTCCCACAGCCGATGTCCAGCACCCGCCGCGCCCCGAACTCCCGCGCCATGCCCACGTACGCGTCGAGATCGCCGCGGTCGGGGTCGAGCGGATCGTAGATCGCGGCGAGCCGCGGATGCCGGAAGCCCTCGTCAGCCATGCCGTGACGGTACGCGGAGCCGGTGCGCCCCGGGGAGGCCCTGTGTCCAATCCGGCCACTCATGGGTCACCATGGCAGGGACGGTTCGTGCACCCCTGGTCATGGGAGGCGTCATGAAGCTCGGCAAGGCACTCGCCACCGGCGTCGCGCAGGAGCGGCCCGAGGTCCGGCAGGAGGGGATCGCGTTCCCCGAAGCGCTGCGGCCCACGGAGGGGCGTGACGTCGACGCGTCCGCGTCCACCTCCACGGCCGCAGCCCCGACCACGTCCTCGTCCGCGGTCGACGAGGTGCCGGTCGCCCGATGAGGCTGCGGCTTCCGGAGGAACGACCGACGGAGCCGCCGACCGGATTCAAGATCGCCCACCCGGTGCTGTCCCAGGACGGCGCCCGGGCCGGGTTCACCGGTGTGTCGCTCGGCGGCGCGCTGCCGTACGGAGTCGTGGCCGACGCGTCCTGCGTCTACGGACTGCGGCACCGGGCACCGCACCGCCGCTGCGACTGCGGCTTCCACTGCGTGCACGACCGCTCGACGGCCGAGGCGCTGCTGTGCACCGCCGAGCACCGGGCGGCCGTCCTGCTCGAAGTCACCGTCCTGGGCGCCTACATCCGCTTCGAACGCGGCTTCCGCTGTGCCCGTCAGCGGGTGCGTACGGCGACGGTCGGACCGTGCGCCTGCGGCACGGTCGCGGCCGCGCTCGCCGACGTCGGCTGGGGCCGGCCCGGCTGGTACGCGCTGGCTCCGGCCTGCGCGGGCTGCGTACGCGGCCGTACGTCCCTCCCCCTCGCGGCGTTCGCCCGGCTGGCCGGTGACGGCCTGCGTGTCGTCGCGGGCGGCACCGGTCCGGTGGGCGCCCCGGGTGCCCTGGGCGGCTCCGGCGCTCCTGGCCTCCCCGGCGACCTCGGCATGCCCGAACTCGTCGCCGAGGCAGCCCTGTTGCAGGCACGGCTCGACTGGTTCCAGACGCAGCTGTCCCGACTGGGCGAACGCGGGTCCGGCGGGGAGCCGCAGCGGTAGGGGGACGTGCCCGCCGGCCGGCCGCCCTGGCGTTCCGTCGCCGCGTTGTCCGGCCGCGCTGGCGTTCCGCCATCGGTCCGCCTGCTGCCCCGGGGGCCCCAGCCCGTGCGCCGCACTCCTGTCGGTGTACCCCTGGGGTAGGCGCGGCCCGCCCGGGTACCCGAAGGTTCTGCGGCCGGGAGGAGGCGGGACATCGTGAGCGCGACCATGAACGCCCGGCCCGCGCACGCCGGTCGGGACGCGGAGCGGTGCTCCATGGCCGCGGCTGCGGGGCGGCCCGCCGTACGGACCTACCGCCCCGCGCGACCGGAAACGCGCCCGGTGGAGGCGGAGTTGGCCGAGGCGGGGTGGCGTGCGGGGTGCGGCGGCGGCCCGACGGGTGCCGTCTCCTGCGCGAGGCGGCCGGCCCCGGCCGGGCCTGCCACCGCCGCGCTTCCGCCTGCATGGCCCGTACGGGTGCCGCGCGCGCCGGCCGGCCTCCCGGCCGTGACCGGCCGTGCCGGGTCCTGCCGGCCCCTGCGCCGCACACCGACGAGGCTCCTCACGCCGAGGCGGCCCATGGAGTGGCGCCCCATGGCGTGGCGCCCTGCGTCCGAGGAGAGCCTCGGCGGCGTCAGGGCCGGTGCCGATGTCGATGCCCAGCAGACCAGGGAAAGGACCCACCGATGACGACGGACAGGACGGCACGAGGCGCTCTTGGGGCCGAGGGGCCCGACGAGCTGCGCCGCCGAATCGAGCGGACCAGGAGCCAACTCGGCGCGACCGTGCAGGAGTTGGCGGCGAAGGTGGACGTCAAGGGCCGGGCGAGGGCGCGGGCAGCCGACCTCAGGGACCGGGCGGGCGCGATGACCGTCCAGTTGCGCAGCAGCGCCGCGCAGGCCGGGCACGGCGTGCAGGACACGGCGGTACGCGCGGGACACGGCGCGCAGGACACGGCCGTACGGGCCGGACACAGCCTCCAGGACACGGCGACCCGCGCGGGACGCTCGGCGGAGCACGTGGTTCCGGGCCCGATCCGCACCGCCGTCCAGGCCGGGCGGCGGCACCCGCGGCCGGTGCTGATCGTCGGTGCGGCGGGGGCGGCGGTCGTCGCGGCCGCTGTGGTGCGGCGCCGGCGCGACGCGCGGTAAACGTTCGGAGCGCGAGCCCAGGGCTGGGTCCGGACCGGAGGAACCGGTCCGGACCCAGCCCTGGGGCGCGTTGTCCGCTGTCCGCTGTCCGCTGTCAGCCGTCCGCCGCTTGCGCGCGCCGCGCGCGGCAGGACCCGCTGAAGCGGGGACGAGGGCCGCACGGAGGATGGCGGTATGGACGGCCGCGGCACGGACCGTCGCGGACGGTCGTGGTAGGCGCGGCCGCGGCAGCGGCAGCGGTAGGGACGGGGGACTGCGGCAGGGGCGGCCGTCGGATGGAGGTTCGGGGCGCGGACGGTCGGTGCGCGGACCGATGCGGTATGAACGGCCGTGGTACGGGCGGTCGCAGTAGGCGCGATGGCGGCACAGTCGATCGTCGCGCGGGCGCCTGCCGTGCGGACCGGCACCGCGCGGACGGCCACGGGAGGGCCTGCCGAGGCAGGGGCGACGGTCGCGGCGGGCACGATCGCCACACGGTCGCCCGCCGCACGGACGCCTCGCGTGACAGGGCCGGCTGCGACAGGGACGACGTCGGCGCGGGACCATCCCGCACGGTCGCCCGCCGCGCGGAGGATCGCGGCGCCCGGACCACCCGCATCACCCGCCTCCCGCACCACCCCGCCCCCGCACCCCCCACTCCCACCCCTCACCGAACAATCCAGCCTCCTGGACAAAAAAAGTGTTCGGTGGGAAGGTGAAGGCATGCTGGATGTCACCGTGATCGAGGACCCTGAGGCCGCGGCAGTGTCCCTGGACCCCATCAGGGCCAGGCTGCTCGCCGAGCTGGCCGCGGGCCCCGCCTCCGCCGCCATGCTGGCCGGCCAGGTCGGGCTGGCCAGGCAGAAGGTGAACTACCACCTCAAGGCACTGGAGCGGCACGGCCTGGTGGAGCTGGCCGGCGAGCGCCGCAAGGGCAACGTCACCGAGCGGCTGATGCGGGCGACGGCGGCGTCGTACGTGATCTCACCGCTCGCGCTCGCCGCGGTGCAGCCGGACCCGGACCGCTTCCGCGACCAGCTCTCCGCGCGCTGGCTGCTCGCCCTCGGCGCCCGGCTGGTCCGGGACGTCGGCTCGCTGGTGACCGGCGCGGCGAAGGCCCGCAAACGGCTGGCGACCTACGCGCTGGACGGCGAGGTGCGCTTCGCCTCGGCAGCCGACCGGGCAGCGTTCGTCGAGGAGCTGACGGCGGGCGTCAGCGCCCTGATCCGCAAGTACGACGCCCCGGAGGCCGACGACGGCCGTGACCACCGGATCGTCGTGGCCCTCCACCCCACGGTCCGGCCGCAGCCCCCCGCCGCCACCCCGGAAATCGACCAGAAGTAGCCAGGAGTCAGTGATGTCCAAGGAATTCGAGATCGTCCGCGAGTTTGAGGTCGACGCAACGCCCGAGGAGGTGTGGGAGGGCCTCACCCACGGCACCGGCGGGTGGCTGTGGCCGATGGAGTTCGACGGCGAGAGCCGCACCGGCCCCTTCGGGTCCACGCTCACGAACTGGGACCCGCCGCACCGCCTCACCTCGCGCAGCGAGGACGTGGGCTTCCCGACGCAGAGCCTCAACCAGCTCGACAACACCATCGAGCCCCGCGACGGCGGCCGGCGGGCCTGGGTGCGGTACGTGCACAGCGGGATCTTCACCGACGACTGGGACAACCAGTACGACGGCGCGAGCAAGCACACCGACTTCTACCTGCACACCCTGCGCGAGTACCTGACGCACTTCGCGGGCCGCCCGGTCGCCTTCGCGACGCTCAACGGCCCCGGGGCGTCCACGGCCGCCGACGCCTTCGCCGCCGTGGGCCGGGCCCTCGGTCTGGCCGAGGACACGGCCCAGGGGGTGCGGGTGACGGCCCGCGGGCCGGCCGGGCGCGAGCTCGACGCCGTGGTCGACTACCGCAACCCGTACTTCCTCGGGCTGCGCACCGACGACGCCCTCATCCGCTTCTTCGGACGCAACCACTGGGGCGCGCCGGTCGGCATCTCCGTGCACGACTTCGCGCCGGGCGCCGACGCCAAGGCGGACGAGACCGCCTGGCAGGGCTGGCTGGACGGGGTGTTCGGCCAGTCCTGAGCAGGCGGCGGGCGGTGCGGGTCCGGGTTACGGCTCGAAGCGCAGCACCTGCGGGTCGTGGTCGCTGATCTGGTCGTGGAACTCCGAGTTGATGTGCACGCTGTCGTACGCGAAGTCGCAGCCGCGCCGGATCGACGGGCTGACCAGGATCTGGTCCAGGACCTGCTGGTTGCCCTGGTAGTCGTAGGTGTAACGCTCGCTCCGGGGCAGCGACTTGATCGCCGACCACAGCTCGCCGTCGCCTTCGAGGATCTTCGCCGTGCCGGAGAACTCGAAGTCGTTGATGTCGCCGAGGGCGATGACGTCCGCGTCGCGCTGGGTGTCGAGGATGTCCTTGACGAAGGCGTTGACGAGTGTCGCCTGCTGGTGGCGCTGGGTCTCCGAGCTCCGCGCCACCGGCTGGTACTGCGAGGTCAGCCCCTGGTCGCCGCCCTTGGAGTTGAAGTGGTTGGCGATCACGAAGACCGTCCTGCCACGGAAGACGAACTCGCCGGCCAGCGGCTTGCGGCTGCTCGCCCAGGCCGGGTTCGCCGGGTCGATCCGGCCGGGCGACGCCGTCAGCCGAGCCTTGCCGCGCACCTCGGTGACGCCGACGGCGGTGGAGGCGTCGCCGCCCGCGCGGTCGGTGAAGGAGACCCGCTCGGGGTTGAACAGGAAGACCTGGCGGATGTTGCCGCCCGGCTCGCCGCCGTCGGTGTCGTTCGCCGGGTCGATGGAGCGCCACCGGTAGGCCGGGCCGCCCGCCGCGACGATCGCGTCGATCAGCTTGGTCACCGTCCGGCCGGCGGTGACCGTGCCGTCGTCCGTCGCGCCGTTGTCGTCCTGGATCTCCTCCAGGGACACGATGTCGGGCGACCGGAGGTTGTGCACGATCGCGGCGGCGTGCTCCTCGAAGGTGGCGTCGCCGGGGTCGAGGTTCTCGACGTTGTACGTCGCCACGGCCAGCTCGCCGCGCGACTGCTTCCGGGTCGTCTCGCGCGTGAGTCCGGCGCTCCTCAGGGTGCCGAGCTCGTTCGCGACGAGGGTGTAGCCGCCGTACTGGTTGTAGTCCAGGGGGCCGCTGGTGGCGCCGGTGAGCGTGTCGCCGACGTCCGCCACGGGGAAGTCGGCGGTCGCGCCGAGGGACTGTATCTGGAGGCGGCCGGTGTTCTGCGCGCCGTAGGAGCCGTAGACGGTGCCGCCGCGGCGGTTGGCGTGCTCGTGCGGCTTCACCGTGACCCACAGCTCGCTGTACGGGTCGGTGGCCGTGACCACGCGGGTGTCGGAGATCTGGACGGTCATGCCTTCCAGGGACTCGTAGAAGTCCAGGGCGTACTTCCGCGGCCTCAGGGTGAGGCCGTTGACCGAGCCGCCCGCGGCGGTGTCGCCCGCGGGGGTGTACGCGTCCGGCACGGACCGCGCGCCGACGACCGTGGCGGCCGGGACGGCGTTGCCGCCGGAGACGACGGTGACGGTCGCCTTGGTGATCTCGGTCAGCGTCTGGTTGCCGGTCGAGGCGCCGCCCGGGACGTACTCCGCGACGGTGCCGGTGACCGTGACGGCGTCACCGACCGCGACCTTCGGGGCGGAACCGGTGAAGACGAACACGCCCTCGCTGGTGGCCGGGTCGGTGTCCGGGTCCGGATCCTGCATCCAGAACCCCTTGGACGAGCCGTAGGCACGGACGGCGGTGACGATTCCGGGCACGTCCGTGACCTGGAGGCCGGCGTACGGGGAGGTGCGCGTGGTGCCCTGGACGTCGTGGACGCGTACGGCGTCCGCGTGCGCGGGCGAGCTGAGGACGACGGTCGAGGCCGCGGAGCACAGGGCGGCGACGGTGAGCGCGGCGAAGCGCGCGGAGGACTTGCTCGGCAACGGGATCCCTCCGGGGACATACGTGAGCGCCGGGACATGGGCGGGACACGGCACGTCGGTCGAACGTGCACGGGGTGGAGCACGGGTGGCACGTCGGTCGAACGTGCACCTGCCTGGAACGGGGGGCACGTCGGTCGAACGTGCGCCTCGGTGGGACACGGGGGCACGTCGGTCGAACGTGCGCCTCGGTGGAGCAGGGGTGGTGCGTGGGTCGAACGTGGAACGTCGTGGGGCCGCGGCCCCCAGGGGGCGGCGACGCGCGTAGAAAATCCGGTGAACAAGTGTCCGCTGAACATCTACGCGCGTCAATCTCCCGTCTGCTCACGCCAGTTGTCAAGGTTTCGGCCAGGAGCGGCCACCGGCGGGCAGATGAACCGGGCGGCATGGGTGGAAATCCGTCTAGGCTGAGTGGTCGAACCGTGATGCGTACGGCCGTCAAGGCGCCCTAGGAGAACCAGCCGATGTCAGAAAGCTCCAGCTCCTCCCTGCCGCCGGTGCGGCTGCGCCCCGAAGCGGAGCTGGCGCGGGACGCCCTGTCCACGCCGTTGCTCTCACGGGCCGTCCTGCTCGCCCGCTGGACCGGACCCGACACCCGGGTCGAGGCGGGCGGGGAACTCGTGGCGGAACAGCTGCCCGCCGCCGCCGGCGCCCTCGGGCTGACCGGCGACGACGCGGCCGCCCTGGCGAGCGAGTCCTGGCGGATCGCCGTGGACACCGGGCTCGTCGACGTCGTCGACGAGGAGGCGGGCACCGTGACGGCGGGCGAGGACCTCGACCTGCTCGCTGGCGGCTCCCCGCACGACGTGCTCGGGGTGTGGTTGACCGCGCTGGAGACCGTGCTGGCCGACGCGAGCGTGCCCGACCTCGACGACCTGGTCGCGGCGATGGACGAGGGCGGTGCGGTCGACCTCGCCGGGCTGGACTGGGACCCGGACGCGGAGGCCGAGTTCCTCGACGGCGTCCTCGGCAACCTGTACCTGCTGACGGTCAGCGAGGGCGGCCCCGGCGACGGCCCGGTGCCGCTGCCCGCGCTCGCCGCGTCGATGCTCGTACCCGACGACATGGGCGAGCCCACCAACGACATGCTGGAGCAGGTGTCGGACGCGATGATGCGGCTGGACGACCAGTTCCGGCTGCTGGAGCCCGTCGGGCTGGTGGAGTACCGGCCGGTCGACGAGGCGCTCATGGCGGACACCGACGACGCCGTCGCGGAACTCCCCGCGCAGCTCGACGAAGCCGACGTCGCCCGCTACGGCATGGTCCGCCTCACCCCCCTCGGCCGGTACGGCGTGCGCGCGCGGCTGCTGGAGGCCGGGTTCGAGGCCCCCGCCGTGGGTGAGCTTTCGGACAAGGGCGCGGACGCGCTGCTCGACGGGACGGCCGGGTTCCCGCCCGCGGCGGCGCACGCCGAGACCGAGCAGTGGCTCGCCCACCGCGAACCTCTCGCCGCGGCGCGGGAGTTGCTCGCGGCGGCGCGCGGCGCCGACGCCGGCGCGCCACTGCGGCGACTGCGCTGCCAGCAGGCGCTGTCCCTGGTCGGCGGCGAGGCCGAACCGGCGCTGCGGGAGGTCCTCGACGACGCCGAACTGGGCGGTCTCGCCCGGGTGTGGCTGAGCGAGCACGGCGCCCCCGACGTGCCCGTGCCGTCGCAGGCCATGGTCTTCTGGCTCACCGTCGACACCGTGGCCGCTCAACTGGCCGCCGAGGGCAACTCCGAGGAACTCCAGGCCCTCGTGGAGGGACTCGCCGAGCAGCACGGCGGCTTCTTCGCCGCCGCCTGGCGGGTGGACCACCCGGCCACCGCTGACGTGCTGGAGGCCATGGGCCGCCTCCACCCCGACAAGAAGGTGGCCAAGGAGGCCCGCAAGGCGGCGTTCAAGGCACGCTCGCAGCAACAGGGCTGAGCACGACGGCCGAGCGCGACGACTGAACCCGAGGCCGGGCACGACGGCTGAGCGGGACGGTTGAAGGCGACGCCGAGCACGACGGCTGAGCGGGACGGCCGGGCGCGACCGCCGGGCGCGACCGCCGGGTACGACCGCCGGGCGCGGCGGCGTCACGCCGACGGCCGGGCGCATTTTGCTTTCGGCGGGCCGGGAGCATACGGATTCATGGAACGCGGTCCGCTTCGGTCGCCCGGTGTTCAACTCCCGTTCAGGCGGGGGCGGGACGGTGTCGCGGAACCGCGACCGCCACCCTCCACGGCACACCCACCGTCACAGGAGACACCATGTCGCTCAGCCGCAGGGACTTCGCCAGGAAATCCGCGATCACGAGTGCCGGGGTCGCGCTGGCGGGCAGCGTCGGCGCCCTCGCCACCGCGCCGAACGCCCTCGCCTCCACGGACACCGAGAGCGTCGGAGAGGCGTCGGCGGACGCGCACGGCGGGGTCGGCTACGGACCGCTGGTCCCCGACCCCAAGGGCCTGCTCGCCCTGCCCGCCGGTTTCAAGTACCGCGTCATCACCTACAGCGGCCAGACCAAGCTGGAGTCGGGCGAGTTCACCCCCTCCAACCACGACGGCACGTCGACCTTCGACGGTCCCCGCGGCACCACCCTCCTCGTCAACAACCACGAGCTGGCCGGCCCGCGCGCCCAGTGGCCCCACCCGGTACCGCTCACCGAGGGCCTGGTCTACGACCCGGCCGCGGCCGGCGGCTGCACGGTCGTCGAGATCCGTCCCGGCGGCCATGTCGCCGAATGGGTCGGCATCGCGGGCACCGCCACCAACTGCGCCGGTGGCAACACCCCTTGGGGCACCTGGCTCACCTGCGAGGAGACCGAGGACAAGACCGGCACCAACGGGTTCACCAAGGACCACGGCTACGTCTTCGAGGTCGACCCCGCCGACCGCCGCGCCAACCGCAACCCCAAGCCGATCAAGGCGCTCGGCCGCTACGCCCACGAGGCCGTCGTCGTCGACCCCAAGCGCGGCCACCTCTACCTGACCGAGGACGCGTCCAACCCGAACGGCCTGCTGTACCGCTGGACGCCGCCCGAGGACTTCTGCCACGGCCACGGCAAGCTGCGCCGCCTCGCCGAGAACGCGGGCGTGCTCCAGGCCTTCAAGTGCTTCGACTCCGGCGGCAAGTTCGTCGACGACCTGTCCCGCGCCACCAAGATCGGCACGGTGTACGGGGTCGACTGGATCGACGTTCCCGACCGCGACGCGAAGACGGTCTCGGTGCGCAAGCAGTTCGGCGCCGGCGAGGTCACCCGCGCCCGCAAGCTCGAAGGCATGTGGTGGGGCGACGGCGGCACGTACATCGTCTCCTCGTACGCCCGCACCGAAAGCCCCGGCGCCCAGCACGACGGCGCGGTCTGGTTCTACGACCCCAAGCGGCGCACCCTCACGCTCAAGGTCCTGATCGGTGTCAACCCGGACCCGTCCGTCGACGGCGCCTTCGACGGCCCCGACAACATCACGGTCTCCCCGTACGGCGGTCTCGTCATCGCCGAGGACGGCGAGGGCGTCCAGCACCTGTTCGGCGCCACCGACAGCGGCCGGACGTACCCCATCGCCCGCAACGAGCTGAACGCCGGCACCGCGGAGAAGCCCGAGTACAGCGAGTTCACCGGCGTCACCTTCTCGCCCGACGGGAAGACGCTGTTCGCCAATATCCAGACCCCCGGCATCATGCTGGCCATCACGGGGCCCTGGAAGCGGCACAAGCGATGAGGACCGGGAGAGGTATCTAATTCGCTCGCTCCACCCGAGCTGCGCCTCCTACAGTGAGATCACAATGTCACGCACCTCCCGGTGCGATGGCGGCGGCTACTTCTCTGTCAAAGAATCCGATGCCGCCGCCGACTTGATCTCGGGAGGCGCAGCTCTTGGTGGGTGCCCGGTGCGCAGGCAACGGTTACTTCAGGGATCGGAAGGTTGCGGGTTCGAGTCCCGTCATCGACTTCGGGTCGGTGTAGCTCAATCGGCAGAGCATCCGGAAATAAGTCCGTCGTCGACCCCTGATCTCGGGCACCCTCCTTCAGCTGTTCCTCCCTCCGTTGTCCGACGGGAAAGTCGTAGCGGAATTCGGGGGAATTCACCATGGCGCGATTCAATGTCCGCACCGCGAAGGCGCGGCCCACCTCGCGGGTGACGTCCACGGGACGGGTGCTGCGCACCTACCAGGGCGGCCGAGGGCAGGAGCGCGACGCGCGCTCCGAGCTCTTCCTGCTCGCCGTGTCCCACTTCGTCTCCCAGCGGACCTTCTACGAGACCGGTGCTGGCCGCGACGACCGCTTCGCGCGCCTGGTGTGCGAGCTCGCCGTCAGCGACCCGGTCTGGACCGCCGGACTGCTCGGCTGGCTGCGCGGCGAGGGCAACCTCCGCAGCGCCTCGGTCGTGGGCGCCGCCGAGTACGTGAAGGCGCGGCTGGACGCCGGCGCGACCGACGGCCCGTCGAACCGGCAGGTCGTGGCCTCCGTGCTCCAGCGCCCCGACGAGCCCGGCGAACTGCTCGCGTACTGGACCTCGGTGTACGGCCGCAACGTGCCGAAGCCGGTCAAGCGCGGCATCGCCGACGCCGTTCGACGTCTCTACGGCGGCAGGTCGCTGCTGAAGTACGACACCGCCTCCAAGGGCTACCGCTTCGGCGACATCCTCAACGTCGTGCACGCGGCACCCGACCCGGACAAGCCGTGGCAGGGCGAGCTGTTCCAGTACGCCCTCGACCGTCGGCACCACCCGGACACCGCCGTGCCGCCCGCCTCGAACCGGGTCCTGACCGCGCACCGCGAGCTGATGGCGCTGCCGGTGGCACGGCGGCGCGCGGTGGTCACCTCCGCGGGCGGCGCCGAGCGGCTCGCGGAGGCCGGGATGACGTGGGAGGCGCTGGCGGGCTGGCTCCAGGGGCCGATGGACAAGGAGGCCTGGGAGGCGGTGATCCCGTCCATGGGCGTGATGGCGCTGACGCGTAACCTGCGCAACTTCGACGAGGCGGGCGTCAGTGACGCGGTGGCGGCCGAGGTCGCCGCGCGGATCAGCGACCCGGCGGAGGTCGCGCGCTCGCGGCAGTTCCCCTTCCGGTACCTCGCCGCGTACCAGCACGCGCCGTCGCTGCGCTGGTCGTACCCGCTGGAGCGGGCGCTCGGCCACTCGCTGGCCAACGTGCCCGCGCTGCCGGGGCGCACCCTGGTGCTCGTGGACCGCTCGGGGTCGATGTTCCACTCCCGGCTGTCCGACCGCTCGGAGCTCAGCCGGGCCGACGCGGCGGCGATCTTCGGTACGGCGCTCGCGCTGCGGGCGGCGGACGCCGACCTCGTCGAGTTCGGCACCAGCAGCAACCGGATGAAGTTCCGCGAGGGCGAGTCGGTGCTGAAGGTCCTGGAGCGTTTCGGCGACCTGGGCGGCACCGACACCACCGAGGCCGTACGGCGCCACTACAAGGGGCACGACCGGGTACTGATCGTCACGGACGAGCAGTACGCGTACAGCCGGCACGGGGACCCGACCGAGCAGGTCCCGGCGGGCGTGCCGGTCTACACCTGGAACCTGGCCGGGTACGGGGCCGGCCACGGCCCGTCGGGGAAGGACGGCCGGCACACCTTCGGCGGCCTCTCGGACGCGGCCTTCCGGATGGTGCCGCTGCTCGAGGCGGCCAGGGACGCCGACTGGCCCTGGACCGGCTGACACCGGCCGTGGCCCGCACTTCGGTGCGGGCCACGGTCAGGCCGGTACCGGAACCGACGCCGGCACCGGTGGGCCGGTGCCGGTAGCCGGCACCGATGCCGACGGCGTGCCGCGCCGACCGTTACGGGCGGTCGGCGTGCACCGGGTGGACGGGTCGACACCGAGTGCTCCCTGTCTGGTGTCCCCGGGTGATGTGATGGACCATGCGGGCAGCACGGACTGCCCGCGAGGTGAGCGGGTGCTGTCTCCGTTCGGTCCTCGACAAGATGCGGAGAGTGTCCCCGGTGTGCGAGGAGTAACTGGATGACGCAGGTCAAGCCCATGCGTGCGGACGCTCGGCGCAACTATGAGCGGTTGCTGAAGGCGGCGGCGGAGGCCTTCGCCGAGCATGGGGAAGGCGCGTCCCTGGACGACATCGCCAAGCGGGCGGGGGTCGGGTCCGGCACGCTCTACCGGCACTTCCCGACCCGGCATGCGCTGCTGGAGGCCGCGTACGTGGACCGCGTCGAGGCGCTGGCGGCGCGCGCCGACGAGCTCGCGGGGCGGCTGCCCCCGGGCGAGGCGCTGGTGGAGTGGCTGAACGAGCTGTGCGTCGGCACGATCCAGGTGCGCGGCCTGAAGACCCTCCTGGGGTCGGCGGTCACCGACGGCGGCTCGGCCACGGTGACGGCGTGCGCGACCTCGGTACGGGGTGCGGCGACGCGGCTGGTCGGGGCGGCGCAGGAGGAGGGCACGCTGCGGCGGGACATCGAGCCGGTCGAGGTCCTGCGGCTGGCCCACGGGGTGGCGACGGCGTCGGAACTGGCCGACGGGCAGGGGAAGTCCATCCGCCGGTATGTCGCGCTGCTGACGGAGGGACTGCGGGCGTAGGCGGTCCGGGGACCGCCCGGGCGGGCGGTGGAAGGGGCTCGTAGGACACCCGGCCGAGCCCCTCGGCAACCGTCCGCCCCGTGCGGGGCCGTAGGACCTAGAGCGACTGGGCCGCCGGCTTCACCATGTTCCGTACGGTGCGCGCCTTGACGAAGTCGCCCATCGCGGTCATCTCCCACTCGCCGGAGAACTGCCGGATCAGCTTCGCCATCAGCACACCCGTCTGCGCCTCGGCGTTGGTGAGGTCGAAGCGGACGAGTTCCTCGCCGCTCGCGGCGTCCAGGAGGCGGCAGTAGGCCTTGGCGACGTCGGTGAACTTCTGGCCCGAGAAGGAGTTGACCGTGAAGACCAGGCCGGTGACCTCCTGCGGGAGCCGCCCGAGGTCCACGACGATCACCTCGTCGTCGCCACCGCCCTCACCGGTGAGGTTGTCACCGGAGTGCTTGATGGCGCCGTTCACGATGGAGAGCTTGCCGAAGTAGCAGCTGTCGATGTGGTTGCGCTGCGGGCCGAAGGCGATGACCGACGCGTCCAGGTCGATGTCACCGCCGCGGTACGCGGGCTCCCAGCCGAGGCCCATCTTGACCTGGGAGAGCAGCGGGCGGCCGCCCTTGACCAGGGAGACGGTCTGGTTCTTCTGGAGGCTGACCCGGCCCTTGTCGAGGTTGATCTTCCCGGTGCCGGGCGCGGCGGCGGGCGGCGCGGGCGGGGCCGGGGGCATGGGCGGGGCGGCCGGGGGCTGCATGGCGGGCGGCGGCGGGGCGACCGGCTGAGCGGCGGCGGCGGCGGGCGGGGCGGCGGCGGCCGGTTCCTCGACCGACACACCGAAGTCGGTGGCGATGCCGGCCAGACCGTCGGCGTATCCCTGGCCGACCGCGCGGGCCTTCCAGGCGCCGTTGCGGAGATAGACCTCCACGACCACCAGGGCCGTCTCGGTGCCGAGCTGCGGGGGCGTGAACGTGGCCAGGACGCTGTTGTCGGCCGCGTTGCGGATCGTGGCCGTGGGCTCGACGCCCTGGAAGGTCTGGCCCGCGCCGTCCGGGCTCGCGGTGATGACGATCTTCTCGATGCCCGGCGGGACGGCGGAGGTGTCGACGATGATCGCGTCGGGAACCGCGCCGCCGCCCGAGCGGTAGGTCACGCCCGGTCCGCTCGGCTGGTTGTAGAAGATGAAGTCGTCGTCGGAGCGCACCTTGCCGTCGGCGGTGAGCAGCAGGCCCGATACGTCGAGCCGCACCGGGGCGGCGACGTCCACCGTCACGCGGGTGGCCGACAGAGGGATGTTCGAGCCGGGTGTCATAGCTGTCATGCCGGGTGAACGAGCGGGGCCGCTTTACCGTTCCCTTACCTGGCGGCCAATCGGGTGGGCGCGGCGGCGGGGTGTTCTCCGGGCCCCCGCGGCCCCTGCCCGGCCGCCCCGACCACCCGCCCCGCGCACTCGTGCCCCGGCAGGAGTCGGCAGCTCGGGCGCCTGGGTGACGACGGCCCGGCCCACGGACTCGATGGCGGCGGCCCTCATTTGACGGCTCCCAACGACAGGCCCTGGACCAGCTTGTCCTGGGCGGCGAACCCCGCGGCGAGCACCGGCAGGGAGACGACGAGTGACGCGGCGCACATCTTCGCCAGGAACAGGCCCTGGCTGGTGATGAAGCCGGTGAGGAAGACGGGGGCGGTCTCGGCGACCACTCCGGTCAGCACCCGGGCGAACAGCAGCTCGTTCCAGCTGAAGATGAAGCAGATCAGGGCGGTCGCCGCGATGCCGGGCAGGGCGATCGGGGCGACCACGCGGGTCAGGACCGTCGGCAGTCGTGCGCCGTCCACCCGCGCCGCCTCGATCACCGCCACCGGCACCTCGGCCAGGAACGACTGCATCATCCACACCGCGATCGGCAGGTTCATGGACGTGTAGAGGATGACCAGGAGCCAGATGTTGTCGAGCATTCCGGCGTTCTTCGCGAACAGGTAGATCGGCAGCAGGCCCGCCACGGCCGGCAGCATCTTCGTCGAGAGGAAGAAGAACAGGACGTCCCTCCACCGACGGACCGGGCGGATCGACAGCGCGTACGCGGCGGGCAGCGCCAGCGCCAGCACCAGTGCCGTCGACACCGTCGACGCCACCGTCGAGTTGATCAGCGCCGGCCAGGGGCTCGCCCCGCCGCCGGTGCCGAAGAACTCCCGGTAGCCGTCCAGCGTCAGCGCGGCCCCGAAGGACGGCGGGTCGGTCGCCGCGTCCTGCTCGGAGTGGAAGGACGTCAGCGCCATCCAGGCGATGGGCAGGAAGAACAGGACTCCGGCGAGCCAGGCCAGCAGGCCCAGCCCGGCGTCCTTGCGGCGGCCGCGTCCTCGTACGGCTGTGGCGCTCATGCGCGTGACATCTCCTCGCGGAACAGGGACGACACCACGCGCAGGGCGAAGGTCGCGATGACGATCGAGCCGATGACCACCAGGACGCCCGCGGCCGAGGCGAGGCCGTTCTCGTGGGCCTGGTAGAAGCTCTGGTACACGGTGTACGGAAGGTTCGCCGTGCCGAGGCCGCCGGACGTGATCGTGAAGACCGCGTCGAAGTTCTGGACGATGTGGATCGAGCCCAGCAGGGCGCCCAGTTCCAGGTAGCGGCGCAGGTGCGGCAGGGTGAGATGGCGGAAGACCTGCCAGTCGCTCGCGCCGTCCACCCGGGCGGCCTCCAGCTGCTCCCGGTCCCGGCTCTGCAGGCCCGCCAGCAGGATCAGCATCATGAACGGGGTCCACTGCCACACCAGGGACGCCTCGACCGCGAGCAGCGGGGTGTTCGAGATCCAGTCCGGCCGGGGGCCGCCGACGTAGTGCAACAGGCCGTTGAACAGGCCGTACTCGGGGTTGTAGAGCACGTGCTTCCACAGCAGGGCCGCCGCGACCGGTACCACCAGGAACGGTGCGATCAGCAGGGTGCGGACCACGCCCCGGCCCGGGAACCGGCGGTCCAGCAGCAGTGCCAGCGCCAGGCCCAGGACGAGACCGGCCAGGACCACCGCGACGGTCAGCAGCACGGTCGTCCACACCGAGTGGCGCAGGTCCGCGTCGGTGAGCACCTGCTGGTAGTTGTCCAGGCCGGTGAAGCGGCGGGCCTTGGGGTAGAGGGCGTTCCAGTCGAAGAAGGAGATCACCAGCGTGGCCACGAACGGCAGCTGGGTCACGGCGATCATGAAGATGAGGGCGGGCAGCAGCGGGGCCCGGGTCGACCAGGCGCGCAGCCGGGCGGAGGGCCGGTGCGTCGTGCGTGGGGGAGTGGTGGCGGCAGGGGCCGTCGTCGTGGCTGTCATCGTCCCTCGTACTCCTCGGCGATCTTCTCGGCCAGCCGCTGGGACTTGGTCAGGGCCGAGTCGACGGACTGGCGTCCGGCGATGGCCGCGCTGATCTCCTGGGAGACCTTGGTGCCGAGGTCGGTGAACTCGGGGATGCCGACGAACTGGATGCCGGGCGCGGGACGCGGCTGCACCCCGGGGTCGTCGGGGCGGGCGCCCTCGATGGCCTCCCTGGTCATCTCCTGGAAGGCGGCGGCCTCCGCGCGGTAGTCCGGGTTCTCGTACGTCGACGCCCGCTTCCCGGCCGGCACGTCGGCCCAGCCGACCTCGTCGCCGACCAGCTGCTCGTACTCCTTGCCGGAGGCCCAGGAGACGAACTTCCAGGCCTTGTCGGGGTTGCGGGACGCCTTCTGGATGCCCCAGGCCCAGGTGTAGAGCCAGCCGGCGGATTCGGTCCTCTCCACGGGTGCGGGGGCGTAGCCGAGCCTGCCCTTGACCGGGGAGTCCGCCGCCTCCAGGGAACCGGCCGCGGAGGTGGCGTCGTACCACATGGCGACCTTGCCCTGGGTCATGTTGTTGAGGCACTCGGCGAAGCCCGACTGGGCCGCCCCGGACTCGCCGTGCTCGCGCACGAGGTCGACATAGAACGTCGTCGCCTTCCTGAACTCCGGGGAGTCGAGCCGCGCCTTCCAGTCCTGGTCGAACCAGGTGCCGCCGAAGGTGTTCACGACGGTGGTGAGCGGGGCCATCACCTCGCCCCACCCCGGCAGTCCGCGCAGGCAGATGCCCTTCATGCCGGGCTCGGCGCCGTCCGCCCGCGCGGCGAGGTCCGCCACCTGGGTCCAGGTCGGATGCGCGGGCATCGTCAGGCCCTTCGCGGCGAACACGTCCTTGCGGTACATCAGGAAGGAGGACTCGCCGTAGAAGGGCTGGCCGTAGAGCTTGCCGTCGTCGGCGGTGAGGGACCGGCGCATCGGTGTCAGGACGTCCTGCTCGTCGTACGCCGGGTCCTCGGCGACGTACGCGTCCATCGGTTCCAGCCAGCCGTTCTTTGCGTAGATCGGTATCTCGTAGTTGGACAGGGTGGCGACGTCGTACTGGCCCGCCTGGTTGGCGAAGTCCTGGCTGATCTTGTCGCGGACGTCGTTCTCCGGCAGGACGGTGAAGTTCACCTCGATGCCGGTCTCCCGGGTGAAGTGCGCGGCGGTGAGCTTCCGCAACTCGGTCATCTGCGGGTTGTTGACCATCAGGACGTTGATCGAGTCGCCGCCCGATCCCGCCCCGCCCGCCCCGACCCAGCAGCCGGAGAGCAGCGGGGCGAGCAGCGTCCCTGCGGCGACCGCGGCGAGTGTGGCTCGCGGCCTCCGTCGGCTCGGGGTTCGCATGGATCGCTCCTGGACGTATAGGTGGGTAAAGGGCGTGCGGTGGGGAGGTGATGGCGCCCTGGGGGTGGTGAGGTGTGTGCCCGGACGGAGTGGGCCGGGCTGTCAGACGCGGATGACCTGCGGCCCGAGCAGGGAGTACCGATGGGCCTCGGAGGCCGGCAGCAGCGTGCTCGTCACGATCGTCTCCAGCACGCCGATCTCGGCGAACCGGCAGAAGCTGACCGCTCCGAACTTGGTGTGCACGCCCGCGAAGACCGTGCGCCGTGCGGCACGGACGGCCTGGGCCTTGACCTCGCCGACCGCGGGGTCGGGGGTGGTCAGGCCGTGCTCGCGGGAGATGCCGTTGGCGCCGAGGTAGGCGAGGTCGATGACGAAGCCGGCCAGCATCTTCGTCGTCCAGTGGTCGACGGTCGCCAGCGTGCCGGAGCGGACCCGGCCGCCGAGCAGCAGGACCGACACGTTCCCGGTCCCGGCGAGGGAGCCGGCCACCGGCAGGGAGGCGGTGACCACGGTCAGCGGACGGTCCCGGGGCAGCGCCTCGGCGATGAGCTGCGGGGTGAACCCCTCGTCGACGAAGACCGTCTCGGCGTCCCCGAGCAGTTCCGCGGCGGCGGCCGCGATCCGGCGCTTCTCGGGCACATGGCTGGTGGCGCGGAAGGCGAGCGTCGTCTCGAATCCGGCGCTCTCCACGGGATAGGCGCCGCCGTGGGTACGGCGCACCAGACCGTGGTCCTCCAGGGCGCGCAGATCCCGTCGTACGGTCTCCTTGGCCACGCCCAGTTCGGCCGCGAGGGCGGTGACGTCGACCGAGCCGGTGGTGCGGGCCACCCGGACGATCTCCCGCTGGCGTTCTTCCGCCGTCCGCACGCTCATGGCCGCCACCCGCTCTCCCCTCTCCGACATCCCTGCCCGTTCGGGCCCGGTGGGGCCCGATGGGGCCCATGGGGGAAGTTGTACAGCGGGTGCGCGGCGCTGACCAGGCCTGTTGCAGGTCCGATACGGCCCGCCCGGGCCCGTTCCGCCGGGCCGGTGCCCGCCGCGGACCTGCGAGGCCGTGCGGGAGGGCGGGAGAACGGGCGGCGTCGATGCCCGAACAGGGCGGTGGGCGGGCCCGTTCGGTGCCCGCCCACCGTCTCGCGCCGACTCGTTGCGGCCGGTACGGCTCAGTACGGCCAGATCGGCGGGTCGTTCACGAAGTGGCCGCCCAGGTGGGACTGCGCGGGGTTCGCCGGGTCCAGCTCGCCGTGTTCGGCGATCAGCTTCCCGGCGTACGGCTCGGAGTCGTCGCGCGGTTCGTAGCCCAGCGCCCGCGCGCTCGACAGGTCCCACCACAGGCGGGTGTTGGCGGAGGAGCCGTAGACCACGGTGTGGCCGACGCGCTCGGCGGTCAGGGCCGCGTGGAAGAGGCGGGCGCCGTCGGCGGGGCTCATCCAGACCGACAGCATGCGCACGCTGGTGGGCTCCGGGAAACAGGAGCCGATGCGCACCGAGACGCTCTCCAGGCCGTGCTTGTCCCAGTAGAACTGGGCGAGGTCCTCGCCGAAGGACTTGGACAGGCCGTAGAAGGTGTCCGGGCGGCGCGGGGTGTCGACCGGGATCAGCGGATCGTCCCCGCGCGGTGCGGGGGTGAAGCCCACCGCGTGGTTGGAGGAGGCGAAGACGACGCGTCCGACGCCCTCCTCGCGGGCCGCCTCGTACAGGTGGTAGGTCCCCTCGATGTTCGCCCGGAGGATTTTGTCGAAGGAGGCTTCCAGGGAGATGCCCGCGAGGTGGATGATCGCGTCGACGCCCCGGACGGCCTCCCGCAGCGCCTCCCGGTCGGCCAGGTCCGCCGTGATCGCGTCGGGCTCGCCCTCGATCGGCCGCATGTCGAGCAGCCGCAGCCGGTAGCCGAGGTCGGGGAGCAGGCCCCGCATCAGGGTGCCGAGCCCGCCGGCGGCGCCGGTGAGCAGAACGGTGCGCGGAGCGGGCATCCTCGGGTCTCCTTGGGTCCGCCGCCTGAGACAGGTGGCCGCAACTGAGGACAGTACGTATCCATGGACGGTATTCACATGCGTGGACACGCTAAGGATCCTGGGTCTGTCCCGTCAAGTGTGGCGCGGACCTGCTGAATCCGCTTCCGTATTGCGGATGTGCGCGCTTGACCGGCCCCGAGATGGCTCCTTAGGCTAGGCGTGTTCAGAAATGTAGACGCCGATCAGAAGCGTGAGCGCGGATCGGAAACGTGCGCGCCTGTCCTAGGGAGAGCCCGTGACGCCAGCCCCCCTCGCCGCTCGACTCGGCATCCCCAGCGGGCCGTTGTTCTTCCCCGTCACCCCCTTCGGCCCCGACGGCTCCGTCGATCTCGACGTCTACCGCGCGCATGTGCGCCGGGGCGTCGAGGCCGGTGCCGCCGCCGTCTTCGCCTGCTGCGGCACCGGCGAGTTCCACGCGCTGACACCCGAGGAGTTCGAGGACTGCGTACGGGCGGCCGTGGAGGCGGCCGACGGGCGCGTGCCGGTGATCGCCGGCGCCGGCTACGGCACCGCGCTCGCCGTACGGTACGCCCGGCTCGCGCGGACGGCCGGCGCCGACGGACTCCTCGCCATGCCGCCGTACCTCGTGGTCGCCGGCCAGGAGGGGCTGCTGCGGCACTACCGCGAGGTGGCCGCGGCGACGGACCTGCCCGTCATCGTCTACCAGCGCGACAACGCCGTGTTCACCCCCGAGACCGTGGTCGGGCTGGCCCGCACCGACGGGATCATCGGCCTCAAGGACGGCCTCGGCGACCTGGACCTGATGCAGCGCATCGTCAGTGCCGTACGCACCGAGGCGCCCGGCGACTTCCTCTACTTCAACGGGCTGCCCACCGCCGAGCAGACCCAGCTCGCCTACCGCGCCCTCGGCATCACCCTCTACTCCTCCGCCGTGTTCTGCTTCGTCCCGGAACTCGCCCTCGCCTTCCACCAGGCGCTGAGGTCGGGCGACGACGCCACCGCCCACCGGCTCCTGGACGGCTTCTACCGCCCCTTCGTCGAACTGCGCGCCCAGGGCCGTGGTTACGCCGTCTCCCTGGTCAAGGCCGGTGTACGGCTGTGCGGGCTGGACGTGGGCGAGGTGCGGCCGCCGCTGCACGAGCCGACCGAGGAGCATGTGAAGCAGCTCGCCCGGCTGATCGAACGCGCGGACGCGCTGCTGGAGGCGGGCGAGTGAAGGCGTCGGCGTTCGTCTACCCCTGGGACGTCAACGGCGATCCGCGGGCGGCCGCCCGGATCGCCGCGCTCGGCGTGGAACAGGTCACCCTCGCCGCCGCCTACCACTCCACCCGCGCCCTGACCCCGCGCCACCCGCGCCACCGCGTCGTCACCGCCGAGCACGCCGCCGCGCTGTACCCGCTCGGCGACCGCTGGACGGCCCGCGCCCTGCGGCCCTGTCCGGCCGGGGACTGGGCCCCCGGGGACGCCTACGGCGAGGCGTCCGCCGCGCTCGCGGACGCCGGTCTCGAGGTGCACACCTGGGTGGTCCTCGCGCACAACTCCCGCCTGGGCGCGGAACACCCGGACACCTCGGTCGTCAACGCCTACGGCGACCGCTACCCCTGGGCGCCGTGCATCGCGCAGCCCGCCACGCGCGCGTACCTCGTCGACCTGGCAGCCGAGGCCGCCGTACGGCCCGGGGCGCGCGGCACCGAGCTGGAGTCCCTCGGCTGGTACGGGCTGCCCCACCTGCACGCCCACGACAAGACCGGCGGGGTCGGCCTGGGGGACGCCGGACAGTACCTGATGGCCCTCTGCTTCTGCCCGGACTGCCGGGCCGGGTACGGGAACCAGGGACTGGACGCCGACGAGCTGGCGAACGCCGTTCGCGACGCGCTGGAACCGCTGTGGCGGGGCGCGGCCGACGGCGACGGCGGCTGGGCGGGCGTCGAGAAGCTGCTCGGCGAGGCGCGGGCGACGGCCACGCGCGCGTGGCGCGGGACGACGGCCCGCACCCTCCAGGAGGAGGCGGTCGCCGCCGTCCGCGCCGCCGCACCCGACGGCTTCCAGGTCCTGCTGCACGCGGATCCGGTGTGGTACCACTGCGGCGCGAACGTCGGCGTGGACCCCGCGCACATCCTGTCCGTCGCGGACGGCGTGGTCGTGCCCTGCGCGGGCGGGCCCGGCCCGCTGACCCCCTTCGCCGAGCAGGGGCGCGCGGGCGCGGTCCTGGCGGCCAACCTCACCGTGATCTCCGGGATGGGCGGCAGCCCCGCGACCCTGGCGGCGGACGCGGCCCGTGCCCGCGCGTGCGGGGCGACGGAACTGCGCCTCTATCACGCCGGGTTGGCGTCTGACGGCGACCTGGCGGCGGTACGGGAGGCGCTCGCCACCCGCTGAAGCGGGCCCGGCCGGCAGGGCGGACGGGACCCGGCCGGAAGCCGTAGACCACCCGGAACCGGAAGCGGGCCGGGGCCGGGAAACGTACTCTCCGGTCCATGCCCCTGAGCCTCACCGTCCTCGGCACCGCCTCCCCGCACCCGCAGCCCGGCCGCCCCTGCTCCGGCTACCTGCTGCGCGGCGGAGGCGCCGAGGTGTGGGTGGACGCCGGGCCGGGAACCTTCGCGGAGTTGCAGCGGCACACCGATCCCACACGGCTCACGGCCGTCTGGATCTCCCATCTGCACGCCGACCACAGCGCCGACCTGCTGTCGGCGGTCTACGCGTTCGCCTTCGGCGGGCTCACCCCGCCCGTACCCGTCCCGGTGTACGCCCCGAGGGACTGCGCCCGGCGGCTGGCCGGGTTCTTCGGGCAGCCGGACACGCGCTTCCTGAGCGGCATCCTCGACTTCCGGCCCCTGCACGACAACCACGCCGTACGGCACTGGAACCTCCGCCTCACCACGCGCGCCGTCGCCCACGACGCCGAGGCGTACGGACTGCGCGCCGAGTGCCAGGGGAGCGTCCTCGCGTACTCCGGGGACAGCGGCCCCTGCGACGCGCTCACCGAACTCGCCTCCCGCGCGGACGTGTTCCTCTGCGAGGCCGACATCGACCGCCGTCACGAAGGCGAACGTCCGGTGCATCTCACACCCGAGGAGGCCGGCGCGTACGCGAAGGGCGCGCGGGAGCTCCTGATCACCCATGTGGGACCCACGCTCACCCGGGAGGCGGCCGTGATGCGCGCGGCCACGGTGTACGGCGGCCGGGTCTCGGTCGCGCGCGAGGGCGAGACGAAGTCGTTCTGAGAGCGGGGCTCTTGGAGCCTTCCTCGCGGGCCGCGTCGCCTCTCCTCCGCCTCTCCTCCGGTTCTCTTCCGGCTACGCCGACTTCCTTTGTCGGAAGCATTGACGAACGGCAGGGCCGCTCCTACCTTCAACGCGTCGTACTTCGTACGTCATATATGAGACGCGATACATGAGATCCGATACGCGGGACCCGCTGCGCGGGATCCGTCACGTGAGATCCGAGAGGCGCGCATGACCTCTGTGCCCATCCCGATCCCCTCCCGTACGCAGTTCGTGCTGGAGGCGATCAAACACCGCATCCTCACCGGGGAGCTGACGCCAGGTCAGGCACTGGTCGAGACCGAACTCGCCGCGCGGTTCGGGGTGTCCAAGACCCCGGTGCGCGAGGCGCTCAAGACCCTGGCCGGCACCGGACTCGTCGTGATGAACCAGTACAAGGGCGTCACGGTACGCATGGTGGACGCGGACATGGCGCGCGAGGTCTACGACGTCCGGCTGCTGCTGGAACCCGAGGCGCTGAGGCGGGCCGTGCGGCGCGGCGCCTCCCTGGACACCGCGCGCGACGCGCTGACCCGGGCCGACGACGCCACGGACACCGCCGAACGCTCGCTCGCGAACAGGGAGTTCCACCGGGCCCTGTACCTCCCGTGCGGCAACCCGCTGCTCGGCCGGATGCTCGACGAGGTCCGTGACCAGGCGGCCCTGGTCTCCGCCGTCGCCTGGGCCGCCTCGCCCTCCTGGGAGCGGGAGGCCGGCGAGCACCGGGAGATCCTGCGGCTGGCCCTCGACGGGGACGCGGACGGCGCGGCGAGCGCCCTGCACGCCCACATCGCGTCCTTCGTGCGGCGCGCGTTCCCCCAGGCGGAGGCAGAGGCAGGAGCGGCAGCAGAGCCAGAAGCGGCGGCGGAGACGGCGGCAGAGGGAGGCCGGGAATGAGCAGCGTGGCGTTCGAGTCCCAGCGGGCGGCCCTGGCCGATGTGGTGGCGATCCCGGTGACCCCGTTCGCCGAGGACGGCTCCGTCGACCGGCGCGCCCACCGGACCCTGCTGCGCCGGCTGCTCGACGGCGGGATCACCACGCTCACCCCCAACGGCAACACCGGCGAGTTCTACGCCCTCACCCCCGAGGAGCGCCGTCTGGTCACGGAGCTGACGATCGATGAGGCGGGGGATCGTTCAACGATCCTCGTCGGGGTCGGCCACGATGTGCCCACCGCCGTCGACTCCGCGCGTCACGCCCGTGAGCTCGGGGCCGAGATGGTCATGGTCCATCAACCCGTCCACCCCTACGTCTCGCAGCGCGGATGGGTCGACTACCACCGCGCCGTCGCCGACGCCGTGCCCGAACTGGGTGTCGTTCCCTACCTCCGCGACGCGCGGCTCGACGGCGCCCGCCTCGCCGAGCTCGCGGACGCCTGCCCGAACGTCATCGGCGTAAAGTACGCCGTCCCGGACGCCTCCCGGTTCGCCGCCTTCGCCCGCGACGCCGGGCTGGAACGGTTCGTCTGGGTCGCCGGTCTCGCCGAGCCCTACGCCCCCTCGTACTTCTCCGCGGGCGCCACCGGCTTCACCTCCGGACTCGTGAACGTCGCCCCGGCCCTCTCGCTGAACATGATCGAGGCGCTGCGGGCGGGCGACTACCCGGCCGCCATGAAGGTCTGGGAACAGATCCGCCGCTTCGAGGAGCTGCGCGCCGCGGGCGGCTCCGCCGACAACGTCACCGTCGTCAAGGAGGCGCTCGCCTCCCTCGGCCTGTGCCGCCGCGAGGTCCGCCCGCCGAGCAGGATGCTGCCGGAGCGGGAGCGGGCCGAGGTCGCCGCCATCGCGGCCGGGTGGTCCCTGTGAAGCCCGGGGGAGGGTCCCCGGAGGCGAACAGGCGCCCGGAGGAGCTCAGAAGCCACCAGTGGTACGGCGCCGACGGACTGCGCTCCTTCAGCCACCGCGCCCGCACCCGCCAGCTCGGCTACCTCCCCGAGGAGCACCTGGGCAAGCCCGTCATCGCGATCCTCAACACCTGGTCCGACATCAACCCCTGCCATGTGCACCTGCGGGACCGGGCGCAGGCCGTGAAACGGGGCGTGTGGCAGGCGGGCGGATTCCCGCTCGAGTTCCCGGTCTCCACGCTCAGCGAGACCTTCCAGAAGCCGACCCCGATGCTCTACCGCAACCTGCTCGCGATGGAGACCGAGGAACTGCTGCGGTCCTATCCGGTGGACGGCGCCGTGCTGATGGGCGGCTGCGACAAGACCACGCCCGCCCTGCTCATGGGGGCCGCCTCCGTCGACCTGCCGACCGTGTTCGTGCCCGCCGGGCCCATGCTGCCCGGCCACTGGCGCAACGAGGTCCTCGGCTCCGGGACCGACATGTGGAAGTACTGGGACGACAAGCGGGCCGGCCTCATCGGTGACTGCGAGATGACCGAGCTGGAGAACGGGCTCGCGCGTTCCCCCGGGCACTGCATGACGATGGGGACGGCGTCCACACTGACGGCGGCGGCGGAGGCGCTCGGCGTGACGGTTCCCGGAGCGTCGAGCATTCCCGCCGTGGACTCGGGACACGATCGGATGGCCGCCTCGGCGGGCATGAGGATCGTTGAACAAGTCCACAAGGGGCGGACCCTCTCCGAGATCCTCACCCGTGACGCCTTCGAGGACGCCGTCACCACCGTCCTCGGCCTCGGCGGCTCCACCAACGCCGTGATCCACCTGATCGCCATGGCGGGCCGGGCCGGGGTCGCCCTCACCCTCGACGACTTCGACCGCGTCGCCCGCACGGTCCCCGTCCTCGCCAACGTCCGCCCCGGCGGCCGGACCTACCTCATGGAGGACTTCCACTTCGCGGGCGGCGTCCCGGGGTTCCTCTCCCGGATCACGGACCTGCTCCACCTCGACCGGCCGACGATCTCGTACGACACCCTGCGCGAACAGCTCGCCGGCGCCCGGGTGCACGACGACGACGTGATCCGCCCGCGGGACAACCCGGTCGCGGGCGAGGGCGGGGTCGCCGTCCTGCGCGGCAACCTCTGCCCGGACGGTGCCGTCATCAAGCACATCGCCGCCGAGCGGCACCTGCTCAAGCACACCGGGACGGCCGTCGTCTTCGACGACTACAGGACGATGCAGCGGACCATCGACGACCCCGCGCTCGGCATCACCGCGGACAGCGTGCTGGTGCTGCGCAACGCCGGGCCCAAGGGCGGTCCGGGCATGCCGGAGTACGGGATGCTGCCCATCCCCGACCATCTGCTCAAGCAGGGTGTGCGGGACATGGTGCGGATCTCCGACGCCCGGATGAGCGGGACGAGTTACGGCGCCTGTGTGCTGCACGTGGCACCGGAGTCGTACATCGGCGGGCCGCTGGCGCTGGTGCGCACCGGCGACCCGATCACCCTGGACGTCGACGCGCGCATCCTCCATCTCGACGTGGACGAGACGGAGTTGGAGCGACGCAGGGCGGAGTGGACGCCGCCGCCCGTGCGCTACGAGCGTGGCTACGGCGCGCTCTACAACGAGCAGATCACCCAGGCCGACACCGGCTGCGACTTCGCGTTCCTGGCCCGCCCGGGCCAGGTGCCGGATCCGTACGCGGGCTGACCCCCGCGGGTCCGGCCGTTCGGCACGGCACACCCCTGCACAGGGAGAAAGCGCTTCCTGTACCAGGCAGGCACCACCCGCGCACCACCCGCGCACACCACTTCAGCGCCACGCAATCGCCAGGCAGGCACCACGCGAGCACCGCGCACGCCCGACGTACCGAGAACGGAGACCAGTCATGGCCCAAGCCGCAGCCGTGGCGAAACCGCCCGTGCCACCCCGGCGACGCCGTGCCTCCGCCACGCCCCGCCGGCTGCCGTACCTGCTGATCGCCCCGGCGGCCCTGCTGATGCTGGGCTTCATCGCCTACCCGGTCGTCAGCGTCTTCTTCTACAGCCTGCGGAACTACAACCCCACCAAGCCGTGGCGCAACGGCTACGCGGGCTTCGACAACTTCGTGCACGCCTTCACCGCAGACCCGCAGTTCTGGGACACGCTGACCTTCAGCGCCCAGTGGGTCGTCGTCGAGGTCGGTCTGCAACTGCTGTGCGGTCTCGCGCTGGCGCTCATCGTCAACCAGACCTTCGTCGGCCGGGGGGTGGGCCGCGCCCTGGTCTTCTCCCCGTGGGCCGTCTCCGGCGTGCTGACCTCCGCGATCTGGGTGCTGCTCTACAACTCCCAGACGGGGATCACCCGTTACCTCGCGGATCTCGGCATCGGCGACTACGGCACCAGCTGGCTCTCGGACACCTCCACCGTCTTCCCGGCGGCGGTCGTCGCCGACCTGTGGCGCGGTGTCCCCTTCTTCGCGATCCTCATCCTCGCCGACCTCCAGTCCGTCTCCAAGGACCTGTACGAGGCCGCCGAGGTCGACGGCGCGAGCCGGCTGAAGCAGTTCTGGCACATCACGCTGCCGCATCTGAAGGACGCGATCGTCCTGTCCACACTGCTGCGCGCGGTCTGGGAGTTCAACAACGTAGACCTGCTCTACACCCTCACCGGCGGCGGCCCGGCCGGCGAGACCACGACGCTCCCGCTGTACATCGCCAACACCAGCGTCGACGCCCACAACTTCGGTTACGCGTCCGCCCTGACGACGGTCGCGTTCGTGATCCTGCTCTTCTGTTCGGTCGTCTATCTGCGGCTGAGCAAGTTCGGAGGCGAGGACAAGTGAGCACCAAGGAGGCCACCGCGGTCGCCCCCGCTCCCGGGCGGCCGGCCGCCCCCGAGGCCCCCCGGCCCGCCCGGCGCCGCCAGGCCTGGGACGAGGCCCCGCGCTGGCAGATCTACCTTCCCCTGTCGGTCTACCTGCTCTTCACGCTGATCCCGTTCTACTGGATCCTGCTCTTCGCCCTGCGCCCGGCCGGCTCGACCTCGCTCGTGCCCTGGCCGATGACCTTCGAGCACTTCGAGAAGGTCTGGACGGAGCGCGGCTTCGGCACCTACTTCCAGAACAGCGTGCTGGTCGGCGTGGCGACCCTGTTCCTGACCACGGTCGTCGCCCTGGCCGGCGGCTACGCGCTCGCCCGGTTCGACTTCCGGATCAAGCGCGCCTTCATGCTGGTCCTGCTGTGCTCGCAGTTCGTCCCGGGCGCGCTGCTCCTGGTGCCGCTCTTCCAGATCTTCGCCGGGCTCCGGATGATCAACTCACTGGGCAGTGTCGTCGTCGCGGAGACGGTGTTCCAGCTGCCGCTGTCGATGATCCTGATCAGCGGCTTCATCCGGAACGTGCCGTACTCCCTGGAGGAGGCCGCCTGGGTCGACGGCTGCACCCGGTTCACCGCCTTCCGTATCGTCGTACTGCCGCTGCTGCGTCCCGGGTTGATCGCCGTCGGCTCCTTCGCCTTCGTGCACGCCTGGAACCACTTCCTGTTCGCCCTGATGTTCCTCTCCGACCAGGACAAGCAGACCATCCCGGTCGGCCTCAACACCCTGATGAGTTCGGACAGCGTCGACCTGGGCGGGCTGGCCGCGGGCGGCATCATCGCGGCCCTGCCCGTGGTGATCGTGTTCGCCTTCATCCAGAAGTGGCTGATCACCGGCTTCAGCGCGGGGGCGGTGAAGGGATGAGGCCCCGAGGCGACAGCCGGCCCGGACACCGGGACTCGCACACGCCCCCGGCCCCGCAGCCGCGGACGTACACCCGCACGCGTGCGAACACCTCCCCGACCGCCCCGCTCCCCGTGGTCCTCGCCGGCGCGCGCGGTCACGGTCGATGGCATCTCGACAACATCCGCCGGCTCCAGGACCGGGGGGCCGTCCGGCTGGCCGGGATCTGCGAGCTGACCCCGCTCACCCCGGACGAGATCCCCGACGGTCTCGGCGCCCCCGCGCAGTCCGCCGACCTCGGCGCGCTCCTCGACGCCACCGGTGCCCGGATCGCCGTGATCTGCACGCCCATCCCCACCCACACCGACCTCGCGCTGACGGCCGCGCGACGGGGCTCGCACCTGCTCCTGGAGAAGCCGCCCGCCCCCTCCTACGCGGAGTTCCGCCGGATGGCCGACGGGGTCGCCAAGGCCGGGGTCGGCTGCCAGATCGGGTTCCAGTCGCTGGGCTCGCACGCCCTGCCCGCGATCCGCGACCTGATCGAGCGGGGGACGATCGGCGCGGTGACCGGGATCGGCGGCGCCGGCGCCTGGGCGCGCGCCGAGGCCTACTACCGGCGGGCTCCCTGGGCGGGCAGACGACGGCTGAACGGCGTCGACGTGCTCGACGGCGTCCTCACCAACCCCCTCGCGCACGCCGTGGCCACCGCCCTCGCCCTGGGCGGCTCCTCCCGCGCCGGGGACGTCACCGGCGTCGAGACCGAACTGCTGCGCGCCAACGACATCGAGTCCGACGACACCTCGTGCGTCCGCGTCACCACCGCGCGGGGCCGGCGGATCACCGTCGCCGCGACGCTGTGCGCCGAGCGGCCGGACGAGCCGTACGTCGTCGTGCACGGCAGCCACGGACATATCACCTTCTGGTACAAACAGGACCGCGTGCTGCTCCAGCGCGCGGACCACGGCCCGCGCGAGTACGAGTACGGCCGCACCGACCTGCTGGAGAACCTCGTCGCGCATGTCACCGACGGGACCGCGCTGCTCGTCCCGCCGGACGTGACCGGCGCGTTCATGAAGGTCGTCGAGGCGATCCGGCTGGCCCCCGACCCGGCCCCGCTGCCCGCCGGCGCCTGGCGCCCGCTCGCCGGGGACGGCCGCCGGATCGTGCCCGGCGTCGAGGCGCTGGTCGCGGCCGCCGCCGACACCCTCGCCCTCTACTCGGAACTGGGCGCCCCCTGGGCGCCCACCCCGGCGAACCCGGAAGAGGTGAGCACCCGATGACGGCGAACGACGCGCCGGTCCTGCGGGTCGCGGGCCGCCCCGTCGCCCGGTACGTGATCCGGCCCGAGCTGCCCGCCCGGCTCTCCCCGCGTCCCTACCTGCACCCCGTCACCACCCTGGCCGGCACGGCGGTGACCGAGCTCGGCCCCGCCGACCACCCCCACCACCTCGGCGTCGGTGTCGCCGTTCCCGACGTCGAGGGGCACAACTTCTGGGGCGGGCGCACCTACGTCCGCGACCGGGGCCCCACCGAGCTCGACGACCACGGCACCCAGCGGCACACGGCGTTCCAGCTGTGCGACGCCGCCGGCTTCACGGCGCGACTGCGCTGGACGGCCGCAGGCACCGAGCTGCTGCGCGAGCGCCGTACGGTCGCGGCCGTCGAACTCACCGCGTCCGCCTGGGCGCTGGACTTCGCCTTCGGCCTGACCAACGTCACCCCGGCCCCGCTGTCGATCGGCAGCCCCGCCACCAACGGACGCCCCGGAGCGGCCTACGGCGGCTACTTCTGGCGGGCTCGCGGAGAGCCCGGGGCCCCGGACGTCTTCACCGCCGACGGCGAGGGCGAGGCCGCCGTCCACGGCACCCGCGCCGACTGGCTCGCCCTGGCGGGCGCCACCTGGACGCTGGTCTTCGCCGGGGCCACGGACACCACCCGACAGGACCCCTGGTTCGTGCGAGCCGCCGACTACCCGGGCGTCGGCTCGTCCCTGGCGGCCGAGGAACGGCTGACGATCGAGCCCGGGGACACCGCCGTACGCCGGATCGTCACCGTCGTCGCCGACGGCCGCCTCGGCCGGGACCAGGCCGCCGCGCTGGTGCGGAAGGCGGTCGGCCGGTGACGTACGAGACCTACCGCAACCCCGTGCTGAACGCCGACTGGTCCGATCCCGACGTCGTCCGGGTCGGCGACGACTTCTACCTCACCGCCTCCAGCTTCGGCGGCGTCCCCGGCCTGCCGCTGCTGCACTCCCGTGATCTGGTCGGCTGGACCCTGGTCGGCCACGCCCTCGAACACCTTGAATCCGCAACGGAGTTCGGCTCGCCGCGGCCCGACGGCGGGGTCTGGGCCCCGTCGCTGCGGCATCACGACGACCGCTTCTGGATCTTCTGGGGGGACCCCGACCAGGGCATCTTCCAGATCAACGCCCCCGCGATCCGCGGCCCTTGGAGCCGCCCGCACCTGCTGAAGCGGGGCAAGGGACTCATCGACCCCTGCCCCCTGTGGGACGACGAGACCGGTGAGGCGTATCTGGCCCATGCCTGGGCCAGGTCCCGCTCCGGCGTCAAGAACCGCCTCACCGGATACCGGATGCACCCCGACGGGACCTCCCTGCTCGACGACGGCGAGCTGATCGTCGACGGTGACCGGATCCCCGGCTGGTTCACCCTCGAAGGCCCCAAGCTCTACCGGCACGACGGCTGGTTCTGGATCCTCGCGCCCGCCGGGGGAGTCGGCACCGGCTGGCAGGGCGCCTTCCGCGCCCGGGAGTTCTTCGGCCCGTACGAGGAGCGGATCGTCCTCGAACAGAAGGACACCGACGTCAACGGCCCGCACCAGGGCGGCTGGGTGCGCACTCCGTCCGGCGAGGACTGGTTCCTGCACTTCCAGCAGCGTGGCGCGTACGGCCGCGTCGTCCATCTCCAGCCGATGCGCTGGGGCGCCGACCACTGGCCGGTGATCGGCGACGAGGGCGCGCCGGTCGCCGAACACCGGCGGCCCGCCCTGCCTCCGCAGCCGCCCGCCGCGCCCGCCACCGACGACGACTTCCCGGGCGGACGGTTCGGCCGGCAGTGGTCGTGGACGGCCGGCCCGCGGGACGGCCGGTCCACCCGGCACTCGGCCGACGGGCTGCGGCTGACCTGCGCGCGCTCGGCCGACCCGCACGACCTGCGGAGACTGCCGAACGTCCTCACCCAGCGGCTGCCCGGGACGCCGGTCGCCGTCGAGGTGGAGCTGTGGCTGCGCAGCGAGGAGCCGGGGGCGCGGGCCGGGCTCGTGGTCCTCGGGGACGCGTACGGCTGGATCGGCCTCCAGCGGGGCGCGGACCGGGCGGTGCGCCTCGTGCACCGGTTCGCCGAGTCCGCCGCCGAGTCCGCCGCGGAGTCCGTCGCCGAGCGGGAGCGTGACGCCGGCCCGCCGCGGCTCGCGCCCGGGGGACGGGTGAGGCTGCGGATCGAGATCGGGGCCGGAGCGCGCTGCCGGTTCTCCGCCGCGCCGCTGCCCGAGGGGGCACGACCCGGGCTCCCCGCGACGTCTCCCGAGTCTCCCGCCGCCGGCGGTTTCCGTCCGTCGGGTCCCGTTTTCGCCGCCACCCCCTGGCAGTGGGCCGGTGCCCGGCTCGGTCTGTTCGCGCTCGCGCCCGAGGGCCACGGGCACGCGGGCGCGGCCACGTTCACCCGGTTCCGGATCAGTTCCCTGTAATCCCGTCCATCCGCACGCCTGTTGGGAGCCGCAATGACGCACTTCCCTAGCAAGCGCTTACCCGTCGGTGGTGTCGCCGGTGCCGGCGATGTGACCGAGCCCGTCCACCTCCTCATGACCCCGCCGCATCCGGAAGAAGAGAGCCGACCTATGAAGAGCAGCATCCGCGGAAGCAGGCGCGCCGCCCTGGCCGTCGCCCTGGGCTCCGTGCTCGCGCTGACCGCCACCGCCTGTGGCGACGACGGCAGCGGAGCGGCGGGGGACAAGGGCGGCGAGGGTTCCGGCAAGGGCGAGATCACCTTCTGGGACAACAACGGCGGTGTCCGTACCGAGATCTGGAAGCAGATCATCGCCGACTTCGAGAAGAAGTACCCCGACATCAAGGTCAATTACGTCGGGATCCCCGCCGCGAGCGCCCAGTCCAAGTACGACACCGCCATCCAGGGCGGCGGCCTGCCCGACGTCGGCGGGGTGGGCACCGCGGTGCTCGCCGAGGTCGCGGTGCAGGGAGCGCTGGAGCCGCTGGACGGCCGGCTGGAGAAGAGTCCGCTGAACGGCAAGCTGAGCCGGAACCTGCTCGACGTCAGCAAGTCCGCCGGCGGCGGAGAGGCGCTCTACCAGGTGCCGAGTTCCGCCAACAACGGCACGCTGTGGTACCGGACGGACCTCTTCGAGGCCGCCGGACTCGACGCCCCGACCACCTGGTCGAAGTTCTACGCGGCCGCCGACAAGCTCACCGACAAGGGTGCGAACAAGTTCGGGTTCACCATCCGCGGCGGTGAGGGGTCCATCGCGCCGGCCCTGGACGCGGTGTACGGCCAGACCGGCATCACCTCGTTCTGGAGCGGCGACAGGACCACGGTCGACGACCCGAAGAACGTGGCGGCGCTCGAGAAGTACGTCGCGCTGTACAAGAAGGACACCCCGTCCGCCGACGTCAACAACGACTTCACCAAGATGGTCGCCCAGTGGGACAGCGGCACGATCGGCATGCTGAGCCACAACCTGGGCTCCTACCAGGACCATCTGAAGGCGCTGGGCGCGGACAAGTTCAAGGGCGTCCCGAACCCCACGGCGGACGACGGCACCCGCGTGCAGATCTCCAACCCGGTGGACGGGCTCAGCCTGTTCAAGTCCAGCAAGAACAAGGCGGCGGCCTGGACGTTCATCGAGTTCGCGCTCTCGGCCGCGGAGAACTCCAAGTTCAACGAGTCCGCCGGGCAGGTGCCCGCGAACACCGATGCCGCGAAGGACGCGTGGATCCAGAACGCCGAGCCGACGAAGCTGGCGGCGGAGGCGCTGAACGGGACCAGCACGAAGATCGTCCAGCTGCCGTACTACCTGCCCGACTGGAACACGATCTCCAAGGCGGACAACGAGCCGAACTTCCAGAGGCTGCTGCTCGGGAAGATGAGCGCGAAGGACTTCCTGGGCACGCTCGCCGACCAGCTGAACGCGGCGCAGGCCGACTGGAAGAAGAACCACTGACCGCTCGGGTGGTGCGGTCGCGGGGTGACCGCGGGCCGGTCGTGGCCGGCCGCGCGGTTCCCCGCGCCCCCGGGGAGTCGGCGTTCCCGTGTCCCTGGGGGACCGGCGTCCCCCTGCTCCGGATCGACCTGGCCCGAGGCGACCGTCGCCCGGCCGCGCAACCGAGGAGACCCGCATCATGCGTACACGCACATGTCATGCTCGCGCCATACAGGCACTCGTGGGCTGCACGGCCCTGGTGCTGTCCGTCACCGGCCCCGCCGCCGCGGGCGAGTCCCCGCGCGACCCGGCCCGGCAGGTGCTCGCCGCGCACGACGGCTGGGGCTCCTACGGGACGGGCACCACCGGCGGCGCCGCGGCCGACGCCGCGCACGTCCACACCGTCACCACCTGGGCCGGCTTCAAGGCCGCCCTCGCCGCCGGCGGCGCCGCACCGAAGATCATCAAGGTGAAGGGGACGATCGACGCCGTCTCCGAGGGCTGTGACGCCTTCGCCGCGCCCGGCTACGACTTCGACGCCTATCTGGCCAGGTACTCACCCGGGGCCTGGGGCCTGGACACCGACCTGAGCGCCGAGCCCGACGACAGCCCCGAGGGCCTGCGCCGGGCCTCCGCCGCCCGGCAGGACCAGGCGGTCAAGGTGGAGATCCCGGCGAACACCACCGTCATCGGCATCGGGAGGAACGCCGGGTTCAGGGGCGTCAGCCTCCAGATCAAGGCCGTCGACAACGTCATCGTGCGCAACCTCGCCCTGGAGAGTCCCCTGGACTGCTTCCCGCAGTGGGACCCCACCGACGGCGCCGGCGGCAACTGGAACTCCGAGTACGACACCGCCGTCGTCCACGGCGCCACCCATGTCTGGCTGGACCACAACACGTTCACCGACGGCAGCCACCCCGACAGCGCGGCGCCGGCCTACTTCGGCATGCTCTACCAGCAGCACGACGGCGAACTGGACATCGTCCGGGGCGCCGACCATGTCACCGCCTCCTGGAACGTCTTCACCGAGCACGACAAGGCGATCCTGATCGGCAACAGCGACAGCGAGTCGACCGCCGTGGACGACCGGGGCCACCTGAAGGTGACCTTCCACCACAACCTGTTCTCGGGACTGGTGGAGCGCGCGCCACGGGTCCGCTTCGGGCAGGTCGACTCCTACAACAACCACTTCGTGGCCGGGGCGGGCTACTCCTACAGCTTCGGCATCGGCAAGGAGTCCCGGCTCGTCGCCGAGCACAACGCGTTCACGCTGCCGGACGGGATCAGCGCGGCGAAGACCCTGAAGCGATGGAGCGTGGCACCGCTCACCGCCGCCGACAACCACGTCAACGGCAGGCTCACCGACCTGATCGCCGTCCACAACGCGGAGATCCCGGCGGAGGCGCTGGAGCAGGGCGCGGGGTGGACGCCCACCCTGCGCACCCGGATCGACCAGGCGAGGGCCGTCCCGCGCCTCGTCGACCGCGGCGCGGGCGCCGGCCATCTGTGCTGACGTCCCGCCCACCGGGCCGGGGCGCACCGCACGGCCGCCGTCGAGTTCGGCGGCCAGTACTCCGACCTCGACGGCGGGTACGCCGACCGCACGGAGGGAACCGGTGAGATCTTCACACGATCTCGCTCCGCCGCGGCAACCTTCCGTGGCCCCGGCGGCGACCGGACTGCGCACATCCCTCAAGGAAAGGAGCCCTCCGTGCGTCAGAGCACCGGACGCCACCGCAGGAAGCGCACCCTCCCGATCGCCACCGCGTCGGCGCTCGCCGCGGGGGCGGGCGTCGTCTTCCTCGGTCTGTCGTACGGCGGTGCCCAGGCCGCGTCCACCACGGTCACCGTGTCCACCACCGCGCAGCTGGAGTCGGCCGTCGCGCACGCCGCCGCCGGTACCGTCATCCAGGTCCGCGGCGGCACCTACCACCCGACCGCCACGCTCAAGTCGAGCGCCGACGGCGACGGTTCGGCTCGCATCACGCTCGAGGCCCAGGACGGCGAGTCGGTGCGGATCGACGGCTCCCGGCTGCCCGCCGGCTCCGGGCTCGCCGCGATCCAGGGCAGCTACTGGACCGTGCAGAACCTCACCTTCCAGAACTCCCCGGCCCAGGGTCTCGTGGTGACCTCGTCCACCGGCGGTGTCTTCAGGAACCTGGTCACCGCGGACAACGGCGACAGCGGGTTCACCCTGCGGGGCGACCACACCGTCGACAACCTCGTGCAGAACCTGGACAGCCACGGCAACTACGACGCGGCCGGACACGGCGGGAACGCCGACGGCCTCGCGGTCGAGTCCGGTTCGGGCACGGGCAACCGGATCACCGGCGCCCGCCTGTACGACAACTCGGACGACGGCCTCGACCTGGGGCGGTTCTCCTCGCCGGTCACCATCGAGCACTCCTGGGCGTTCGGCAACGGCGGGAACCGCTGGAACGACCCGGCCTTCGCGGGCAGCGGCGACGGCTTCGACCTGGGCGGCGGGGGAGCCACGGTCGCCCACGTCGTGAACCGGAACGCGGCCTGGGGCAACGCCCTCAACGGCTTCACCGCGCACTCCGACACCGGTGCCGTCGTGCTCAACCGCAACACCGCGTACGCGAACACCGGGGCCGGTTTCTCCTTCGCCACCGGCAGGGCACGGCTCGCCCGCAACCTCGCCGTGGGTGACAAGGGCGGCCCGGCCGAGCTCGGCCCCTCGACGGTGTCCGCGGCCAACAACTGGGACGGCGGGGTGCCGACCCCGGCCTTCAGGTCGACGGACGCGGCCACGGCGCGCGGGGCGCGCGGGGCGGACGGGTCGCTGCCCGCGACCAGGTTCCTGACCACCGGCGCGACCGAGATCGGCACGGCCATGAACTGACGTCTCCCGGCGGCCGGCGGGCCGGGCGTACGCCCCCGCCGGTCGCCCTCGCGGCGGATCTCCCGGAAGGCGCCCTCGTCGCCGGTGCGCGCGACTCGTCGGGCCCGGCCCGCCGCGTCGTCATCGGGCCCTTCCCCCGGCCTTCCCGGTGCGGGCCATCACCGCGTGCGCTTTACGCCGCGTCCCGTGGGCGCCGAACAGTCTCTGCAACTCACCGATGCCCTTGGAGGTCTGGCTCTTGACCGTACCCACCGAGATCCCCAGGGCCAGCGCGGTGTCCTTCTCCGAGAGATCGCAGGCGTGGCGCAGCACCACACAGGCGCGTTTGCGGAACGGGAGGGCGCTCAGCGCCGTCCGGACGTCCAGCACGCTCGCGACGTCCGGGTTCTCCGCCACCGTCTCCATGCGCTGTGACCAGAAGAGCGCGACCCTGCGCCGCTCGCGCACGGCGCTGCGGATCCGTGTGCGGGCCAGATTGGCGACGACACCCCGCGCGTACGCCGCCGGGTGGCCGGCGGCCCGGACCCGGTCCCAGCGGTGCCACAGCGCCAGCAGGGCGTCCGCCGCCAGATCGTCGGCGGCGTCCGGTTCTCCCGTCAACAGATGGGCGAGGCGCGCGAGTTCGCCGTAGTGGCGCTCGAAGAAGGCATGGAACTCCACGGCGGCGGCGTCGTCCACGACCGTGCCCACGGATGACCTCTTCTCGGTGCGAAGCGCGCCCTCGGCAAGGCGGCGCCTATGTATGTCATGTAGATGACACGGGGAAGCCCGGAGGGGACGGCCGGGACGAGATCCGGAAGCGTAGCAGTGGTCAACGGCCCTGCTCGTACGGTGCTTTGAACGGCGGATGGCTGCCCGAGCCCGATTCCGTAACACGGGGAAAACCTGAAACCGGTTGGACGAGGGAACAATCCAGCCAGCATCCGCGCACCGATCATTCAGGCGACGAGGAGTACCCGCCATGTCCGAACAACAGAAGGTGACCGACCGGCCGAGCGCCGCCCCACCAGCGGCCGACGGAGTCGACCGGTTCTTCAGAATCTCCGAACGGGGATCCACCTTCGGCCGGGAGATACGCGGCGGCTTCGCCACGTTCTTCACCATGGCCTACATCCTCGTCCTGAATCCCATCATCCTCGGCAGCGCCAAGGACAAGTTCGGCCACCAGCTCGACGCCGTCCAACTCACCACCGCCACCGCCCTGGTGGCCGCCGTCATGACGATCATCATGGGCGTCGGCGGCAACCTCCCGCTGGCACTGGCCGCCGGACTCGGCCTCAACGCCGTCGTCGCCTTCCAGATCGCCCCGCTGATGAGCTGGGACGACGCGATGGGCCTCATCGTCCTCGAGGGCCTGCTCATCTGCGTGCTGGTGGCGACCGGTCTGCGCGAGGCCGTCATGCACGCCATCCCGCAGCCGCTCAAGCAGGCGATCAGCGTCGGCATCGGCCTGTTCATCGCCTTCATCGGCTTCGTCGACGCCGGTTTCGTCAGCCGTATCCCCGACATCGCGGGCACCACCGTGCCGGTCCAGCTCGGCGGCTCGGGCACCCTCACCGGCTGGCCGGTTCTCGTCTTCTGTCTCGGCGTGCTGCTGACCGTCGGACTCCTCGCCCGCAAGGTCAAGGGCGCCATCCTCATCAGCATCGTGACGATGACGGTCGTCGCGATCGTCATCGACTCGCTCGCCGACATCAAGTCCTGGGGCCTGACCACGCCGGCGTGGCCCGACAAGGTCGTGGACACTCCCGACTTCGGACTGCTCGGTCACTTCAGCCTGTTCGGCGCGTTCGGCGAGACCGGCGCCCTCACCGTGGTCCTGCTGGTCTTCACACTGGTCCTGTCCGACTTCTTCGACACCATGGGCACGGTCGTCGGCATCAGCGCCGAGGCGGGCCTGCTGGACGACGAGGGCAAGGTGCCCCACCTCGGCCGGGTGCTGCTCATCGACGGCGCGGCCGCGGTCGCGGGCGGCGCGGCCTCGTCCTCCTCGGCGACCTCCTACATCGAGTCCGCGGCGGGCGTCGGCGAGGGCTCGCGCACCGGCTTCTCGAACCTGGTCACCGGCGGCATGTTCGCCCTCGCGCTGTTCCTGACCCCGCTGCTCACCATCGTCCCGCTCCAGGCGGCCGCCCCGGCCCTGGTCGCGGTCGGCTTCCTGATGATGACCCAGGTCAAGAACATCGACTGGGACTCGTACGAGATCGCCATCCCGGCCTTCCTGACCATCGCCGTGATGCCCTTCACGTACTCGATCACCAACGGCATCGGCGCGGGTTTCGTCGCCTACGTCCTGATCAAGTCGGTGCTCGGCAAGGCGAAGGAGGTCCACTGGCTGCTGTGGGGCGCGTCGGCGCTGTTCCTCGTGTACTTCGCGATCGATCCGCTCCAGCAGATCCTCGGCGTCAAGTAGGTTCCGCGGGTCCCCGCGCCCGAGGAGGGCGGCGGGGACCCGGGCGCGCTCAGCCGCGCAGCGCGGCCCGCATCATCGCCCTGGCCACCGGCGCCGCCAGCCCGTTGCCGCTGACCTCCGAACGGGCCGCGTCCGACTGCTCGACCACGACCGCCACGGCGACCTGCTCGCCGGTCGCGTCGGACGTGCCGTACGACGTGAACCACGCGTACGGCGTCTCGCTGTTGTTCTCGCCGTGCTGGGCCGTGCCGGTCTTGCCGCCGACGGTGACCCCGTCGATCAGCGCGTTCGTGCCGGTGCCCCGCTCGACGACGGTCCGCATCGCCGACCTGAGCTGCTCCGCGGTGCCGGAGCTGACGACCTGGGTGGTCCCCGCCTCGTCGTCGTAGTTCCTCAGCAGGTCGCCGCCGCTGTCGGTGATCCGCGCGACCATGTGCGGCGACACCAGCTTGCCGCCGTCGGCGAGGGCCGCCGACACCATGGCCATCTGCAGCGGGGTCGCGGTGACGTCGAACTGGCCGATGCCCGCCAGGGCCGTCTGCGCCCGGTCCATGCCCGACGGGTACACGCTGGGGTAGGCCCGGACCGGGACGTCCTGGCTGTCGTCGTCGAAGCCGAACCTCTCCGCCATCGCCCGGACCTTGTCCTGCCCGAGCTGTACGGCCATGTGCGCGAACACGGTGTTGCACGAGTGCTGCAACGCGACCCGGATCGTGGCGTCCGCGCAGGGCGCGGAGGTGTTCTCGTTCCGCAGGACCGTGCTGGTGCCCGGCAGGGTGTACGGGTCGGGGCTGTCGGTGCGGTCGTCCACCGAGGTGTACAGACCGTCCTCCAGCGCGGCGGCCGCCACGACCAGTTTGAACGTGGAGCCCGGCGGCAGCGGCCGGCGCAGCGCGCGGTTGGTCAGCGGCTCGTCGGGGTCGGCGGTGAGCTTCTTCCAGGCCGCCCCCGCGGTGTCGGCGTCGGTGAGTGAGGACGGGTCGTACGACGGCGTCGACACGACCGCCAGGATCCGGCCGGTCTTCGGGTCGATCGCGACGGCCGCGCCCTTGTTGTGGCCGAGCGCGCGGTAGGCCGCCTTCTGCACGGCCGGGTCGATCGTCGTGATCACGTTCCCCGGATCCGCCCGCTGGTCGGTGACGGTGTCCAGGGCGCTTCCGAGCTGGTTGTCCGTGCCGTCGAGGAGGTCCTGGTAGACGCCTTCCAGCTGGGTCGGGGCGTAGCTCTGCGAGGCGTAGCCCGTCACCGCCGCGTACAGCTCGCCGTCCGTGTAGGTGCGTCGGTACGCGAGGTCGCCGTACTTCGTCCTCGCCGAGCCGGTGACCGACTCACCGGCGACGATGATGTTCCCGAGCGGTTTCGCGTACGTCGTGATCGCGTTGCGCCGGTTGTCCTGGTCGTCCGCGAGTGCCGTGCCCTCGTAGAACTGCACCCATGTCGCCCTGACCAGCAGCGCGAACACGAGGAGCAGCGCGAGGACCGATGCGTGCCTGATCGTCTTGTTCATTCCGCTCGGACAGACGAACGGGACGGAGGGAATCGTTCCCTTCCGCCCCGATTTCTCATCGTACGTTCATGGAGTCCGACCGGACGGTCACGGGACCCGGAGCGTCAGCACGATCTCGGGGATCTCCTCGCCGCGCGCGTGGGCGAACCCCCTGGCGCGTGCGCTCTCCTCGAAGCCGCACTTGCGCAGCACCCGCAGGGACCCCTCGTTGTCCGCCGCCGCCCGCGCGTACAGCGGGCGTTCGGGCACCTCGTCGAGCAGGGCGCGCAGCGCGGCCGTGGCGATGCCGCGCCCCCAGTACGCCCGGTCCACCCAGTACGTGACCTCGCGCTCGCCCGGTTCCCCGTACACCGAGGCGGTCCCGACGACATCACCGTCGACCAGGACCGTACGGACCAGGGCCGTGTCCCTTATCCACTTCCACCGGTCGTCGAAGCCGTCGCGGTCGGCCGGGTCCTCGGGGGTGAAGGCGGCCATCCGGAGCGACTCCGGGTCGTTCATCTGCCGGTAGAAGACCGGCAGGTCGCTGTCGTGCACCTTGCGCAGGGAGACGTCCACCGGTCAGAGCCTACGGGTGGCGAGCGTCAGCCGGTCGCGGGCGTCGAACAAGGCGTCCTTCACGAGCTGTTCGTGGGCGGGGGTGAGCCGGGCCACCGGTACCGAGCAGCTGATCGCGTCCCGGGCCGGGGTGCGGTAGGGGATGGCGACACCGAAACAGCGCAGCCCCAGCGTGTTCTCCTCGCGGTCCACGGCGAAGCCCTGCTCGCGGACCTGGTGCAGCTCCTCGATGAGCTTCTCGCGGTCCGTGATGGTGTTCTCGGTCAGCGCCGGGAGCGTCTCGGGCAGCATCTTGCGGACCTGCTCGTCCGTGCAGGTGCTCAGCAGCGCCTTGCCCAGCGAGGTGGAGTGCGCGGGGAGCCGGCGGCCGACCCGGGTGAAGGGGCGCAGATAGTGCTGGGACTGGCGGGTGGCGAGGTAGACGACGTTCGTGCCGTCCAGCCGGGCCAGGTGAATGGTCTCGGTCGTGTCGTCCGAGAGCCGGTCCAGCGTCGGGCGGGCCGCCGCGACCACCTCGTCGCCGTCGATGTAGGAGGTGCCCACGAGCAGCGCGCGCACCCCGATGCCGTACCGCGTGCCCGTCGCGTCCGTCTCCACCCAGCCCAGCTCCACCAGCGTGCGCAGCAGCATGTAGAGGCTGGACTTGGGATATCCGACGGCTTCCTGGACCGACGCGAGGGAGTGCATACCGGGGCGCCCGGCGAAGTACTCCAGCAGTTCAACCGTCCGTACGGCGGACTTGACCTGCGCCCCGCCCCCCGTCTCGCCTGCCGACATCGCCCTTGACCCCTTCGTTCGACGGGAAATAGTCTCCGACAGCATATTCATCAGCAGAGACAGCGTTCAGTATATCGAACGCCCTGCTGGGTGACGTACGTACTGCGGCATTGCATGCGGCATTCGATGTGGAGGGACCCGCGGTGGCAGCAGCACCAGTCTGGAGTGTCGACCCCCGTACCGGGAAGCAGCGTGAACAGGTCGCGGTGGAGGCCACGGCCCAGGAGGTGGAGACCACCGTCCGTGCCGCGCACGACGCACGCGGCGCCCTCGCCGACCGCACCGTCCGCGCGGCCTTCCTGCGCGCCGCCGCCGCGCACCTGGAGTCGGCCAGGGACCAGCTCGTCGAGGCCGCCGACGCGGAGACCGCGCTCGGCCCGGTCCGGCTGACCGGTGAACTCGCCCGCACCTGCTTCCAGCTACGGGCCTTCGCGGACATCGTCGACGAGGGCGCCTTCCTCGACGTGGTCGTCGACCACCCCGACGACACCGCCACCCCGCCCGTCCCGGACCTGCGCCGCTACAAGGTGCCGCTGGGCGTCGTCGCCGTCTACGCGGCCTCCAACTTCCCCTTCGCCTTCTCCGTCGCCGGCGGCGACACCGCCAGCGCGCTGGCCGCGGGCTGCCCGGTCGTGGTCAAGGCCCATCCCGACCACCCGGCGCTGTCCGAGCTGGTCGCCAAGGTGCTGCGCCGGGCCGCCGCGGAGCACGGCGTCCCGGACGGCGTGCTGGGTCTGGTGCACGGCTTCGAGGCCGGTGTCGAGCTGGTCCGGCACCCACTGGTCCGCGCCGCGGGCTTCACCGGTTCCGTCCGGGGCGGGCGCGCGCTGTTCGACGCGGCGGCCGCGCGAGCGGTGCCGATCCCCTTCCACGGCGAACTGGGGTCGCTGAACCCGGTCGTGGTGACCGAGGCCGCGGCCGCGGAGCGCGCGGAGGCCATCGGGGCCGGGCTCGCCGGTTCCATGACGCTGGGCGTCGGCCAGTTCTGCGTGAAGCCGGGACTGGTGCTGGTGCCGTCCGGCGCCGCGGGCGACGGACTGGTCAAGTCCCTCACGGACGCCGTCAGCGACACCGAGGCGGGCGTCCTCCTCGACCACCGGATGCGCGACAACTTCGTCGCCGGGGTCGCCGAGCGGGCGGAACTGCCGGACGTGGACTCCCCGGTGACCCCGGGCGCGGGCGGCGAGCACACCGTGAGCGCGGGCTTCCTGACCGTCCCGGCGAGCAGGCTGACCGCGGCGGGCGCCTACGACCTGCTGCTGGAGGAGTGCTTCGGCCCGGTCACCGTGGTCGCCCGCTACGAGGACGACGCCGAGGCGCGGAGCGTGCTGTCGCGGCTGCCGGGCAACCTCACCGCCACCGTCCAGCTGTCCGCGGCGGAGGCGGCCGGCGAGGGACGCGGAGCCGAGATCCTCGCCGAACTGACGCCGCTCGCCGGGCGCGTGCTCGTCAACGGGTGGCCGACCGGTGTCGCCGTGGCACCGGCCCAGCATCACGGAGGGCCGTACCCGGCGACCACCTCGACGTCGACCTCCGTCGGCGGTACGGCGATCGAACGCTGGCTGCGGCCGGTCGCGTACCAGAACGTCCCCGAGACGCTGCTGCCCGCGGAACTGCGCGACGACAACCCGCTCGGGCTGCCCCGTCGGTTCGACGGCCGGCTGGAGCGCTGACACCCCCGAGGCGGCCCGGCAGGGCCTGAGAGACTTGGTCCATGGACGTCGAACTTCCCGAACTCCCCTTCCCGCTGCGCACCTACGGCCCCGACGGGCACTGGGTCCACGAGGACGGAATCCTCAGCGGCTGGGCCGGACCCCGGCAGGACCGGTTCGTCCCGCCCACCGGTGAGGGGCTGGACCCCGCCTCCGACGCGCCCCGGCTGCTCGGCTCGCCGGAGGGGGACTTCCAGCTGATCGCCCGGGTCACGGTGGGCTTCGCCGGGGCCTTCGACGCCGGGGTGCTCTACGTCCATGTCGGCGAGCGGGCCTGGGCCAAGCTCTGCCTGGAGTACTCCCCGGACGTGGCCACCGTGTGCACGGTGGTCACCCGGGGGCACTCCGACGACGCCAACTCCTTCACCGTGGAGGGGAGTTCGGTGTGGCTGCGGGTGAGCAGGACCGGCCGCGCCTTCGCCTTCCACGCCTCCCGCGACGGCGTCCGCTGGACCTTCGTCCGGCTGTTCACCCTCGGCGAGGAGAAGGAGACCGGCGCGGCCCTGATCGGCTTCATGTCGCAGTCGCCGATGGGGGACGGGTGTGTCGTCACCTACGACCACATCGAGTTCAGGCCCGCCTGGCCGGACGACCTGCGGGACGGCAGCTGAGCGGAACCAGCGACAGCGGGACCGGGGCGCGCGGAACCAGCTGGTGAGCGCCGCCGGGGCGCGCGGACCCAGGTGGTGACCGGTACCGGGGCGCGCGGAACCGGGGAGAGCGGAACCGTGCAGAGCGGAACCGCGTCCTCCGTTACGTGATCAGTGACAGAGTGACCGGCGGCCGGGTGATCCGCAGCGTCCTGCCCGCGGAGGCCGAGACCGTGGCCGCGCTGCACGCGCGCGCCCGGGCCACGTACTACCCGGACGGCGTCCCCGACGACGGAACCGACTGGCCCGCCGTCTGGCGGAGCGCCATCGCGCGCCCGGACGGACAGGTGCTGTGCGCCGTCGAGCGCGGGCGCCTGGTCGGCCTCGCCTCCTTCCGCACCCCGGAGGGCGCTCCCGCGGACACCGTCAAGCTGTTCCAGTTCCATGTCGACCCCGACCTCTGGCGCACCGGTCTCGGTACGGCCCTGCACACGGCCTGCGTGGAGCACTGGCGGGCCGACGGCAGGAGCACCGCCGTGCTCGACGTGCACGTCGGCAACCGGCGGGCCCAGGAGTTCTACCTCCGCCAGGGCTGGGTCCCGGACCCGTCGCACCCGCCCGCCGAGGGCGATCACCACCTCCTCCTGCGGTACGCCGTGGCCGCGGAGTGACCGCGGTGGGCGCCGGGAATGAAACGAGCTGTTTGAACGTTCACGCACCCGGCGGAGGGAGTCTCCGTCCCCGTGCGATCTGGAGAGAGCCGAAGACATGCGCGTCGAGATCTGGAGCGACATCGCCTGCCCCTGGTGCTACGTGGGCAAGGCCCGCTTCGAGAAGGCGCTCGACGCCTTCCCGCACCGCGACCAGGTCGAGGTCGTGCACCGCTCCTTCGAACTGGACCCCGGGCGCGCCAAGGGCGACGTCCAGCCCGTGATCACGATGCTCACCAAGAAGTACGGCATGAGCGAGGCGCAGGCCCGGGCCGGCGAGGAGAACCTGGGCACCCAGGCCGCCGCCGAGGGACTGGCGTACCAAACCCGGGGCCGCGACCACGGCAACACCTTCGACATGCACCGCCTGCTCCACTTCGCCAAGGAGCACGGCAGGCAGGACGAACTGATCCAGATCCTCTACCGGGCCAACTTCGCCGAGGAGCGGTCCGTCTTCGCCGAGGGCGAGGAGCGCCTCGTCGAGCTGGCCGTCGAGGCCGGGCTGGACGGCGACGCCGCCCGTGAGGTGCTGGCCGACCCGGCCGCCTACGCCGACGAGGTCCGCGCCGACGAGCGCGAGGCGGCCCAGCTCGGCGCCAACGGCGTCCCGTTCTTCGTGCTCGACCGCGCCTACGGTATCTCCGGCGCCCAGCCCGCCGAGGTCTTCGCCCAGGCGCTGACGCAGGCCTGGGGCGACCGCTCGCCGCTGAAGCTGCTCGACGACGGGGTCGCGGGCGGTGCGCAGGCGTGCGGCCCCGACGGCTGCGCGGTCCCGCAGCACGACTGAAATCCCAGGCCGGGGCCGATCCATAAGGGTTGCTTGGCGTCACCACGTAGAAGTCGGCAATGGACGGTGACTCCACGGGGCCGCAGAGTGGTCCCATGGACACCTTCGAGACCCTGGTCCGTGCCGAGTTCGCCCCGAAGAACACCTTCCTCAACACCGCGAGCAGCGGCCTGCTCCCGGCCCGCACCGTGGCCGCCCTGCACGAGGCCGTGCGGATCCGCGCCGAGGGCCGGCCGCTGGACTCGCTGTTCGCGGACGTGGAGGCGTCCCGGACCGCGTTCGCCCGGCTGGCCGGCGTCCCGGTCGGCCGGGTGGCCGCCGGGGCCTCGGTCGCCGCGCACACCGGACTGATCGCCGCCTCGCTGCCCGCCGGATCCGAAGTCCTCACCGCCGAGGACGACTTCACCTCCGTGGTGAACCCCTTCCACACCCGCGGCGACCTCAAGGTACGGGCCGTGCCGCTGGAACGGCTCGCCGAGTCCGTCCGGCCGGACACCACGCTCGTGGCGGTCAGCGCCGCGCAGTCCGCCGACGGACGCATCGCCGATCTGCCCGCGCTGCGTGCGGCGGCCCGCACCCACGGGGCCCGGACCTATGTCGACTGGTCCCAGGCGGCCGGCTGGCTCCCGGTGGACGCCGACATGGCCGACTACTCCGTGGCCATCTGCTTCAAGTGGCTGCTCGGCCCGCACGGGGCGGCCTTCCTCGTCGTCCCGGAGGACCTCGGCGGACTGACCCCCGTGCTGGCGGGCTGGGTCGCGGGGGAGAAGCCCTGGGACAGCTGCTACGGCCCCGTGACCGAACTCGCCCACTCCGCCCGCCGGTTCGACGTCAGCCCCGCCCTGTTCAGCTACGCCGGACTGCGCCACTCCCTCGCGCTCGTCGAGGAACTCGGCGTGGACGCCGTGCGCGCCCACGACCTCGCGCTCGCCGACCGCTTCCGCGCGGGACTCGCGACCCTGGACCGCGAGCCGCTGCCCGCACCGGGCTCGGCGATCGTGTCCGTGCCCGGACTCGGCCACCGGCAGCCCGAGTTGAGCCGCGCGGGCATCGAGGTCTCGGACCGGGCCGGAAACCTGCGTGCCTCCTTCCACCTGTACAACACCGCCGCGGACGTCGACCGTCTGCTGGACGTCCTGGCGGGCTAGACCCTCTGGCGCGAGCCCGGCGAGGGCGCTAGGAAGGCACCAGGGTGGTGGTGCCCGTGGAGTCCACGGACAAGACGTCCGCGCAGTCGGCCGCCGACGCGGAACTGCACCGTCGGCTGGTGTACGCGGACGAGTCCGCGCTGGCCGAGGCGTACACGGCGTACGGCGGCCTGGTCCGCCGGGTCGCCGTGCGGGTCACGCGCAGCACGGCCGCCGCGGAGGACGTGGTGCAGGAGGTCTACGCCCACCTGTGGAGCAGGCCGTACGCCTTCGACCCGAGCCGGGGCTCACTGCGCACCTGGCTGTCCCTGCTCGCCCACCGGCGGGCCGTGGACTGGGTGCGCGGCGAGGCCCGGCACCGCAGGAACGTCAGCGCCGACGACTGCGTCCTGCACGCGATACCGGACACCGGGCCCGGCCCGGACGAGACGGTCGTCGACCGTGAGCGCCGTCTGCTCCTGCACACCGCGCTCGCCGGACTGCCGCGGCCCCAGCGGGAGGTCGTCCACCTCGCCTACTTCGGGGGCCGCACCTACCGGCAGGCAGCCGCCGAACTCGGCATCCCCGAGGGCACCGCCAAGACCCGGCTGCGCACCGCCCTGCGCAGCCTGGCCGCGTCCCTGGCGGAACTGCCCGACCCGCCGGATCCGGCACTGGAAAGGGGCGCATGATGACCGGCAGGGCTACGGGCTTCGGGAGCGTGTGCGTCGGGGCCGCGTGCTGTGACGCCGCGTGCTGTGAGGCCGCGCGCTGTGAGGCCGCGCGCTTCCCCGCCGCGCGCCGCGCGGCCGGAGGCCTCAGGGCCGCGCGGCGCGGGGAAGGCGGCATACGGTGAGCACCGAGCACGACCGCGTACGGGACCTGTTGGCCGCCTGGGCCTTCGGAGCGCTGCCGCCGGCCGAGGCGGGGACGGTTCCCCGGCATCTGGCGGGGTGCGCGAGCTGCGCGGCTCAGGCGGAGCGGCTGCGCGAGACGGTACGGCTGCTGGACGGGCCGCCGCGGCACGGCACCTCCGCGCATCCGGCCGACCGCGCCCTGCCCGTCGCCCTGCGGGCCCGGCCGGCCCCGCCCAGGACGGCCCCGCACGCGGCCCCCTACGCGGCCGCCGTCGCCGCGCTCGGGGCCCTGCTCGCCGAGGCGGACGGCCGCTGGGGCACACCGGTCGTCCACGACTGGGACGTCCACGCGACCGTCGCCCATCTCCTGGCCGCCGACGAACCCCTGACGGACCTGCTCACCACCGGGCGACCCGCCCCACCTCCGCGGCCAGGACCGGACGCGGGCCGGGCGGAAGCGGGCCCGGTGGAGGTGAACCGGGCCGATGCCGGCGCCCACGCGTCGGAGGTGAACTCGGAGGTGGACTGGGCGGATGTCTGGGCGTGGCGGAGTGCCGAGGTGATCGCTCGTGAGCATCGCCGTGACGCCGGGCGAACGGTCGCCGCCTGGTCCGCGCAGGCGGCCGCGCTGCTCGCCACGCCCGAGGCCCGCGATCCCGGACCAGCCGCCGGGGCCGTGACGTCCTCCGGCCTCCGGCTGACCGTCGCCGACCACTTCCTCGTGCGGGCCTTCGAGACCTGGATCCACACCGACGACATCGGCCGCGCGCTCGGCCTGGCCGTCCCGCCGCCGCCCGAACGGCACCTGTGGCAGCTGGTCCGGCTGGCCGTACGCATCCTCGGCAGGGCCCTCGGGCCCACCGCGCCGCCGGTCCTCTTCTCCGTCACCGGCGGCGACCGGTGGGTACTGGGCGCCGAGGGCGAACCCGTACGGGCCGAACTCACCCTGGACCCGGTCGACTTCTGCCTGCTGGTCGGCGGGCGCCACACACCCGACGCGGTGCCGCGGAGCACCACCGGCGACGCGGCCGCCGTACGGAACGTACTGGAGCGGGCCGCGTCGCTGGCGTGGCTGTGAATCCGGACGACCACCGGCCCGGCCGGGGCCTGCCCGGCCGGTGATCGGTTCTGCCGGTGGCCGGTTCACCGGACGGGCGTGAAGTCCCTCGCGCCGATGAAGTCGGGCCGCCGTACCGGTGCCGCGAACGGTTCCACCGCCGCGTTCTCCACGCTGTTGAACACGATGAAGACGTTGCTGCGCGGGAACGGCGTGATGTTGTCGCCGGAGCCGTGCATGCAGTTGCAGTCGAACCAGGTCGCCGAACCGGCCCTGCCCGTGAACAGTTTGATGCCGTGCTCGCCCGCCAGCGAGGTCAGCGCCTCGTCCGACGGCGTGCCCGCGTCCTGCATCTGGAGGGACTTCTTGTAGTTGTCCTCGGGTGTGGCTCCCGCACACCCGAGGAACGTGCGGTGCGAGCCCGGCATGATCATGAGCCCGCCGTTGGTGTCGAGGTTCTCGGTCAGCGCGATCGAGACGGACACCGTCCGCATGCGGGGCAGACCGTCCTCGGCGTGCCAGGTCTCGAAGTCGGAGTGCCAGTAGAAACCGCCCGCCCCGAAGCCCGGCTTGACGTTGATCCGTGACTGGTGGACGTACACGTCGGAGCCGAGGATCTGCCGGGCCCGGCCGACGACGCGCTCGTCACGGACCAGCCGCGCGAACACCTCGCTCGTGCGGTGCACCTCGAAGACCGAGCGGATCTCCTTCGACTTCGGCTCGACGATCGAGCGCTCGTCGCCGCGGACCGCCGGATCGGCCACCAGTCGGTCCAGCTCACGCCGGTACACCGCGACCTCGTCCGGGGTGATCAGCTGGTCGACGGCGAGGAAGCCGTCGCGCTCGTAGGCCTGGAGATCGGCCGTCGCGGCCGGCCCCGGGGTGTCCGGGGCGCCCCAGACGACCGGGTCCTGGCGCGGGACGGCCACCTCGTTCGCGCCGCGGGTCGGGTACAGGTCGGTGATCGTGGTCATGGTCGTCACACCCCCTCGGGCTCGGTGAGCAGGGGGTACACGCCGTTCTCGTCGTGGTCCTCCCGTCCCGTGACGGGCGGGTTGAACACGCAGACGCAGTGGAAGTCCTCCTTGACGCGCAGGGTGTGCCGCTCGTGGCCGTCGAGGAGGTACATGGTGCCGGGAGTGATCGTGTACGTCGTCCCGGTCTCCTGGTCGGTCAGTTCGGCCTCGCCCTTGGTGCAGACGACGGCCTCGATGTGGTTGGCGTACCACATCGACGTCTCGGTCCCGGCGTACAGGATGGTCTCGTGCACGGAGAAGCCGACCCGCTCCTTGGCGAGGACGATCCGCTTGCTCTCCCAGGTGCCGGACTTCGCCCTGACGTGCCGGTCGGTGCCTTCGATGTCCTTGAACGATCGGACGATCATGGGGGGTTGTCTCCTCCTCGCTAGACGGTTTCCCGGACGGCGCGGGCGAGGACGCTCAGACCCTCGTCCAGTTCGTCGGGGGTGATGGTGAGGGCGGGCAGCAGTTTGACCACCTCGCCCTCCGGCCCGGACGTCTCGATGAGCAGTCCGAGTTCGAAAGCCCGCCGGGCGATCCGCGAGGCCCGTGCCTTCTCGTGGAACTCCAGGCCCCACACCAGCCCTCGGCCGCGGTACTCCTTCACGTCGGCGAGGTTCTCCTCGGTGATGGAGATCAGCTCCCGCTCGACCTGCTCGCCCCGGGCGCGGGTCTGCTTCTCCATGGCGGCGCCGTCGGCCCAGTACGTCTCCAGCGCCGCGGTGGCGGTGACGAACGCGGGGTTGTTGCCGCGGAAGGTGCCGTTGTGCTCGCCCGGCTCCCAGATGTCGAGTTCCGGCGTGAACAGGCACAGCGACATCGGCAGGCCGTACCCGCTGATCGACTTCGACACGGTGACGATGTCGGGCGTGATGCCGGCCTCCTCGAAGGAGAAGAAGGCGCCCGTACGACCGCAGCCCATCTGGATGTCGTCGACGATCAGCAGCATGTCCTGCCGCTCGCACAGCTCCTTCAGGGCCCGCAGCCACTGCGGGCGGGCGACGTTGATGCCGCCCTCGCCCTGCACGGTCTCCACGATCACCGCGGCGGGCTTGTTGAGTCCGGACCCCTGGTCCTCCAGCAGCCGTTCGAACCACAGGAAGTCCGGGACCTGGCCGTCGAAGTACCTGTCGAACGGCATGGGGGTGCCGTGCACCAGCGGTATGCCGGCGCCCGCCCGCTTGAAGGCGTTGCCGGTGACGGCGAGGGAGCCCAGGGACATGCCGTGGAAGGCGTTCGTGAACGACACGATCGCCTCCCGCCCCTTCACCTTGCGGGCCAGCTTGAGCGCCGACTCGACGGCGTTGGTGCCGGTCGGGCCGGGGAACATGACCTTGTACGGCAGGTCGCGCGGGCGCAGCACCAGATCCTGGAAGGCGCGCAGGAAGGACCGTTTGGCCGTGGTCGACATGTCCAGGCCGTGGGTCACCCCGTCCCGGGAGATGTAGTCGATCAACGCCCGTTTCAGGACCGGGTTGTTGTGGCCGTAGTTGAGTGAGCCGGCTCCGGCGAAGAAGTCGAGGTAGGGGTGACCGTCCTCGTCGTACATCCGGCTGCCCCGCGCCTGGTCGAACACGGTGGGCCAGCTACGGCAGTAGCTGCGGACCTCGGACTCCAGGGTCTCGAAGACGCTCAGGTCGGGCTGGGTGATGGTCACGACGAAACGCTCCTCAGTGCGACGGGTGGGTCAACGGGGCGATGCGGTACAGGACTTCGGGGTCGTGCGGACCGTCGGGGAAGAGCCCGGCGTCGAACAGGACCGCACGGCTGACGGTCGCCCCGTGCCGGGCGGCGTACGAGGTGAACAGCCGCTCGGAGGCGGTGTTGCCCGGCGTGATCGTGGTCTCGACGGTGGTGATCCCGTGCTCGGCGGCGATCCGGGCGGTCAGCCCGTCGAGCATCGAGGCGGCGAGCCCGCGGCCGCGGTACGCCGGGTCGACCGCCACCTGCCAGACGAGCAGGGTGCGCGGACGCTCCGGCCGGACGTATCCGGTGACGAACCCGACGGGCCGTCCGTCCTCCCCGCGCGCCACCGCCGAGGTGCCGGCGAAGTCACGGCACCACAGCAGATAGCTGTAGGAGGAGTTCAGGTCGAGCGTTCCGGAGTCCTTGGCGATTCGCCAGAGAGCGGCCCCGTCCGTCACCGACGGGCGGTCGATCTGGAGGTCTGCTTGTGCGGCGGTCATGCAAATTGAATTTACCGAGGGAAATTAAAAAATGCATGGCGATAAAGCCTTACCCGCGGCGGCTGTCCCGTGTTATCACGCGGGCGCGGATGGTCGACGGCGCGGAGTCGAATCTGATGATTTGTCCGCTACAAAAGCCGCAAAAAGGTCGGCTTGTGGGACGGGTCACACGGGCGTAACCTTCACGAGATCCCCGCGAATCACGCCACTGGGCGTTAGCGAAATCTTTGCGTTTACGTACGGATCGAGCGGGCAGGAGAATGCGGGGAGCTACCTTGAATAGAAATTCGAGAATTAATCCGGAATTCGGGCCGCGAAATGTTGTGACGCGGCCCGTCCGAAGTGTGCGGGCGGCGGACGGCGTCCGGGAGACAGGTATGCCGTACCTCTCCCCGACGCCGACGCCGACGCCGACGCCGACGCCGACGCCGCTAACGCCACGCGTCCTCCGCGGCCCGGTGGGCCGCCTCCAGGTCCACGGCCTGCCCCTGTTCGCCCAGCGCGGCGCCCAGCGCCGCCAGGCTCGCCCGTACCGCTCCCAAAGTCGCGTCCGGCCCGTAGTGGTTGACCCGGATCATCTCCTTCGCCAGCGCGCCCCCGCCCGCGGCCAGCGGCAGCGCGGGGTCGGCCGCCAGCGCCCGGGCCACCAGCTCCGAGGCCACCACCCCGGGAGGCGTCCGCAGGGTGGTGGCGACCGGCGCCGCGTCCCTCGCCTCGTGCACATACGGCTCCAGGCCCCCGCCCAGGGCCACCGCTCCGGCCCGGGTGGCCAGCGCGGCGCCCCGGTGCCGGGCCATCACCGCCTCCGGTCCCACCGCCTCGATCCGCTCGACGCAGGCCTCCAGCGCGAGCATCTCCAGCTGGGCCGGAGCGTGCGGCAGCGCGGTGCGGCCGCCGTCGAGCCAGCGCTCCTTCCAGTCGAGGAGCGACAGGTACGACCGGCGCGGCGCCCCGGGGTTCGCGGCCATCCGCGCCCACGCCCGCTCGCTCACCGACACCGCCGACACCCCGGCCGGACCGCCCATCGCCTTCTGCGCGCCGATCACGCACAGGTCGACGCCCCAGGCGTCCGGCAGCACCGGCTCGGCCCCGACGGAGGCGACCGCGTCCAGGTAGAACAGCGCGCCGTGCTCTCGCACCACGTCACCGATCTCCGCGACCGGGTTGGTGTTGCCGGTCGCCGCCTCGGCGTGCACCAGCGACACGAAGTCGATCTCGGGGTGCTCGGCGAACGCCTGCCGGATCAGCGCGGCGGTGACGGCCGTGTGGAAGGGCACGGCCAGATCGATCACCGTGGCGCCGCAGTCGCGCAGCCAGCCGCCGAAGGTCTGCCCGTACGGGCCGGTGATCACGTTCAGGGCCGTGGTGCCGGGGCCCGCCGTCCCGCGGATCGCGCCCTCCAGCGGCAGCAGGGCCTCGCCCTGCATGATCACGACGTCCTGCCGGGTGCCGAGCAGCCGGGCGACCCGGTCCTCGATCGAGGCGAAGCGCGCGGCGCTCAGCGGGGGCAGGTCGAGGAAGGGGTGGGTCACGGCGGTGCTCTCTTCGCTCTCTTCACTCACGGGCGGTCGACGCAGACGAGGGTATCCGGCGCCGCTCACACCCCTTCCGACCGGCGACTTCTCAGGCTGGACGGCCGTCTGGCCATCGGTTTGGTTTGAGAGACTCAAACATCTCCTTATAATCGGAACCCATAGTTCACTCGTCCCCCCACGGACCCCTTCAGGAGGTCACCCCGTGAACACGCTCCTCGCACGCCGGGCCCGCGTCCTGGCCGCCACCGCGGCGACGGCCGGACTGGTCCTCGTGGCCGGCTGCTCCTCGAGCGACAGCGGCGGCGGTACGAAGACAGCGGCCGGCGGGGTCGAACTCGTCAAGGCCGGGCAGCTCACCACCTGCACCCACCTGCCCTACCCGCCCTTCCAGTCGGAGATCGACGGCAAGGCGCAGGGTTTCGACGTCTCGCTGATCGACCTGGTCGCCAAGAACCTCGGCGTGAAGCAGGAGATCCTCGACACGCCGTTCGAGAACTTCAAGACCGGCGCGTTCCTCAACGCCGGGCAGTGCGACGTGGCCGCCGCCGGTATGACCATCACGGCGGAGCGCAAGAAGAACGTCGACTTCTCCGAGCCGTACTTCGACGCCACCCAGGCCGTCCTGGTCGGCCGGAAGAGCGGCATCGGCTCCTTCGCGGACCTCAAGGACAACAAGGTCGGCGCCCAGGCGCAGACCACCGGCGAGGACTACGCGAAGAGCAAGGGGCTCGACCCGGTCTCCTTCGAGTCCTCCGACGCCGTCCTCAACGGCCTGCGCACCGGCCAGGTCAAGGCCGTCGTCATCGACTACCCGGTCGTCCAGGGCTGGCTGAAGGACAAGGCCAACGCCGACGCCTTCAAGGTCGTGGACAACCTGAACACCGGCGAGCAGTACGGCTTCACGGTGAAGAAGGGCAACACCAAGCTCCTCGCCGCCATCGACAAGGCGATCACCGAGGCCAAGGCCGACGGCACGTACAAGAAGCTCTACGAGAAGTGGATCGGCCCGTACGACGCGTCCGCCGCCTCGCCGTCCGCCTCATGAGCGACACCACCGAGGCCGAGGTCCAGCCCCGCAGGAAGGGGCTGAGCCGACGGCACAAGCGCGGCCTGTCGCGCGGAGCGCAGTACGTGGTCTTCGCCGCCGTCGTGATCCTCTTCGCGGTCACGGCCGACTGGGCGCGCCTGAAGAACCAGTTCGCGCAGTGGGACATCGCCCGCCAGATGTTCCCGGACGTCATCACGCTGGCGCTGAAGAACACCGTGCTGTTCACGGCCTCCGGCTTCGTGCTCGGCCTGGCCCTCGGCCTGGTCGTCGCCCTGATGCGGCTGTCGTCCGTGGGCCCCTACCGCTGGATCGCGAGCGTCTACATCGAGATCTTCCGCGGCCTGCCCGCGCTGCTGATCTTCGTCTTCATCGGCGTGGCCGTGCCGCTGGCGTTCCCCGGCACGGAGATCCCGGGCGGGACGTACGGCAAGGCCGCCATCGGACTCGGCCTGATCGGCGCCGCCTACATGGCGGAGACGTTCCGCGCGGGCATCCAGGCGGTCCCCAAGGGGCAGCTGGAGGCGGCCCGTTCCCTGGGCTTCTCGCCCGCCCGCGCGATGGTCTCGATCGTCATCCCGCAGGCCTTCCGGATCATCCTGCCGCCGCTCACCAACGAACTCGTGATGCTCTTCAAGGACTCCTCCCTGGTGCTGCTCCTCGGAGTGACCCTGGAGGAGCGCGAACTGTCCAAGTACGGCCGGGACCTGGCCAGCACGACGGCCAACTCCACCCCGATCCTCGTCGCCGGCCTGTGCTACCTGCTGGTCACGATCCCGCTCGGCTTCGTCGTACGCCGTATGGAGGCCAAGGCGCAGGAGGCCGTCACATGAGCCGACCGGAGATCCAGGTCAAGGACCTGCACAAGTCCTTCGGCGCGAACGAGGTGCTGCGCGGCATCGACCTGGAGATCGCCCGGGGCGAGGTCGTCTGCGTCATCGGCCCCTCGGGCTCGGGCAAGTCGACCCTGCTGCGCTGCGTGAACCTCCTGGAGGAACCCACCCGGGGCCAGGTCTTCGTCGGTGGCACCGAACTGACCGACCCGGACGTCGACATCGACGCCGTCCGCCGCCGGATCGGCATGGTCTTCCAGCAGTTCAACCTCTTCCCGCACCTGTCGGTGACCGAGAACCTCACGCTGCCGCAGCGCCGGGTGCTGCGCCGCGGCAAGGCGGAGGCCGCGAAGGTCGCCGCCGAGAACCTGGCGCGCGTCGGCCTGTCCGAGAAGGCGGACGCCTATCCGGCCTCCCTCTCCGGCGGCCAGCAGCAGCGTGTCGCCATCGCCCGCTCCCTCGCCATGGGCCCCGAGGTGATGCTCTTCGACGAGCCGACCTCGGCGCTCGACCCGGAGCTGGTCGGCGACGTCCTCGCGGTCATGCGCATGCTCGCGAACGAGGGCATGACGATGATGGTCGTCACCCACGAGATGACCTTCGCCCGCGAGGTCGCCGACCGGGTCGTCTTCATGGACGGCGGAGTGATCGTCGAGGACGGCGCCCCCGGCGAGGTCATCGGCGCCCCGCGCCACGAACGCACCCGGCACTTCCTCTCCCGCCTCCTCGACCCCGCGATGGCCGAGATGACGGAGACGGAGGAGGAGACCTCGGACCAGGTGGGCGGATCCGCCTAGCGGCTCACTAAGGTGCGGTGCATGAGCGATCACGCGGTGCTGCACGTGAAGGGGCGGGTGCTGGCCGGCCCGCGGGACACCGACGTCCGGGACGAGCTGTGGGTGGTCGGCGGCCGGATCTCGTACGAACGTCCGGCCGGTGCCCGCGACGTCCGCGTCGTCGAGGGCTGGGCGCTGCCCGGCCTCGTCGACGCGCACTGTCATGTCGGCCTGGGCCCGCACGGCCCGGTCGGCCAGGACGTGGCCGAGAAACAGGCGCTGACCGACCGGGAGGCCGGCACCCTGCTCATCCGCGACGCGGGCTCGCCCTCAGACACCCGCTGGACCGACGAGCGCGAGGATCTCCCGAAGATCGTCCGGGCCGGCCGGCACATCGCCCGCACCCGCCGCTACATGCGGGGCTTCGCCCACGAGATCGAGCCGGACGAACTCGTCGCGTACGTCGCCCAGGAGGCGCGGCGCGGCGACGGCTGGGTCAAGCTGGTCGGCGACTGGATCGACCGCGACCTCGGCGACCTGTCGGCCTGCTGGCCGCGCGAGGCGGTCGAGGCGGCGATCGCCGAGGCCCACCGCCTGGGCGCCCGCGTCACCGCCCACTGCTTCGCCGAGGACTCCCTGCGGGACCTGGTCGAGGCCGGCATCGACTGCGTCGAGCACGCGACGGGCCTGACCGAGGACACCATCCCGCTGTTCGCCGAGCGGGGCGTGGCCATCGTCCCGACCCTCGTCAACATCGCCACCTTCCCGCAGCTCGCCGCCGGCGGCGAGCACAGATACCCGCGCTGGTCGGCCCATATGCGACGGCTGCACGAGCGCCGCTACGACACGGTGCGCGCCGCCTACGACGCCGGTGTCCCGGTGTACGTCGGCACCGACGCCGGCGGTACCCTCGCGCACGGCCTGGTGGCCGGCGAGGTCGCGGAACTGGTGACGGCCGGCATCCCCCCGGTCGAGGCGCTCGCGGCCACCACCTGGGGCGCGCGCGACTGGCTGGGCCGTCCCGGCCTGGAGGATGGGGCACCGGCGGACCTGGTCGTGTACGAGGGCGACCCACGGGCCGACGTCCGGGTGCTGGCGGCTCCGTCGCGGGTGGTGCTGAACGGGCGTGTCGTCGGCTGAGGGCGCCGCGGGAGCGCCTTGACGCACCGCCCGCCGGACCCGCTCGGTTGACGAGGCGTGACCGGCCGGGCGGTCGCGTCGTTGCGCTCCCTCGCACGCGCGGGTGCGAGGGCCGCACGCTCGCACGGAGGGAGCCGCGGGAGTACCGCAGGGGAACACCTGTGCCGCGTGATTCGAAAAGGTTCGCGGAAACCCCACGATGGAGTGAAGTGCCCCAGGATCGCTGCCCGTTCACTCCCAGTGCGTAATTCTTGCCGGGTCCCGAGCACGTCTCTTCTGGGGGTCCCACGCCTTGAACGGCAACCACTTCCGCATGCCCGCACGCCGTCTCGCCGCCGTCGCCGCGGCCACCTCCCTGGCCGCCGGTCCCGCGGCCCTCGCCGCGGCGGACCCGGCCCACGCGACCACCGGCCAGGGCCGCGCGAGCGCCGCCGTCCTGCGCACCGGCCTCGACGTGGCCCTCGCCGACAAGACCGTGGACGTCCCGCTCGCGGTCTCCCTCAACGAGGTCGAGGCCCCGCACCGGCAGAACGCGCGGGAGACCGCGCTCACCGCCCGCCTCGACGGTGTCGACAGCGGAAAGCCGTTCAGCGTGCTGCGCGCCGACGTGGCGACGGCGAAGGCCACGGTCACCGCCACCAAGGCCGAGGGGCTCACCGACCTCGCCCACGTCAAGCTCCACGTGCCCGGCCTGCCCCTGCTGTCCGTCATCGAGGTCGACGGCATCACCTCGAAGGCGACCTGCGAGACCGGGAAGACGCCGGTCGCCTCGGCCAACGTCCTCGGCTCGGTGACCGTCCTCGGCAAGCGGACCACGCTGACCGCGGGCGGCCCCACGATCGTCAAGGTGCCCGGCGTGGGCGAGGTGCGCCTGGACCTGTCCAAGCGGGCGACCACCTCGCGTACGGCGGCCGCGACCGCGCTCGAACTCACGGTGTCCATCAACCCGTTGAACCTCAACGTGGCCGAGGTGAAGGGCAGCCTGAGCCTCGCGAAGGCGACCTGCGAGGCTCCCGCCGCGTCGGCGGCCCCGGCACCGGCGGGCGCCGAACCGGCGTCCGACGCGCAGCCCCAGGACGCCCCCGCGAAGACCGACCTGGCGCAGACCGGCGGGAGTTCGGTGACGCCGTACCTCGTGGGCGGCGCGGTCGCGCTGCTCGTGGCCGGCGGGGGAGCGGTGGCGGTGGCGCGGCGCCGGGGCTGAACCGACGGCGACGGCGACGGAGTCGTCCGAGGGGCGGGGTCCGAGGGACGGGGGCCCGGGGGGCGGGGGTCCGGGGGGGGCGACCCCGGCCTGGGGGCGGCGGGGGCGGCTGGGGACGGCGGGGGGCGTCCTTCCCGGCGTCCTCGCCGTCCCCCCACTCACCCCCGCCTCACCCGGTCAACGCCCGCCCCAGCGCCTCCAGGAAGGCGTTCGACGTCGTCCGGTCCCGCACCGCGAGCCGTACCCACTCCTCGCCCAGCCCGGGAAACGTGTCGCCGCGCCGTACCGCGAAGCCCAGTTCCCGCAGCCGCCGCCGTACGGCGCCCGCGTCCGGCATCCGCACCAGCACGAACGGTCCCTCGGCCGGACCGACGACCCGCACCCCCGCGGCCGTCGACCGCGTCAGACCCGCGACCAGATGGGCCCGGTCACCGGCGACGCGACGAGCCGCGTGGGCCGCCTCCGCCAGCGCCCGGGGGGCCACGCACGCCTCGGCCGCCGCGAGCGCGGGCGTGGAGACCGGCCACAGCGGCTGGGCCCGCTCCAGCGCGGTGACCGTCTCCGGGGACGACAGCACGTACCCGATACGCAGCCCGGCCAGGCCCCAGGTCTTGGTGAGACTGCGCAGCACCACGAGCCCCGGCACGTCCGTCCGTCCCGCCAGGGCCTCGCGCTCGCCCGGCACCGCGTCCATGAACGCCTCGTCGACCACCAACGTCCGGCCCGGGCGGGCGAGTCCGGCGATCGCCGAGGCCGGATGCAACACCGACGTGGGATTCGTCGGATTGCCGATCACCACCAGGTCCGCGTCCTCGGGCACCGCGGCCGGATCCAGCCGGAAGCCGTCCGCCGCCCGCAGCAGCACCCGGTCGACGGTGTGCCCGGCGTCGCGCAGCGCCGCCTCCGGCTCGGTGAACTGCGGGTGCACGACCACGGGCCGGCGTACCTTCAGCGCGCGCGCCAGCAGCACGAACGCCTCCGCCGCGCCCGCCGTCAGCAGCACCCGGTCCACCGGCAGCCCGTGCCGTGCCGCCACCGCCGCCCGTGCCGCCCGCCCGTCCGGATAGGCGGCGAGCACGCCGAGCGATCCGGTGATCCGCTCCCGCAGCCAGGCCGGAGGCGTGTCCGCGCGGACGTTGACGGCCAGGTCGACCAGCTCCGCCCCGTCGTCGCGGATCTCGGCGTCCCCGTGATGCCGCAGGTCGGGGCCTTCTGCGAGGGAGTCGTCAGTGGGCATGCGAATGCGTGTGCCCCCCGTGCTGGTGGTGCCCGTGATGGTGGCCGTCGTGCTGACCGTCGTGATGCCCGTCGTCGTCCGGGTGGAAGTGCGGCTGCTGCGGCAGCCCCACCTTGTCCTCGAAGCCCGGCAGCGCGATGCGGTACACGCACGAGTCGCAGTTCATCCGCAGATCGCCCTTCACCGCCTCCTCGTACCGCTCCCACACCAGGTCCAGCAGCTCCGGCTCGGGACCGATCACATCCGCCGACCGCACCTCGACCCCGGGATGCGCGGCCGCCCAGCCCTCCGTCTGCTGACGTACCCGCTCCGGGAGGATGCCGGTGAACAGGAAGTAGGGCAGGACGACGATCCGGCGGGCGCCCAGCCGCACACACCGGTCGAGACCGCTGGGCACGTCCGGTGCCGCAAGGGACACGAACGCCGTCTCCACGCCCGCGTAGCCGCGCCCCTCCCACAGCAGCCGCGCCGCCTTGTGCACCTCGGCGTTGGCGTCCGGGTCGGTCGAGCCGCGCCCGACCAGCAGCACGGTCACGTCGGCCCGGTCCTCGGGCGTACGGCCCGCACCGCCGAGCGCCTCGTCCAGGCGCCGCTCCAGCACGTTCAGCAGCGACGGGTGCGGGCCCAGCGGCCGGCCGTAGGTGTACGAGATCCCGGGGTGCCGTTCCCTCTCACGGGACAGGGCCGCCGGGATGTCCCCCTTGGCGTGCCCGGCGGACACCAGCATCAGCGGTACGGCGGCGAACCGGCGCACCCCCCGCTCCACCAGCTCGGCCACCGCGTCGCCCAGCGGCGGCGGCGACAGCTCGATGAAGCCGCCCGCGACGGGCAGTTCGGGGTGGCGGCGGCCCAACTCCCGGACGAAGGAACGGAACGCCTCGGCTCCGGCCTCGTCCCGGGTGCCATGGCCGGCGATGAGCAGGGCGGGCGGCGCGGTGGTCACGACTTCTCCTCGGCAGGTGAAACGGGCTGGTACAGCAGGGCGTTGAGCGCGGCCGCGGCGACCGCCGAACCGCCCTTCTCGGACACGTTGCTCACGGCCGGCAGCCCGCTCGCGCGCAACGCGGCCTTGGACTCGGCCGCCCCGACGAATCCGACGGGCAGACCGATGACGAGCGCGGGGGAGGCGTCCAGCGTCAGCAGCTCCTCCAGCGCGGTCGGCGCACAGCCGATCACCCACAGGGCACCGGGGCCGACCTCCTCGTACGCGAGCCGGATCGCGTGCGCCGAACGGGTCAGCCCGGGGCCGGACCTCGCGTCCCTCAGACGGCAGACGGTCTCGCGGCGCGTGATGCCCGCGGCGACCATCTCCACGTCGACGACCACCGGCGCCCCCGCGTGCAGCGCGGCGTGCGCCTTCTCCAACGTCCCCTCGTCCAGCACGAGATCGCCGGCGTAGTCGAGGTCGGCCGCGGAGTGGATCACCCGCTCCACCACCGCCCGGGTCAGCGGCGCGAGGTGCGAGGTGTCCAGCCGGGCCCGCAGCCGCCGGAAGGACTCCCGCTCGATCGGATGGACCACACGGTTCACTGAGGCTCCTCCTGCCAGCGGTAGCCGCGCGGGGTCACCATGCGGCCCGCGATCCGCCGGGTCGCCGTGTTGCCCACGGTCACGACCGTCATCATGTCGACCGTCGCCGGGTCCAGCGCGGCCAGCGTGCCGACCCGGCTGGACTCGTCCGGGCGCGAGGCGTTGCGTACGACTCCGACCGGCGTGGTCGGCTCCCGGTGCTCCGCGAGGATCGCCAGGGCCTTCGGCAACTGCCAGTCCCGGCCCCGGCTGCGCGGGTTGTAGAACGTCACGACGAGGTCCGCCTCGGCCGCGGCCCGCACCCGCCGCTCGATGACCTCCCACGGCGTGTGCAGGTCGGACAGGCTGATCGAGACGTGGTCGTGGCCCAGCGGCGCGCCCAGGATCGCCCCGGCCGCCAGCGCCGCCGTCACCCCGGGCACCCCGACCACGTCGATGTCGTCGGACGCCTCGGCGAGCGCGGGCGACGCCATGGCGTACACGCCCGCGTCCCCGCTCCCGATCAGCGCGACGGCCCGCCCGCGCCGGGCCTCGGCGACCGCGGTCCGCGCCCGCTCCTCCTCCGCGCCGAGCCCCGACTCCAGGATCCGGGTACCGGGCCGCAGCAGATCACGGATCTGGTCGACGTACTGGTCGAGTCCGACGAGCACGGACGCCCGCCGCAACTCCGCCTCGGCGCGCGGCGTCAGCAGGTCCCGGGCGCCGGGACCGAGCCCCACCACCGCGAGCCGCCCGCGCCCCGGACGCCGTACGACCGCGCAGGTCGCCATCGCGGGCCGCCCGTCGGCGCGCCGCGACTTCCGCTTGGGGAGGAGGAGTTCACCGCCGCGCGCGAGGGCGGCGGCCTCCGCGACGGAGGGGGTGCCGACGGCGGCGAGGGGCGCGTCGGAGGGGTTCGGCACCTCGACGGCCGCCAACTCCCCGGCTCGGTACGTCACCAGGGGTACGCCGAGCCGTGCGGCGGCCTCGACGATGCCGGGCTCGCGCTCCTTGGCGTCGACGGTGGCCAGTTCGGCGACACTGCGCGCGGACAGTCCCGCCTCCCGCAGCGCCTCCTCGACCAGCCCGAGCACCTCGTCGGCCGGGGCGCCCCGGGACGCGCCGACCCCGACGACCAGGGACGGCGGACGCAGCAGCACCTCGTGCGCGGCGGCCTCCACCGCGCGGTCGGTCAGCCGGATCGTGTACGCGCCGCGCGCCGCCACCGGCAGCGCGGGCAGCGGCCAGGACACCTCCGCGTCGAGCGCGACCGGCTCCCCGTCCAGCAGGGCCCGGGTCACCCCGGCGACGTCTCCCTCCACGGGGAGGCCGAGGGTGTCGAGACCGGGCACACCCACCGCGTCCGTCGCGGTCGTCACCACCGGCTCGGCGCCCAGCAACCCGCCCACCGCGCGGGCCAGTTCGTTGGCGCCGCCGCCGTGGCCGCCCAGCAGCGACACGGCGAACCGGCCGCCCTCGTCGACACAGACCACACCCGGATCGGTGCGCTTGTCGCCCAGCAGCGGTGCGACCAGCCGTACCACCGCCCCCGTCGCCAGGAAGCACACCAGCTGCCCGCACTCCGCGAACGCCCGCCGTACCGCGTCTCCCACGGGCCCGTCGTACACCCGCGTACGGTCCGGCCAGGCCGCGGCCAGCCGGTCGCGCGCCGCCGCCCCCGCCGCGGTGGCGGAAATGAGGCCGATCACTGAGCAACTCCTTCGCTACACACGTCGGGGCGGGTGCCCCACAGCAGGAACACGGGATTGGTCGCCGCCAGCCGGGTCACGTCCCCCGGCAGCGGCGCGAGCCGCGACGACTGCAACAACACGCCGTCGCAGTCGAACCCGGCTCCGGCGAGTGCCGCCCGCGCGGCCGGCACCCGGTCCAGCGCCGCCATCGCGACGACCACGCTCCGCCTCGCCCGCCGCGCGCACGCGGTGACGATGCCGGGCAGTTCACGGCCTCCGCCGCCGACGAACACCGCGTCGGGATCGTCGAGTTCCGTCAGCGCCTCGGGCGCCGTGCCCCGCACCACGTGCACGTCCACGCCGTGCGCGGCGGCGTTGGCACGGATCCGCCCGACACCGTCCGAGGTCTTCTCCACCGCGCTGACGGCGGCGCCCAGCCGCGCACACTCCACGGCCACCGACCCGGAGCCGGCGCCGACGTCCCAGACCAGGTCACCCGGGCGTGGCCCGAGCCGGGCCAGCGCCAGCGCCCGCACCTCGAACTTCGTGATCATCGAGTCCCGGTGCGCGAACCCGGTCTCCTCCAGCGCCCAGCCCGCCGGGCCAGGCGCCGCCCCGGCGACCGTCCGCACCCCGCCGGGCGCCCGCGTCTCGTCCAGGCACAGCACCACGCTCACCGCCGAACCCCAGTCACGGGCGGCGGCCTGCGCCGGCGTCACCCGCTCGACGCGTTCGCGCGCGGGGTCGCCGAGCGCCGAGGCCACCACCAGGACCCGGTCGGCGGACGCGCGGGCGAGGGCCGCGCCCAGCTCGGCGGGGCCCGCGCCGGGCCCGGTCAGCACGGCGGCCTTCGGATGCGCGCGGCACACGTTGACGGCGCCGCGCAGCTCCCGCCCGTGCGCGCTGACGACCACGGCGTCGTCCCAGGCGAGACCGGCCCGGGCGAACGCGGCCGCGACGGACGACACCCCGGCCCGTACGTCGAGCGCCCCGGAACCGAACCGCCGCGCGAGCACCCGCACGATCCCGAAGAATCCCGGGTCCCCGGAGGCGAGCACGACGACCGGCCGCCCCTTGCCGACGTACTCCTCGACGGCGTCGAGGGCGGGAGCCAGCGCCCCGAGGACGATCAGCTCGGCCGTCTCCGGCAGCGCGGTCCGTACGGCGTCCAGGTGCCGCCGGCCGCCCACGACGAGTTCCGCCCCCGCGAGCACGTCCGCGGGCGGCGGCGCACCGGTTCCCGTGCCGACGACCGTGATCACGTGCCGGCGCCCTGGGCGCGCAGGGCCTTGCGGGCCTCAGGGTCCGCCTTGCGGTGACCGTGGAAGTGGCCGGGGTGGTAGAGATGCGAGCGCGTACCGCGGGCGTCGAGCGCCGGACCGACCAGGAACAGGGTGTGCTTCCAGAGCTTGTGTTCCTTGACGGTCTCCTCCAGCGTGCCGATCGTGCACTTCACGATCAGCTCCTCCGGCCACGTCGCCTGATGGGCCACGACGACCGGGGTGCCGGTCGGATACCCGCCCTCCAGCAGCTCCCGCACCAGCTGGCCGCTGCGCGCGGCCGACAGGAAGACCGCCATGGTCGTCCCGTGCCGGGCGAACTCGCGCACCTCCTCCCCGGGCGGCATCGGCGTCTTGCCGCCGCCGAGCCGGGTCAGCACGACGGACTGCGCGACCTCGGGGATGGTCAGCTCACGCTGCGCGAGCGCGGCCACGGCCGAGAAGGAGGACACGCCGGGCACGACCTCCGTCTCGATCCCGAGCCCGGCACACCGGTCGAGCTGCTCCTGCGTGCCGCCCCACAGCGCGGGGTCGCCGGAGTGGATCCGGGCCACCCGCAGCCCGTCCTCGCGGGCCCGCTCGTACACCGCGACCACGTCCTCCAGGGACATGACCGCCGAGTCGAGGATCTCCGCGTCCGCCCGCGCGTGGGCGAGGACCTCCGCCTGGACCAGGCTCGCGGCCCAGATCACGACGTCGGCCTCGGCGATGGCGCGCGCGGCGCGGAACGTCAGCAGATCGGCGGCGCCGGGGCCGGCGCCGACGAAGGTCACCTTGCCGTGGGTGACATCGGCCATGAGTTCGAGTCCTCTCGTACGGAACGTCGACGTGACGGGGGTCGGACGTGCGCGACCCGGGGTCGATCGGATAGCAAGGTCACATGGCGGTCCTCGTCGCGCTCGGCGCGTTCCTGATGACGCTGGCCGGCGGCTGGACGGCACAGCGGGTGACCGACCGCCGCCATCTCGTCCTCGGCCTGGCCGGTGGCCTGATGCTCGGCGTGGTGGGCCTGGACCTGCTGCCCGAGGCACTGCGGGCGGCGGGCACCGAGATCCACGGCGTACCGGCCGCGCTCCTGCTCTTCGTGGCGGGCTTCCTGCTGGCCCATATGGTGGAACGGCTGCTGGCCGCTCGTCAGGCCGGGCACGGCGCCGACGAGAGCGGGGACCCGGACGGGCCCGAGGGACACGCCGGCCGGGCGGCGCACGACGGCCGGACACCCGAGGTGGGCCTGACGGCGGCCGCCGCGCTGGTCGGGCACAGCACCATGGACGGTGTGGCGATCGGCGCGGCGTTCCAGGTCGGCGGCGGTATGGGCACGGCGGTCGCGCTCGCGGTGATCGCCCACGACTTCGCGGACGGCTTCAACACGTACACGATCACCAGCCTGTACGGGAACGCCCGGCGCAAGGCGCTCGCGATGCTGTTCGCGGACGCGGCGGCACCGGCCGTCGGCGCCGCCTCGACCGCGTTCTTCACCATCCCCGAAGCACTGCTCGGCGGCTATCTCGGCTTCTTCGGCGGTGCGCTGCTCTACCTCGCGGCGGCCGAGATCCTCCCCGAGGCCCACCACGAGCACCCCGCCCGCTCGACCCTGCTGTGCACGGTCGCGGGCGTGGCGTTCATCTGGCTGGTGGTGGGCTTGGCCGGGTGAGCCGGATGAGCCCGGCGCGCCGTGGGCCGTCACAGTTTGCCGCCCCGGCCGCCGTCCCGCGGCGCGGGTGCGATGAGCGTCGAGAGGTAGGGCAGCGGACCGTCCCCGAGGTCCGCGGCCGGCTGGATCGACTCCTCCGCCAGCCCCAGCGCCGAGCCCCACACGGCACCCTCGATCCGTCCGGTCTCGCGCAGCGCCTTCGCGACCTCCCCGGCCTGCCGGCCGAACTTGTACGCGACGACCGTGCCGGGCCCGTTCAACGCGTCCTTGAGCACGGTGGCCCCCGCGGTGACCGGCACCAGGGTCAGCGGCTCGGTCCCCTCGGTGAGCACCGCGCCCGAACGCGCCGCGAGATCCTGCATGGCGGTGATCCCGGGCACGGTCTCCACGACGACCCCCGGCACCGACTCGGCGATGGTCAGCGCCAGATAGGTGAAGGTCGAGTACACGTTCGGATCGCCGATGGTCGCGAAGGCGACACTGCCGTGCGTCTCCAGCAGCCCGGCGACCCGCGCCCCGGCCGCGTCCCAGGCGGCCTCGCGCCGGGCTCGGTCGCTGCGCTCGTTCAGCGCGAACACCACCCGGACGACCTTCTCCTCGGGCACGTAGTGCAGCACGGTCGCCTCGGCCCGGCCGCGCTCACCGCCGTCCGTCCCGTCCGCCGCGGCCATCACCGGTACGACGACCACCTCGGCCGCCCGCAGCGCGTTGACCCCCTTGACGGTCACCAGCTCGGGATCGCCGGGACCGACTCCCACTCCGATCAGCCTGCTGCTCATGACGTCCGGCACCTCTCGACGAACCGACGGGCCACACCGGGCGCCGACGCCCAGTGCGTGTGCAGATAGCTCGCGTGCACCCCCGCTTGGACAAAACCCTCGAGCCGCGCCGGGCGGGGGGCACGCATCCCCCAGGCCGCGACCTCGCCCGCGCCCGGCTCGACGACGGTCCGGTGGAACTCGTGCCCGCGCATCCGCTGCCCGGCGCTCGCGAGCACACTGTCGCTCACGGCCACGGCGTCCCGGTACCCGAGGGTGAGCCGCTCGCTCATCCGCGCACTGACGTCGAGCACCCCGCACATCGGCCGCCCGTCCAGCTCCCGGCACAGGTACAAGAGCCCCGCGCACTCGGCCGCGACGGGAGCCCCGCTCAGCGCCAGCTCGGCGACGGCCTCGCGCAGCGGCTCGTTGGCGGACAACTCGGCGGCGTACACCTCCGGGAAACCGCCGCCGATGACCAACCCCCGCGTCCCCTCGGGGAGTCGCTCGTCCCGCAGCGGGTCGAACGGCACGACGTCGGCACCGGCGGCGGCGAGCAGTTCGCCGTGCTCGGCGTAGGAGAAGCTGAAGGCGGACCCACCGGCGACGGCTACGGTGACCGGCCCGTCCGGCGTTCGAGGCCGAGGCCGTCCAGGCCGAACGGGGTCCGGGGACAGCTCCTCCGGGGACGGGACGGGAAGGGGCGGCGGGGGCGAGGAGGCCAGCGCCTCGGCCGCGTCCCACACCTCCCCCGGAACCGACCCCGCACCGCGCGCGAGCCCCAGCAACGCGTCCAGATCACATCCGGCGGAGACCTGCGCCGCCATCGCCGCGACAGCGGAGACCGCCTCCGTCCGCCGCTCGGCGACCGGCACCAGCCCCAGATGCCGCGACGGCGTGTCCACCCCCGCGACGCGCCGCAGCACCCCCAGCACCGGCACCCCCGCCGAGTCCAGCGCCTCCCGCAGCAACTCCTCGTGCCGGTCCGACGCGACCTTGTTCAGGATCACGCCCCCGATCCGCACCTCCGGGTCCCAGGACGCGAAGCCGTGCACCAGCGCCGCCACCGACCGGGACTGCGACGAAGCGTCGACGACGAGCACCACCGGCGCCCGCAGCAGCTTCGCGACCTGCGCGGTGGACGCCAGTTCGCCCTCCCCGGCGGCACCGTCGTACAGCCCCATGACCCCCTCGACGACGGCGACGTCACATCCGCGCGCGCCGTGCGCGAACAACGGCCCGACCAGCTCGGGACCGCACAGGTACGCGTCGAGGTTGCGCCCCACCCGCCCGGTGGCGAGCGCGTGGTACCCGGGGTCGATGTAGTCGGGACCGACCTTGTGCGGCGACACGGCGAGTCCGCGCCCCGCGAAGGCGGCCATCAGCCCCGTGGCGACGGTGGTCTTGCCGCTGCCGGAGGACGGCGCGGCGATCACCAGCCGGGGCACGGACCTCACCACTCGATGCCCCTCTGGCCCTTCTGGCCGGCGTCCATCGGATGCTTGACCTTGGACATGTCGGTGACGAGATCGGCGAAGCCGACCAGCTTCTCCGGCGCGTTCCGCCCGGTGATCACCACATGCTGGGTGCCGGGCCGCGCGCGCAGCACGTCGACGACCTCGTCGGTGTCGATCCAGCCCCAGTGCATCGGGTACGCGAACTCGTCCAGCACGTACAGCCGGTACGTCTCGGCCGCCAGGTCCCGCTTGACCTGCTCCCAGCCCTCGCGGGCCTTCTCCTCGTTGCTGTGGTTGTCCCCCTGGAGATCCCGCTGGACCCAGGACCAGCCCTCGCCCATCTTGTGCCAGGCGACGCTGCCGCCCTCGCCGGACGCCCCCAGCACCCGCAGCGCGTTCTCCTCGCCGACCTTCCACTTCGCCGACTTGACGAACTGGAACACCCCGATCGGCCACCCCTGGTTCCAGGCGCGCAGCGCGAGCCCGAACGCGGCGGTGGACTTGCCCTTCCCGATCCCGGTGTGCACCACGACCAGCGGACGGTTGCGCCGCTGGCGCGTCGTCAGACCGTCGTCCGGCACCACACTCGGCTGCCCCTGCGGCACTACGCGGCCCTCCCCGAAGTTCCCTGCACATCCCTGACCAGCCCGGCGATCGAGTCGGCCCGCAGCTCGTCCAGCGTCACCGCCGTCCCGCCCAGCTCGTCCGCGAGCCGCCCGGCGAGTCCCAGCCGCACCGGCCCGGACTCGCAGTCGACGACCACCGAGGCGATCCCCTCGGCCGCGAACAGCCCGGCCGCACGCCCGGCCAGCGCCACCGGTTCGGGCCCGCCGGTGGCCCGGCCGTCCGTCACGACCACCACCAGCGCTCGCCGCGCGGGATCCCGCAGCCGCTCCACCCGCAGCGTCTCGTGGGCCCGCAACAGCCCCGCCGCGAGCGGGGTACGCCCGCCGGTCGGCAGCGACTCCAGCCGCACGGCGGCGGCGTCCACGGACGACGTCGGCGGCAACGCGAGCTCCGCCGCCGTCCCCCGGAACGTCACCAGCCCCACCTTGTCGCGCCGCTGGTACGCGTCGAGCAGCAGGGACAGCACGGCACCCTTCACGGCACTCATCCGCTGCCGGGCCGCCATCGAGCCGGAGGCGTCGACCACGAACAGCACGAGGTTGCCCTCGCGCCCCTCCCGGGTCGCCTGCCGCAGATCGTCCCGGCGCACCACGAGACCGCGCCCGGACCGGCCGCGCGCCCGCTGATGCGGCGCGGCCGCCCGCACGGTCGCCGCGAGATGCAGCTTCGTCAGGGCCCCCCGGGGCCGTCGCGCACCCGTGGTCCGCCCGTGCTCGGTCCGGGCCCGCGAACGCCGTCCGGCCGCACCCTCGCCGAGACCGGGAACGCTCAGCACCTTCGCGCGAAAGGGCTCCGCCGCCCGTACGGCGGCCCGCTCGCCGGCGCCCGCGCCGGACGGCTGCGGCTCACCGCCCTCACCGGCCTCGGGCGTCGCACCCGTGTCGCCGCCCCGCGGACCGTCGGCCCGCGGCGGCTGCCCGCCACCGCCTCCGGGCCCGTCGGGATCCGGATCGTCGTCCTCGGACCCGCCGAACTCCTCCAGCGTCTCGTCGAGCCGGTCCTCGTCGAGGCCCGGCGCGTCGAAGGGATTGCGCCGCCGCCGGTGCGGCAGCGCCAGCAGCGCCGCCTGCCGTACGTCCTCCGCGAGCACGTCCGTGCGCCCGGCCCACGCCGCCAGCGCGGTGGCCGTCCGGGCCATCACGATGTCGGCCCGCATCCCGTCCACCTCGAACGCGGCACAGGTCGCCGCGATCTGCCGCAGCGCGCCGTCCCCGAGCCGTACCGACGGCAGCAGCGCCCGCGCCGCCACGATCCGCGCCCGCACGGCGCTCTCCTCCCCGGCCCAGCGAGCCGCGAAGCCGGCGGGGTCGTCGTCGTGGGCGAGCCGTCGCCGTACGACCTCCACGCGCTGGTCCGGCTCGCGCGAGGCGGACACCTCGACGGTCAGCCCGAACCGGTCCAGGAGCTGGGGCCTGAGCTCCCCCTCCTCGGGGTTCATGGTCCCGACCAGCAGGAACCGGGCGGCGTGCCGCACGGACACGCCCTCACGCTCGACGTACGAGGCCCCCATGGCGGCCGCGTCCAGCAGCAGGTCCACCAAGTGGTCGTGCAGCAGGTTCACCTCGTCGACGTAGAGGATCCCGCGGTGGGCGTCGGCGAGCAGTCCCGGCTCGAAGGCCTTCACGCCCTCGGCGAGCGCACGCTCGATGTCGAGGGCCCCGACCAGCCGGTCCTCGGACGCGCCGACCGGCAGTTCGACCATGCGGGCCGGGCGGCGCGCGCCCGTCCCCGCCTCGTGCGGGCCGTCCGGGCACGCCGGGTCGGGCGCGCCCGGGTCGCACGCGAAACGGCAGCCGGGGACCACGGCGACCTCGGGCAGCAGCGCGGAGAGCGCCCGGACGGCCGTCGACTTGGCGGTGCCCTTCTCGCCGCGCACCAGCACACCGCCCACCGCGGGCGACACGGCGTTCAGCAGCAGCGCGAGCCGCAGATCGTCCTGACCGACGACGGCCGTGAACGGAAAGGGGGTACTCACTGGTCGTCGCCCTCCAAGTCGCCTTCGAGCTCCAGATAGGTGGCCCGCAGCCGTTCCAGCGTGTCCGCGTCCGGCTCGGCCCACAGGCCGCGGTCGGCCGCTTCGAGCAGCCGCTCGGTGATGCCGCGCAGCGCCCACGGATTGGACTTCTTCATGAAGTCCCGGTTCTCGGCGTCGAAGACGTACTCGGCGCTGAGCTTCTCGTACATCCAGTCGTCCACGACCCCGGCCGTCGCGTCGTAGCCGAAGAGGTAGTCGACGGTCGCCGCCATCTCGAAGGCGCCCTTGTAGCCGTGCCGGCGCATCGCCGCCATCCAGCGCGGGTTGACGACCCGGGCGCGGAACACCCGGTGCGTCTCCTCGCCCAGGGTCCTGGTGCGCACCTGGTCCGGCGTCGCCGAATCACCCACGTACGCCTCCGGCGAGGTGCCCGTCAGGTGCCGCACCATGGCGACCATGCCGCCGTGGTACTGGAAGTAGTCGTCGGCGTCGACCAGGTCGTGCTCACGGGTGTCCACGTTCTTCGCGGCCACCGCGATCCGCCGGAACGCCGTCTCCATGTCCCCGCGCGCCGCCCGGCCTTCGAGCCCACGCCCGTAGGCGTAGCCGCCCCACACCGCGTACACCTCGGCGAGGTCGGCGTCCGAGCGCCAGTTGCGGGCGTCGATCAGCGGCAGCAGGCCCGCCCCGTACGCGCCCGGCTTGGAGCCGAAGACCCGGGCCGTCGCGCGCCGCCGGTCGCCGTGCTGCGCCGCGTCCTGCTCCACGTGCGCCCGGACGTAGTTGGACTCGTCCGGTTCGTCGAGCTCCGCCACCGCCCGCACCGCGTCGTCGATGAGCCCGACGACGTGCGGGAAAGCGTCCCGGAAGAAGCCGGAGATACGGACGGTGACGTCGATGCGCGGCCGGCCGAGTTCGGCCGGCGGCACGATCTCGAAGCCGGTGACGCGGCGCGAGGCGTCGTCCCAGACCGGGCGGCAGCCCAGCAGCGCCAGGATCTCGGCGATGTCGTCGCCCTGGGTGCGCATGGCCGAGGTGCCCCAGACCGTCAGACCGACGGACCGCGGGTAGGCGCCGGTGTCCTGGAGGTAGCGCTGCACGAGGGAGTCGGCGAGCGACTGCCCGACCTCCCAACTCAGCCGGGAGGGGATCGCCTTGGGGTCGACCGAGTAGAAGTTGCGGCCGGTCGGCAGGACGTTGACGAGTCCACGGGTCGGGGACCCCGACGGGCCGGCCGGGACGTAACCGCCGTCGAGCGCCTTGAGGATGTGGTCGATCTCGTCGGTCGTACGGGCCAGCCGGGGCACGACCTCGCGACACGCGAACTCCAGCACCGCGGCGGCGTCGGGAAGTTCGGTGCCGAGCACGTCACGCAGCAGCGCGGGTACGGCCGTCGCCGTCCAGCCGCTCGCCTCCATGCCCTCCGCGAGCCGCCGGCACAGCTGTTCCAGCAGATCGATCGCGTCGGCGGCACTGCGCGCGGGCCCCTCGACCAGGTCCGTCAGCTCGACCGGCACCTTCACCGGCGCGCCCGGCTCGGCGAGCAGTTCCTTCTCCACCAGCCCGAAGTGCCCGGCCAGCGAGGCCCGCAGCCCCGGCAGCGCGTTCGCCTGCCCGCCCCACACCTGCGAGGCGCGCAGCACGGCCAGCACCAGGTTCACCCGCGGCTCGCCGACCGGCCCGCCGCCGAGGATGTGCAGGCCGTCCCTGATCTGCACGTCCTTGATCTCGCACAGATAGCCGTCGATGTGCATGACGAACTCGTCGAAGGCACCGTCGTCCGGCTGTTCGTCGACATGCAGGTCGTGGTGCAGCTCGGCCGCCTTGACCAGCGTCCAGATCTGGGCACGGACGGCCGGGGCCTTGGCCGGGTCCAGGTCGGAGACGAGCGCGTACTCGTCGAGGAGCTGCTCCAGCTTGGCCAGGTCGCCGTAGGTGTCGGCGCGGGCCATCGGCGGCACCAGATGGTCGACGACCGTGGCGTGGCCGCGCCGCTTGGCCTGGGTGCCCTCGCCGGGGTCGTTGACGATGAAGGGGTAGATCAGGGGCAGTTCACCGAGGACGGCGTCCGGCGCGCAGCCGCCGCTGAGGCCCAGGCCCTTGCCCGGCAGCCACTCCATCGTGCCGTGCTTGCCCATGTGGACGACCGCGTCGGCCCCGAAGCTGTTCTCCAGCCACCGGTAGGCCGCCAGGTAGTGGTGCGACGGCGGCATGTCGGGGTCGTGGTAGATCGCGATCGGGTTCTCGCCGAAGCCGCGCGGCGGCTGGATCATGACGACGACGTTCCCGAACCGCAGGGACGCCAGGACGATGTCGTCCCCGTCGACGTACAGGTTGCCCGGCGGTTCGCCCCACGCCTCCCGCATCCCGTCGCGCAGCCGGGGATCGAGCCGCTCGAACCACTCCCGGTAGTCGGCCAGGGGCACGCGGGCGGGCGCGGCGGCGAGCTGTTCCTCGGTGAGCCACTCGACGTCGTGGCCGCCGGCCGCGATCAGCCGGTGGATCAGCTCGTCGCCGTCGTCGGGGTGCCCGTCGACCCCGTACCCGGCGTCCCGCAGGGCGTCGAGGACCCGTACCGCGGAGGCGGGTGTGTCGAGTCCGACCGCGTTGCCGACCCGGGAGTGCTTGGTGGGGTACGCGGTGAAGACCAGCGCGAGCTTCTTCTCGGCGTTGGGCCGGTGCCTCAACCGGGCGTGCCGTACGGCGATTCCGGCGACCCGCGCGGCCCGCTCGGGGTCGGCGACGTACACCGGCACGTCGTCCGGGCCCTGTTCCTTGAAGGAGAACGGCACGGTGATGAGGCGTCCGTCGAACTCCGGGATGGCGACCTGCATCGCCGCGTCCATGGGGGAGAGCGCGGCGTCCGACGCCTCCCAGGCGCTCTTCGACGAGGTCAGGCAGAGCCCTTGCAGCACGGGGATGTCGAGGTCGGCGAGGGCGCCGATGTCCCAGGCCTCCTCGTCGCCGCCCGCGGAGGCCCGCGAGGCGTGGGTGCCGCCCGCGGCGAGCACGGTGGCGACCAGCGTGTCGGCCGACGCGAGGATCTCGTACAGCCCGGCATCGGCGCCGCGCAGTGAACCGCAGTACACGGGAAGGGCGTTGACGCCCCGCGCCTCGATGGCGTCGCACAGTGTGTCCACGAAGCCGGTGTTGCCGCTCAGCTGGTGGGCGCGGTAGAAGAGCACGCCGACGGTCGGCCGGCCCGCTTCACGCGGACGCGACCCGTGGACCCCGTACTCCGGCATCTTCAGCGGTTCGACGAAGCCCTCGCCGGTCAGCAGCACGGTGTCGGACAGGAACCGGGCCAGCTCGACGAGGTTGGCGGGGCCGCCCTCGACGAGATAGCGCAGCGCCTCCGCGACGACGCCGGCCGGCACCGAGGACTCCGCCATCAGCTCGGCGTCGGGAACGGTCTCCCCGCCGAGCAGCACGGTCGGCACGCCGGACGCCTTCAGCACGGCCAGCCCGTCCTCCCAGGCCCGCTTGCCGCCGAGCAGCCGTACGACGGCGAGGTCGGCGCCCCGGATCAGCTCCGGGAGCTCCTCGGCGACGTCGACCCGGGTCGGGTTGCCGATCCGGTACGGGGCGCCGGAGGCCCGGGCCGCCAGCAGATCGGTGTCGGCGGTCGACAACAACAACACTGTGCTCATGCGGGCGCTCCCGGTGGGATGAAGGGCAGTCCTTGCGGCGCGCCGGACTCGATGAGCCGCCACAGCGCGTCCGTGTCCGCGTGCTGTTCGATCAGGTCGCCGAGCCGGTCGAGCTGTTCCTCGCGCAGCGCGGCGAACGACGTGTCGGGGGCCGGTACGAAGCGGCGGCCCGCGGCGGCCGCCACCTCGCGCAGGAAGGCCCGCCGGAAACCGTCCGACTCCAGTGAGCCGTGCCAGTGGGTGCCCCAGACGGCGCCGACCCGGCAGCCGTCCAGGAAGGGCTCCCCGCCGGTGATCCGGGCGACCCCGTGGTGGATCTCGTACCCCTCGACCTGTTCGCCGAGGGCCTCGCCGACCGGTCGGGCGAGGGTCTTCTCGGGCCTGAACCGCACCCGTACGGGCAGCATCCCGAGCCCGTCGACCGCCCCGCGCCGGCTCTCCACCTCGTCCTCGATGTGCTCGCCGAGGATCTGGAAGCCGCCGCAGACGCCGAGCACCGGCCGTCCCTCGGCGGCCCTGCGCAGCAGCGCGTCCGCGAGACCGCGCCGCCGCAGCCATTCCAGGGCGGCGACCGTCCCCCGGGTTCCCGGCACCACGACGAGATCGGCGTCGGCGAGTTCCTCGGCCCGGTCCACGAACCGCACCACGACGCCCGGTTCGGCGGCCAGCGCGTCCACGTCCGTGAAGTTGGACATCAGCGGGATCGCGCAGACCGCGACCCGCAGGACGTCCTCGCCGACCGGGGCGGACACCGCCGACTCGCGGACGGCCCCCCGCAGGGAGACCCGCAGTCCGTCCTCCTCGTCGATGCCGAGGCCGTGCCGGAACGGCAGGACGCCGTACGTGCGGCGGCCGGTGAGTCCGTGCAGCATGTCCAGCCCGGGTTCCAGCAGCGACACGTCGCCGCGGAACTTGTTGACGAGGAAGCCCGCGACGAACTCCTGGTCCTCGGGGGACAGCAGCGCGACCGTGCCGAAGAAGGAGGCGAACACGCCCCCGCGGTCGATGTCGCCGACCACGAGCACGGGCAGCCGGGCGTTGCGGGCGATCCCCATGTTCACGATGTCGGTCCGGCGCAGGTTGATCTCGGCCGGACTGCCGGCCCCTTCACAGATCACCGCGTCATAGGTGCCCCGCAACTCGGCGAGGCAGTCGAGGACGGTCCCGAGGAGCGCCTGCTGCCGCCCCCCGTGATAGCCGCGCGCGGTCATCTCGCCCACGGCCCTGCCCATGAGGACGACCTGGCTGCTGCGGTCGCTCCCGGGCTTGAGCAGCACGGGGTTCATCAGCGCGGTCGGCTCGACGCGCGCGGCCTGTGCCTGCATCGCCTGGGCACGCCCGATCTCGGCGCCCTCGCGGGTGACGAACGAGTTCAGGGACATGTTCTGCGCCTTGAACGGCGCCACTTTGACGCCCTGTCGCACCAGCCAGCGGCAGATCCCCGCGGTGACGACGCTCTTGCCGGCGTCGGAGGTGGTGCCGGCGACCAGGAGACCACCGTTCATGACGTGCGTCCCTTCACGAGGATTCGGGCCGCGGCGCTGACGCCGAGCGCGAGCCAGCCGACGCGACGGGAGAGCCGTACGGCCCGGTCGATGTCCGTGACCCGGACGGGCCGTCCGCCGGCGCCGTTGAGGACGGGCCGGTGCTCGACCCGCCCGGCGTAGGAGAGGGTGCCGCCGAGCCGCACGCCGAGGGCTCCCGCGAACGAGGCTTCCACCGGACCGGCGTTGGGACTGGGATGCCGGGCCGCGTCGGCCCTCCAGGCCCGTACGGCCCCCCGCGGATCGTCTCCGGCGAGGGCCGCGAGTACGGCGGTGAGGCGGGCGCCCGGCCAGCCCGCGAGGTCGTCGAGGCGGGCGGAGGCCCACCCGTAGCGCAGATAGCGCGGCGAGCGGTGGCCGACCATGGCGTCGAGGGTGTTGACGGCCCGGAAGCCGAGCAGGGCCGGCACCCCGCCGACGGCTCCCCACACCAGCGCGCCGACGACGGCGTCGGAGGTGTTCTCGGCGACCGACTCGACGACCGCCCGGGCGATCCCGTCGGCGTCCAGGGCCTGCGGGTCGCGCCCGCACAGATGGGGCAGCCGGGCGCGGGCACCGTCGATGTCCCCGGCGCGCAGCGCGCGTGCGACGGCCCCGGCCTCCCGGGCGAGTGAAGTGCCCCCGACGACGGCCCAGGTGGCGGTGGCGGTCAGGGCCACGGAGGCGGCGGTGGAGGAACGCGCGGCGCGGGTGGCCGCGGCCCCGAGGGCCACGGCGCCGCCGACGCACACGACGGTGTGCAGCGCGCCCCGGCCCCGGTGGTCCCGCCACAGCATGCGTTCGACGGCCCCGGCCGCCCGCCCGAACGCCGCGACCGGGTGCCCCCGGCGGGGATCGCCGAGGAGCAGGTCGCCCAGGAGGCCGGCGGTGGCGCCGTACGCGAAGACGCGGTCGGCACGCATCGGTTCAGCCGATCGTGGTGGTACCGGGCGACGACGGGGCGCTGAGACTCGATCGGCAGCCGAGCATGGCGATATGTCCTCACTCAGGGTGTCCACGCCCTGGTTCGACGAGACCGGCGGCGAGAGTTCCTGGCTCCCGGGGGCTTACTACCCCGGTGACAGTGGCGGGACCGCGCCGGATTCACACCGGCTTCCTCTTCTGCCTCCGTACATGGCTCCGGCAGTCCACCACGGGCCCGGAAGGGCCGTCAACTTGCTGTTGACCTGCAACGGAGGAGTGTGTGCAGCCCCACACGGGCGACGGGTGCCGCCCCGTGTGAAGGCGGTGGAACGTGGGGAGGGGCGGCAGGAACCGGTGGGTTCCTGCCGCCCCTTGGGCGACGGCGCGCGTGTGAGCGCGGGTCAGGCGACGATCAGATAGATCCCGTAGGCCACCGCGGCGGTGCAGGCCGCGAAGCAGGCGTAGGCGCCGGTCACGGCCAGCGCGGCGGAACCGCCCCGCGCGGACGCCCGTTCCTGGCGCGAGAGGCCCATGACGCCGAGGGTGAACAGGGCCACGAGGACCACGGTGACCACGAGGCTGACGCCGAACACGGAACCCAGGCTCGCCCAGTCGATGTTCATGGTGATGCTTCCTTCTTAACCGGGTGCGCGGGGAGTTCAGACGGTGGCGGCCGGCGGGGTCGCCGGGTCGGCGACGGACGCGGCGGTGGCCTGGGCGGGGAGGGACGCGGCGGGGGCGGGGATCGTGGCCGTGAGGTCCGTGCTCACCGTGCCCGCGGGAGGCGGGGTCACCGCGGCGATGGCGGTGGTCACGACACCGGCGGGCCGCTCCGGGGCGTTGACGTTGCTGTGGTCGACGACCTCGCGCCGGGAGAGCTTCCAGATCGCGGCGCTGGAGGCGATCAGGAAGACGGCGACGACGGCCGTGCCCCAGCCGCCGAGGTCCGTCACGGACTCGGCGAGGGCACCGACCAGCGCGGCGGCCGGCAGGGTCAGGGCCCAGGCGACGAACATGCGGGTCGCGGTGGACCAGCGCACGACGCCGCCCTTGCGGCCGAGGCCCGCGCCCATCACCGAACCGGAGACCGAGTGGGTGGTGGAGAGGGAGAAGCCGAGGTGGGAGGAGGCCAGGATGACCGTCGCGGCGCTGGTCTGGGCGGCGAAGCCCTGCTGCGGCTGAAGGTCGGTCAGGCCCTTGCCCATGGTGCGGATGATGCGCCAGCCGCCGAGGTAGGTGCCGAGCGCGATGGCGAGACCGGCGGAGAGGATGACCCAGACGGGCGGGTCCGAGTCGGGCGCGACGGCGCCGCCGGCGACCAGGGCGAGGGTGATGATGCCCATCGTCTTCTGCGCGTCGTTGGTGCCGTGGGCCAGCGAGACCAGGCCGGCCGAGGCGATCTGGCCCGCGCGGTAGCCCTTCGCGGCGGCCTTGCCGTCGGCCTTCCTGCCCAGCGTGTACGACAGGCGGGTGGCGAGCAGCGCGGCCGCGCCGGCGACGATCGGGGCCGCGACGGCCGGGATCAGGACCTTGGTGACGAGCGCGTCGCCGTGGACGGCCCCGGTGCCCGCGGAGGCGATGGTGGCACCGATCAGACCGCCCATCAGGGCGTGCGAGGAACTGGAGGGCAGGCCCACCAGCCAGGTCAGCAGGTTCCAGAGGATCGCGCCGACCAGGGCCGCGAAGATGACCTCGGGACGGATGCCGGTCTCGTCGACGAGACCCTTGGAGATCGTGTTGGCGACCTCCACGGAGAGGAACGCGCCCACGAGGTTGAGCGTGGCGGACATGGCCACCGCGATCTTGGGCTTGAGCGCACCGGTCGAGATGGTCGTGGCCATCGCGTTGGCGGTGTCATGAAAACCGTTCGTGAAATCAAACGCGAGTGCGGTTACCACCACAATCGCGAGGATCAGCGAGAAGTTTTCCATTTACCCAGGCAATCTTTCGAAGTCATTGGCTGGACGAACGTAGGTAACCTGGATGAACGGAAGATGAACTAGGGCGGGCGTCAAGGTGTCGCGGGCGGAGGGTTGTCGCCCCTTTCGGGAGTGACGGCCCGGACCTGGCAGGGCTAGCGGCCCCGGGCGAACGCCTTCAGGCGGCCCGGCGAGCCGTTGAAGAGATTCTGGTCACCCGGCAGGCTGCCGCCGTTGTCGTACTGCCAGAAGGTCCACGACGACCATCCGGCGGGCAGCGCGCCGGCGTCCGCCGAGCCGTGCCGGGCGATCCACAGCGCGTGGTCGGCGGCGAAGGCGCGGCTGCCGCCCGTGCAGGTGTTCCACCAGCGGGTGGTCGTGTAGATCACCGGACGGCGGCCGGTGAGGCGCTTCACCTCGTCGCTGAACGACCGGATCCAGTCGACCATGCCCGCCCTGCTCAGGCCGTAGCACCGGTGCTCGCCGTCGTACGGGTTGTACTCGATGTCGAGCGCGGGCGGCAGCGTCCCGCCGTCCGGGGTCCAGCCGCCGCCGTTGCGCACGAAGTACGCGGCCTGCGCCGTGCCCGACGACTGGTCCGGCAGCGCGAAGTGGTACGCCCCGCGGAGCAGTCCCGCGCCGCGCGCCCCCCGGTACTGCCGGTCGAAGTAGGGGTTGCGGTAACCGGTGGACTCGGTCGCCTTGACGTAGACGAACGCCGCGCCCTTGGCCCGCGCGTCCCGCCAGTCGACGTCCCTCTGGTGCGACGAGACGTCGTGCCCCTTGGGCCGGGCCGCCGCCGAGGCCGGCGCCCCGGCGAGCGCGCTCCCGAAGGTGAGAGCCGCCACCGACGCCGCGATCACGCGGGCGCGGCGGCGGGACGGTGTGCGATCACGGGCCATGCTTCCCCCCGGAATGGCGACGCGTACGGCAAATCCCCCAGAGGCTACTCGAAGATCCACGCATGCTCGTCGATCCCCGGCCAAGGTGCTGGAGAAGGTGATGTATACGGATATGCGGCCTTACGGAGTCTCAACTACCGCTCTACGGTGCCCCGGGCCGGACAGCGTGCCGCACCGCTGCCTGGCAGGATCGCGGCATGGCTGAGCGACGGCACGACGAACGGGACGAACGGGATGAACGGGGCGCCCGGGAGGGTGCGCAGGGTGTGCGCGAGGGCGTGGGAGGCGTGGCGGAGGCGCGGGGGAGCGGGGTGTCCGAGGAGGAGGCGCGCGCGTGGGCCGCGCTCGTCGCGACCGCCCGCCGGACCGTGTCCGACGGACTGGTGGTCGGCACCTCCGGCAATGTCTCGACGCGTGTCGGGGACACCGTGCTGGTCACGCCGTCGGGTGTGCCGTACGACCGGCTGACGCCGGACGACATCACCGGAGTCACCCTCGACGGCCGGCAGGTGCTCGGCACCCTCGTCCCGACCAGCGAGCTGCCCATGCACCTCGCCGTCCACCGCACCACCGACGCCCGCGCCGTCGTGCACACCCACGCCGTGCACGCCACGGCCGTCTCCACGCTCGTCCCCGAGCTCCCGGCGATCCACTACATGACCGGCGCCCTCGGCGGCCCCGTCCGGGTCGCCCCTTACGCGCCGTACGGCTCCGAGCAGTTGGCCGAGAACGTGCGCGTCGCCCTGGCCGACCGCACCGGCTGCCTCCTCCAGAACCACGGCACCCTCACTTACGGCGCCACCCTCGACCAGGCCTACGACCGCACGGCACAGCTGGAGTGGATGTGCCGGCTGTGGCTGACGGCGTCCTCGGTACCGGGCCTGACCCCGAACCTGCTGTCGGCCGGCCAACTGGCGGAGGCGGCGAACCGGCTCCGCGAGTACGGCCAACGCCCCTGACCCCCGGGTGAGGGACCTCGCACCTGCGATCCCTCCGCCTGCGATCCCCTCTGTCTGCGACCCCACTGCCCGCGCCCTCGCCGCCGCGGGTCCCGTGGCCGTCGTCCGTCTCGTCCGGCGTTCCGTCCCGCTCTGCCCGCGTTCCGCCCTGCCCGCGTGCCCCGTCACCCCCTCCCCGCCTCCCGCTGGCCGGTCGAGCGGTCCGCCACGACACTGGTCTGGTGCGCCCTGTCAAAGCGACGGCTGCTGCCGTCACCGCAGTGGTAGGGGCCGGTGCCGCCGCGGTGGCCGCCGGCCGGCTCGCCAGCGACGCCGCTCTCAAGGCGCCGGCCGGCCGCCCCCTGCCCACCGAACCCAGGCTCACCGTCCACGGCACGGCCGCCGGGCAGATCACCCTCACCAGGGATCTGGCCTCGCTGCGGCCCGGCACCTACGGCCTCGCCGGTAACGGCTCCCACGCCGTAGTCGGCCCCGTCCTGGCCGGCGCCCCGCACTCCGCCGACACCGTCGTCCGCCGCCTGGAGCGCGTCACCCACGGCACCCTGGAGCCGGGCGACAAGGCGTGGCTCACCCCGAACGTCCACGTCGGCAACCCGAGCGCCGCCCTCGGCCTGGACCACGCCGACATCGACATCCCGGGCGAACTCGGTTCCCTCCCGGCATGGTTCGTCCCCGCCACCCGCGACACCTGGGTGATCGCGGTGCACGGCCTCGGCACCACCCGGGAACTCGCCATGAACGTCATGGATTTCCTGCACGGCCTGCGCCTGCCGGTGCTCGCCCTCGCCTACCGCGGCGACCTCGGCGCACCCCGCTCGCCGGACGGCCTGAACCACCTCGGCGAGTCCGAGTGGCGCGACCTGGACGCGGCGATCCGCTACGCCGTGCGCTACGGCGCCGAACGCGTCGTCCTCCTCGGCTGGTCCATCGGCGCCACCATGGCGCTGCGGGCCGCCGCGCACTCGGGACTGCGCGACCGCATCTCGGGGCTCGTCCTGGACTCCCCGGTCCTCAGCTGGGAGACCACGCTGCGGGCTCTCGCCGCGGCCCGCGGCACTCCGGGCGCGCTGCTGCCGCTGGCCGTCCGCGCGGCCCAGGGCCGCACCGGTATGAACAGCGATCACGACGACGAGCCCGCCGACCCCGGCCTGCTCCAGGTGCCGACCATGATCTTCCACGGCCCGGACGACACCGTGGCCCCCTGGAACCTCTCGCGCCGCCTGGCCCGCCGCCGTCCCGATCTGGTCGGTCTCCAGACCGTCCCGCGCGCCCCGCACGGCGCCATGTGGAACCCCGACCCGGCCGCCTACGAGGAAGCGCTGCGGCGCTTCCTGATCCCCCTGATGTGACCGGTTCGCGCACCGGCCACCGACCGGTCGACCTGCTTCCGTTTAATGCCGTACCACTGGCCTGAACGCACCTGTCAGCCTCTCTCCCGAGCCCATGCGTTGGCCAGTCCCGTCGCCCGCCGTGACGTTCCGTTTGGGTTTTCGGACGGTCAACCGGAAGACTGCACCTGTGACGTCCCGTATCCCGCGCGACTCCAGGCTTCGACTCGTCCGCCCCCGACCCCTGGCCGCCGCCCCCAGAGCTGTGAACCAGCGGCGCTCGCGCCGCCCCGCACCCCGACCTCCGGAGGGCACGCCGGCCCCCGCGGAACTGGCCAGAATGGCTCGCTCCGGTCTGGCTCCGGCGGCCCGTGTCGCCCGCTGGGCCGACACCGCCCTCGGCCCCGGCCGCGACGGCGCGACCGCCGACGGCAAGGCCACCCTCACCGACGCGACCGCCGAACGGGCGGCCCTGGATCTCGGTCTGACCGCGGATCAGGTCCGCGCCGACTGGGACACCGCCCGCCTGGCCGGACTCGTCGAGGTGCACGGCGACAGCGCCCGCCCCGGCTGGCGGCTGCGCGCCTGGGACCGGGACGACAGCGCCGTACTGCGCGGCTGGGTCGCCCTCTTCGACGCCTGGTCGCTCGCGTCCCCGGAATCCGCGGACCACGAGCCCTCGACCGTCGCCGAGGTCGTCTCTGGCATGCCCCAGGTGCTCTCCTTCCTCCAGCTGTCGGCCGGGCCCGTCCCCGTGGCCCAGCTCCTCGACCTGCTCGCCCAGCGGGTCACCGAGCTGCGCACCGAACGCTGCGAGATCCCCTACGGCCCCCACGCCGTGCCCAGCGCCGCCGTGTCCGCCCTGGCCGCCGCCGCGGCCGCGCCCGCCGCCGACGCCGCGGCGGAGCCCGCCCGGGAAGCCGAGCTGGCGCCGCTCCTCGAGTGGGCCCTGCACGCCCTCGCCTCCGTCGGCGCCCTCACCTACGGCGACGGACAGGCCACCCTCACCCCACTGGGCAGCTGGGCGGTCTGGGTCAAGCTGGAGCAGATCTGCGTCGCCGCGCAGAGCCCCGCCGGGAACATCGAGCAGGCCGCCGAGGACATGCTGCGCGGCTGCGCCCAGCTGCGCCCCAACGCGGCCCGCGCCGAGTACCGCGCCTGGCTCGCCGCCCGCCCCGTCGGCCGCGCCGTCACCGACCTGCTGGCCGCCGCCCGCGGTGAGGACGCCCTGCTGCGCGGCCTCGCCTTCGAAGCGCTGCGCGTCGTCGGCGCCCCCGCCGAGCACGACGTCCACTCGGTCGTCGACGAGCCGGCGCTGCGGCCCTACGCCCTGCTGTGGCTCGCCGAGCACGACGGCATCGACCCCGAGGACGCGCACGAGGTGCTCACCCGGGAAGAGGCCACCTGGCTGTGGGTCGACACCGCAGCCGCCGTCGCCGACCACGGCGAGGCCCCGATGCTCGTCCGGCACCTGGAGTCCGCGCTCCAGCCCACCGTCCCCCAGCTGCTCGACGAGGTCCGCGCCGTCGGTCACCCGCGCACCGTGCAGGTCCTCGTCGCACTCGCCGCCGCCCACCCCGACCCGGCCCTGGCCAAGGCCGTCCGCCGGGCGGCCTTCCAGGTGCACACCGGGGGGAACTGACCGGCCGGGCGCCGGCCCGGGCTCAGCCCTGTATCTCGGGGGCGTACGTGCCGAAGCTCCAGAGGTTGCCCTCGACGTCCCGGGCCAGGTAGTCCCGCGAGCCGTAGTCCTGGTCGGTCGGGGGCGTCAGGATCTCGGCGCCGTGCTCCACGGCGCGCTGGTGGTGTGCGTCGACGTCGTCCACGACGACGTACACCCCCACCGGCCCCGCGCCCTCCATCGCCGTGTCGAAGACGCCTCCGCGGCCCTTGGAGCCGACCATCACCGCGCCGTTGCCCTGCACCAGCTCGGCGTGCATCACCGAGCCGTCCTCGCCCTCGTACACGGACAGCTCCATGAACCCGAAGGCCTCCGTGAGCTGGCGGATGGCCGCCATCGCGTCCGCGTACAGCACCGTCGGATAGATGCTGGGGCGCCCCCCACTCGTGTCCGCCATACCGACCACCCCTTCGTGATCACCGCCCGGAATTCCACCTGCCGCCCAGTCTGGCAGCGACCACTGACAACGGGCCCGCACCTCACCGGAAGGTGTTGCACCGGCCCATGTCGCCGGTCCGGTACCCCTCGTAGAACCACTCCTGACGCTGCTGCGCGGACCCGTGCGTCCAGGTCTCCGGCGTCACCCGACCCTGGAACTTCTCCTGGATCCGGTCGTCGCCCACGGCCGCCGCCGCGTCGAGGCCGTCGCGGATGTCGGCGTCCGTGAGGCTGGTGATCAGCGGCCGCCCGGTCGACTCGTCCTTCGTGGTGGTCGCGTGGCGCGCCCACACCCCGGCGTAGCAGTCCGCCTGGAGCTCCACCCGCACCGCGTTGCTGCCCGCCCCCGTGCGCCCGTCCTGGGACCGGCCGAGCGTGCCCATCAGCTCCTGCACGTGATGCCCGTACTCGTGCGCGACCACGTAGGCCTGCGCGAACGGTCCGCCGCTGGAGCCGAACTTCGTCCGCAGATCGTTGAAGAACCCCAGGTCCAGATAGACCTTCCGGTCACGCGGGCAGTAGAACGGGCCGACCGCCGAGGTCGCCGTGCCGCACGCGGTGGCGATCTGGCCGCTGAAGAAGACGGTGGACGCGCGGGTGTACGTGCCGCCACGGCGCTGGAACTCCTGGTCCCAGAAGTCCTGCACGCTGTTGACCACCGCCACCATCCGGCAGTCGTCCTTGGCGTTCGCGTCCTGCCCGGTACGGCAGCTCTGCTGGACCTGGGCCAGCGAGGACGAGGTGGCGGCCGGTTCGTCTCCCGACGACAGACCGAGCTGGTCGGGGCCGACCCCGAAGAACAGGCCCAGGAGCAGCGCGATCAACCCGGCGATACCGCCGCCGACGGTCGCCCGGCCGCCGGGGATCCGGCTGCCGCGCACGTCCTGCACCTCGGAGGTGTCCAGTCGGGCGTCGTCGTCGAACTGCATGGGCGCACCACCTCCGCACGCGTCGTCCCCCAGGCGCCATCCTCGCCCCATGACCCGCTCGGGGCACCCTGGGCGGGACGTCCCGGACGGGCGGCCCACCTCCACGACGCCGGGCCGCGTCCCCGCGCCACGCAGAAAAAGTGCTTGCACGACCCCGTTAGACTGATGTCTATGGCCATTCTCCTCGCGCATTAGACGGCGGGAACGTCCTCAGCCGCCCACCCGAACCCTCCCGCCCTGGAGTCTGTCCGTGATCTCCGCCTCCGGTATCGAGCTGCGCGCCGGTGCCCGCATCCTCATCGAGTCCGCCACCTTCCGCATCGCCAAGGGCGACCGGGTCGGCCTGGTCGGCCGCAACGGCGCGGGCAAGACGACGCTCACCAAGGTCCTGGCGGGCGAGGGCATGCCCGCCGCCGGCGCCGTCACCCGCTCCGGCGAGGTCGGCTACCTGCCGCAGGACCCGCGCACCGGCGACCTCGACATACTGGCCCGCGACCGCATCCTCTCCGCGCGCGGACTGGACACCCTGATCCGCAAGATGCGCGAGAACGAGCAGCGCATCGCCAACGGCGCGGGCGCCACCCGCGACAAGGCCCTGCGGCAGTACGAACGCCAGGAGACGGAGTTCCTCACCAAGGGCGGGTACGCCGCCGAGGCCGAGGCCGCCACCATCGCCGCCGCGCTCAACCTCCCCGACCGGGTGCTCGGCCAGCCGCTGCACACCCTCTCGGGTGGTCAGCGCCGCCGTATCGAGCTGGCCCGGATCCTGTTCTCGGACGCGGACACGCTGCTGCTCGACGAGCCGACCAACCACCTGGACGCCGACTCGATCATCTGGCTGCGCGACTACCTGAAGACCTACCGCGGCGGCTTCATCGTGATCTCCCACGATGTCGACCTCGTCGAGACGGTCGTCAACAAGGTCTTCTATCTGGACGCCAACCGCGCCCAGATCGACGTCTACAACATGGGCTGGAAGCTCTACCAGCAGCAGCGCGAGGCCGACGAGAAGCGCCGCAAGCGCGAGCGGCAGAACGCCGAGAAGAAGGCCGCCGCCCTGCACTCGCAGGCCGACAAGATGCGCGCCAAGGCCACCAAGACCGTCGCCGCGCAGAACATGGCCAAGCGCGCCGACAAGCTGCTCTCGGGTCTGGAGGCGGTGCGTCAGCAGGACAAGGTCGCCAAGCTGCGCTTCCCCGAGCCCGCTCCGTGCGGCAGGACCCCGCTGACGGCGGAGGGGCTGTCGAAGTCGTACGGCTCCCTGGAGATCTTCACGGACGTCGACCTGGCCATCGACAAGGGCTCGCGCGTCGTCATCCTCGGTCTGAACGGCGCCGGCAAGACGACCCTCCTCAGGCTGCTCGGCGGCGTCGAGACGCCCGACACCGGTGAGGTCGTCGAGGGCCACGGCCTCAAGCTCGGGTACTACGCGCAGGAGCACGAGACCCTCGACCCGGAGCGCACGGTCCTGGAGAACATGCGCTCCGCCGCCCCCGACCTCGACCTCGTCGAGGTGCGCAAGACGCTGGGTTCCTTCCTGTTCTCCGGCGACGACGTGGACAAGCCGGCCGGTGTCCTCTCCGGCGGCGAGAAGACCCGTCTCGCCCTCGCCACCCTCGTGGTGTCGTCGGCGAACGTCCTGCTGCTCGACGAGCCGACCAACAACCTCGACCCCGCCAGCCGCGAGGAGATCCTCGGCGCGCTGCGCACCTACAAGGGCGCCGTCGTTCTGGTCACCCACGACGAGGGCGCGGTCGAGGCGCTCCAGCCGGAGCGGATCATCCTGCTGCCGGACGGCGTCGAGGACCTGTGGGGCGCGGACTACGCGGATCTCGTCGCCCTGGCTTGATCGAATGTCTGATCCACAGCGTATGGATCATTCGGCCGATCCGTGATCCATCATCTGAGTGAGATCTCCTCGTATCGAGGTGTGTCCTACACGCATTCAGCGGCCGATCCTTTTGTCGACAAGGGATCGGCCGTCGTGCGTCCCTGACCAGGCACTTCGCAAAACAACCCGTTCGGCCGTACGAACACCACTCGCCGGAATTACAGATTCCGTATGTGGGGATGCGCTCCTGTCGTCACAAGCCTGTCGTACGGACCTTGCCGAATGGGTGGCCATGAAGCCCCGGAGGGGTGATCATGAGGGGACCAGAGCGCACTTCCCATGAGGAGGCACGGGTGGCCGAGACTCTGAAGAAGGGCAGCCGGGTAACCGGCGCCGCGCGCGACAAGCTCGCGGCAGACCTGAAGAAGAAGTACGACTCCGGTGCGAGCATCCGGGCACTGGCCGAGGAAACCGGCCGCTCGTATGGCTTCGTCCACCGGATGCTCAGCGAGTCGGGCGTCACGCTTCGTGGGCGTGGTGGGGCGACAAGGGGCAAGAAGGCTGCTTCGTCCTGACCCGGGCGGCCCATCGGCTTCGATGGTGGCCACCCGGTCGGTCGGCTGATCGACCGGGTGGTTACTGTGCAGTCACTTAGCTGCCGTTCCACGGCATCCAGGATGACCGCACTTCATCGGAGGCGCCCCATGGCTTCGCCCGACAAGAAACTCGCTCCCCTGCTCGACAAGGACGGCGTACGGCTCACCGTGGACGACGCGATCGCCACGGTGACGCTGGTCAACCCGGCCAAGCGCAACGCGCAGAGCCCCGCCATGTGGCGCGCGCTCGCCGAGGCCGGGCGGCTGCTGCCGGGCACCGTCCGTGTGGTCGTGCTGCGCGGTGAGGGCAAGTCCTTCTCCGCCGGGCTCGACCGGCAGATGTTCACGCCGGAGGGCATCGAGGGCGAGCCGTCCTTCGTGGACCTCGCGCGTGGCGACGACGCCGAGATCGACGCCGCCATCGCCGGGTTCCAGGAGGGCTTCACCTGGTGGCGGCGCCACGACATCGTGTCCATCGCCGCCGTGCAGGGACACGCCATCGGCGCCGGCTTCCAGCTCGCGCTCGCCTGTGACGTGCGCGTCGTCGCCGACGACGTGCAGTTCGCCATGCGCGAGACCGGCCTGGGGCTCGTCCCGGACCTCACGGGCACGCATCCGCTGGTGTCGCTGGTCGGCTACGGCCGCGCGGTCGAGATCTGCCTGACCGGCAGGTTCGTCCTGGCCGAGGAGGCCGTCAGCTCCGGGCTCGCCAACATCTCGGTCCCGGTGGCGGACCTCGACGCCACGGTGCGGGACCTCATCGTGGCGATCCTCGCCGCGCCCCGGGACGCGGTGATCGAGACCAAGGCCCTGCTGCGCGGCGCCGGGGACCGTACGTACGACGAACAGCGTGCCGCGGAGCGCGCCGCCCAGGCCCGCCGCCTGCGCGACCTGGCCGGCGTCGGCGAGTAGACCCCGCCGTCGAGTGAGGCTCGGGCGGGGTCGGGGCGCGCCGGGCATCGGCAGGGCGCCTCAGCCGATCGCGGTCACGACCACCGTCACCGCCGGGAGATCCGGCAGCACCCCGCCCACCGCCCCGCGCACCGCGCGAGCCACGTCCAGCGCCCGGTGCCCCCCGCGCACCGCGATCTCCACGCGCGCGTGGCGGCGGGGCGGCGCGGCCTCGCCCCGGCGTTCCCCGAGGTGCACCGGCCGGCCGCCGAGCGCGGCGGTCAGCCGGTCCACCCCCGTGACCGAGAGCGCGGCCGCGGCGGCCCGGGCCTCCTCGCGGCCCGCGTCCTGCCCGGCCGGCGACGGCTCCCGCCCGGCCGACGGTGACTCCCGGCCGGGAGCCGACGATGCCTCGGGCTCCTCGTCCGGCGGATCCGCCTCCAGCAGGCCCGTCACCCGCAGGTCCACCTCGGTGACCGGCAGACCCACCCCCTCCGCCGCCGCCGAGGCCAGCGCCGCCCGCAGCAGGGAGGCCGTGCCCGGCAGTGGCCTGGACGCCGTCGCCGCGAAGTCCGCGGTGACGCGCAGCGGTCCGGTCGGCAGCGCGCCCGGCGGCGGTACGACGTCGCCCGCCACGCCCATCTCGTCCGTCTCGTCGGTCTCGCCCGCCTCGCCCATCTCGTCCGTCTCGCCCGCGTCGGTGTCCGCCTCCGCCGGAGGTACCGACTCCGCCAGGGCGATCCGGAGCGCGCCGAGGCGCACCCCCGGCACGCCGTGCGCGGCGCGCCGTAGCACCGCCGCGGCCGCCCGTTCCGTGATCCACGCGCCGTCGGCCCGGCCGCCCAGCGGCAGCAGCCTGCCCAGATCCAGCTGATCCCGTACCGCCCGCGCCCACCGGTCCGCCGTCATTGCTCCAGCCTGCCCCATCACCGGGGCGGCGGCGGGCCACCGCACTTACGGTGGGGGAATGACCACGACCGGAGACGACCGGAAGGGACGTGCGGCGATGACCGACATGACGGAGCCGAACCGGACGCAGTATCCCGAGGGTGGGGCGGAGCCGTCGGTCCAGACCCGCAAGGCCACCCGGCGCGGCGGCGGAGACCCGGCCACCCGGGGGCGCACCACGATCGCCGACGGCGTCGTGGAGAAGATCGCCGGGCTGGCGGCGCGTGACGTGCTCGGTGTGCACGCCATGGGCAGCGGCCTGAGCCGCACCCTCGGCGCCGTGCGGGACCGGGTGCCCGGCGGGGCGAAGTCGGTGACCCGCGGGGTCAAGGCCGAGGTCGGCGAACTCCAGACGGCGCTGGACCTGGAGATCGTCGTCGACTACGGCGTGTCGATCGCCGACGTGGCGAAGGCCGTACGGGAGAACGTCATCGCGGCGGTGGAGCGCATGACGGGCCTGGAGGTCGTCGAGGTCAACATCGCCGTCAGCGACGTCAAACTGCCCGAGGAAGAGGACGCCGAGGAGCCGGAGCCCCGGATCCAGTGAACCGGAAGCCCGAGCCGAGGAGCACCGTATGAGCATGGCCGTGGTCGGCATGATCGCCGGAATGGCGCTGGGGTTCGCCGGATACTTCGGCGGGTTCGGCGCGTTCCTGCTGGTGGCGGCGCTGGGCGCGATCGGGTTCGTCGTCGGCCGGTTCCTGGAGGGGGACCTGGAGCTCGGCGACTTCTTCCGCCCGCGCGACGACCGGCGGCGGTGACACCCGTGAACGACGCTCTCGCCGAGGGAGGCGGACGCCCCGCCGTCGTCCCGCCGGGCGAGCGCGGCGCGACCCGGATCGCCGACCGGGTCGTGGCCAAGACGGCCGCGCAGGCGGCCCGTGAGGCCGTCGGCCCGCTGCCCGTGGACGCCGTGCCCCCGCACGCCACCGTGGTCGTCCACCACGACACCGCCCGCGTCCGTGTCCATGTCGAACTCGGCTATCCCTGCGACATCGGCGCCCGCTGTCGCGAGGTGCGTCGACATGTCACCGAGCGGGTAGGCGCGTTGGTGGGAATGGAGGTGCCGGAAGTCGCCGTCCACGTGGAACGGCTGCACCCGACCCCGGCACCGGGCGCGGCACAGGGGAGGACGCGATGAGCGAGCCCCAGGGCTCCGAGGGCACCACACGACGACTACCGGTCATCGAGAGAGACGACACCGGCACCGACACCGGCACCGGACTGGGTCAGTCCGCCTCGGCGGCCGACTACGACCCCCCGCCCCCGCTGTCCGACGGCGCGGACGACGGCTCGGGGCACCGCTTCTGGTCCGCCCGCCGGATCCCCGCGGCCGTCGTCGCCGTCCTGCTCCTGGCCGTCACGGCGGCCTTCCTCTACGACGTCGCCGCCGTGCGCGCCCACCGGCCGGGTGGCCACTGGCGCCGGGCGCTGGCCCGGCAGCTCGCCGAGCGGCCTCTCGACGATCCCTGGGTACTGGTCGGCGCCGGCGTCGCCGCCGCCCTCGGCCTCTGGCTGCTGGTGCTGGCCGCCACTCCTGGCCTGCGGGCGGTCCTGCCGATGCGGCGCACCCGTCCCGACGTACGGGCGGGACTGCACCGGGACGCGGCGGCGCTGGTCCTGCGCGACCGGGCCATGGAGGTCGCGGGCGTGCAGTCGGTACGGGTGCGGGCGCGCCGCCGGCGGGCCGACGTCCGCGCGGTCTCCCACTTCCGCGCACTGGACGACGTCCGCGCGGACCTCGACGCCGTGCTCGCCGACACCATCAGGGGCCTGGGGCTCGCCCGGCCGCCCGCGCTGTCGGTGCACGTACGGCGACCGGGACGGAAGGGGTGAGCACGGTGCTCAGGACCGTCAACCGGATGCTGATCGCGATCGTCGGCCTCGTCCTGGTGCTGCTCGGCGGCTCGGTGCTCGCCGTCGGCCTGGGCGCTCCGCCGCCCTCCTGGTGGATCCACCGCGGCCCCCACGACGTCCTGCTGACCGCGGCCGAACGCACCCACTGGCGCGGCCACGGCTGGTGGTGGCCGGCCGTGCTCGCCGCGCTCGCCGTCCTCGTCCTGCTCGCCCTGGGGTGGCTGGTCGCGGTGTTCCGCCGCCGTCGGCTCGCCGAGGTCCTCGTCGACACCGGCGACGGCGAGGGCGCGCTGCTGCGGGGGCGGGCACTGGAAGGGGTGCTGGCCGCCGAGGCGGGGAACCTGGACGGCGTCCAGCACGCCCAGGTGCTGCTGACCGGCCGGCGCGGTGCCCCCGCGGCCCGCGTGCGCCTGCTGCTGGAGCCGCACGTGGACCCGGGGACCGTGCTGGACCGGCTCACCGCCGAGGCCCTCACCCACGCGCGCCGATCCGCGGGGCTCGCGGCGCTCCCGGCCGAGGTGCGCCTGCGCGCGGCCAGGCATCGTGCGGAACGGGTGAGCTGAGCGAGGCCGAGGGCGCCCCAGGTCGAGTGCGCGGGGTCGAGTGCGCGGGCCGCGTCACCGCGCGGCTCCGCGCCCGGCCGCGGCCGTCCGTCCCCCCGGCCGCGCCCGCCGCCCCCGGCTCAGAAGCCGTGCAGGGCTCCGCCGTCCACCGGCACCATGATCCCCGTCAGGTAGGACGCGGCCGGGGACAGCAGGAACGCCGCCGTCCGCCCGAACTCCTCCGGCTTCCCGTACCGGCGCAGCGCGATGCGGGACTCGTTCGCCGCCCGGGTCGCCGCCGGATCCGCCGAGTACCCGTCCAGCTCGCGTACGCGGTCCGTGTCGATGCGGGCCGGCAGCAGCCCGAGCACACGGATGCCGCGCGGCCCCAGTTCGTCGGAGAGGGACTTGGCGAAACCCGCCAGGCCGGGCCGCAGCCCGTTGGAGATGGTCAGCCCCGGGATCGGCTCGTACACCGAGCCGGACAGCACGAACCCGATGACGCCACCGGAGCCGAGCTCCGCGGCCGCCGCGCGGGCGAGCCGTACCGCGCCCAGGAACACCGACTCGAACGCCGTGCGCCACTGGTCGTCCGTGGCGTCGGCGACGAAGCCCGGCGGCGGGCCGCCGACGCTGACCAGGATGCCGTCGAAGCCGCCGAAGTGCTCGCGGGCGGCGGCGATCAGCCGGGCGGGCGCGTCCTCCTCGGCGTTGTCGACGGCCAGCCCGACCGCGTTCGGGCCCAGTTCGGCCGCCGCGTCGGCCACCCGCCGCTCGTCCCGCCCCGTCACGACCACCTTCGCGCCGTCGGCCACGAGCTCGCGCGCGGCGGCGCTGCCCAGGCCGCGCGTGGCCCCGGTGACGACGTACACCCGGTCCTTCAGTCCAAGATCCATGCCCCCTATCCTGCTACGTCGCCCCCGGACAGGGCGAGTGCCGTGTTCACCAGGCCGATGTGGCTGAACGCCTGCGGGAAGTTGCCGAGCTGGCGTCCGCTCTCCGGGTCGTACTCCTCGGCCAGCAGCCCCACGTCGTTCGTCAGGCTCACCAGCCGTTCGAAGAGCGCCCGGGCCTCCTCGGTGCGGCCCGTCAGGTGCAGCGCGTCCGCGAGCCAGAACGAGCAGGCCAGGAAGGCGCCTTCACCGCCCGGCAGCCCGTCGACGGGCGTCTCGTCGGTGTCGTAGCGGCGCACGAAGCCGCCGTGGCCCAGCTCCGCGCGCACCGCGTCCACCGTGCCGATCACCCGGGGGTCGTCGGGCGGCAGGAAGCCGAAGCGCGGGATGAGCAGCAGGGCGGCGTCGAGTTCGCGTGAGCCGTAGTACTGCGTGAAGGTGTTGCGTCGCGGGTCGTAGCCCTGTTCGCACACCTCCTGGTGGACCTCGTCGCGCAGCGCGCGCCAGGCCTTCAGGTCGCCCGGCAGCTGCGGGTACTCCTCCAGGGTGCGCACCGCGCGGTCGGCGGCCACCCACACCAGCACCTTCGAGTGCACGAAGTGACGGCGGCCGCCGCGCACCTCCCACAAACCCTCGTCCGGTTGACGCCACGCCGACTCCAGGTACTGCATCAGGGCGCCCTGCATCGACCACATGTGCGGCTTGGCCGACAGGCCCGAACGCCGGGCCAGATACAGCGAGTCCATGACCTCGCCGTAGACGTCCAGCTGGAGCTGGTTCACGGCGCCGTTGCCGATCCGTACGGGTGCCGAGTCGGTGTATCCGGTGAGCCACGGCAGCTCGCACTCCGGCAGGCGCCGCTCGCCGGCCAGGCCGTACATGATCTGGAGCTCCGCCGGATCGCCCGCGACCGCGCGCAGCAGCCAGTCCCGCCAGGCCTCGGCCTCCTTGTGGTAGCCCGCCGACAGCAGGGCGCCCAGCGTGAGGGTGGAGTCGCGCAGCCAGCAGTACCGGTAGTCCCAGTTGCGCACTCCGCCCAGCTGCTCCGGCAGCGAGGTGGTGGCCGCGGCGACGATGCCGCCGGTGGGGGCGTAGCTGAGGGCCTTGAGGGTGATCAGGGAGCGCACGACGGCGTCCCGGTAGGGGCCGTCGTAGGTGCAGTGGCTCACCCACTTCCGCCAGTCGACGACACTGGCGCTCAGCGCCGCGTACGGGTCGATCCGGGCCGGGCGCGGCTCGTGGGAGGGGTGCCAGGTGAGGATGAACGCGACCCGCTCGCCCTCGGCGACGGTGAACTCCGAGTGCGTGCCGAAGTCCTCGCCCCAGGTGCGCACCGAGGGTTCGCTGCGCAGCCAGACCGAGTCCGGTCCGGCGACGGCGACCCGGTGGCCGTCGGCTCTGCGCATCCACGGGACGATCGAGCCGTAGTCGAAGCGGAGCCGGACGGTACTGCGTACGGTGACCCGGCCGCTGACGCACTCCACGATGCGCACCAGGTCGGGTGCCTTCTCCCGTTGGGGCATCAGGTCGGTGACGCGGATCGTGCCCTCGTCCGTGTCCCACTCGGTGTCGAGGACGAGGGTGTCGGGCCGGTAGGCGCGGCGGGTGCAGGGGCCCTGCGCGCCCTTGGGAGCGATCCTCCAGTGGCCGTTGTCCTCGCTGCCCAGCAGCTTGGCGAAGCAGGCCCCCGAGTCGAAGCGGGGGAAGCACAGCCAGTCGACGGAGCCGTCCCGGCCGACCAGGGCGGCGGTCTGTTCGTCGCCGATGAGGGCGTAGTCCTCGATACGGGGGTACACGCCTTCCCGGTTCCCGGTGGACCGGCGGGGCAATCAGCGCATGCGGCCGGGTGGGTTAGGGGCCGCCCCGCCGGACCGGCCGTGGAGTCACCCGCCGACGCCCCCGATCGAGAGCCCGGGGCCGTCGTGCGACGCCAGGGATCGAGGGCCCGAGGCCGTCGTGCAGCGCCCCGGATCGAGAGCCCGGGGTCGTCGTGCAGCGCCTGGGATCGAGGGCCCGAGGCCGTCGTGCAGCGCCCCGGATCGAGGGCCCAGGGCCGCCGTGCGGCGGCCCCGGACGGTGCTACACCGTCGCCGGTTCGGTCTCCGCCGCGGCTTCCGCGGCCTCGGCCTCCGTCCGGTCGCGCAGCTCTCGCCGGACCAGGACCCACCAGCCCACCGGGACGCCCGCGGCGAACAGCCACCACTGGATCATGTAGGCGTAGTTCAGCGGGGCGTCTTCCTTGCCCGGGTCGGAGATCTGCTCCGGAGCGCCGTCCTTCGCCTCGGGCGCCGTCTGCTGGATGTAGCCGCCGAGCACCTGGGCGCCCAGCCGCTGTCCCTGCTCCGCACTGCTGATCAGCATGATCTGCCGGTCGGGCAGCCCCTTGATGTCCTTGATGCCGCTCGCCGAGGTCGTCTCGTCGGGCATCAGCCGCCCGGTGACGGTGGTCCGGCCGGCGGGCGGCGCCGGGATCTTCGGGAAGGCGGTCTGCGCTCCGTTCGCGGGGATCCAGCCGCGGTTGACCAGCAGCACCTTGCCGTCCGTCAGGACGAACGGGGTCAGTACGTGGAAGCCGACCGCGTCGTCGGAGTTGACGCGGCGCCGCACGACGACCTCACGCGAGGTGTCGAACGTGCCCGTCGCGGTGACGGAGCGGTACCGGTCGGTGCGGGTCACGGCACGCCCGGGGGAGGCCAGCCGCTCCACCGGGACCGGCTCGGCGTTCAGCGCGTCGGAGACCAGCTGGTTTCGGGCGCTGCGCGTCTCGTACCGGTGCATCTGCCAGATGCCCAGCTCGATCATCGTCGGGATGAGCGCGATCGCGACGAGGGTGACGATCACCCACTGCCGGGACAAGAGGAAGCGGTACACCCCACGACCGTACAACTCGGTCGTGGAGCGCACTCGGCCGGGTGCCGGGTCACACCCGGTCGACGATCCCCGCCCTCCCCTCCGCGCGGGCGCAGTGGGCGCCGCAGTACCAGTGGCCCTCGACCTCGACGCCCTGGCCGATGATCTGCACCCGGCAGTGCTCGCAGATGGGGGCCATACGGTGGATCGCGCAGGAGAAGCAGTCGAAGACGTGGACCGCGCCCTGCGCGTGCACCTCGAAGGTCATGCCGTAGTCATTGCCGCAAACTTCACAATTCGCCATGCGGCACAGGGTGAGCCGTCGCCGCCCGGCCGGGTGGGCGGACGCGGGCGAGTCGTGCGGCAATCACCCGTCCGTACGGGTCGGCCCGCGGCGGTTTCCCTCTCGCGGGCGGTCACCCTCCGGCGGGCTCCACATCGCGCAGCAGCTGACCGAACGCGGCCTCGTCGACGACCGGCGTGCCGTACTGCCGCGCCTTGACCGCCTTCGACGTGCCCGAGTCGGGGTCGTTGGTCACCAGCAGACTGGTCAGCCGGGACAGGCTGGTGGCGACATGGAGCCCGGCGTCCGTCGCGCGGTCCTCCAGCAGCTCGCGGTCGGTCGACGTGTCACCCGAGAAGGCGATCCGCATGCCCTGCTTGAGCGGTTTGCCGTCTTCGTACCGCCCCGGGTTGGGATAGGGGCATGCGGGCCTTTTGCGGGACGGGCGCCAACTGCCCTGCGCGTAGCCGCCGTACCCGCCGCCCGCCTGCCGGCCGATCCGGGGCGCGGGGCGGTCCTGCCACTCGGTCAGCGGCCGGCACTCGTGCAGCGGCAGCCGTACGCCGCCCGCGGCCGCGGCCCGCAGACTGGGCCGGAACGCCTCCGCCAGCACGCGCGCGTCGTCCAGTGCGTGGTGCGCCCGCTGCTGTACGACGCCGAAGTGGGCCGCCAGCGACTCCAGCTTGTGGTTGGGCAGCGGCAGGCCCAGCTCCTTGGAGAGCGCGATGGTGCACAGCCGATGGCGCACCGGCGCCTCGCGCTGCGCGCGCGCGTACTCACGGGCGATCATCTGCCAGTCGAAGACGGCGTTGTGCGCGACGAGCACCCGGTCCGCCAGGCGGGCCGCGAACTCCTCGGCGATGTCCGGGAAGAGCGGAGCCCCTTCGAGCACCTCGCTCGTCAGACCGTGGATCCACACCGGGCCCGGGTCCCGCTCCGGATTGACCAGCGTGTACCAGTGGTCCTCGACCTCGCCGCGCGCGTCCAGCCGGTACACGGCCGCGGAGATTATCCGGTCGTCCCGGGCCAGGCCCGTGGTCTCCACGTCGACGACCGCGTATCCCTGGGGATACGCGGCCGGCCACGATGTGGGGAACGACGCTGCGGTCGTGCGGTCTTCGAGCATGGTCACTGAGGATACGGGCCCGCACCGACAGCGCGGCGCACATGCCCCGGCGCCCACGCGCGGTACGGGGAGCGCCGGGCGTGAAGGAGGCGGCGCCCGGGGCGAGTTCCGCGGGGCGCACGCCACGCGCGCGGGGGAGCGTCGGTACGGCTCCGGTGGCGGCCCGGATGGGATCCTCGCCGGGTGACGGGACCGACGCACGACGAGGCCCACGGCGGCGCGCTGGGCGCGCGGCTCAACTGGCTGCGCGCCGCGGTCCTCGGGGCCAACGACGGCATCGTGTCCACCGCGGGGCTCGTCGTCGGCGTGGCCGGCGCGACACACGACCGCTCGGCGCTCCTGACGGCGGGTCTGGCCGGGCTGCTCGCCGGGTCGCTGTCGATGGCGGCGGGGGAGTACGTGTCGGTGTCGACGCAACGGGACTCCGAGAAGGCGGCGCTGGCCATGGAGAGCCGCGAGCTGAGGGACCGTCCGGAGGCCGAGCTCGCGGAACTGGCCGGGCTGCTCCAGGCGCGCGGGCTGTCCCGGGAGGTGGCCCGGGAGGCGGCCCGGCAGCTGTCGCGGCGGGACGCGCTGCGGGCCCACGCGCGCGTGGAACTCGGCATCGACCCCGACGAGCTCGCCGAGCCGTGGCACGCGGCGTGGGCGAGCTTCGCGGCGTTCACGGTGGGCGCGCTGCTGCCGCTGCTCGCCATCGTCCTGCCCCCGGTGGGCTGGCGGCTGCCGGTCACCGTGGGCTCCGTCCTGGCCGCCCTCGTCCTCACCGGCTGGAGCAGCGCCCGGCTGGGCGCCGCGCCGGCCGGGCGCGCGGTGCTGCGGAACGTGGCGGGCGGAGCGTTGGCCATGGGCGTCACGTACGCGGTCGGGACCCTGCTGGGTGCCGCCGGAGTGTGAGGCGGCGCGACCCCGGTCGAACCGGCGCGACAGGTGGAGGAGCAGCGGGAAGGCGACGAGAACCCGAGCGGGCGGGCTGTGCGGCGGGCGGCTGGGCGGCCCGGGCGGAAGATCGCCGACGAACCGGCGCGGCACCGACGGCGATACTTGTCGGTAACCACCTCTAGCCCCTGGACGACCAGCGGTTCTACGGTGCCTGCATGCCGAACCTGCCCGATGTCGTGCTGTGGTCCATACCCGCCTTCGTGCTGCTCTCCGTGGTCGAAATGATCAGCGTCCGCCTCCATCCCGACGAGGACACGGCCGGATACGAGACCAAGGACGCCGCGACCAGCGTCGGCATGGGGCTCGGGAGCCTCGTCTTCGACTTCGTCTGGAAGATCCCGATCGTCGCCCTCTACACGGCCGTCTACGCGCTGACACCGCTGCGCGTACCGCTTCTGTGGTGGACGATCCCGCTGATGCTGCTCGCGCAGGACTTCTTCTACTACTGGTCCCACCGCGGGCACCACGTCATCCGCATCCTGTGGGCGTGTCACGTCGTCCACCACTCCAGCAGGAAGTTCAACCTCACCACGGCCCTGCGCCAGCCCTGGACCTCGCTGACCGCCTGGCCGTTCTACGTCCCCCTCGTCGCCGCCGGTGTGCACCCGGCCGCGCTCGCGTTCTGCTCCTCCGTGAACCTCGTCTACCAGTTCTGGATCCACACCGAGCGGATCGACCGGATGCCCCGCTGGTTCGAGTCCGTCCTCAACACGCCCTCCCACCACCGGGTGCACCACGCGTCCCAGGGTGGTTACCTCGACCGCAACTTCGGCGGCATCCTGATCGTCTGGGACCGGCTGTTCGGGTCGTTCGCGGCGGAGACCGAGCGCCCGGTGTACGGGCTGACCAAGAACATCGGCACGTTCAACCCGCTGAAGGTCGCCACCCACGAGTACGTCGCCATCGCCAAGGACCTGAAAGCGGCGAGCAGTTGGCGCGAACGCGCCGGCCGGGTGTTCCGGGGGCCGGGCTGGCAGCCGGCGCCTCGCGCGGCCGTCGCGCCCGTCCAGGAGACCACCGCCGCGTGAGAGCGTCACGCGTCCTCCTCGCCGCCTTCGCCCTCGCCACCATCGCCGACCTGGGCTTCCTCCTGGCCGGTTCGGACACCGGGCACACGGTCGCCAAGCCGTTGCTGATGCCGCTCCTCGCCGGCCACGCGGCGCTGCGCGGCGCACCCCGGCTCCTCGTCGCCGCCCTGCTCTTCGGCTGGGGCGGCGACACCCTGCTCCTGTCCGACGCCGACCCCGCCTTCCTGGCCGGGATGGCCTGCTTCGCCGCCGGACACGTCTGCTACCTCGCCCTGTTCCGCGCGGCCGGCACCGCACGCGCGCGTGGCGGACTCCTGCTGCCCGGCTACGCCGTCGCGCTCCTGGCCACCCTCGCCCTGCTCTGGCCGGACCTGCCCGCGGACCTGCGCGTTCCCGTGGCCGTCTACAGCACCCTGCTCACGGCCATGGCGTACACGGCGGGCGCCCGGCTCGGCCTCGTCGCCGGACTCGGCGGCGCGCTGTTCATGGCCTCGGACACCCTCATCGCGACCGGCCTCGACGGCCGATCGGACCTGCCCGGGTCCGCCTTCTGGATCATGCTCACCTACGCCGCCGCACAGTTCCTGCTGGTCCGGGGCACCCTCGACGAGCGGCGGGCGCCGACCGCGGCGTACGGTGAAGTGCGCTCGACCACCCCCTGAGCGCACCCGCCCCGCACCGACCGCACGAGAAGGACCCTCGACATGCGCGCCACCACCATCCACGCCCCCTACGACATGCGCGTGGAGGACGTGCCCGAGCCCGTCGTGCAGTTGCCCACCGACGCCGTGGTCCGGGTGCTGCGCGCCTGTATCTGCGGCAGTGACCTGTGGGCCTACCGCGGCGAGGCGGCCCGGCAGCCGGGCCAGCGGATCGGGCACGAGTTCCTCGGCCTGGTCGAGGACACCGGCGGCGACGTCACCGGTGTCCGGCGCGGTGACCTCGTCGTCGCGCCGTTCATGTGGTCCGACGGCGTCTGCGACTACTGCCGGGAAGGCCTGACGACGTCCTGCGAGCACGGCGGCTTCTGGGGTGCCGTCGGACACGACGGCGGCCAGGGCGAGGCCGTGCGCGTCCCCTTCGCCGACGGCACGCTCGTGCGACTGCCCAAGGAGGCGGCCTCCGACGACCACCTGCTGACCGCCCTGCTGACCCTCTCGGACGTCCTCGGCACCGGCCACCACGCCGCCCTCGGCGCGGGCGTCCGCCCGGGTGCCACGGTCGCCGTCGTCGGCGACGGAGCCGTCGGCCTGTGCGCGGTCCTGGCCGCCAAGCGGCTCGGCGCCGAGCGCGTCATCGCCCTGGGCCGGCACGAGGTCCGCACCGACATCGCGCGCCGCTTCGGCGCCACCGACGTCGTCGCCGAGCGCGGGGAGGCGGCCGTCGAGGCCGTCCGCGCGCTCACCCGCGGCCAGGGCGCGCACTGCGTCGTCGAGGCGGTCGGCACGGAGCAGTCGATGTGGACCGCCGTGAGCGTCACCCGCGACGGAGGCGCCATCGGCTTCGTCGGTGTACCCCACGGCAGCGGCACCGGCCTCGACCTCGGCGTCATGTTCGACCGGAACATCGCCCTGCGCGGCGGCGTCGCACCGGTCCGCGCCTACATCCCCGACCTGCTGCCCGACGTCCTCGACGGCACGATCGACCCGTCGCCCGTCTTCGACATGACCGTCGGCATCGAGGGCGTCCCCGACGGCTACAAGGCCATGGACGAGCGCACCGCCCTCAAGGTGCTCGTCACCAACGACTGATCAGCCCCATCGGCTTCATCAGCCCCATCGGCTTCATCAGCCCCATCGGCTTCTTCAGCTCCGACGGCTCTCTCAGCGCCAACGACCGATCAGCTACGACGGATTCGTCAGCCGCAACGGCTGATCAGCTACGACGGCTCCCTCAGCCGCAACGACCGATCAGCCCCAACGGATCGGCAGCGGCAGCGCCGTCAGTACGCCCGACACCGCGACCGCCGCCCCCAGCGCCACCACCTCCGCCCGCGCGGGGGAGCAGGCGGCCAGCGGGTCGGCCGCGCGGCGCAGCCGGATCCGCGCGCACAGGGCCAGCACGACGACGACGGCCACCAGGAGCACCTTGGCGAGCAGGGCGCGCCCGTACGCCGTCGTCGTCAGCTGGTCCAGGACCGTGTCCGCGGGCATCCGGCGCAGCGCGCTCCACACCCCCGACGCGGTGATCGCGGCCAGCAGTACGGCCGCCACGCGCGCGTAGCGGCCCAACAGGGCCGTGCCCGCCGCGCCGTCGCGCCACCGCCCCAGCGTGCGCAGCACGCGCAGCAGACCGCCCGCCCACAGCGCCGCGCACAGCAGGTGCACGAGCGTGAGGGCGGCGCCGGTCGACGCCCCGTGCTCGGCCGGAGGATGCGCGCGCAGCGCCTCCGCGACGACCACGGCGGCCAGGGGCCACACCTGGGTGCCCGGCCGGCGCGACAGCGCGCACAGGCCCGCCACCGCGAAGGCGTCGACCTCCAGCAGCGCGAGCCTGCCCTCGTACGAGCGGTACAGGCCGCCGACGTCGACCTCGGCGAGGGAGCGCGGCACCAGGTTGCCGGTGGCGACGACGCAGGCGAGCCCCAGCGCCGCGAGGAATCCGGCGGCCGCCGCGTACGGGGCCCATCGGCGCGGCGCCTCGGCGGGAGCGCCGGGGACCCGGCCGGCCAGACGGTCGACGAAGAGTTCGCCCACCGGGACGCACAACGCCGCGAACAGCACGGTACGCAGCAGCGCGATGCCTCCGGCGCCCGGCGCGGCCGCCTCACCCGTGCCGTGCAGCGCGGCGGACGGCCCGAGCAGGGGCGTCAGCGCGCCGAGCGTCACCAGCACCAGGACGGCGACGGCCCGGCCCGCACCGGGACGCCGTCGCTCGGGGCCGTCCGTCCCGGGAGTCTCGGCGGCCGGTCGTATCAGGGTCACCCCAGGATGGTCGCCATCCGGCACAGAACAGGGCAACTGCGGGGAAAGAACTGGGAGAACGTCATTCCGCCCGTCGCCACGACCTGCAACATCCAGGAACCTTCAGGAACATCCGGGAACGTTCTGGAAGGTCCCGTCAGGTTCCGTCAGGTCCCGCCAGGTCCCGCCAGGTCTCAGACCCAGCGCGCCGCGTCGCCGCCCCACGGTCCCGGAGGCCGCGCCCAGTCGGCCGGCCCGCCCGCGAAGGACAGCGGCGAGCGCGCGTACCGCAGCCGCCCGAGCCCGCTGTCGGTCTCGGCCAGCCAGGGCTCCGGCCCGTCGTACCGCCCGTCGTACGGCTCGGTGCCCGGCACCCCGCGCGTGACCCCGTCCGTCAGCCAGGACGCCGTCCGCGCCAGCGCCGCCCGGACGAACCGGCTGCCGCCCTCGTACGACTGCTCGGTCAGCGCCCGCAGCACCGCGGCGGCCAGCAGATAGCCCGTGCCGTGGTCGAGGGCCTGCGCGGGCAGCGCGCCGGGCCGCTCCGACGACCCCTCGACGGCCGCGATGCCGGTGGCGGCCTGCACCAGACTGTCGAAGCCGCGCCGCCCGCCCCACGGCCCGCAGGCGCCCCACGCCGACAGTTGCGCCACCACCACCCCGGGCCTGCGCTCGGCCAGCGCCTCGGCACCTAGCCCGAACCGGTCCAGGGCGCCCGGCCGGTACCCGGTGACGACGACGTCCGCCGTCGCGAGCAGCTCCTCGAAGCGACGCCGGTCGGCCACCAGGTCCAGTGCCGCCGACCGCTTTCCGAAGCCCGTGTCCGCGTGCGCGTCGGGGAGTTCGGGCATCCCGGGGGGATCGAGGCGCAGCACGTCCGCGCCCAGCAGGGCGAGTGTGCGGGTCGCGACCGGTCCGGCGGTCACCCGGGTGAGGTCGAGGACCCGCAGCCCGGCGGCGGGCAGCAGCGGACGGACGCCGACCGGCGCGAGCACCCGCACGGGAGCGGAGTCCAGCCGCCCGCGCTCCACCAGCGGCCGCCCGGCGAGCGCGACGGCCTGCGGATGCGCCGCCCACCGCGACGCCGTGCGCAGGGCGACCGCGAGGCCGCCCGCGCCGTACACCGTCTCCTCCACCGCGAGGGCGGACCGCTCGGCGAGCACACCGGCCATGTCGTCCACCGTCGCGTCGTCCCCGAGTCCCAGCGCCTCCAGCAACCGCGCCCGGTGGTGCGGGTAGTTGGCGTGCGTGCGCACCCATCCGTCGGCGGTCCGCCAGAACCGTGACAGCGGTGCGAAGGCGACGGGAGCCCGCCCGTCGACCAGCAGGTGCCGTTCGCTGACGAACGCGGTGGCCACGGCCCCGTCGTCCACCCGCACCGCCGGCACCTCCGGCAGCCCGGCCCGCCGCGCGCCGAGCTCGGCGGCGGCCAGCGCGCACGTGCCCACGCACACCCGCGCCAACTCCCGTACGCCGAGCCGCGCCGCGAGCGCTCCCTGCCGTACGACGGTCGAACCGCGCGCGAGGAGGGCGGGGTCGCCGCCCAGCGCGGACCAGGCGAACGTGATCGCAGTCATGACCGCACTATGCGCCAGGTACGCCGTCAACACGAGGAAGGGCCGGGCGGATCACCCGCCCGGCCCGACCGCGCACGCTCTCGGCGCGTTCCCCAGGGGCTACTTCACCGCGCGCAGCGCGTTGACGACGCCGAAGCCGTAGAAGCCGTTGACGCGCTTGCCGCCCACGCAGGTCGCGTCCACGATCCCGTCGCCGTTGCCGTCGTATGGGGCGGTCGGGCAGCCCGGGTTGTCCGCCTGCGCCTTGAGCAGCGCCTGGAGCTGGGCCGGAGTCGCGCGGGGGTGGGTCGACTTCAGCAGCGCGGCCACTCCGGCGACGTGCGGGGAGGCCATCGAGGTCCCCTGGAGGTAGCCGTACTGGTTGTTCGGCAGCGTCGACAGGATGCGGCCGTTCTGCGACGGCGTGTCGGGGATCTGGTAGCGGTCGCCGCCCGGACCCGCGACGTCGACGACGCCCTTGCCGTAGCTGGAGTAGTACGACTTGGCACCCTTGACGCCGGTGGCGCTCACGGTGACGACACCCGACAACTGGGTCGGGATGTCGAAGCACTTGTGCGGGTCGACCGTCCGGGGCACCGGGGTCGAGTCGTCGGGGCTGGAGTCGTCGGCGAGGGCGTCCGAGTCGAGGTCGTCGTTGGAGTTGCCCGCCGAGGCGACGTTGAGGGTGCCCTTCTTCTGGGCGTACAGCTGCGCCCTGTTGACCGCGTCGACGATCGCTTTCTGGTCGGGGTCGTCCGTGCAGTTGTACAGCCACGGGTCCACGTAATAGCTGTTGTTGGTGATCTCCACGCCGTGATCGGCGGCGAAGACGAAGGCGCACACCACGCTCTCCGGGAAGAACAGGCTGTTCGCGTCCGGCTGGGCGACCGTGATCCCGGCGACCTTCACCCCGGGGGCGACCCCCGCGACGCCGATGCCGTTGCGGGCCGCGGCTATCTCACCCGCCACGTGGGTGCCGTGGTAGTGGTCGGCGTCGACCGGCCGCCAGGCGCCGTACGTCGTGTCCGGCTTGCCGCTCACGCAGTTCGCGGACTGCGCGGCGGAGAAGTTCGGGGCGATGTCGGGGTGGGTGTCGTCGACGCCGGTGTCGATGACGGCGACGGTCACCTTCCTGCTGCCCGGGTCGATCCTCGCGGCCTTGTCGGCGCCTATCGCGCGCAGGTCCCACTGGTCGGCCTCCAGCGGCTCCGCACCCGAAGTCCCGCCGCCCGCCGCGACCTTGGCGGCCTGGGCCGGGGACAGGTACTGGACCGCGCCCTCGTCCGTCGTGCCCGCCGCGGTGACCGCGGAGGTACGCGTGGCACCGGCCGACTGCACCCCGCGCACCGTGCGTATCCGGGCGGCGAAGCCCGGGTTCGCGGAGTGGGCGACGATCACGCCGATCCTGTCGTACGTCACCACGACGCTGCCGCCGGCCGCGACGACCGCCCGCTCGACCGACTTGATCGTGCGGTGGTCGAGTCTCGTGTTGACGACGTAGGCGTAGGTCCCCGCGTCGGCCGTCCGCGCCGCGGACTCCGCGCGCGGCGCGGCCGAGGCCGCGGCCGGCAGGAATCCGAGCGACGCGGTCAGGGACAGCACGACGGGCACGGCGAGGGCGAGTCGGCGCCTGGAAGGCAGATGAGCCATGGGGTCTCCACATCATCCGGAAACAAAACCGGCCCGAGACACAGGTTGTGCTCGGGCAGGTACATGACGGGTGGTGCAGGGCGAAGCTATCTTCCGAACTCCGTGGCCAGCAATGACTTATGGAGACGACTTCCGAAAGACGCGAACCGAGTTGAACCGCGCCTCATCGGGCGCCGTGACCTTGGACAGGGAACGGGAGGGTGACTGCCCGACCGCCCGCCTCGTTCACCGTCGTCACCGCATCCGCACCGCGAGGAGACTCCGTGGCCACCGACGCACCGCCCCCTTCGAAAGCCGAACATCGACTGCCCTCCACGGAGGAGTTCGTCGCGGTCCAGGAGAGCGCCGAGTTCGTTGAACTGCGCCGTTCCTACCGCTCCTTCGCCTTCCCGCTGACCGTCGGCTTCATCGCCTGGTACCTGCTGTTCGTCCTGCTGTCGAGCTACGCGGGCGACTTCATGGGCACCAAGCTGTTCGGCAACATCAACGTGGCTCTCGTCCTGGGTCTCGCCCAGTTCCTCACCACGTTCCTCATCGCCTGGTGGACCGCGCGGCACGCCGCCACGCAGCTCGACCCCAAGGCGGACGCCATCAAGTCCCGGATGGAGGGCGGCGCATGAGCCCCGCGATCACCCATGTGCAGTTCGCCGCGGGAGAGGCGAGCGAGCACCGCCCGCTGATCATCACGCTGTTCGCGGTGTTCGTCGCCGCGACCCTCGTCATCACCGTCTGGGCGGGCCGCCAGACCAAGGACGCCGCGGACTTCTACGCCGGCGGACGGCAGTTCACCGCCTTCCAGAACGGACTCGCCGTCTCCGGCGACTACATGTCCGCCGCGTCCTTCCTCGGCATCGCGGGTGCGATCGCCCTCTTCGGCTACGACGGCTTCCTCTACTCCATCGGCTTCCTGGTGGCCTGGCTGGTCGCCCTGCTCCTGGTCGCGGAGCCGCTGCGCAACTCCGGGCGCTACACGATGGGCGACGTGCTGGCGTACCGCATGCGCCAGCGCCCGGTCCGCACCGCGGCCGGCACCTCCACGATCGTCGTGTCGATCTTCTACCTGCTGGCGCAGATGGCCGGCGCCGGCGTCCTGGTGTCCCTGCTGCTCGGCATCACCAGCGACGGCGGCAAGATCGGCATCGTCGCCCTGGTCGGCGTCCTGATGATCGTGTACGTCACCATCGGCGGGATGAAGGGCACCACCTGGGTCCAGATGGTCAAGGCGGTCCTGCTCATCGCGGGCGCCCTGCTGCTGACCTTCCTGGTCCTGCTCAAGTTCGACTTCAACGTCTCGGACCTGCTCGGCTCGGCCGCCGACAACAGCGGCAAGGGCGCCGCCTTCCTGGAGCCCGGCCTGAAGTACGGCGCGACGGGCACCACCAAGCTGGACTTCATCTCGCTGGGCATCGCGCTGGTCCTCGGCACCGCGGGTCTGCCGCACATCCTGATCCGCTTCTACACGGTGCCCACCGCCAAGGCCGCCCGTAAGTCGGTGATCTGGGCGATCGGCCTGATCGGCGCCTTCTACCTGATGACGCTCGCCCTCGGCTTCGGTGCCGCCGCGCTCATCAAGTCGGACGAGATCGTCGCCTCCAACAAGGCGGGCAACACGGCCGCGCCGCTGCTGGCGCTCCATCTCGGCGGCGTCGACTCCAGCTGGGGCGCGATCCTGCTGGCCACCATCTCGGCGGTCGCCTTCGCCACGATCCTCGCGGTCGTCGCGGGCCTGACGCTGGCCTCGTCCTCGTCCTTCGCCCACGACATCTACGCCAACGTCATCAAGAAGGGCACCGCCACCGAGAAGCAGGAGATCGGCGCGGCCCGCTGGGCGACCGTCGGCATCGGCGCCGTCTCCATCGTGCTCGGCGCCCTCGCCCGCGACCTGAACGTGGCCGGCCTGGTCGCCCTGGCGTTCGCGGTCGCCGCCTCCGCCAACCTGCCGACCATCCTCTACAGCCTCTTCTGGAAGCGGTTCACCACCTCCGGCGCCCTGTGGTCGATCTACGGCGGTCTGGTCACGGCGGTCGGCCTGGTGCTGTTCTCGCCGGTCGTCTCCGGCAAGCCCACCTCGATGTTCCCGGACGTCGACTTCCACTGGTTCCCGCTGGAGAACCCGGGCATCATCTCGATCCCGGTCGGCTTCCTGCTGGGTGTCGTCGGCACCTACCTGTCCAAGGAGGGCCCCGACTCCGCCAAGTACGCCGAACTCGAGGTCCGGTCACTCACCGGGAGCGGAGCACACTGAGCGTCCTACTTCCGCGGCCGCGTCAGGGATCGTAGGGTCCTACGACGCGGCCGCGTCGTACCTCGTGTGATCGGCAACTGTCGCTGTCCGTCCCGTCACGTAGGCTCGCAGGTGACAGGAACGTCGGATCCGGTACGAGGGGAGGGGGCCCACGTGCTCATCGACACCTACGGCCGGGTGGCCACCGACCTGCGGGTCTCGCTGACCGACCGCTGCAATCTCCGCTGCACCTACTGCATGCCCGAGGAGGGCCTGCAGTGGCTGGGCAAGCCCGACCTGCTCACCGACGACGAGATCGTCCGTCTGATCGGCACGGCGGTCACCTCCCTCGGGATCGAGGAGGTCCGCTTCACCGGCGGCGAGCCCCTGCTGCGCCCCGGTCTGGTCGGCATCGTCGAGCGGGTGGCGGCCCTGACGCCCCGGCCCCGGATGTCCCTCACCACCAACGGCATCGGCCTGAGGCGCACGGCCGAGGCGCTGAAGGCCGCGGGCCTGGACCGGGTGAACGTCTCGCTGGACACCCTCCGCCCGGACGTCTTCAAGACGCTCACCCGCCGGGACCGTCACCGGGACGTCGTCGCGGGTCTCGAAGCCGCCCACGAGGCGGGCCTGACGCCGGTCAAGGTGAACGCGGTCCTGATGCCCGGCCTGAACGACGACGAGGCCCCGGACCTGCTGGCCTGGGCGGTCGAGCACGGCTACGAACTGCGCTTCATCGAGCAGATGCCGCTGGACGCCCAGCACGGCTGGAAGCGCGAGGGCATGGTCACCGCGGGTGACATCCTCGCCTCCCTGCGTACCCGTTTCGAGCTGACCGCCGAGGGATCCGAGGAGCGCGGTTCGGCCCCGGCCGAGCGCTGGATCGTCGACGGCGGACCGCACCGCGTCGGCGTCATCGCCTCCGTCACCCGCCCGTTCTGCGGAGCCTGCGACCGCACCCGCCTCACCGCCGACGGTCAGATCCGCACCTGTCTGTTCGCGAGCGAGGAGACCGACCTGCGCGCCGCGCTGCGCGGCGGTGCCACCGACGAGGAGATCGCCCGGATCTGGCGGCTGGCGATGTGGGGCAAGAAGGCCGGCTCGGGCCTGGACGACCCGTCGTTCCTCCAGCCGGACCGCCCGATGTCCTCGATCGGCGGGTGAGGCGGAGCGGCGGCCCGGCGTGGGGTCAGCCGCGCTCGGCCGCTTCCCACTCGGAGAGCTTCACCACGTCCTTGAGGAAACCCCGCACCCCGAGGAACTGCGAGAGATGCTCGCGGTGTTCGTCGCACGCGAGCCACGTCTTGCGCCGCTCCGGCGTATGGATCTTCGGGTTGTTCCACGCCAGCACCCATACCGCGTCGAGGCGGCAGCCCTTGGCGGAACAGACAGGTGTCTCGTCACTCACGGATTCATCTCACAGGTGCGCACAACAAGGCGACGCCGAGCAGCCACGGGGGGAGCTGCCCGGCGTCGGTCTGTCGCTCCGACGGGGGATGCGGAGCGCGTACGAAGTATGTCACGGGTAACCAGCCGCCGGGAGCCGGAACAACAGGATTGATCTGAGCATTTCTTGAGCTTGGCGCACAGCCGGTTCACGGCCGATACTCGGCCCGCTCACCCGCGGAGTCATCGCGAACGGACCCCGCGGCGGACTCCGTAGAGGGCTCCGTAGAGGACTCCGAGGCGGCCCTTCCAGCGGCCTCCTCGGCCCGCGCGGGTCCGATCATCGGAGGCGTCGGCGTCGTCACGAACGTCGTCGGGAGCGAGGGCGCGTTCTCCCGCCCGGCGTTGGCGACGACCACCGCGACATAGGGGAGAAGAGCACCCAGAACGAGGGCCACGATCGCGACGTGCCGTTCCACGCCCCACAGGGTGGCCGCGAGGATCACCGCCAGCGTACGGACCGCCATCGAGATGACGTACCGGCGCTGCCGGCCCCGCACGTCGTCCTCCAGACTCTGCCGGGCGCCGGTGATCCGGAACACCTGGACGTTGCCGCCACCGCGCTGCTTCCGCATCAGATCCCACCATCCGCCCGCGTCGGACTTCCCCCGGCCGGCACCCGGCCGGAACACCTGGCCCGCACGTGTTCCACGTTACGCCGCGGCTGCGCCGCCTTCGAGACCGGGGCACCTCCCGCCTGGGCGAACGCCCTGCGCCGTCGCACGTACGGCCGCACCCGACATGCGCCGTACCTGGGGCGGGCGGAAACTGTCCGTACTGCTCACGTCAAGCCGTACGAGGAGGCAGCCATGGGCTGGTTGTGGGCCATCATCGTGGGATTCGTGCTGGGCCTGATCGCCAAGGCGATCATCCCGGGCAAGCAGCACAGCCCGCTCTGGCTGACCACCATCTTCGGCATCCTGGGCGCCATCGCCGGCAACGCCATCGCCCGTGCCCTCGGCGTGGCCGAGACCCGGGGCATCGACTGGAGCCGGCACCTGTTCCAGCTGGTGGCCGCGATCATCATCGTCGCCCTCGGCGACATGGCGTACATGGCACTGCGGGGCAACAGGAGACAGCGCGCCTGAGACCGCGTACGACGAACAGGTGGCCTCCCGCGTGGGACGTCACCGCGTACGACGAAGGGGTGGCCTCCCACACGGGAAGCCACCCCTTCGCTCCGCCCGTACCGGCTCAGCCGGCCGCGACCTCGACCGCCGCCAGGTTCTTCTTGCCCCGGCGCAGCACCAGCCAGCGGCCGTGGATCAGGTCCTCCTGAGCGGGGACCGCGTCCTCGGCGGCGACCTTCACGTTGTTCACGTAGGCGCCGCCCTCCTTCACCGTGCGGCGGGCCGCCGACTTGCTGGCGACCAGGCCCACCTCGGCGAACAGGTCCACGACCGGCCGGAGCTCGGCGACCCGGATGTGCGGCACCTCGGACAGGGCCGCGGCCAGCGTCCGGTCGTCGAGGTCCGTCAGCTCGCCCTGGCCGAAGAGGGCCTTGGACGCGGCGACCACGGCGGCCGTCTGGCCGGCGCCGTGCACCATCGTCGTCAGCTCCTCGGCCAGCGCCCGCTGCGCGGCGCGCGCCTGCGGACGCTCCTCGGTCTGCTTCTCCAGCTCCTCGATCTCGTCATGGGACCGGAAGCTGAAGATGCGCAGGAACTTGGAGACGTCCCGGTCGTCCGCGTTCAGCCAGAACTGGTAGAAGGCGTACGGCGTGGTCATCTCGGGGTCGAGCCAGATGGTGCCGGACTCCGTCTTGCCGAACTTGGTGCCGTCGGCCTTGGTGATCAGCGGTGTGCCCAGCGCGTGCACCACGGCGTCCGGCTCGACCCGGTGGATCAGGTCCGTACCGGAGGTGAGGTTGCCCCACTGGTCGCTGCCGCCGGTCTGGAGCGTGCAGCCGTACCTCCGGTACAGCTCCAGGAAGTCCATGCCCTGGAGGATCTGGTAGCTGAACTCGGTGTAGCTGATGCCCGCGTCGGAGTTGAGCCGCCGGGCGACGGCCTCCTTCGCGATCATCTTGTTGACCCGGAAGTGCTTGCCCATGTCGCGCAGGAACTCGATGGCCGACATGCCCTGGGTCCAGTCCAGGTTGTTGACCATGACCGCCGCGTTCGGCCCCTCGAAGTCCAGCAGCGGGGCGATCTGGGCGCGCAGCCGCTCGACCCACTGGGCGACGACCTCGGGGGCGTTGAGCGTGCGCTCCGAGTTCGGCTTCGGGTCGCCGATCAGGCCTGTTGCACCGCCGACCAGACCCAGCGGACGGTTGCCCGCCCGCTGGATCCGGCGCATCGTCAGGATCTGCACGAGGTTGCCCAGGTGCAGGCTGGGCGCGGTCGGGTCGAAACCGCAATAGAACGTGACGGGACCGTCCGCGAACGCCTTGCGCAATGCGTCCTCGTCAGTGGAGAGGGCGACGAGGCCCCGCCACTTCAGTTCGTCGACGATGTCCGTCACGGTTCTCGTATCTCCTTGAATGATCTTCGGGCGGTCGAGCGACCACTGGCTACGAGGTTATACGCCCTGGCTGACAGAGCTCATATTGAAGTCCGGCACCCGCAGGGTGGGCATCGCGGCCCTAGTGAACCAGTCGCTCCACTCCCGCGGCAGCGTCTTTTCCGTGCGCCCGGCCTCGGTGGCCCGCCCCAGCAGACCGACCGGCGACTCGTTGAACCGGAAGTTGTTGACCTCGCCGGTCACCTCGCCGTTCTCGACGAGGTAGACGCCGTCCCGGGTCAGGCCGGTGAGCAGCAGGGTCGCCGGATCGACCTCGCGGATGTACCACAGGCAGGTCAGCAACAGCCCCCGCTCGGTGGCGGCGACCATCTCCGCCAGGGAGCGGTCCTCGCCCCCGTCCAGGATCAGGTTGTCGATTCCGGGGGCCACCGGCAGCCCGGTCAGACCGGCGCTGTGGCGGGTGGTGGTGAGGTGCTTGAGCTCGCCCGCCCCGACCCACTCGGTGGCCCGGATCGGCAGCCCGTTGTCGAACACCGACCGGTCGCCGCCCGAGGAGTGGGCGATCACGAAGGGGGCGGACTCCAGGCCCGGCTCGTCCGGGTCGCTGCGCAGGGTCAGCGGCAGCTCGGTCAGCCGCTCCCCGAGGCGGGTGCCGCCGCCCGGCTCGGAGAACACCGTCCGGCCCTCGGTCGCGTCCCGGCCCGACGCCGACCACATCTGGTAGATCAGCAGGTCGGCGACGGCGGTCGGCGGCAGCAGCGTCTCGTAGCGGCCCGCGGGCAGCTCCACCCGGCGCTGCGCCCAGCCCAGCCGGACGGCCAGCTCCGCGTCCAGCGCCGCCGGGTCGACGTCCTTGAAGTCCCGCGTCGAGCGCCCGGCCCAGGCCGAGCGCGTACGGTCCGGCGACTTGGCGTTGAGCTCCAGCGTCCCGTTGGGCTGGTCGTGCCGCAGCCGCAGCCCCGTCGACGTGCCGAGGTACGTCGACACCAGCTCGTGGTTGGCGAAGCCGTACAGCTCGCGGCCGCCCGCACGCGCGCGTGCGAACGACTCCCCGAGCGCCGGCGCGAAGTCGGCGAACACCGCGGAGGAGGTCTCCACGGGCGCCTCCGTGAAGTCCGCCGACGGAGCCACGCCCGTGACCAGCGGCTGCGCGTCCTCGGCCGAGGCGGCGCCCCGCGCGGCGGCCTCCGCGGCCCGCACCAGCGGCTCCAGCTCCGCCGCGGTCACGGCGGACCGCGACACGACTCCGGAGGCGGTGCCCTCCTTGCCATCCACGGTCGCGATCACGGTCAGCGTGCGCCCGCGCGTGACACCGTTCGTGGTGAGCGCGTTGCCCGCCCAGCGCAGGTTGGCGGTGGAGTGCTCGTCGGCGATGACGACACACCCGTCCGCCCGGGACAGCGCGAGGGCCCGCTCGACCACCTCGTGCGGCTTGCCCGGCTTGTCGGTACGCGCGCTCATCGACCGGCCTCCTGCGTCGTGTTGAGGATGTTGACGCCCTGGAAGAGGGCGGAGGGGCAGCCGTGGGAGACGGCCGCGACCTGACCGGGCTGGGCCTTGCCGCAGTTGAAGGCACCGCCGAGGACATAGGTCTGCGGGCCGCCGACGGCCGCCATGGACCCCCAGAAGTCGGTGGTCGTGGCCTGGTAGGCGACGTCCCGCAGCTGACCGGTGATCCGCCCGTTCTCGATCCTGAAGAACCGCTGCCCGGTGAACTGGAAGTTGTAGCGCTGCATGTCGATGGACCAGGACCGGTCGCCGACGACGTAGATGCCCCGGTCGACACCCCCGATGAGGTCCTCCGTCGACATCCCCGCCGGATCGGGCCGGAGCGAGACGTTGGCCATGCGCTGCACGGGCACGTGCCCGGGGGAGTCGGCGAACGCGCACCCGTTGGAGCGCTCGAACCCGGTCAGCCGCGCGATGCGCCGGTCCAGCTGGTAACCGACCAGTGTGCCGTCCTTCACCAGGTCCCAGGACTGCGCCTGCACGCCCTCGTCGTCGTACCCGACGGTCGCCAGTCCGTGTTCGGCGGTGCGGTCGCCGGTGACGTTCATCTGCCGCGAGCCGTAGCGCAGTGTGCCGAGCTGGTCGAAGGTCGCGAACGACGTACCGGCGTAGGCGGCCTCGTAACCGAGCGCGCGGTCCAGCTCGGTCGCGTGCCCGATGGACTCGTGGATGGTCAGCCACAGGTTGGACGGGTCGACCACCAGGTCGTACAGCCCCGGCTCGACGCTCGGCGCCCGCATCTTCTCGGCGAGCAGCTCCGGCATCCGCGCCAGCTCGCCCTCCCAGTCCCAGCCGGTGCCGGTGAGGTACTCCCAGCCGCGCCCGGCCGGCGGCGCGATCGTCCGCATCGAGTCGAACTCACCGCTCGACTCGTCCACCGACACCGCGGTCAGCTGCGGATGCAGCCGCACCCGCTGCTGCGTGGTGACGGTCCCGGCGGTGTCGGCGTAGAACTTGTTCTCGTGCACCGTGAGCAGCGAGGCATCGACGTGGTTGACGCCGGGGGCGGCCAGCAGCCGCGTGCTCCACTGCGCCAGCAGCCCGGCCTTCTCCTCGTCGGGCACGGTGAACGGATCGATCTCGTACGACGAGACCCACGTCCTGTCCGCGTGCACGGGCTCGTGGACGAGCTCCACCCGCTCCTGCGAACCGGCCGCCTCGATCACCCGGGCGGAGAGCTTGGCCATCGCCACCGCCTGGGAGGCGACCTTGGCGGCGGCGTCCATCGTCAGGTCCACCCCCGACGCGAACCCCCAGGTACCGCCGTGCACCACGCGCACCGCGTACCCGAGGTCGGTGGTGTCCGACGACCCGGACGGCTTGGCGTCCCGCAGCCGCCAGGAGGCGCTGCGCACCCGCTCGAACCGGAAGTCCGCGTGCTCCGCGCCGAGCGCACGCGCGCGTGCCAGCGCGGCGTCGGCGAGGGCGCGCAGTGGCAGTGCGAGGAATGACTCGTCGATCTCGTGGGGCACGATGGCCCTCCTCCTCTTCGACCCCGATGCGACAGGCACTCCGGCCACGCTGGGCAGGGGTACCGAGGTGCAATGATGCTTCACCGCGACGCGCGGCCCCAGCCGTTTCGCGGTGTCGGCCTGTAGGGATCCCACAGGACCGGCCGTCTCCCACTGTCGGTGCCCGAATGTCCTCCGACGTGGCCGGACCGATAGGTTTTCGGGGAAGCCGCCTGCCATCCAGAAGATCGGGCGGGTGTGTCAGACCCCTACGGAAAGGGTGATCCGTTGAGCCGCTCGGTTCTCGTCACCGGAGGCAACCGGGGCATCGGCCTCGCCATCGCCCGCGCGTTCGCCGACGCCGGCGACAAGGTCGCCATCACGTACCGCTCGGGTGAGCCGCCGGCCGGCTTCCTGGCCGTCAAGTGCGACATCACCGACACCGAGCAGGTGGAGCAGGCCTACAAGGAGATCGAGGCGGAGCACGGAACCGTCGAGGTCCTGGTCGCCAACGCAGGCGTCACCAAGGACCAGCTCCTGATGCGCATGTCCGAGGAGGACTTCACCTCGGTCGTCGACACCAACCTCACCGGTGCCTTCCGCGTCGTCAAGCGGGCCAACCGCGGCATGCTGCGCGCCAAGAAGGGCCGCGTCGTCCTCGTCTCCTCGGTCGTCGGGCTGCTGGGCTCCGCGGGGCAGGCGAACTACGCCGCCTCCAAGGCCGGCCTGATCGGCTTCGCGCGCTCCCTGGCTCGTGAGCTGGGCTCGCGCAACATCACCTTCAACGTCGTCGCGCCCGGCTTCGTCGACACCGACATGACCCAGGCGCTCAACGACGAGCAGCGTGCGGGCATCGTGTCGCAGGTGCCGCTGGGCCGGTACGCGCAGCCGGAGGAGATCGCCGCGACGGTGCGGTTCCTCGCCTCGGACGACGCCTCGTACATCACTGGAGCCGTCATCCCTGTTGACGGCGGACTGGGAATGGGTCACTGATCACCATGAGTGGAATCCTCGAGGGCAAGCGCGTCCTGATCACCGGTGTGCTGATGGAGTCCTCCATCGCCTTCCACACCGCCAAGCTGGCGCAGGAGCAGGGCGCCGAGATCATCCTGACCGCGTTCCCGCGGCCGACGCTGACCGAGCGCATCGCCAAGAAGCTGCCGAAGCCCACCAAGGTCATCGAGCTCGACGTCACGAACGAGGAGCACCTCGGCCGGCTGGCGGACATCGTCGGCGAGGAGCTCGGCGGCCTGGACGGCGTCGTGCACTCCATCGGCTTCGCCCCGCAGGACGCGCTCGGCGGCAACTTCCTGAACACGCCGTTCGAGTCGGTCGCCACCGCCATGCACGTCTCGGCGTTCTCCCTGAAGTCGCTGACCATGGCCTGCCTGCCGCTGATGCAGAACGGCGGCTCGGTCGTCGGTCTCACCTTCGACGCCTCGTTCGCCTGGCCGCAGTACGACTGGATGGGCCCGGCCAAGGCCGCCCTGGAGGCCACCAGCCGCTACCTCGCCCGTGACCTGGGCAAGCAGAACATCCGCTGCAACCTCGTCTCGGCGGGCCCGCTCGCCTCCATGGCCGCCAAGTCCATCCCGGGCTTCGGCGAGCTGGCCGCGGTGTGGGACAACCGCTCGCCGCTGGAGTGGGACCTCAAGGACCCGGAGCCGGCCGGCAAGGGCGTCGTCGCGCTGCTGAGCGACTGGTTCCCGAAGACCACGGGCGAGATCGTCCACGTGGACGGCGGTCTGCACGCCATCGGTGCGTGATCTTCCGTACGCCGTCCCGTACGGCGTGGGCGCCCCGTTCCCCGCAGCGCGCGGAGAGCGGGGCGTCACCCGTTCGGCCTATCCGGCCGGGCGGGGGAGGGCCGTGACTGCGCACGCTGGAAGAGCGCGTACCCACGCGAGATCCTCCCCAGCACGGCCGAGGAGGTCCCCCTTGTGCGCCTGTCCCGGAGCCTGGCCTCAGTGACCGTGGCCGTCGCTCTCGTGCTGTCCCTGCCGTACGAGGCGATGCCGCACACGCGCGTGAAGACGGGGGAACCGGCCCCGGCGCAGCAGTTCGGAGCCGACTGCCGGACGACCGTCAGCGGCTCGCATGTCGTCGCCTACTGCCACAACCCCTATGCCGACGCCGACCGGGTCACTCTGCACGTCGAGTGCGACCGTTGGTGGGACCTGGACACCGACGGCGCCCCTGTCGACACCGGCCCCGCGGTGACCGTACGGCTGACCGGCCGGTGCTGGAAGGAAGTGCGCTCGGTCTGGATCAGCCACCAGAAGGTCTGAACAGGCCCGGACGGCACAGGAACGGATAGCCGGCCGCCTCCGCGCCCGCCGCCTCCGCGTCGCCCGTGCGGATCGCGTCGACCAGCCGGGTGTGGTCCATGGGCGTCTCCCGCGCCAGATCCTCGCCGACGTCGTCGCGCAGCCAGTCCCGCAGCACTTCGCCCAGGTCCGCGTACATCGAGATCATGACGTCGTTGTGCGAGGCGGAGACCACCGCCAGATGGAAGGTCGCGTCGGCCGTCACGAACGTCTCCGCGTCACCCGAGGCCCAGGCCTCGTGGCGGCGCAGCAGCAGCGTGTCGAGTTGCTTGAGGTCCTTCTCGGTGCGCCGCTCGGCCGCCAGCCGCGCCGCCGCCGACTCCAGCGCGGAACGCAGTTCTGCGATGTGCCGGGGGTCGGCGCCGGAGAAGCGGCGGTGCATCACGCCCGCCAGCTCACTGGTCGCCACGACGTACGTGCCGGACCCCTGGCGGATGTCGAGCAGACCGTTGTGCGCCAGCGCCCTGACGGCCTCGCGGACCGTGTTGCGGGCGACCCCCAGCTGTTCCACGAGCTCGGGCTCGGTCGGGATGCGGGAGCCGACCGGCCATTCGCCCGAGGTGATCTGGTTGCGCAGCTCGGCGATGACCTGCTCGGACAGCGCCGAGCGGCGGGGATGGCTCAGGGGCATGGCACACCTTCGCACGCGGCGGGCGGGAGTGAGGCGCCCGGGGATGGACAACCAATCATCCCATGATTCTATGATGGACCTCATGGCGAGCGAGGAAACCCGGACGACGACATCCGCGAAATCACCCACCAGGATGACCACGACCACGACCACGACGGCACGAGCGACGACGGCGCCGGCGGCGACACGTGAGGCGTCCGCGGCGGCGGCCCCGGCCGGGGCCGTGCCCGGCGCCCCGCGCGCGTGGGCGACGCGCCTGGTCGTCGTCGCCATCGTGCTGTCCGCGCTCAACCTCCGGCCCGCCATCACCAGCCTCGGCGCCCTCCTCGAAGAGGTCCGTGACGGGCTCGGCATGAGCGGCACCCTGGCCGGCGTGCTGACCTCGGTGCCGCCGCTCTGTTTCGCCGTCTTCGGCGTCATGGCCCCCCGGCTCGCCCGCCGCTTCGGGCCGGGCGCGGTGGTCTGCGCGGGCATGGCCGCCATCGCCGCGGGCCTGCTCATACGGCCGTACGCGGGGAGCACGGCCGGCTTCGTCGCGGCCAGCGCGCTCGCGCTCATGGGTATCGCGGTCAGCAACGTCCTGATGCCGGTCATCGTCAAGCGCTGGTTCCCCGACCGGGTCGGCTCCATGACCGGCCTGTACTCCATGGCCCTCGCCCTGGGCACCTCCGCCGCGGCCGCGGTGACCGTGCCCATGACCAAGTCGCTGGGCGGCAGTTGGCAGACCGGGCTCGCGGTCTGGGCGGGCCTGGCCGCGGTGGCCGTACTGCCGTGGATCCCACTGGTGCGGGGCCGGGGAGCGGCGGCCCCGCAGGAGCCCGCGCGCGGGGAGCGGCACCGGCCCGCGCTGCGGATCACCCGCAGCCGTACCGCCTGGGCGCTGGCCGTGTTCTTCGGACTCCAGGCCACCGCCGCCTACATCACCATGGGCTGGATGGCGCAGATCTTCCGCGACGCCGGAGTGCCCGCGGGCACCGCCGGGCTGCTGCTGGCCGTCACCATGGTGATGGGCGTGCCGCTCGCCTTCGTCATCCCGCGCCTGGCCACCCGGCTGCCCCGGCAGGGCCCGATCGTGCTCGCCCTCGGCGTCTGCGGCCTCGCCGGATACGCGGGTCTGTACGTCGCGCCGGCCGGCGGCGCCTGGGCCTGGGCCGTCCTGCTCGGTGTCTCCAACTGCGCCTTCCCGCTGGCCCTGACGATGGTCGGGATGCGGGCCAGGACCGGCGCGGGCGTGGCCCAGCTGTCGGCGTTCGCGCAGAGCACCGGCTATCTGATCTCGATCCCCGGCCCGCTGCTGGTGGGCGTGCTCTACCAGCACAGCGGCGGCTGGGGGCTGCCGATCGCCCTCATGGCCGCCCTGATGGTGCCGCAGATGGTCGTGGGCGTGCTGGCCGGGCGCGACCGCACGGTCGAGGACGAGGCGGCTCGCTGACCGCACCCCGGCGGCCCCGGCGAGGGCGGGAGGTGCGAAACTTGCGGTATGCCAGTGCTCGACCCGAACCCGCCGAACGGCCAGAAGAGGATGCTGATCATCTTCGGCTCGTTCCTCGCCATCTTCGTGATCATCGCCGTCATCGCGACGATCGCCTCTCCGTGACGGCCGCGTCACTCCCCGCCGACGTCTCCGCTGTCACCTCCGCCGACATGGCCGCGGTCACGGCTGCCGTCAGGTCCGCCGTCACCCCTGCCGTCCAGGGCCGCCCCTCGGCCGGACCCGATGGTGGTGCTAGCCCCCCTATCCCCTAGGGGGTGAGGGTCAGGGTCAAGTGGGTGGGTCACCGGATGGGTTGGGGGCCCCGGACTCCGTAGTTTCGAGATGTGGCCGCGAGGCGCCGGCCACGGACCACTCGCAGACCAGCGGAGGCATCCATGTCGGCCCCTACGCACCCCCGCCCGCACCCGGCGACCACGGGCCGTGCCGACATCCGGCTGCCCTGGTGGGCCCTCGCCCTCCCGGCACTCGCCTTCGTCGCCCTGCTGGCGCTGATAGGGAACCCGTCCGACGCCCAGGCGGCCACCGGAGACCCGGCGATCACCCATCTCCTGGAACGCGTACAGGAGTTGTTCGCACGTTAGGCAGGGTCCGGCCGGACCCGCCCCGGACGCCCCCCTGCCCCCCGAAGCCACCGGTGAAACCGCATGTCAACTCCCTGCGCCCCATGGCGTGTTTCATGCGAAGCTGGGTTCCATGAGCGTCGCAGAACTCCGTAGGATTGTCCTCTTCCGGCATGCGAAAGCCGACTGGCCACAGGTGACCGATCATGAGCGACCGCTCGCTGACCGGGGCCGCAAGGACGCCGCAGTCGCCGGACTCAAGCTCGCCGACTCCGCGATCTCCTTCGACCTGGCCCTGTGCTCCACCGCGGTCCGGACCCGCGAGACCTGGAAGATCGCGGTCTCGGAGTTCCCGCATCGGCCGAAAACAGTCTACGAGGAGCGGATCTACGATGCCTCGCCCGGAGAGCTGGTCGCGCTGCTCAACGAGACCCCGGACGACGTGCGCAACCTCGTCCTGATCGGCCACAACCCGGGAGTGCAGGGCCTCGCCGACGTCCTGGCCGGTGCGGCCGAGGGGGACGCTGGGGAGCGCAAGAGCGCCCGCGGTTTCCCGGCCGCCGCCTTCGTCGTACTGTCCTTCGACGGCACCTGGAAGGCTCTGGAGCCCGGCGTGGCCACGCTGGTCGACTACTGGGCGCCGAGCGACTGACCGCACACCCACCGTGCACGAGGGGTCCGGCACCGCGCATCGGTGCCGGACCCCTCGTCGTGGCGCACGGACGCCGGACGCCCTTCGAACGACCGTCCAGCCGTCGTACGCACCGGTGGCCTTCTCGGCGGCCCGCTCAGTCGCCTTCTCGGCGGTCGCGCAGCCGTCGCTCAGTGGTCGACGTGGGTGTCCGCCGCCTCGACCTCTTCGCGGGTGACACCCAGCAGGTACAGGACCGTGTCCAGGAACGGCACGTTCACCGCGGTGTGTGCCGCCTGGCGCACCACCGGCTTGGCGTTGAAGGCGACCCCGAGCCCCGCCGCGTTGAGCATGTCCAGGTCATTGGCGCCGTCGCCGATCGCCACGGTCTGGACGAGCGGTACGCCCGCCTCGGCGGCGAACCTGCGCAGCAGCCGCGCCTTGCCCGCCCGGTCCACGATCTCGCCCGTGACCTTGCCGGTCAGCTTCCCGTCGACGATCTCCAGGGTGTTGGCCTGGGCGAAGTCCAGCCCGAGCCGCTCCTTGAGGTCGTCGGTGACCTGGGTGAACCCGCCGGAGACGACGCCGACTTGGTAACCGAGCCGCTTCAGCGTGCGGATCAGGGTGCGCGCGCCCGGCGTGAGCCGTACCTCGCTGCGCACCTTCTCCACCACGGACGCGTCCAGCCCCTCCAGCAGGGCGACCCGCGCGTGCAGCGACTGTTCGAAGTCCAGTTCGCCGCGCATCGCGGCCGCCGTCACCTCGGCGACCTTGTCCTCGCAGCCGGCGTGCGCGGCGAAGAGCTCGATCACCTCGTCCTGGATGAGCGTGGAGTCCACGTCCATGACGACCAGCCGCTGGGCGCGCCGGTGCAGGCCCGCCGCCACGACCGCGATGTCCACGCCGAGCGCGGCCGCGTCCGTCACCAGCGCGGTGCGCAGGGGCGCGGTCTCCACCCCGGACACCGCGAACTCGACCGCGGTCACCGGGTACTTGGCGAGCCGGAAGATACGGTCGATGTTCCCGCCGGTCTTGGTGATCCGGGCGGCGACGGCGGCGGTCGACTCCGCGGTGAGCGGGTGGCCGAGCACGGTGACGAGGGAGCGGCCGAGGCCGCGCGGCCGGTTGTCACCGAGGCCGGAGATGATCTCCGCCTGCATCCTCATCGACTCCGCCCAGCTGTGGACGGTGGAGCGCAGATCTCCCTCCAGCCCCTGCGAGGGCTCGGTCACGAGCGCGCACAGCACCATCCGGCCACGCGTGACGACCTGCTCGATGTCGACCACGTCGACGGAGAAGGCGGCGAGGGTGTCGAAGAGGCCGGCCGTGATGCCCGGCCTGTCCTTGCCGAAGATCTTGACGAGGAGAGTGGGCACGTCAGGGGCCGAGGTCTGCGAAGCGCTCATGGTGTTCCCACCGTATCCGGCACCCAGTGCCTTCCGCGCCTGAGGTCCGCCTGACGGACACGGAACACTGTGTGTCCTACAGACAGCGTGGATCTTACGGGCAGGCTACGACGCCAGGACCCGGGCGGCGAGCCGGGCGGACCCGTGACGGCACGGCCGCGACAGGCCCGCCACCCGCCGGGAGCGGGTCCGCCGCACGACCCGATCACAGGTCACCGCCCGCCGTCAGGCCTGGGCCGGGCGGCTCACCGGGGGCGCCTGGGCGGTGCCGACGGCGGGGGAGGCGGCGGAGGCGGCCCGTCCTCCCGTGGCGTCGGCGGCCGCGTGCCGGGACGTGCGCCGGGCGGCCGTCGCGGGGGCGGATCGATCGGCCGGGCCATGGTGGGAGCGCCGTACACGTCGTCGCGCGCCGACGGCTCACCGGGCGCCCCCCCACCGGAGGACTCTCCCGGCGATCGCGGCCGGTCCCCGGGCGACTCCTCGGCAGCCTGTCCTCCGGACGCGTCCCCGGTGGGCCGTCGGCCCGACGGCCCACCGGGCGACCGGGTCCCGCCGTCCGGGCCCCGGCCCGCAGGTCCGGCCTGTTCCGGCCGCCTGTCCTGCGGTTCCCGCAGCTCGTCCGGCACCCGGAGGTAGGGGTTGGTGACGGGGTTGGGCGGCCGATAGGGCGCACCGGGCGCGTACGGCCCCGACGGCGCCCCATGCCGGCCCGGCCCCCCGGGTCCCGCCGCCGTACCGGCACCCGGAGCCCCCGTCGGCCACGCGGCTCCCGCCGGCCCCGGGCTCCCCGCGGTCCCACCCCCCACCGCGTCACCCAGTGCCAGCGGTGCCGCCCGTCGTCCCGCCGCCCCGCACGCGTACGCCAGCAGTGCGCCCACGGCTCCCGCCCCCGCGCCCCACACCGCGCCGAGCAGCAGCGCCATGCCCGGCCGGCCGTGGAGCTGGATCCCGGCGCCGAACGCGTCGAAGCCCAGCACCGACAGCGAGGCGTCCACGGACACCTCGGTCAGCCACGTCAGCAGCGGCAGCGCCAGCGCGGTCACGATGCCCAGCCGCAGCGCACACCGCCCGGCGAACGCGAGCGCGCCCGGGTCCCGTACGGCACCGGCGCCGACGGCCCCTACAGCTCCGGTCCCAGCACCACCTACGCCACCGGCCGGCCACCCTCCTACCGCACCGGCCCCCGTACCGCCTACGCCGCCTGCCGCGGGCCCCTCCACCACCGTTCCCACCGGGGTCCGTACCGCCGTCAGCACTCCGGCGAACAGCATCATCAGCGCCGCCGCGACGCCCAGCAGCCACACCCGCCCGTCCAGGTCCGCGAGCCGCCCCAGCGTCACGGGCTGGTCGGACGACACGCTGAGGAGGTCGTCCAGCGGGTCGGGCAGCAGGGTCGCCAGCGCGCCGGTCGCCCGGCCGTCCCACGGCACGAACAGGCCGACCGGGATGCCCAGCCACACCCCGTTCGGCGCGCCGAGCAGCGCCGCTCCCGCGATCCGCCCGGGGTGGTCGTCACCGATCGCCGCGTAGCCGGCCGCCGCGAGACCCGCCGCCACCGCCACCAGCAGCACCGCGACGAGCGCGGACACGGCCGGCCGCACCACCCGGTGCACGGCCGCCCAGCCGGGCGGCAGGGGAGTGCGGCGCGAGGCCAGCAGGGCGATCAGCAGGACACCGGCCACCCAGACCAGACCGCCCAGCAGGGTGGGCGCCGTGTCGACGGTGAACCCGACCGCCGCCTTCGCGTCGACCAGATCGCCGAGCCGGTCCGGCAGCAGCCCCCCGATGTCCCCGATGTCGCCCAGCCCCGGGATGCCGATCCCGCCGCCGCCCCCGCCGCCGCCCCCGCCGGTCAGGTCGTCGAGGCCCAGCGAACCCCCGTCGATGGTGATGACGTCGTGCCCCGCCCAGGCCAGTCCGCCCAGCATCGCCACGAACACGGCGGCCACCGACCCGGCGCGGGCGAGGAGTTCGGCGGGCGAGACCACAACTCCGGCCGTGCGCAGGGACCGTAGGAAGAACCACGACATCAGCAGTGCTCCGACCAGGCCCACACCCAGCGGCGTGATCTCGATGGCCGTGGTGGCCTCGGCGTCGCTCAGGCCGAAGGCGGACACGTCTCCGGACGGCGAGACGGAACCACCGGCCCCCAGTGCCACGACCGCCGCGGTCATCGGGCCCAGCGAACCCGCCGTGTCGGCCGCCAGCAGATGCAGCCCGAGCGCCGCCGTACCCGCCATTCCGATCAACGCCCAGCTCACCGAGGCGATCGCGGACAACAGGACGTCTCCCCAGGGCACGTTCCTGCCCCGTGTGACGCCCTCGACGGTCCCGACGCCCGTGCCAGCACTCATGGCAGACCCCCCGATCCGCTGCGCGGCGGCCGCCACGCGTGTCCCCCTCGCGGGGGATTACCACTCTCCGGTCCGGTTTCAACCCCGTCAACGGGAACTGCCGAAGCGCGCGTACACCGTCTTCACAGGGCCAGGCTTTCGGTCGGGGGGCCGCTCCTGAAATAGTTCCCCCCGATGTTCGACATCCCTAGACTCCCTGTGATGGGGGTAACTCGGGGGACAACTCAGTGGGGCTGGAGTGCCGGAACTCGTACTGGAATTGAACGGACGCACCTGGACGCTCGACCCGTCCAGGCCATACACCCTCGGACGCGATCCGCAGGGGGACATCGTGCTCGACGACGCCAGGGTCTCCTGGCGCCACGCCACGGTCAGCCACAACGGCCGGAGTTGGGTGATCGAGGACCACGGCAGCACCAACGGCACGTTCGTACAGGGACAGCGGATCCACCAGCTGGAGATCGGCCCCGGCTCGGCGCTGCATCTGGGCAACGCCACCGACGGACCGCGCGTGACCCTCTCGGGCACCGCGGCGGTCGCACAGCCCCAGCAGCAGCCGTACGCGGCGCAGGGCGCGAACCCCGGCTGGGCTCCGCAGGCCGGCCAGCCGGAGGCGGGCTGGAACCAACAGGCCGCGCACCAGGGGCCGTCGATCCCGCAGCAGCAGGGGCCCGGTGGCGGCGCGGGGGCACCGCCGGTCTACGGCGACCGCAGTCCGACCACGTTCCACCAGTTCGCCCTGGGCCGTGTGATGCGCATCGGCCGCGCCCTGGAGAACGACCTGGTCGTCTCGGACCTCCAGGTCTCCCGCAACCACGCGGAGTTCCACTCGACGCCCGACGGCCGCATGGAGATCCGCGACCTGGGCTCGCACAACGGCACGTACGTCAACGGTCAGCCGATCGGCAAGGGCGGCACACAACTGCTCGGCCCCACCGACATCGTCGGCGTGGGCCACTCGACGTTCCGGATCGTCGGCGACCGGCTCGAGGAGTTCGTCGACACCGGTGAGGTGTCCTTCTCCGCGCGCCACCTGACCGTCACCGTCGAGGGCGGCAAGCAGATCCTCAAGGACGTCTCCTTCGGCGTCCCGGAGAAGTCGCTGATCGCGGTCATCGGGCCGTCGGGCTCCGGCAAGTCGACGCTCCTGAAGGCGCTCACCGGTTACCGGCCCGCCGACCAGGGCGAGGTCCTCTACGACAACCGCAATCTCTACAAGCAGTTCGCCGAGCTGCGCCAGCGCATCGGTCTGGTCCCGCAGGACGACATCCTGCACAAGGAGCTGACCGTCAAGAAGGCCCTCAAGTACGCGGCCAAGCTGCGGTTCCCGGCCGACACCACGGGCGCCGAGCGCGACGCCCGCATCGACGAGGTGCTGCGCGAGCTGAAGCTGGACATCCACAAGGAGAAGAAGGTCACCTCCCTCTCCGGCGGCCAGCGCAAGCGTGTCTCCGTGGCCCTGGAACTGCTCACCAAGCCGTCGCTGATCTTCCTGGACGAGCCGACCTCCGGCCTCGACCCGGGCATGGACCGTGACGTCATGCAGTTGCTGCGCGGCCTCGCCGACGACGGCCGTACGGTCCTCGTCGTCACCCACTCCGTCGCCGAGCTCGCGATCTGCGACAAGCTCCTGGTCATGGCGCCGGGCGGCAGCGTCGCCTACTTCGGTCCGCCGGAGGAGGCGCTGAACTTCTTCGGCTACGAGACCTGGGCCGACGTCTTCTCCGCCTTCGAGAACTACCGCGACTACGACTGGGCGGGCCGCTGGAAGGGCTCGCAGCACTACCAGATGTACGCCGCGGACATCGACGCGGTCGCGCCGCAGTCCGTGCAGATGGCGCCGATGCAGGCGATGAAGCCGCCCAAGCCGCAGGGCTGGATGTCCCAGTTCGTCACGCTGGTGCGCCGCTACAGCACGGTCATCGTCTCGGACAAGGGCTTCCTGGCGCTGATGGTGATCCTGCCGGCCGTGCTCGGCGCGGTCAGCCTGCTCATCGACGCGGACAAGGGCCTGCTGCCCAACCCGGCCAACGCCCAGGGGCGGATCATCCCCAACGGCACGGCCACCACGGTCCTGCTGATCCTCGCGGTCGGCGCCTGCTTCGCCGGCGCCGCCAACTCCGTCCGCGAGCTGATCAAGGAACGGGTCATCTACGAGCGGGAGCGCGCCACCGGCCTGTCCCGCTCGGCGTACCTGATGTCCAAGGTGTTCGTGCTCGGCGCGATCACCGTGTTCCAGGGCGCCCTGGTCGGGACCATCGGCTTCTTCAGCCGCGAGATCCCGGACAAGGGCCTGGTCCTCGGCGGCGCGATCATCCTCGAACTCTCGGTGCCGATCATGGCGCTGGGCTTCACCTCGATGATGTTCGGCCTGATCATCTCGGCACTGGTGAAGACCGCCGAGAAGACCATGCCGCTGCTGGTGATGTTCGCGATCATCCAGGTCGTCTTCACCGGCTGTCTGTTCACCCTGCACGGCTCGATCGGCGTGAACGAGTTCTCGTACCTGATGCCGTCGCGCTGGGCGGTGGCCGCGGCCGGCGCCACGCTGGACTTCAACAAGATCAGCCCGCCGACGGACGGCGGGAGCACGGACCCGCTGTGGGACCACACGGCCGGCGCCTGGGGCCTGGACATGGCCGCCCTGATCGCCCTCGGCGTGATCTGCGGCTTCTTCGTGTCCCGCTTCCTGCGCCGCCACGAGCCCGAGGTCATGCGCAAGTAGCGGCGCGCCCGTACGACGCCGAAGGGCGGCACCCGGTCGGGTGCCGCCCTTCGGCGTATGCGAGCAGAGGCGCGCGTCGGCCTCAGTAGGCGCTGTTGACGTTGTCCATCGAGCCGTACCGGTGCGCCGCGTAGTTGGCGGCGGCGGTGATGTTGGCGACCGGGTCGTAGATGTTCCACGAGGTGCCGGGCACGTGGTAGGCGTTGAAGGTCGGCTGGATGACCTGGAGCAGTCCCTTGGACGGGACACCGTTGACGGCGTTGACGTCCCAGCCGTTCATGGCCATCGGGTTGCCGGAGGACTCCCGCATGATGTTGCGGTGCAGACCGTTGTAGCTGCCCGGGATGCCGCGGCTCTTCATGATGTCCAGGGACTGCCGGATCCAGCCGTCCAGGTTGTTGGCGTACGTCTTGGCGGCGACGAGCTCCATCTCAGGACGCTCCGCGGACCGGCTCGCGGCGGCCTTCGCCTGGCGCGCCTTGGAGGCCTGCTGCGCGGCGGCCTTGTGGGCCTGCTGCTTGGCGGCGGCCTTGGCGGCGGTCTTGACGGCCTGCTGCTTGGCGACGGCCTGGGCCGCGGCCTTCTTCTGCGCCGAGATGGTCTCGACCTTCACGCTGGCACCGGCGAGCTGATCGGTGACGTCGGCCTTGACGTCCTTGATCGGCGCGGTGCTGTAGGCCACGTTCGCCGCGGTGGCGGCGTCGACCGTGGTCGTGGTCGTCTGTGCGTTGCTCGGAACCGCGGAGAAGGCGACGGCGGCGGCGCCGAGAGTGGCGACACCGGCGATGGCGATCTTGTGAGACTTGGCCAGGGTGCGACTGTGACCAGGAGTGCGGTTGATCTTGGGCATGCAGATGACCTCTTCGGATAGCGCGGAGGTCGCTCTTCCGTCCGACGGGGGACACCGGTGTTTCGGTTACGAACGCCTTGGGAAGAATCCGCGGCGCTGAGCGACGAGAGCAATTCTTAGCGGCCGCAAAATCCTGTGGCAAAGGTGTGACGTACGATCCCCGATAGTGGACGCAGGAAGGGCAAAACGGGACAGACTGGGCCGTCTGTCCCGTTCATGGGGGATACCTATGTCTCCTATGTACCTTCGTACGTGATGCGGGCCCTATGCGCGGGCTCACACCGCCACCACCCCCGTCTCACCGGCAGTTGCTGAAGCAACGCTCTACGTGAGCGGCCTCGGTCGGAAGACCGAGGCGCACATCCCCGATCCCCCGCCGGGACGGAGCCCGCGCGGCGCCTCCTCGTACCCCGGGGCGACCGCCGTCCGCCCCGCGACGGCCGCCGGCGTCGGCAGAGGCGAGGTGGGGCGCCAGGGAGCGCCGGACCAGAGCCCACCCGCCGGCACGGTGGCCGACACGGCAGCCCCGGCTCGTGCGGCCCGGCGGGCAGCCCGCCCGTACCCGGCGCCCGGGCGTGCTGCCACCGGATCCGTCCGGCCCTCCGCCGCCCGCATCACCGCGTCGGGCCCGGCGCTCACACCACCGCGTATGGCCTGGCGGCCGCTCCACGGCCCGGCCTCCCTTCGTGCCGACCGCGATCACCGCCCCCGTCCGTACGCGGGGCGGGCGGCAGAGGGGTCCTTCGCCCTGGGCCGTCGTTCCCAGGACCCGTGACCTAGGTCCACAGGCCCAGGCGGCCACGCCACAGGACCGATCCGCGCTGTCGTACCCCGCCGGTACCGTGAGGTCATGAGTCAAGGCCCCCGGTCCGGCCTCGCCGCGGTGAGCACCGCGCTGCTGGCCATGAGCAGGCACCTGGAGGTGCGCGACGTCCTCAAGACGATCGTCGCCTCGGCCCGCGAGCTGCTCGACGCGCAGTACGCGGCGCTGGGCGTCCCGGACGACCACGGGGGCTTCGCCCAGTTCGTCGTCGACGGCGTCAGCGACGAACAGTGGAAGGCCATCGGCCCGCTCCCGCGCCAGCACGGCATCCTCGCCGCGATGCTCCACGAGGCCCGCCCCGAGCGTCTCGCCGACGTGCGCGAGGACCCCCGCTTCGAGGGCTGGCCCTCCGCGCACCCCGACATGTCGGACTTCCTGGGCCTGCCGATCCGTGACGGCGACGAGGTCATCGGCGCGCTCTTCCTCGCCAACAAGGTGCGCCCCGCGGGGGGACACCCCGAGAGCCCCGCGTCCGAAGGCGGCTGCGGCTTCACGCGGGAGGACGAGGAACTGCTCGCCCTCCTCGCCCAGCACGCGGCCATCGCCCTCACCAACGCCCGCCTCTACGAACGCAGCCGCGAACTCACCATCGCCGAGGAGCGCTCCCGCCTCGCGCACGAGCTGCACGACGCGGTCAGCCAGAAGCTGTTCTCGCTGCGTCTGACGGCGCAGGCCGCGGCCGCCCTCGTCGACCGCGACCCCGCCCGCGCCAAGGGCGAGCTGCAGCAGGTGGCCGTCCTCGCGGCGGAGGCCGCCGACGAACTGCGCGCGGCGGTGGTCGAGCTGCGTCCCGCGGCACTGGACGAGGACGGGCTGATCGCCACGCTCGGCACCCAGATCCAGGTCCTGGACCGCGCCCACAGCGCGCGCGTGACCTTCTCGGCCCACAAGTTCCGCGCGCTGCCGGCCGCCCAGGAGGAGGCGGTGCTGCGGGTCGCCCAGGAGGCCCTGCACAACGCCCTGCGGCACTCAGGGGCGCAGCACGTGGAGGTGACCGTGCACCGGCAGGGCCGCGGCGCGGTCCTGCGGGTCACGGACGACGGCAGCGGTTTTGAACCGCACACGGTACGGCGGGCGGGACGCCACCTGGGCTTGGTCTCCATGCGGGACCGGGCCGGCGGGGTCGGCGGCACGCTGGCGGTGGAGTCGGCGCCCGGCAAGGGCACCACGATCGAGCTGGAGGTCCCCGGTGGCTGACGCAATCAGAGTGCTGCTCGTCGACGACCACCAGGTCGTGCGGCGGGGCCTGCGCACCTTCCTGGAGGTCCAGGACGACATCGAGGTCGTGGGCGAGGCCGCGGACGGCGCCGAAGGGGTCGCCCGCGCCGAGGAGCTGAAGCCCGACATCGTCCTGATGGACGTCAAGATGCCCGGCATGGACGGCGTGGAGGCGCTGCGCAGGCTCCGCGAACTGGACAACCCCGCGCGTGTGCTGATCGTCACCAGCTTCACCGAACAGCGCACGGTGGTCCCGGCCCTGCGCGCGGGCGCCGCCGGGTACGTCTACAAGGACGTGGATCCCGACGCCCTCGCCGCCGCCATCCGCTCCGTGCACGCCGGCCACGTCCTGCTCCAGCCCGAGGTTGCGCTCGTTCTGCTGTCGCAGGAGGAGACCCACACGTCCCAGGGGAGGGGCGGGTCGCTGACCGACCGGGAGCGCGAGGTACTGGGGCTGATAGCGGACGGCCGGTCCAACCGCGAGATCGCCCGGGCGCTGGTCCTCTCGGAGAAGACGGTCAAGACACACGTCTCGAACATCCTGATGAAACTCGACCTCTCCGACCGCACGCAGGCCGCGCTGTGGGCCGTACGCCATGGCGTGACCACCTGAAACGAGCCGCGGCGCGACGCTCACCGCGGTGTCGCGGAAGGTTCCACTCCAGTCTGAGATTCATACCGTCGTGGGAATGTCCCCCGGATGGCGCATCCTTCGTGGATCTCCGCCGTTCTCCAGTGCGTGCTGCGGCGACTGCCGCGGCGATCGCTAGGAGGGGTTGAAGAAGTGAAGAACCTGAAGAAGGCAGCGGCCGTGACGATGGTGGCCGGCGGGCTGATCGCCGCCGGAGCCGGGATGGCCTCCGCCACCGACGGTGGGGCGTGGGCCAGCGGCGAGGCCAAGCACTCGCCCGGCGTCGTCTCGGGCAACGTCATCCAGGTCCCGGTGCACGTCCCCGTGAACGCGGTGGGCAACAGCGTGAACGTCATCGGTCTGCTGAACCCGGCGTTCGGCAACCTCGGCCTCAACCACTGACCTCGCCCCACCCGGCGCCCCCCTCCGCCCTCCCGGCCCACCGGGGACAGCGGAGGGGGTCGCCGTCGTGTCGTGGCAGTCAGGGGTCTGGAGGGCTGAGCGTTCAGGGAGACGTCCGCTCAATCTCAGCCCGTCCGGCGTTTGAGGACGAGGCCGTCCAGGCCGACAGGGGGTCTGGGGGCAGAGCCCCCAGGGAGACGCTCACCGCACCCCCCGCTCCCGCTCCTCCACAACGGAGTTGTACGCGGCGACCTGCGCCCGCCGCCCCGTCCGCTCCACCGGCCGCAGCGCCTGAGCCCGCGCCCCCATCTCGGACGCGCTCACCGCGCCCCCGTGCCCGTTCTCGTACGCCAGGGAGACCAGCAGCCCCACCCGCTGCGCCAGCTCCAGCACCCGCACCGCCCGCGGCGGGTACCCGGGTGCCAGCACCTCCCGCCCCCGCTCGGCCCGCGCCCGGTACGCGTCCAGCGCCGCCGCGGCGACCGGCCCCGAACCGGCCACGTCCAGCCGGGACAGCACCTCCGTCGCCTCCCGCAGAGCCTCCGCGAGCTCCCGCTCGGCCTCGCCCAGCGACGGCACGTCCGCGGGCGGAGCCTCCCGCACCGGCAGGCAGTGCCAGACCACCTCGACATGCACATCACCAGCGGGCCCGGCCTCGTACACCTCGGGCACCAGCCCCAGCGCGGCCCCGTGGCAGACCACCGCCTCCTCGGCCGCCAGCGCCCGCGCGTTGAACTCCGGCGGCCCGCTCAGCCCCAGCGGATGCCCCGGGGCGGGCAAAGCGATCCGCAGCCCGGTCGCGCCCAGCCTCCGCAGCCGCCCCAGGGCGAGCGTGAGCCCGACGGGAGCCGTCTCGCCGGGCAGCCCCTCCACCCGGTGCACGGCGTCCTCGCCGACGATGGCGAGCACGGCGTCATCAGGGGAGACAAGTCCGGCCAAAAGGGCATTTCCCCAAGCGGCAAGGCGTCCAGAGCGCGGTTCCGAGAGCATGCGACCAGCCTAAGGACCGGACCGATGGAATGGACCGGGGGACTCGTGGCGTAGATTTCCTTGAGGGCTGCGCCCACCGGCGCACGCGACAGCCGAGACGCCGAGACCGGCCACACTGCAAGGGGAGACAACGCGCTCATGAGCGATGTTCTGGAGCTTCAGGACGTATCCGTGGTCCGCGAGGGCCGGGCTCTCGTGGACCAGGTCTCCTGGTCGGTGAAGGAGGGCGAGCGCTGGGTCATCCTCGGCCCGAACGGCGCCGGCAAGACGACCCTCCTGAACATCGCCTCCACCTACCTCTTCCCCAGCTCAGGCACCGTCTCCGTGCTCGGCGAACCCCTCGGCAAGCCGGGCACCGACGTCTTCGAGCTGCGCCCGCGCGTCGGCATGGCCGGCATCGCCCTGGCCGACAAGCTCCCCAAGCGCCAGACCGTCCTGCAGACCGTGCTGACCGCCGCGTACGGCATGACGGCCGGCTGGCAGGAGGAGTACGAGGAGGTCGACGAGCAGCGCGCCCTCGCCTTCCTCGACCGCCTCGGCATGAGCGAGTACCTCGACCGGAAGTTCGGCACCCTCTCCGAGGGCGAGCGTAAGCGCACCCTCATCGCCCGCGCCCTGATGACCGACCCCGAGCTGCTCCTGCTCGACGAGCCCGCGGCCGGCCTCGACCTAGGCGGTCGCGAGGACCTGGTCCGCCGCCTCGGCCGGCTGGCCCGCGACCCGATCGCCCCCTCCATGATCATGGTCACGCACCACGTCGAGGAGATCGCCCCGGGCTTCACCCACGTCCTCATGATCCGGCAGGGCAAGGTCCTCGCCGCGGGCCCGCTGGAGCTCGAACTCACCTCCCGCAACCTCTCCCTCTGCTTCGGCCTCCCGCTCGTCGTCGAACAGGTCGGCGAGCGCTGGACCGCGCAGGGCCTGCCGATGGCCTGAGAGCCGTGAAGTCCCCGCGAACACACCGGTAGGCGCCCTTCCAACCTGCGGGCACCCTGTCGGCGACAGGACGTGCGGACCTACCATGGCCGTGTGGACGACATCGATGCGTGGGTGTGGTGGCTCGTCGGCGCGGCAGCGCTCGGAATCCCGCTCGTGGTGACCGCGATGCCGGAGTTCGGCATGCTCGCGGTGGGTGCCGTCGCCGCCGCCGTGATGGCCGGCCTCGGCTTCGACGTCGTCGTCCAGGTACTCGTCTTCGTCGCGGTCTCGGTCGCCCTCATCGCCGTCGTACGCCCCATCGCGACCCGGCACCGCGCCCAGCGGCCCCAACTCGCCACGGGCATCGACGCCTTGAAGGGCAAGCAGGCCCTCGTCCTGGAGCGCGTCGACGGCTCGGGCGGCCGCATCAAACTCGCCGGCGAGGTCTGGTCGGCCCGCTCGCTCGACGGCGGCCGCGCCTACGAAGTCGGCCAGGAGGTGGATGTCGTCGACATCGAGGGAGCCACGGCGATCGTCATCTGACCTCGCGTGACGCAAGTGACCGGAACACACCACGGGGCACACGACGGTCTGTCAGACTCGACCAGCAAGATCTTCAACAACCATAAGATCTTCCGAAAGCGCCGAGGCGGAGAAGGGCACGGGGAGCACGATGGAACCGGTCATCATCGTCTTGATCATTCTGGTGGTGTTGGTCTTCATCGCCCTGATCAAGACGATCCAGGTCATCCCACAGGCGAGCGCGGCCATCGTGGAGCGGTTCGGCCGCTACACGCGCACGCTCAACGCGGGGCTCAACATCGTCGTTCCGTTCATCGACACCATCCGCAACCGCATCGACCTGCGGGAACAGGTCGTGCCGTTCCCGCCGCAGCCGGTGATCACCCAGGACAACCTGGTCGTCAACATCGACACCGTCATCTACTACCAGGTGACCGACGCGCGGGCCGCCACCTACGAGGTCGCCAGCTACATCCAGGCCATCGAGCAGCTCACCGTCACCACACTGCGCAACATCATCGGCGGCATGGACCTGGAGCGGACCCTGACCTCCCGCGAGGAGATCAACGCGGCCCTGCGCGGTGTCCTCGACGAGGCCACCGGCAAGTGGGGCATCCGCGTCAACCGCGTCGAGCTCAAGGCGATCGAGCCGCCGACCTCCATCCAGGACTCGATGGAGAAGCAGATGCGCGCCGACCGTGACAAGCGCGCCGCGATCCTCACCGCCGAAGGTACGCGCCAGGCCGCCATCCTCACCGCGGAGGGCGAGAAGCAGTCCCAGATCCTGCGGGCCGAGGGTGAGGCCAAGGCCGCGGCCCTGCGCGCCGAGGGTGAGGCCCAGGCCGTGCGTACGGTCTTCGAGGCCATCCACGCCGGAGACCCGGACCAGAAGCTCCTCTCGTACCAGTACCTCCAGATGCTCCCGAAGATCGCCGAGGGCGACGCCAACAAGCTCTGGATCGTGCCCAGCGAGATCGGCGACGCCCTCAAGGGCCTGTCCGGAGCCATGGGCAACTTCGGTGGCCTGGGCGGAGGTTCGGGCGGCGGCAACTCCTCCGGCTCGGGCGGCTCAGAACGCCGCGAGAAGCCGTCCCTCGACTGACCGACTGGCCGACGGCCGGCACACGCATATGAGACCGGGGCCCACCTCCGACGGAGGTGGGCCCCGGTCTCATACGGTCTCTAGGCGGCGGGCTGTGCCAGCCACTCCGGCAGCGCCTCGAAGTCCTCGTGCCCCAGGGACAGCAGCATCGCGTCCGCGGGCGTCGGCTCGAACGGCTGCCGCAACAGCGGCATACCCGCCTGCTCGGGCGTCCGGTCCGCCTTGCGGTGATTGTCCTCCGCGCACGAGGCGACCGTGTTGAGCCAGGCGTCCCTACCACCCTGCGCCCTCGGCACCACGTGGTCGACGGTCGTCGCCCGCCTGCCGCAGTACGCGCACCGGTGCCTGTCCCGGACCAGAACACCCCGCCTCGACCAGGGCGCTTGTCTTCGGAAGGGCACCCGAACATACCTGCACAACCTGATGACCCGGGGCGCGGGTATGTCGACCGCGGCTCCGCGCATGCGCAGTTCGGGGTGGGCCTGCTCGACCACGGCCTTGTCCTGGAGTACCAGAACGACGGCTCGGTTCAACGTCACCGTCGACAGCGGCTCGAAACTGGCGTTCAGTACCAGCGTGTCCCGCATTCCAGTCCACCTCCCGTGCGCACGGGCCCACCTCCTGGCGGGCGTGGATCAACTCTGGCCGGGCACGCCGAGATGGACAACGCAATAAAAAATGCCCGCCCCTGATCACTTCCAAGACCAGAGGCGGGCAAACGTTCAATGAACGTCAGTCTTTGGCGGGCACCTCGTACTCACCGACCAGTTGCGCACGCGCGAGCGCGTGGAACCGCAGGTTGAAACCCACGACCGCGGGCGACACGTCCGCGTCCGGACCGAGCTTCTCCTCGTCCACCGCGTACACGGTGAACACGTACCGGTGCGGTCCGTCCCCGGCCGGCGGCGCGGCACCGCCGAAGTCCTTGCTGCCGTAGTCGTTGCGCACCTGGACGGCGCCGTCCGGCAGCCCTTCGAACTTGCCGCTGCCGGCGCCGGCGGGCAGCTCCGTCACCGAAGCCGGGATGTCGAACAGGCTCCAGTGCCAGAACCCGCTGCCCGTCGGGGCGTCCGGGTCGTAGCAGGTCACGGCGAAGCTCTTGGTCTCGGGCGGGAAGCCCTCCCACCGCAGCTGCGGCGAGGTGTTGCCGGCCGCGTAGACCTGAGCGTCCTTGAGCGTCGCGCCCTCCTGGACGTCCTCGCTCGTGACCGTGAACGACGGCACGGGCGGATGGAAGTCATGGGGGAGCGGCCGCCGCTTGAGCTCGGTCACCTCGGTACCTCCTGATCGGTTTCCTTCAGTGCGCTCCGAGCCTAGAACCAGTTGCGCTTGCTGCCGACCTCGGCCAGCCACTGGTTGAGGTAAGCCGCCCAGTCGGTCCCCTGGTAGTCGTGCACACCCACCTGGAACGACCGGAAGGTGTCACTGCCCTCACTGAAGAGCCCCGGCTTCTTGTCCATCTCCAGGATGACGTCCATCGCGTGCTCGTCGGCCACGAAGCTCAGCTCGACCTGGTTCAGGCCGCGGTACTGCGACGGCGGGAAGAACTCGATCTCCTGGTAGAAGGGGAGCCGCTGCCGGGTACCCCGGATGTGACCGCGCTCCATGTCCGCGTGCTTGAAGCGGAAGCCCAGCTGGATGAACGCGTCCAGGATCGCCTTCTGCGCCGGGATCGGGTGCACGTTGATCGGGTCCAGGTCACCGGAGTCCACGGCGCGCGCGATCTCCAGCTCGGTCGTCACACCGATGTTCATCCCACGCAGCGGCTGACCGTCGATCATCGTGATCGGCGTCTCCCACGGGATCTCGAGCCCGAACGGCACCGCGTGCACGGCGCCCGCCTGGAGCTCGAAGGCACCGCCGAGCCGCGCCTTGGTGAATTCGATGTCCTGCTTGTACTCCTGGTCGCCGCTCTCGACCTCGACCTTGGCCTGGAGTCCGACGGACAGCCCTTCGATCTGCTGGTTGACGGAGCCGCCCTGGATCCGCACCTCACCCTGGACGACGCCGCCCGGAACGACGTTGACCTCGGTCAGCACCGTCTCGACCGAAGCTCCGCCGGCCCCGAGACTCGCGAGCAGCTTCTTGAACGCCATGACTCTCCTTCTACGAGTGACCCTTGATCCCTACAAACGCGATCCGACCGTGACCGGTTCCGCGCCCCACACCCTGGCAAGGCGGACGCTGCCTGACCACCCCGTGGTACCGACCCGTCTGCACTACGCTCGGAGGACATGATCGCGACCCCCGACCGTACGCCCCTGCCCAGGGACTTCTTCGACCGGCCTGTACTGGAGGTCGCCCCCGATCTGCTCGGCCGTGTCCTCGTGCGCACCACCCCGGACGGTCCGATCGCCCTGCGCCTGACAGAGGTCGAGGCCTACGACGGCCCGAACGATCCCGGCTCCCACGCCTATCGCGGACGCACGGCCCGCAACGAAGTGATGTTCGGTCCGCCCGGACACGTGTACGTCTACTTCACCTATGGCATGTGGTTCTGCATGAACTTCGTCTGCGGTCCCGTGGGCCGGCCGAGCGGAGTCCTGCTGCGCGGGGGCGAGATCGTCGAGGGCGCGGAGCTCGCCCGCAAACGTCGACTCTCGGCCCGTAATGACAAGGAACTGGCCAAAGGCCCCGCGCGCCTGGCCACCGCTCTGGGTGTGGACCGGGCCCTGGACGGCACGGACGCCTGTGCCCCCGAGGGCTCACCCCTGACCGTGCACACGGGCACCCCCGCACCCCCCGACCAGGTACGGAACGGCCCGCGCACCGGAGTGTCCGGCGACGGCGGCGTCCACCCCTGGCGGTTCTGGGTAGCCAACGACCCGACGGTGAGCCCGTATCGGGCCCACACACCTCGGCGCCGCTCAAGTTGACTCGCCCCCGCGGGGTGCGTAATGTAGCCCAAGCCGCTGAACCGGGCAGGGCAATCGCCTGGAGCCGGAAGCGGCCAACCCACTACCTACGACAGCCCCTGACGGGGTCGATTTCGACGTGCCCGCATGTTCGAAATCGGGACCCGCGGACTCGATTATGAGTCGCCAGGGGGAATCGGTTAACGTAGTGAATGTCGAAAGGCCGACGAGCGAAAGCGCAGAGGCCCGAGACGATACCCACCGACAGGGAATCGGATCACGAAAATGATCTGATAAAGTCGGAACCGCCGGAAAGGGAAACGCGGAAGCGGAAACCTGGAAAGCACCGAAGAAATCGGGTCGAGAAGATCTGATAGAGTCGGAAACGCAAGACCGAAGGGAAGCGCCCGGAGGAAAGCCCGAGAGGGTGAGTACAAAGGAAGCGTCCGTTCCTTGAGAA
>NZ_JBSFCK010000006.1:0-405333 GCF_053593435.1 Streptomyces sp. NPDC002306
GTCGACGCCGCCCACCAGCGCGGCATGCGCGTGATCATCGACTTCGTCATGAACCACACCAGCGACCAGCACCCGTGGTTCCAGGAGTCCAGGAAAGATCCCCACGGTCCCTACGGCGACTTCTACATGTGGGCCGACGACGACAAGCAGTACCAGGACGCCCGCATCATCTTCGTCGACACCGAAGTCTCCAACTGGACCTTCGACCCGGTCCGCAACCAGTACTTCTTCCACCGCTTCTTCTCCCACCAGCCCGATCTCAACTACGAGAACCCGGCCGTCCAGGAGGAGGTCCTGGCCGCTCTCCGCTTCTGGCTGGACCTCGGCATCGACGGCTTCCGCCTCGACGCCGTGCCCTACCTGTACGCCAAGGAGGGCACCAACTGCGAGAACCTCCCCGCGACGCACGAGTTCCTCAGGCGCGTACGACGCGACATCGACGCGATGTACCCGGACACGGTCATCCTCGCCGAGGCCAATCAGTGGCCCGAGGACGTCGTCGACTACTTCGGCGACTACGCCGCCGGCGGCGACGAATGCCACATGGCGTTCCACTTCCCGGTCATGCCGCGGATCTTCATGGCCGTCCGCCGCGAATCGCGCCACCCCGTCTCGGAAATCCTGGCGAAGACCCCGGCGATCCCGTCCGGCTGCCAGTGGGGCATCTTCCTGCGCAACCACGACGAGCTCACCCTCGAGATGGTCACCGACGAAGAACGCGACTACATGTACGCGGAGTACGCGAAGGACCCGCGGATGCGCGCCAACATCGGCATCCGCCGCCGCCTCGCCCCCCTGCTGGACAACGACCGCAACCAGATCGAACTCTTCACCGCCCTGCTGCTCTCCCTGCCCGGCTCGCCGATCCTCTACTACGGCGACGAGATCGGCATGGGCGACAACATCTGGCTCGGCGACCGCGACGGCGTCCGCACCCCGATGCAGTGGACCCCCGACCGCAACGCGGGCTTCTCCTCCTCGGACCCCGGGCGGCTGTACCTGCCCACGATCATGGACCCGGTCTACGGCTACCAGGTGACCAACGTCGAGGCGTCCATGTCCTCGCCGTCGTCCCTGCTGCACTGGACCCGCCGCATGATCGAGATCCGTAAGCAGAATCCTGCCTTCGGACTGGGGTCCTATACCGAGTTGCCGTCCTCCAACCCGGCCGTGCTCGCCTTCCTGCGCGAGCACGAGGACGACCTGGTGCTGTGCGTGCACAACTTCTCCCGTTTCGCCCAGCCGACCGAGCTGGACCTGCGGGAATTCCACGGGAGGCACCCGGTGGAGCTGTTCGGCGGGGTGCGCTTCCCGGCCATCGGCGAACTGCCCTACCTGCTCACGCTCACCGGGCACGGCTTCTACTGGTTCCGACTCGTCCGAGTCGCACCCCACACCGGCCGACGACTGTGAGCCTGCGCCGAGGAAAGGACGCGTCACCATGCCGAAGACCGCATATCTCCACGCGACCAGTGCCGGCGGCAGCCAGCCCATGGCCTCGCTCGGCGGGCTGCTGCGGGAGTGGCTGCCGCGGCAGCGCTGGTTCGCCGGCAAGGACCGGCCCCTGACGGATCTGCGTCTGCTGTCGATGACCGAACTGTTCCCCGGCTGTCTGCACCTGCTCGTGCACACCGGGCAGAGCGGGGTCCCCTCGCCCGGCGGCACCGCCCCGGCCGGCGACTGCTACCAGTTGCTCCTTGGCCTGCAGGAACATCTGTCGCCCCGCCTCGGCCGGGCGCTGATCGGGCGCGCGGACTTCGGACCGCTGGCCGGCCTGACGGTCTACGACGCCCTCCAGGACCCCCGGTCGACGCACCTGCTGCTGGAGCGGCTGCGGCACCCCGGCACCCTGGGCCCGCTGCGGTTCGAGTCCGACGCGTCCGTGCCGGTGCCCGCGGGGCTGTCGCCGCGGCTGCTGGGCACCGAGCAGTCCAACTCGTCGATCGTGTACGGCGACGCGTTCATCCTGAAGCTGTTCCGGCGCATCCAGCCCGGGATCAATCCCGATCTGGAGGTGCCGGTCGCGCTGGCCGGGCAGGGCTGCGGCCGGGTGCCCGCCCCGGTGGCCTGGTTCCGTACGTCGGACCCGCAGGACGCCACGCTGGGTGTGTTGCAGCCGTACCTGCCCGGCGCGTCCGACGGCTGGGCCCTCGCCCTGCGCGCGCTCGCCGCGGGCGACGACTTCACGGCGGAGTCGCGGGAACTGGGCGGGGCCATGGCGGAGGTGCATCTCGCACTGGCCTCGGCCCTGCCCGTCGACGCGCACGCCGAGAACGGACGGACGGCGGCCGCGATGACCGAGCGGCTGGAGTCCGCCGCGCACCATGTCCCCTCGCTGCGGCCGTTCGTCACCGGACTGCGGACCGCGTTCGAGGCGCTCGACACCTGCGATCCCGGCCCGGCCGCCCAACGCATCCACGGGGACCTGCACCTCGGGCAGGTCCTGCGCGCCGGGCGTGAGTGGTTCGTCATCGACTTCGAGGGCGAGCCCTCGCGTCCGCTGGCCGAACGCCGCAGCGCGCACTCCCCGGTGCGGGACATCGCGGGCATGCTGCGCTCCTTCGACTACGCCGCCCGACAGCGCCACCCCTGGCGCCCGGAGTGGGCCCTGCGCTGCCGGGAGGCGTTCTGCGCGGGCTACGCCGACCGGGCGGGCTGGGACCCGCGCAAGAAGCACGCCCTGCTGCGCGCCTACGAGACGGACAGGGCCGTCTACGAAGTCCTGTACGAGGCCCGGCACCGCCCGGACTGGATGCCCGTACCAATGGCGGCGATCGAGCGTCTCGCCGTGAGAGGAGCCTGACACCGTGGCACTGCGAGAGAGCTCACCCCTGGAGTCGGCCGGACCCGTCCCGTCGACGACCCTCGCCCTGGATCCCGAGGCACGTCGGCGCCTGCTGTCGGGCGCGCATCACGACCCGCACGCGCTGCTCGGCGCCCACCCGGTCACGGGCGGTGTCGTCTTCCGGGCGCTGCGTCCGTTCGCCCGATCGGTCAGCGTCGTCGTCGACGGCACTCCCAGCGCGCTGGTCTCGGACGGCGACGGCCTCTTCTCCGCCGTCCTGCCGTTCGACTCGGTCCCGGACTACTCGCTGCTGGTGGCGTACGAGGACACGGAGTACGAGGTCCACGACCCGTACCGTTTCCTGCCGTCCCTGGGCGAGTTCGATCTGCACCTCGTCCGCGAGGGCCGGCACGAGCAGCTGTGGACGGCGCTCGGCGCCGAGCCCATGGCCCATCAGGGCGTGACCGGAACCCGCTTCACCGTATGGGCGCCGAACGCCCAAGGGGTGCGGGTGGCCGGGGACTTCACCTTCTGGGACGGCACCCAGTTCCCGATGCGCTCGCTCGGCGCGTCCGGGGTGTGGGAGCTGTTCCTGCCCGGCATCGGCGAGGGCGCGCGGTACAAGTTCGAGATCACGTCCCGGCACGGCGACCGGTTCCTGAAGGCCGACCCGATGGCGCGCCGCACGGAGGTGGCGCCGGACACGGCGTCGATCGTGACGGTCTCGCGCCACGAGTGGGCCGACGCCGACTGGCTGGCGCACCGCGGGGACACACCGGTGCACGAGGCGCCGTTCTCCGTCTACGAGGTCCATCTCCCCTCCTGGCGGCCCGGTCTGACGTATCGTGAACTCGCGGATGAACTGCCCGCGTACGTCAAGGACCTCGGCTTCACCCATGTCGAGCTGATGCCCGTCGCCCACCACCCGTTCAGCGGCTCCTGGGGCTACCAGGTCACCGGCTTCTACGCGCCGCTGTCCCGGCTCGGCTCCCCGGACGACTTCAAGTACCTGGTCGACGCCCTGCACCGGGCCGGGATCGGCGTCATCATGGACTGGGTCCCGGCCCACTTCCCGAAGGACGACTGGGCGCTGGCCCGGTTCGACGGGGAGCCGCTGTACGAACCGGGTGACTGGCGGCGCGCGGAGCATCCGGACTGGGGCACCTACGAGTTCGACTACGCGCGCGTCGAGGTGCGCAACTTCCTGGTCGCCAACGCCGTGTACTGGTGCGAGGAGTTCCACATCGACGGGCTGCGGGTGGACGCGGTCGCCTCGATGCTCTACCTCGACTACTCGCGGGACTCAGGTCAGTGGGAGCCCAACGTCTTCGGTGGCAACGAGGACCTGGCGGCGAAGGCGTTCCTGCAGGAGATGAACGCGACGCTGTACCGGCGGGTGCCCGGGGTCATCACCATCGCGGAGGAGTCCACCGCCTGGGACGGGGTGACCCGGCCCACCGACGGCGGCGGACTCGGTTTCGGGCTGAAGTGGAACATGGGCTGGATGCACGACTCGCTGGAGTACATGAGCCACGAGCCGGTGCACCGCAAGTACCACCACAACGAGATGACCTTCTCGATGATGTACGCGTACAGCGAGAACTACATCCTGCCCATCTCGCACGACGAGGTCGTGCACGGCAAGCAGGCGCTGGTGTCGAAGATGCCGGGCGACTGGTGGCAGCAGCGCGCGAACCACCGCGCCTACCTCGGCTTCATGTGGGCCCACCCCGGCAAGCAACTCCTCTTCATGGGTCAGGAGTTCGCCCAGGGCGGGGAATGGTCCGAGGCGCACGGCCCGGACTGGTGGCTGCTCGACCCGCTCTACGCGGCGCAGGCCGACCACCGCGGTGTGCGCGACCTGGTCCGCGACCTCAACACCGCCTACCACCGCACCCCGGCGCTCTGGCAGCGCGACACCCAGCCGGCCGGCTTCCAGTGGATCGTCGGCGACGCCGCCGACGACAACGTCTTCGCGTTCCTGCGGTTCGCCGCGGACGGCAGCCCGTTGCTGTCGGTGTCCAACTTCTCCCCCGTGGTCCGGCACGACTACGAGCTGTGGGTGCCGGACTCCGTCGACGCCTGGCAGGAGAGCCTCAACACCGACGCGGCACGCTACGGCGGCGGCGATGTCGTACGGACCGAACCGGTCAAGCGGCTGGACGGCCGGCTCACGCTCACGCTGCCGCCGCTCGCCACGATCTGGCTGACGCCGCTGGGGTGACAGGCGTCGGGTGATCGGGGCGCGTCGCGGTGAAGTGCGGGCGGCTCGGGCGGAAATGAGCCGGTTCGGTCACGGCCGGACCGGCGGGGATGATCACGGCTCGATTACTTCTCCGTTCCCGGCACTATTCGGTCTCTCCTGGGCTAGATTCGACCAGCGTCGATAACAGTTCTCATAGGTGGAGTCACTCCCCGTACACCCCAGGAGCAGCGCATGCGCGACTTCGCCCTCGCTCCCCCGCCCACCCCGCCCCTGACCGGGGGGCTCGCCGACAGTGTCTTCGACGCGGCGGCGCGCAACCCGGCCCTGCCGTTGCTCGCCCGCCGCCGGGACGCCTCGGCGAGCACCGCCTGGGAAGAGGTGACCGCGGTCGAGGTGCGGGACACGGTCGTCGATCTGGCCAAGGGCCTGATCGCGTCCGGGATCTCGCCGGGCGCCCGGGTGGCGATCATGGCGCGGACCCGTTACGAGTGGACGGTTCTCAGCCATGCGCTGTGGACGGTCGGCGCCGAGGTGGTGCCGATCCATCCCACCTCGTCGCGCGACCAGGTGGAGTGGATGCTGCGGGACGCGGGGTGTGTGGGCGTCGTCGTCGAGGACGAACAAAGCGTCATGACCGTAGGTTCGGTGTGCGCCGGGCTGCCGATGCTGCGCCACGTCTGGCAGTTGGACGCCGGAGCGCTGGAACAGCTGGTCGAGCGCGGCGAGTTCATCCCGATCACCACCGTGGACTCACTGCGCCGCATCGTCCTTCCGGACTCCACGGCGGTGGTCGCCTACACCTCCGGCACCTCGGGGCGCCCGATGGGCTGCGCGCTGAGCCACCGCAGCCTGGCGAGCCCCTGCGACACGCTGCTGGAGGGCTGGGGCCACACGGCGGCACCGCCCGGGGAGCAGCCGGCGATCCTCGCCTTCCTGCCGTTCTCCCACGTGTACGGGCTGATGATCCAGGGCCTGTGCATGCGCGGCGGGCTGCTGATGGGCCATGAACCGGACATGAGCGAGGCCGCCCTGTCCTCGGCGCTGCTCTCGTTCCGGCCCACGTACTTCTACGCCGTCCCGTCGGTCTTCGAGAAGCTGTACAAGACGTTCCTGCGTACGGCCCAACAGGCGGGCCGCGGACCGTTGTTCGAGCGGGCCGCCGAGACCGCCCGGGACTTCGCGACGGCCACCGAGCGGCAGCGGCTGGGCCGTGGATCGGGTCCCGGGCTGGATCTGCGGCTCCAGCACGCCCTGTACGAGCGGACGGTGTACCGCAAGCTGCGTGCCGCGCTGGGCGGCCGGGTCACCCGCGCGACCTCGGGCGGTTCGCCGCTCAACCGCGAGCTCTCCCTCTTCTACGAGGGCATCGGCATCCTCGTGCACGACGGCTACGGGCTCACCGAGACCGCCGGCGGGCTCACCGTGCAGCCGCTGGGCCGCGAGAAGTCGGGGACCGTCGGGCAGGCCCTGCCCGGCGTCGACATCCGGGTGGCCGAGGACGGGGAGATCCTGGTGCACGGGCCGTCGGTCTTCCAGGGGTACGTGAACGACGAGGGTGCCACGCGCAGAGTGCTGCGGGGCGGCTGGCTGGCCACCGGCGACCTCGGGAGGCTGGACACCGAGGGCTACCTGACGATCACCGGCCGCAAGAAGGACATGATCGTCACCAGCGGTGGCAACAGCGTGGCCCCGGCCCCGCTGGAGCAGCGGCTGCGAATGCATCCGCTGGTCCACCAGGCCGTGATCGTGGGCGAGAACCGCCCCTGCATGGGCGCCCTGATCACCCTGGACCCGGTGTTCGTGGCGCACTGGCGGGCGGCGCTGACGTCGCAGGGCGACGCGCCGAACCGGGAGGCGCGCGAGGAGAACGCGCTGCGGGAGGAGATCGGGCGCGCCGTGGCCGCGGCCAACAGCGCGGTGTCCCGGGCCGAGTCCATCCGGGTGTTCCGGGTGCTCCCGGAGCCGTTCGACCAGTCCAACGGCATGCTGACTCCGTCGATGAAGCTGCGCCGGGACGCGATCGTGCAGCACTACGCCGCCGAGATCAACGCCATGTACCAGGCCCGGTCGCGTCTGCCGCGGCAGAGCGCGCCGGAGGAGGTGCTCGGCTGGGACGACTCGGACAACGTGTTCCGGTAGGGGCCGCGGCCCCGCACGGTCAGCGCCGACGGCCGCGGGCCGCCCAGCCGGTACCCACGCCCGCCAGGTGCAGGGCCAGGGCGGTCAGCCCCAGAAGCATGACGTTGGTCGACGTGAACACGTCATTGGTGGAGATGTCCGCGGCATTGATCAGGAACGCGATGAACAGCAGGACCGCTGCGACGATGGCCAGCACGGCTTCTCCTCTTGTCGGTGTCATTACCTGACGTCCGGATGCCCCCGAACCGCCGAGACAGCCCTACCGATCGCGCTCCCGTGCGAATATTTGCTGTCCTGGCCCTGTCACACCGGCCCGGTCGCCCCGACCGCCTCCGGCGGATCGGCGTGGCCGCGTACGCTCCGTGGCCAGGGGGCCGCTCGCCGTGACCCGACGGGGATTCCGGGAAGGATCACCCGTACGGCCGTCGTCTCGGACGCGTACCCGGCGCACCCTCGGGAACTCGCAGGGGTGACGAAGCAAGAGACGTATGAGAAGGGACGAGAGCCCTGCCGACACCAGGGCCGAGAGAGGCGACATGGCAACCGAGCCGCGCGGGGACGGAACACTGGCTTCCCAGGACATCGCGAGCCGCATTGTCGGCTTCGCCGGCATGCCGGCGGACGTCACGAGCGCGCGCCTGGCGGCGGAGGAATTCCTCCGTGAGCTGTCCGGCGTCGCACCACCCGCGGCCGCGGAGTGCTGGCACGACATCGTGCTGATCGTCACGGAACTGGCCGCCAACGCGGTCCAGTACGCGCCCGGCCCCTTCGAACTGCGCCTGCGCCGGACGTTCGACGGCGTGCACGTCACGATGCACGACACCAGCGCCACACCGCCCGCACCGCGCCCCTTCCACCCGAGCAGCGGTGGCGGCGGGATCGGCTGGCATCTGGTGCACGCCCTGTGCACCCAGGTCAGCGTGGTGACCACCGACCGGGGCAAGGACGTCCACGTCTTCCTCCCCTGGTGACTCGTGACTCGGTCGGTGACTCGGTCGGTGACTGGGCCGCCGGTCCGCTCGGACCGGTTCAGTCCGTCGGGGTCCTGGGCGCGGCGAGCCGTTCGTAGTGCTCGCCGACGGTCGCCAGGTAGCGCGGATCGCGCGTCTCGCTGTCGATCCGGAACCGGGGCGCCGCCTTGACCTCACCCCCGGTGCAGGCGAGCGAGACCTTGCGGGCCTGCGCGTCGATGGCGGCGATCAGCCCCGCCGGCACGACGGCGCTCCTGCCGAACAGCCACACTCCGGTGTCGACGACCAGGTGCCGCATCCCGTGCGGGTCGGCCTGCCGCTCCACGTGTCCGATCGTGCCGTCGCTCGCGACGACGGCGTACCCCGTCAGGTCCTGCCCCTCGACGTGACCGCTGTCCGTCGCGTACGTCCAGATTCTGCCGGTGACCACACTGCCCCTTCCTCTTCCTCCCGGGCGTCCGATGCCCGTGCGGACGGACGTTCGGTGCCCGCCTCTCCCACAGCACCAAATACCCCTTCACCGCACGCGCATTCGGACCCGGACCCTCGCGCGCGGAAACTCGTGGAGTCAGCGCAGGCCGAGGCGGGCGCGTGTGGTGGTCCCGTGCTCGCCGGCGTAGGTACGGACCAGGTCGGACAGCCGGTGCACGAGCAGCAGCCCGCGGCCGCCGATCTGCTCGGGGCGGGCCGGGCGGCGGCCCGCCAGCGGGTCGCCGAGCCGGCCGGAGTCCCGGACCTGGCAGACCAGTTGGTCGCCGTCGACCCAGAGCCCCAGCGTGCCCCCGCCGCCGCCGTGGACCACGCTGTTGGTGGTCAGCTCCGCCACCACGAGGGCCAGATCCTGCAACCGGGCGGGGCTCATGCCCCGGCCGCGCGCCTCGTGGAGCGCCGTGTCCCGGGTTCCCGGCAGGGCCGCGGCGTCGAACCGGACCGTGAGGGTGTCCGACGGCGACGGCAGCGGCTCGTTGCAGCGCTCCAGCACGCCTCGGGGGTCGTAGTCGCGACTGACCGTGGTGCGGCCGCCGGTGACGAGGACGGGGTGCGTGGCGCGGGCGTCGGCGAGCGCCACGGCGGGCAGGCCGTGGGCGTCGTAGGGGCACAGGATCGTCGCGACGCGCCCCTGGAAGGCGTCGTTGATGAGCGCTTCGTGCTGGACACAGGCCGGATACTCCTCGGCCGTACGACCCGGCCAGACCGGTTCCCCGACGATCCGCACCCTGGCGCCGCCGGCGGTGTCGGCGAACTGCCGCAGCACCGCCGGGATGATGCGGCCGGGGTTACGGCCGGCGTCGGTCATGTCGACGAAGCGCACCCGGGCCGCGCGGTCGCCGAGTGCGGTCCTGACGAGCCGGAGCCGCCGCGGGGGCACGGCCACGGCCACCGGTTCCCCCGCCGCGAGCCCCTCCCGCACGAAGGGCACGATCCCGGCCAGGTACTCCTCGTCACCACGGTAGAAGAAGGCCGGATGGACGAACGGTTCCTGGCGTCTTTCCGCGCGCCCCCTGTTCACCATCCGAGCACCCCGCCTTCCGCGTCCGTCCCCCAGCCTACGGCGTCGCTCTGACGTACCGTCGGGAACCCTGAGTCCCGTGAGGCGGTCCGGCACCCCTGGACGATTCACCGCCAACGGCACTTTTCGGCCACATCTTTGAGACGCAGGTCTCTCTTTTCCAGATGGCGGACATGAGATGCGCGACTCGGGGCAGTCGCATGCCGACAGCAACAGGACGACGAACGGAGTGGGCGGCATGAATGCCGTGACGACGGTGGAGCAGACGGTCACGGACGGCCTCCTGGGAGAGCTTCCGCTCATCGACGCTCCCTCGAAGGTCAGCCCCAAGGACGCGCGCGAGCTCTCGCGGCGGTTCTTCGACCGCCTCGCGGTACTGGAGGAGGGCACGCCCGAGCACCAGTACGCGCGCAACACGCTGATCGAGATGAACCTGTCCCTGGTGCGTTACGCGGCCTCGCGCTTCCGCAGCCGCGGGGACTCGATGGAGGACATCGTCCAGGTCGGCACGATCGGTCTGATCAAGGCCATCGACCGGTTCGAGCTCACCCGCGAGGTCGAGTTCACCTCGTTCGCCGTTCCCTACATCGTCGGCGAGATCAAGCGCTTCTTCCGTGACACCAGCTGGGCCGTGCACGTCCCCCGGCGGTTGCAGGAGGCCCGGGTCGAACTGGCCAAGGCCACCGAGGAGCTCCAGACCCGGCTGGGCCGGATGCCCACCACGCGGGAGCTCTCGCAGCTCATGTCGCTGACCGAGGAGGAGGTCATCGAGGCGCGCAAGGCGTCCAACTGCTACACCTCCTCATCCCTCGACGCGGCCCTCAGCTCCGACGGCGGCGCGGAGGGCGAATCCGTACTGGCCGACTTCATCGGCGAGGAGGAACCGGCGCTCGCCCTGGTGGAGGACTTCCACTCGCTGGCGCCGCTCATCGCCGAACTCGACGACCGGGAGCGGCTGATCATCCACATGCGCTTCGTGGAGGAGCGCACGCAGGCCGACATCGGCAAGGAACTCGGCATCTCCCAGATGCACGTGTCCCGTCTGATCACCCGCATGGTCCGGCGGCTGCGCACCGGGCTGCTGGGCCCCGAGATCGCCTGACGCCCCCGTGCCCGGCGTCGCCGCCCGAGGGCGGGGACGCCGGGCACAGTCGTGCGCCGGGCCGTCGCGCCCGGCGCGAAGGACCCCGCGCGTCGCAGAACACCTGTGGAGGAAAACCGTGCCCCTTGCCAAGAACCCGCTGTCCGTCGAGGTCACCGTGCTCACGGAGGAGGTCGCCCTGGTCGCGGTCGAAGGTTATCTGGACCTCGACACCGCCACCGAGTTCCAGCACCACCTGGCCAACCAGCTCCATCACGGCCGCCGGCACTTCCTGCTCGACCTCACGGCGGTGCCGTTCATGGACTCGTCCGGCATGAACATCGTCCTGCGGGTGTACCAGGAGGCCCGCGAGGTGTCGGGGAGCGTGCAGGTCATCTCGCCCGCCCCCGCCGTACGACGGGTCCTGGACCTCACCGGCGTCAGCATCACCGTGCCCGTCTCGGAGAGCCTCGACGAAGCCCTCGCCCGCGTCGGCGTATCGCCGGAGGTCATACCGGACCAGCGGGCCTGAGGGCCTGCGCGCCGGAGAGCCTGAGCGCCAGAGGGCCTGAGGAGACCGGGGTGTCCGGGCACGGGGCGCGCGCACGCCCGACAGTTGCCGTCCGACAACTGTCGTACCCGACGCGCGCCCGGCGTGCCCTGAGGGGCGGGCCAGGGGCTCAGGCCCTGAAGCCCCCGAAGGATCCAGGGCCCCGAAGGATCCAGAGACCGAAGACCAGAGACCCAGAGCCGAGGAGTGAAACAGGTGCCGGAGCACGAAGCGGCAGGCCAGTACGGGTCGCCGACGCGGGACGTCGGGGACTTCCTGCGCCGCCGCCGTGAGCAGGTCGCGCAACGGTGGGCCGACGAGCCCCTGTTCCGCGCGGTCTTCACCGTCTCGCGGGACGAGGCGGTGGAGGCGGGCAGAGTCGTGGTCGACGCGCTCGCCGAAGTGGCGGGAACGGAGCGGGTGGCGGATCCGGACGCGGCCGGATTCACCATGGTGCGGGACCAGTTGGCGCGGATGGGGGCCTCGCGCGCTCGCGCCGGGCTGTCCAACGCGCAGGTGTCGAGAGAGGTCGACGGCCTGCGTCGGCCCGCCGTGAACCTCCTGCTCTCCGACCTTCCCGACGCACCGGCCGAGCATCTGCTCGAGTGCGCCTCCGTCCTGACCGTCCTGCTCGGGACGCTGCGGCTGGTGGTCCTGGAGACCGCCCTGAGCGAGGGCGAGGCCCTCATCGACCGGCAGCGGCTGCAACTGCTCGAGGTGGCCACGCCCGTCATCAAGCTGTGGGACGGCATCGTGGCGGTACCGCTCATCGGGACGCTCGACAGCGCCCGCAGCCAGGTGGTCATGGAGACGCTGCTGGAGGCCGTCGTCGACCAGCAGGCGCGGTACGCGATCCTGGACATCACCGGCGTGCCCACGGTCGACTCCCTGGTGGCCCAGCACCTGATGAAGACGGTCGCCGCGGCCCGGCTGATGGGCGCGGAGTGCGTGGTCTCCGGCATCCGTCCCGCGATCGCGCAGACCATCGTCCACCTCGGTCTTGACCTGGGCACCGTGGTCACCCGGGCGAGCCTCGCCGACGCCCTGGCGCACGCGCTGCATCAGTTGGGCGCCGACATCGTCAACACGGCGCCGGGCGGTGCGGGGTCGCGGTGATCGACGAGTTCTCCCGCCCGCCGACGGGGCACGTACCGGTGCTCCGGCTCGGCGACGTGCTCCTGGTCACCCTTCAGGGGGACCTGCACGACAGCACGGCGGAACAGCTCCAGCAGGACATCACGGAGAAGATCGGGACGAGCGGGGTGAACGGTGTCGTCATCGACATCTCCGGGGTCGAGATCGTCGACTCGTTCCTGGGGCGGGTGCTGGCCGAGATCGCGGCCAAGGCCCGGCTGCTGGCCGCCCGGACCGTCGTGGCGGGCATGCGTCCCGCGGTCGCGATCACCCTGGTCGAACTGGGACTGACCCTGCCCGGACTGCGCACGGCGCTGAACACCGAGGCGGCCCTGAACCTTCTCGCCGCCCCGGCGCCGGGCGCCGCCGGCCCCCGTCCGGGGAGAGGGTGATGGACACGGCCGCGGGCGTCGACGCCCGCCTGCCGATCCGCTCGGACCTGGACCTGGTCTGGGTACGCCAGCACGTGCGCCAGTCCGCCGCCACGCTCGGCTTCGGTCTGGTCGAACAGACCAAGCTGGTCACCGCGGCGAGCGAACTGGCCCGCAACACCCTCGTCTACGGCGGGGGCGGGCAGCTGACGGTGCACCGGGTGACCCGCGGGCGGGTGCCGGGTCTTCGGCTGTCCTTCGGTGACGAGGGCCCGGGGATCGCTGACGTGGAGCAGGCCCTGCGGGACGGTTACACGTCCGGCGACGGTCTGGGGATGGGGCTGGGGGGTGCGCGCCGACTGGTGCACGAGTTCGCGATCGACAGCACGCCGGGGGCCGGCACCACCGTCACGGTGACGTCCTGGGCGACCCGGCCGCCGTATCTCCCGCATCCGGCCTCACCGCCTCCCGCGTCTCCTCCGCCCGCACGGCCCGCGCCGCCCGTTCCGCCCTCCGCACCCGAGGAGTCCTGATGGCCCGGCTCTGGGACGTACCGGTGCACGACTCGACGCGGGTGCGTGACGCGAGGGTCGCCGCCGAGGAGGCGGCGGCGCTCGCCGGCCTGGACGAGACGCGTACCGCCGCGGCGGCGCTGGTGGCCACCGAGCTGGCCACCAACCTGCTCAAGCACGGCGGCGGCGGACAGCTCCTGATCGACCTGGTCGCCCCGGCGGCGGCCGGCGAGGGCCGGGACGGCGACGACGTCGTGCAGATCGCCGCGGTCGACCACGGACCGGGCATGACCGATGTCCGAGCCGCCCTGCGTGACGGCTACTCGACGGCCGGCTCGCTCGGCGCGGGCCTGGGCACGTGCCGGCGCCTGGCCGACGACTTCGACCTGCACAGCGCCCCGGGCCGGGGCACGGTCGCGCTGGCCCGGATCGGCGCCACGCCCGGGAAGGCCGGGGGCGCCGCCGCCCTACCGGCCGCACCGCACGCCGGGGTACGGGCCGGCGGGGTGAACATCCCGTTCGCCGGTGCCGCCTACTCCGGTGACGCGTGGGCGTGGGTCCGGGCCGGCGACCGCCTGACCCTGATGCTGGCCGACGGGCTGGGCCACGGGCCGGAGGCGGCCCGCGCGTCGACGGCGGCGGTGCGGGCGCTGAGCCACGCGGCCCACCTGTCGCCCGCCGAACTGCTGGGTCGGCTCGACAGCGCGCTGCGCGGCACCCGTGGCGCGGCCGTCGCCCTGGCCCAGCTGGACATGAGGGCCGGCTCGCTGACGTTCGCCGGCATCGGGAACATAGGAGCCCGGCTGCGCGAGGGCGACACCTGGCGTCACCTGCTGTCCCGGCCGGGGATCGTCGGCGTCCACCGTCCGACCACCCTGCCCGAGACCCGGCTGCCATGGGGTCCGGACCGGCTGTTGGTCCTGCACAGCGACGGACTGCCCAGCCGGTGGACCCCGCCGTCCGACCCCGCGCTCGTGCCGGCCGACCCGGCCGTCATGGCCGCCGTGACCGTGCGCGACGCCGGCAGCGCCGCCCGCCCGGTACGGGACGACACCGCCGTCGCCGTACTGGCCCCGAGCCCTGTGGAGCGCCCATGACGCGGGTCTGGCCGATCACCACCGTCACCGACGCGGCGCGGGCCAGGATCGCCACGGCCCGGATCGCCGCCGCGTGCGGCGTGCCGGTCCTGGAGCGCACGCGCCTGGTCGCCGCGCTCAGCGCCCGGCTGCGGCAGTGCCTCACCAAGGGCGGTACGTGGCGGCTCGTCCTGGACACGACGGCGTCGACGGCCCAGGAGCGGCTGTTGCGCGCGGTGGTGCACCCCTCCTGGGACGGGGAGCCGCCGTGGCGGATGACGGTCCGCTGCCCGGAGGCGGCCGGCCTCCCGGGCCCGGACGCCGCCGTTCCCGACGACCCCGACGTCCTCGCGGAAGCCCTGCTCGGCGCCGACGAGGACACGGCGCTGGTCCTGGAGCAGCTCGCGGGCCAGGAGGAGCTGGTGGCCTACCACCGGGAGGAACTGCACCAGACGAACCAGGGCGTCCTCGCGCTCCACGCCGAACTGGACGCGGCCGGACGGGCTCAGCGCGAGGCGTTCGCCGCCGAACGCGCCGCGCACGAGGAGGCGGAACGCGCCCGCCGTCGGCTGACGTTCCTGGCGGACGCGAGCGCCGTGCTGACCGCCTCCCTGAACCACGACGAGATCGTGCGCCGGCTCCCGGACCTGCTGGTGCCCGAGTACGCGCGTGGCGTCGACGTCTGGCTGTTCGACGCGGACGACGACAGACGGTTCCCCGGCGAGCCGCCGTTCGAGGCCGGCCCGCGGCTGCTCGGGGCCGGGCCGCGCCGCCCGTCCCCGCATCCGGCCGCCGCCGTGCTCGCGGCCCGTACCGGACGGCCCCAGTACGCCGCCGACCACTCCGGCGGACTGCCCGGCGTCGACGACCGGCCGCCCTCGGCCGCGGACCCGGCCGGGCCCCTGCTGCACGTCCCGCTGCCGACCCGGCACGCGCCCCTGGGCGTGCTGACGCTCTCCCCGCCCGGCGGGCGCTGGGACCCGGACGACGCCGTGATGCTCATCGAGCTGACCCGCCGGGCGAGCATCGCCATCGACAACGCCCGGCGTTTCGAGCACAACCGGGACATCGCCGAGACCCTGCAACGCGCCCTGCTCACCGACCTGCCCACCACACCGGGCCTGCGCCTCGCGGCGCGCTATCTGCCGGCCACCTACGGGCTGAACATCGGCGGGGACTGGTACGACGCCTTCCGCCAGCCCGACGGCAGCCTGATCACCGTGATCGGTGACGTGACCGGGCACGGGCTGCGCGCCGCGGTCATGATGAGCCAGTTGCGCACCGCGCTGCGCGCCTACGCCGTCGACGGGGGCAGTCCCGGCCAGTTGCTGACCCGGCTGCACGTGTTCCTGCACCATCTCCAGCCCGATCTGTACGCCACCGCGGTCATCGCGCGCTTCCACCCCGACGACCCGACGCTGACCTGGGCCGCCGCCGGCCATCCGCCGCCGGTGCTGCGCACCCCCGACGGGCGGGCGCAGGTGCTCGACGCCCGGCCCGGCGCGATGCTGGGCATCCCGCTGAAGCAGGAGATCGCCGACCACACCGTGCGCCTCACGCCGGGCTCCACGCTGGCGTTGTACACGGACGGGCTGGTGGAGCGGCGCGCCCAGGGCATCGACCCGGGCATCGAGCGCCTGGCGGCGGCGCTGGAGGCGTTCGGGTCCGAGGAACTGGACGCGGACCTGGCCGGGTCCGCGGACCGGATGCTGCGTCCGCTGCTGAGCGACTCCGAGCGGGACGACGACGTATGCCTGCTGCTGTGTCACATCGACAGCCGGACCGGGCGGCCACACGGCCCGTCGACGTCCTGACCCGGCGGTCGCGCTCGACTACGTCCTGACCCGGCGGACTCGCCCGTCGACGTCCTGACTCGGCTGCCACGCCCGTCGACGTCCTGACCGAGCGGTCGCGCCCGTCGACGTCCTGCCCGCGCGGCAACCGCGTGTCGACCATGTCGACCGCGTCAACCGACCGCGGTGGGGCCGGTGTCCGCGTGCGCGTGGAAGGCGAACAGGCCCTGTTCCAGGGCCGCGCACTGGCCGGGGGTCATCGTCGCGAACACGGCGGCCATCCGCAGGACGCGGTGCTCGGTGACGTCCGCGAGCAGGCGTCTGCCCCGGGCGGTCACCACGAGCCGTATCTCGCGCCGGTTGTGCGGCTGGACGGACCGTTCCAGCAGGCCCGCGGTCTCCAGCCGGTCGCACAGCCGGCTCGCGGTGGGCAGCCCGACGTCCAGATCCTCGGCCAGCGCGGTCAGGTTGAGCTCGGGGCGCCGCTGTATCGTGCGCAGCGCCAGCAGCTGACGTACGGGCAGGTGGGGCGTGACGTCCTCGGCCGCGGCGAACCAGCACGACACGAGGCTCTCCACGGCGTCGGCGACCCGCCGGGCGACCTGGTCCCGCTCGTCGCCGGGGCCCGCCTGTGAGCAGCCCACGTCAGTTCCCTCCGGCCACCGCGCCCGTCCTTGAGGTCGGCCTACCCGAACGATCCCCGGGTACACGGCCCGCGGCCGGACCGGAACACACGTGGATCGCCCGCACTTCGCCGCTCCCCACGCGCCCCGGCCCTCGAACAGGCAGACTGGGTCTTCGTTCATTCGTCTGCATGCCGCACCCGGCTGGCGGGAGGACCTCGGGCGCGGTGGGATCGAGAGGTGCGAAGCAGCGATCGACGGGCACGCGAATGACGTCGAGGCAGACCGCCTGGAGCCGCAGAAGGGATGAACCAACGTGACACAACCCAGGATCCTGGTGGTGGGCGCGGGCTTCGCGGGGGTGGAGTGCGTGCGACGCCTGGAGCGCAAACTCGCTCCCGGCGAGGCCGACATCACCCTGGTGACACCGTTCGCCTATCAGCTCTACCTGCCGCTGCTGCCCCAGGTCGCCTCCGGGGTGCTGACACCCCAGTCGATCGCCGTCTCCCTGCGTCGCAGCAGGAAGTACCGCACGCGGATCATTCCCGGCGGTGCCATCGGCGTGGACCTCAAGGCCAAGGTCTGCGTCATCCGCACCATCACCGACAAGATCGTCGACGAGCGGTTCGACTACATCGTGCTCGCCCCCGGCAGCATCACCCGCACCTTCGACATCCCCGGGCTGACCGATCACGCGTTCGGCATGAAGACGCTGGCGGAGGCCGCCTACATCCGTGACCACGTCATCTCCCAGCTGGACCTCGCCGACGCCAGCGACGATCCGGTGGAGCGTGCCTCCCGGCTGCAGTTCGTGGTGGTCGGCGGCGGTTACGCGGGCACCGAGACCGCCGCCTGCCTGCAACGGCTGACGCACAGCGCCGTCAAGCGCTACCCCAGGCTGGACCCGTCCCTGATCAAGTGGCACCTGATCGACATCGCCCCGAAGCTGATGCCCGAGCTGGGCGACAAGCTCGGCCGCAGCGCCCAGGAGATCCTGACCAGGCGTGGGATCGAGATCTCCCTGGGCGTCTCGATCGCCAAGGCCGGTCCCGAGGAGGTCACCTTCACGGACGGCCGGGTGGTGCCCACCCGCACCCTGATCTGGACGGCGGGTGTGGTCGCCAGTCCGCTCGTCGGCACGCTCGGCGCGGAGACGGTCCGCGGGCGGCTCGCGGTCGGCGCGGACATGAGCCTGCCCGGACACGACGGCGTGTTCGCGCTCGGCGACGCGGCCGCCGTGCCCGACCTGGCCAAGGGCGTGGAGGACGCGGTCTGCCCGCCGACGGCCCAGCACGCCATGCGGCAGGGCCGGCACGTCGCGGACAACGTCATCGCGACCCTGCGCGACCAGCCCCTGAGCCCGTACGTGCACAAGGACCTCGGCCTGGTCGTCGACCTCGGCGGCAAGGACGCCGTCTCCAAGCCGCTGGGCATCGAGCTGCGCGGGCTGCCGGCCCAGGTGGTGGCGCGCGGCTACCACTGGTCGGCGCTGCGCACCTTCGTCGCCAAGACCCGCGTGCTGACGAACTGGACGCTCAACGCGGTCGCCGGGGACGATTTCGTCCGCACCGGCTTCCAGACCCGCAGGCCGGCCCGGCTGAAGGACTTCGAGTACACCGACAGCTACCTGACGCCCGAACAGCTGCGGGCGCACGTGATCGAGGCGGACGCGGCGCGACCGTGACCTGGCGCGCGGCACGCGCGCGTGCCGCGCGGCGGAGCGGAGCGGCGGGAGAGAGTACGGCGGCGTGAGGTCAGCTGAACGATCGGTCCGGGCCCGGCTGAGGGACCATGTGGCGGCGTCCGATCCCGGGCTGCTGCGGCTCTCCGCCGGGCTGCGGACGGTGGGCGCGCTCGCCCTGACCCTCGCCGCGCTCGCCCTGCTGCGGGCCGGTGTCCCGCAGCTGGTGGCGGGCGCGGTCGCGGCGATGGTCGCCACGTTCGCCATCCGGGAGAAGCGGCGCGACCGGCAGGCCCTCACCCTCGCGGCGGGCCTGCCGGTGGCCCTGGTCTCGGTGACCCTGGGCGCGGTGCTGAGCTCCCGGGTCGTGCTGGGCGACCTCTTCTTCGTCGTGCTCATCTTCTGCGCCGTGTACAGCCGCCGGTTCGGCGAACGCGGCACGGCGCTCGGACTGATCGGCTTCCAGGTCTACTTCCTCTCCCTGTTCGTCGGCGCCACGGTCCCCGCGCTGCCGACGCTGTGGGTCACCCTCACCATCGCGTTCGTGGCCAGTGCCGTGGTGCGGTTCGCGCTCGTGCCGGAGACCCCGCAGCGCGTGCTCGACCGGCTGCGGCAGGCGTTCCGGGCCCGCTTCGCGCAACTGGTGTCCGCGCAGCTCGAACTGCTCGACGCCGGACCCGACGACATCGAGAAGACTCTGGGGCACCTGCGCGGTGGCACCGCGCGCCTGCACGACACGGCGATGATGATCCAGGGCCAGCTGGAGGACGGCACGTCCGACGAGGCGGTGGCGCGGCAGGTACAGCGCCGGATCGCGGACGCCGAGGTCGCCGCCGAGCGGCTGGGACTCCTGCTGCTGACCGCGCGCGGTACCGAGCGCGCGGACACGCTCACCCTGCACCTGCCCGGCGCGCCCGCCCCGCCGGGCGGCGGCCTGCTGGTGCGGGAGCAGGGGACGGACACCCTGCGCCGGGACCTTCAGGCGCTGCGCATGCTGGTCCAGCGGCCGGTCTCGGGAGACGCGGGGACCGCGCCCGCCCACGTGCGCAACCGGCTGCTGGGCTACCGGGACGAGGAGAGCCTGCCGTCCGCCTCCCCCGCCGTCCAGGACGTCTTCCGCGGGATCGGCGAGGCCGCCCGGGCGGTGCTCGGGCTGCGGACGGCTCTCGACGGGCCGCAGGACGAGTCCGACGACACCCCTTCGACGACCCGCTCCCGTGAGGAACTGGAGGCCGAGGACGCGGCCATCGCCGGTGCCGAGGAGCACGAGGCGCGGGAGGAGGTGGCCACCGGGCTGAAGCGGCCCACCACGCGGACGGCCGTGCAGGTCGCCGTCGGGTCGGCGCTGGCCATCGTCGGCGGGGAGTTCCTCTCCGACCAGCGCTGGTACTGGGCCGTGCTGACCTGCTGGATCGTCTTCATCAACACGACGTCCACCGGCGAGATCGTGGTCAAGGGCTCCCGTCGGCTGGTGGGCACCGTGCTGGGCGTGGTGGCGGGCATCGGGCTGGCGGGACTGGTCGGGCACCACACCTGGCCGGCCTTCGCGCTGGTGCTGGTGTGCGTCTTCGCGATGTTCTACACGGCTCCGCTGTCGTACACGCTGATGTCGTTCTTCGTGACCGCGGCGCTGGGGGTGCTCTACACCCTGCTGCACACCTACAGCCTGTCGGTGCTCGTGCTGCGGGTGGAGGAGACGGCGCTCGGCGCGGCCTGCGGGGTGATCGCGGCGGCGGTGGTGCTGCCGGTGGGCACGGACCGCCGCACCGACGAGCTTCTCGTCACCGTCCTCGACCGGCTGGCCGAGATGACGGACGCGGCGGTCGGGCAGCTCAGCGGCGGGGGCGCGGACGATCTGCTGGACAAGTCGCGCGAACTGGACCAGGCGCTGGCCGATCTGCGGTCCGCCGCCCTGCCGCTGACGCATCCGGTCACTCCGCTGCGGACCCGGCGCAGCACCGCCCAGTACGTGGTCGCGCTGCTGGAGACGTGCGCCTATCACGCCCGGACGCTGGCGGCGGCCGCGGAGCAGTTGCCCACCCACCCGTCGATCGCGGCGGACCCGCGGCTGCGGCGGGCGGGGCGGCGTGTGGTGCACAACATCGCGACGATCGCCGCGCACGTCGGGGACCAGGACGTCACCACCGAGGTGGAGGTGGAGACCGGCCCTTCCATCGCCTCGCTGCTGGGGCCCGACCGCACGCCCCGGTACGGCCGGATCACCGACCGGGTGCTGCGCCATCTCCAGCGCCTGGACGAGGCGGTGGTGGGCCTGGCCCGGCCACTGGGCGTTCCGGTGGCGACCCCCGCCACCGGCGCCGCCCCCGTCGCCCAGGGATGAGAGCCGTCAGACCCGGCGCCAGCGGGCCAGCGCGAAGGAGAAGACTCCGAACAGGGCGAGACCGGCCGCGACGCACCCCAGCAGCGCCGGGCCCAGCGGGGTGCCGGCGAACGAACGGAGCGTGTCGTCGATCCCCTTGGCGCGGTCGGGGTCGTAGTCGATGGCGGCCCGGATGGCGAAGGCGCCGGCCGCGGCGAACACGAGTCCGCGGGCCGCGCCGCCGCCCACGCCCGTCACGTCGACGGTGCGCCGGGCCCAGCGTGGCATCTCGCCGAGGTTCAGCTTGTCGCGGTAGGAGCGCATGACGGCGCGGGCCCCGATCCAGACGCCCGCCACGACGATCCCGGCCCCGACCACGCCGACGATCCACTGCCCCGCGGGAAGCTCGAGCACCCGGGCGGTGACGTCCTTGGACTGCTTGTCGCTGGATCCGCTCCCGGTACCGCTCGATCCCGCCGCGAACGACAGCACCGAGTAGGCGACGGTGGTGTAGAAGACGCAGCGCACGACCGACAGCAGTCGTTTGCTCGCCTTGCGCCCGTCCGGCCCGACCGAGCCGAAGACCGCCTCGGACAGCCGCCAGAGCGCCATGCCGACCACTCCGATGCCCAGCACCCAGAGCAGTACGGCGCCGAAGGGTTTGTCGGCGAGTTCGGCGAGGGCGCCGCCGCGGTCCGCCTGGCGTTCTCCGTCGCCCAGGGCGATCTGGAGCGCGAGCACGCCGACGAGCAGATAGATGACCCCGCGTGCGCAGAGCCCCGCCCGGGCGGCACCCTCCGTCGCGGATCCCTTCGCCACGCGCTCGGCCTCGTTGCGGCCGCCTCGTGCACTGACTGTCGTGTCCATACGGTCCTCCTGGCATCCGGCTTCCCCGGCAGCGACGGGTCACACGCGCGGCGCCGGCCCGCGAGGCGTGGACGCTAGGGGTCCGGCTCAGCCGGTGGTGTCGCGCCGGCCGGCCCGGGGCCGGCTCCCGCGCTGCTCCAGCGCCTCGTCGCGCACCCGGGCACAGCTGCGGCTGATGAGCCGCGACACGTGCATCTGGGAGATGCCCAGCCGGTCGGCGATGCGGCTCTGCGTCATGTCCTCGAAGAAGCGCATGTAGAGGATCGCGCGGTCGCGTTCGGGCAGCTGCCGCAGGCTTTCCTTGGCGGCCTCGCGGTCGACCACGACGTCGTACGACGTGTCCGAGGTGCCCAGGGTGTCCGCCAGGCTGTAGCCGTCGTCGGCGGAGGACAGCTCGGCGTCCAGCGAGAGGGTGCTGAAGCTCTCCATCGCCTCCATGCCCGCGCCGACCTCGTCCTCCGTCAGTCCGGTGTGGGCGGCGATGTCGGCGACCGAGGGTTCGGGGGCACCCGGACTCTGGGTGATCTCGCGGCGGGCGACGCGCACCTTGTTGCGCAGTTCCTGCACTCGGCGGGGCACGCGCAGCGCCCACATACGGTCGCGGAAGTGCCGTTTGACCTCGCCGGTGATGGTGGGCACGGCGTAGCTCTCGAAGGCGCCACGGGACGGGTCGAACCGGTCCACGGCCTTGACCAGTCCCAGCGCGGCCACCTGCCGCAGGTCCTCCAGCGACTCGCCGCGCTCGCGGAAGCGGCCGGCGATCCGGTGGGCCATGGGCAGCCAGGCCGCGACGAGTTCGTCGCGGACGGCGTCCCGCTCCGGCCCGTGCTCCAGCTCCGTCAGACGGCGGAACCGGGCCACGGTGTCGGGGCTGTCGTCATGGTGCCGCCCGGCGGGCGGGGTGGGGCGATCGGAGGCGTCATGGCTGCTTGTCGATATGTCGATGAGCATTGCAGAATCGCTCCTGATCAGGTGATTTCAGGGGATTTGCCGAGGACGACGGGTCCGCCCGGACGGGGCCCTGAGGCGCCGGGGCGTACCGCTCCCATCGGCGCGCCTCCGGTCCGAAGCACGAACCATCGTCTGCCCGACCTTCCTGGGGACAAACTCGGCGCCGCCGGGCCCGGTTGGGCTTGGCCGGATCCGGATGCGGCCCGGTCCGAGTCGGCCCGGCTCAGGCGGCTCGGTCCGGCTCGGGCGCGCGTCAGAAGAGAGGCACCACGGCGGTGATCTGCTTGCCGCCCGCGGGCAGGTCCGACACGCGCACGTCCCGCGCGAGCCTGCACACGATCGGCCAGCCACGCCCGCCGGGCCGGCAGCGCCCACGGGGGCCGGTGGAGGGAGTGAACACCGGCAGCCGCTCGCTGCGGTCGCGGACGGACACCCGCACACTGCGCCCTTCCACGCCGACGTCGAACCCCGTGACCCCACCACCGTGCAGGATGGCGTTGGTCGTCAGTTCCGAGGCGACGAGCAGCGCGTCGCCGAGGGCGTTCTCGTCGTACGGCGACCCCGCCGCCCGGCACTCCCGGTCCACCACCCGCCGTACGGCGGTGCGGACGTCGGCCGGGCACCAGGGCCGCCTGTCGCCGGACCCGCCCGGGCCGCACGGGTCGTCCGGGCCCCGGACGGGATCCGCGAGATGTCCGGTCGACTGCTTGGCACGCATGGTCTCGCTCCCTGAGTGATCGGTGATCTGGCGATCTCTTGATCCGTGACCACGTTGATCCGTGACCACGTGATCCGTGGTCCGTGACCTCGTGATCGTGACCTCGTGATCGTGACCTCGTGATCCGTGATCCGTGGCTTCGCGATCGTGGCCTCGACGTCCGTGATGGCCTCGTGGCCCGTGATCTCGTGATGGGCGATCGAGGAAGCAACCGGGACCGGACCGGACCGCCCCGCCCGGAATCGGCGGATCCTCCTCTGTTCGGCTGACCTGAAGCAGAGCCGCCAAACCTGCCGTCCCCGAGCGAAAGCACCGTCATCGACGGGCGGAACGGGGGTAGTCGGACGACATGACGGATGTCGTGGACTCGGACGAGCTGGTGCGCCGTATGCAGCGAGCCAGGAACTGCGCCCAGCAGGAGGCGCGGACCTGGCAGGCACGGAGCGGGGACCTGAGGGCGACGGATCCGGACGGGGCGCGCGAGGCGGCCGTACGGACGCTGGCCTATGAGGCGGTGATCAGGGTGATGGACGAGATCCTCACCCCCGGCAGGCATCGCGAGGGGGCCGGTGAGTGAAACAGGTCACCCAACCCGGTCCTGGTTGGGTGAATCCCCGCATGATGGTTTAGCGTTCATCCATACGTGGTGGCGGGGTCGACCGTACCGTCCTCCGCACACCACCGCGTGACGGCCCTGGCTGGCCTCCCCCGTCCAGCCAGGGCTTTTCCATGCCCCGGACCGGGGAGTACGGCCCTTGGCCGGTTGAACGGCGGGTGTCCTGGGTAACTGCCTCTACCACCCCCACCCGCGTGCCGGCCCACGTCCTGCGGCGCTGGTCCCGCCGAAGTGCCCGAGGCGTCGGCAACGGCTGAAATGGGGCGTAGGGGAAGTCACCGGGAGCGGTGGCACACCGCCGAGCGGCCGACCTCCCTCCACTTCGCCGGGGAGGAGCCCCGTCCATGACCAGAGCGACCAAACTCCTGACCTCCCTGCCCCCGTCCCAGCGGCTGCGCCTGATGTCGCTCGCGCGGGAGGTCTCCTTCCCCGAGGACACCCGGATCTTCGAGTCGGGCGGCACGGCCGACCGCTTCTGGGTGATCCGCTCGGGTGCCGTCTCCCTCGACCAGCACGTCACCTCCGCCCAGCGGGTGACGGTGGCCGGCCTCGGGGCGGGCGACCTGCTCGGCTGGTCCTGGCTGTTCCCGCCGTACGTGTGGGACTTCGGCGCGGAGGCCTTCAGCCCGGTGCGCGCCTACCAGTTCGAGGCGCAGCCGGTGCGGGAGCTGTGCGACGCGGAACCGGAGCTCGGGATGGCGCTGATCCGGACCGTCGCCGAGATCCTCGCCCACCGGCTGGAGATCACCCGGGGCAAACTGATGGAGCAGTACACCGTGCGCCGCCGCAGCGCCCTGTAGCGGTCACGGCGCGGGGCAGGGCCTCAGACGCGGTAGCGGCGCAGGGCGGGCACCGCGGCCGCCAGACCCAGCATGACCACCACGACCAGCAGGCCGCCGCCCGCGACGGCCGTGCCGGGCCCGAAGGCCGAGCCCGCCGTGCCGTGCAGCACGTCGGCGACCCGCGGGCCGCCCGCGACCACGACCGTGAAGACACCCTGCATCCGGCCGCGCATCTCGTCGGTGGCGGCGGACAGCAGGATCGCGCCGCGGAACACCATGGAGACCATGTCGGCGACCCCCGCGACGGCCAGGAACACCACCGCGAGCCACAGGTTGCGGCTCAGCCCGAAGCCGGTGATGGCGGCACCCCAGGCCACGACCGCGCCGATCACCATCCAGCCGTGCCGGCGGGCCCGGGAGAACGTGCCGGAGAACAGGCCGCCCGCCACCGCGCCGATCGGGATCGCCGCGAACAGCAGCCCCAGCGCGAGCCCCTCGCCGTAGGGGGCGTAGGTCTCGGCGGCGAGCTGCGGGAACAGGGCGCGGGGCATGCCGAAGACCATGGCGACGATGTCGGCCACGAACGACAGCAGCAGCACCTTGTGCGCGGCGAGATAGCGGAACCCGGCCACGATCTCCCGGACGCCGGCGCGGCGCGCCACGGCCGCGAGCGGCGGCAGCGAGGGCAGCTGGTGGACCGCCCACACCGTGACGCACAGCGCGACCGCGTCGATGAGATACAGCTCGGGCAGACCGATGACGGGGATGAGGACGCCGGCCAGCAGCGGTCCGACCACCTGTCCGGTCTGCATGACGGTCGAGCCGAGGGCGTTCGCGGCGGCCAGTTCGCCCTCGGGGACCAGCCGGGCGATGGAGGCGTTGCGGGCCGGTGCGTTGAGGCCCCAGAACGCCTGCTGTACGGCCAGCAGGACCATCAGCGCCACCACGGACCCGAGCCCGACGACCGCCTGGACCCAGAACAGGAGCGAGGTGACGGCTATCCCGATGTTGGTGATCAGGAGCAGCTTGCGCCGGTCGACGGTGTCGGCGACCGCACCGCCCCACAGCGCGAACACGATCAGGGGCAGCAGTCCGGCGAGGCTCGCGGCGCCGACCCAGGCCGAGGAGCCGGTGATGTCGTAGATCTGCTTGGGCACGGCGACGGCGGTGAGCTGGCTGCCGACGGCCGTGACGATCGTCGACGTCCACAGCCGGCGGTAGGCCGGGCGGCGCAGGGGGCGGGTGTCCATGGCCCAGCGGCGCCAGCCGTGCCGGGGCGGCGCCGGATCCGGGGCCGCTGTCGGTGACTCGGTACTGCTCTCGCTGGTGTCCACGGGGTTCCTGGTTGCTCGTTACATCTTTCGGGTCCGGGGATCACTATCGCAGCACCGGCAGGGGCTTCGGAGCCCGCGGTCCCGGCCGCCGGAGAATCGCGCGCGTCCTGGTGCCCGCGTCTCCGGCGGTGCCGCCGGAGGCGCACCGGCTCGGGCGCTGCGGCTCCGGCGCACCGGCTCCAGCGCTCCGGCTCCGGCGCTCCGGCTCAGCTGCCGGCGATGAGCAGGGCGCCGAGGGTGATCATGGTCGCGGCCACCAGGCCGTCCAGGACACGCCAGGACGCGGGCCTGGCCAGGAAGCGGGAGAGCAGTCGGGCGCCGAAGCCGAGTGCGGCGAACCAGCACAGGCTGGCGCACGCGGCACCGAGTCCGAAGGTCCAGCGCAGCGGGCCCCGGTCGGCGGCGACGGACCCGAGCAGGAAGACGGTGTCGAGGTAGACGTGCGGGTTGAGCCAGGTCAGCGCCAGGCAGGTCAGCACGGCCCGCCGGAGTGACCCCGGTCCCGGACCGTCCGTGCGCAGCGCGTCGCCCGGCCGCAGGACCCGGCGGGCGGCGAGGGCGCCGTAGCCCAGCAGGAACGCGCCACCGATCCAGCCGACGACGGTCAGCGCCCCCGGCCACGCCACCACCAGGGCGCCGACGCCACCGACCCCGAGCGCGATCAGGGCGGCGTCGGACAGGGCGCAGATGCCGACGACGGCGAGGACCGCGTCGCGGCGGATCCCCTGGCGCAGGACGAACGCGTTCTGGGCGCCGATGGCGACGATGAGCGAGAGACCGGTGCCGAATCCGGCGGCCGCGGCGGCCAGGGAGCTGTGCATGACCCCGACGCTAGGGAAGAGATCACTGGACGTACAGCTAAAGATTCTTACGTATCATTAGCGCTCGTGAAGGTTGACGTGGGGCTGGGCATGCCGGAGCTGCCCCTCGACCAGGTACGGACGCTGCTGGCCGTGGTGGACGAGGGCACGTTCGACGCGGCGGCCGCCGCGCTGCATGTGACGCCGTCGGCGGTGAGTCAGCGGGTGAAGGCGCTGGAACAGCGCACCGGGCGGGTGCTGCTGATGCGGACCAAGCCGGTGCGGCCGACCGAATCGGGCGAGGTCGTCGTCCGGTTCGCCCGCCAACTCGCCCGGCTGGAGCGGGACGCGCGCGCCGAGCTCGGGATGAGCGGCGCCGGTGAACCGACCCGGGTGACGGTCGCGGTCAACGCCGACTCGCTGGCGACCTGGTTTCTCCCGGCGCTCTCCCGGGTCCCGCGGGAGCCCCGGCTCTGCTTCGAACTGCGCCGCGAGGACGAGACCCGCACGGCGGCGCTGTTGCGCGAGGGGCTGGTGATGGCCGCGGTGACCTCGTCGGCCGAGCCGGTCGCCGGGTGCTCGGTCCGCGCCCTGGGCACCATGCGCTACCTCGCGGCGGCCTCCCCCGACTTCGCGGCACGGTATCTCGGCGGCCCCCTCGACGAGGCGCTCGCGGCCGCGCCGGTCGTGACCTTCGACCGGCGGGACGACCTCCAGGACGCGTTCGTCCGCGGCCTGCGCCGGGGCCACGCCGGCGCGAGTCCCGTACGGCACTTCGTCCCCACGTCGGAGGGCTTCGTCGCGTCCGTGTGCGCCGGCCTCGGCTGGGGGATGGTGCCGGAGGTGCAGGCGGCGCCGCTGCTGAGGACCGGCCGCCTCGTGCGTCTCGCGCCGGACGGCGTGGTCGACGTTCCGCTCCACTGGCAGCAGTGGAAGCTCGACTCCCCGGCCCTGGCAGCACTGGCCGAAGCGGTGACGGCCACGGCGGCGGAAACGTTGAGCGCATAGCGCAGGCGCCGGCCGGCCCCGGCGGGCGGGGAGGCCCGGGGGCCTGGGGGCCGGAGGCCCGGGGGGCCGGAGGCCCGGGGGGCCGGAAGCCCGGGGGCCCGGAAGCCCGGGGGCCCGGAAACCGGGAGGGCCGGAAGCCCAGAGGCTCGGAAGCCCGGGAGGGCCGGAAGCCCGGGAGGCCCAGGGGCCCGGGGGCCGGGAGGCCCGGAGACCAGGAGGCCCGGAGACCGGGAGGCCGGGAGGCCGGGAGGCCGGGAGGCCCGGGGCCCGGGAGGCCCGGGGCCCGGGAGGCCGGGAGGCCCGGGGCCCGGGAGGCCGGGAGGCCCGGGGCCCGGGAGGCCCGGGGCCCGGGAGGCCCGGAGCGATCCGACAGCCCGCACGGCACGGCGGACCAAAGCATCGAACGCCGGACATCAGGCATCCGGCGAAACAGCGCCCCGCGCCGGCCTCACGTCGCGCGTAGGCGGCACTCCGCGCTGTCCAGGAGCATCTCCAGGGCCGTCGGATAGGCGCTGGTGACCATGCGGGTCGCCAGCAGGGGCGCCGCCTCGGCGATGCGCGGGTGGGTGGCGGCCGGCAGGTGGGCGTAGGTCGAGCGCCACTTGTCCTCGTCGGCGCGCAGCGCGGCGCGCGGCAGGGCGAGCGAGGCCGCGTCCAGGGCGGCGAAGGCGAGCGTCTGGTCGATGAAGGCGTGGTAGATCCGGACCGTGTCCGGCAGCGGGAAGCCGGCGGTGCGCAGGACGTCCAGGACGGCCTCGTCGGCGGCCAGTTCGTGGGTGCGGCCGGTGACCCGGCTCGCGGTGAGCAGGGCCGCCTGGGGGTGGGCGACGTAGGCGGCGTGGATGCGCAGCCCGATGGCGTGCAGGTCGCTCCGCCACTCCCCCGTCGGCCGCCAGCCGCGCAGGGCACGTCCGATGAGGGCGTCGCCGATGGCCAGGGTCAGATCGTCCATGCCCCGGAAGTAGCGGTAGAGCGTGCTCGGGTCGCAGTCCAGGGCCAGGCCGAGGCGGCGGGCGGAGAGCCCGGCGCCGCCGTGTTCGCCGAGCATCCGCAGCGCCGTGTCGACGATCAGCCGCTCGGACAGCACGGTGCCGCCCCTGGTGGGCCGACGTCGGCGCCGCTTCTCCTCGGGGACCACCGGTTTGGGCATCGCCGTCTCCTCCTGGGCGTCTCGCTCCCGCGTCGGGCGCGGTGCGCCCCGCGCCCGAGGGCCATGTGTCCGACGCCCCGCGCCCGAGCGCCCTGGGCCCGAGCGCCTCCCGTCCCGCGCCTCACACCCTTACGCCAACGCCATTGACCTTACGACGGCGGGAGGCGTTGTATCTCGGCCGGGGCCCCCGTCATTCGTTCACCCGAGAAGGAGATCTCGTCATGCGTGTTCTGCTCGTGGGAGCCGGCGGTGTGGGTACCGCGATCACCCGGATCGCGGCCCGGCGGCCGTTCTTCGACACGACGGTGGTGGCCGACCACGACCCGGCCCGCGCCGAGGCCGCGGTCGCGGCCCTCGGCGACGACGGGGCGCGCTTCCGCGCCGAGCGGGTCGACGCCGGCGACGAGGCCGCGGTGGCCGCGCTGCTGCGCCGGCACGGCTGTGACGTGCTGGTGAACGCCACCGACCCGCGCTTCGTCGAGCCTCTGTTCCGGGCGGCCCGCGGCGCGGGCGCGACCTATCTCGACATGGCGATGTCGCTCTCCCGGCCGCACCCCGAGCGGCCGTACGAGGAGTGCGGGGTCAAGCTCGGCGACGCGCAGTTCGCGCGGGCGGCCGAGTGGGAGAAGGCGGGCGCCCTGGCGCTCGTCGGCATGGGCGTGGAGCCGGGCCTGTCGGACGTCTTCGCGCGGCACGCGGCCGACGAACTCTTCGACGAGATCGAGGAGATCGGCGTCCGCGACGGCGCGAACCTCACCGTCGACGGTCACGACTTCGCGCCGTCGTTCAACATCTGGACCACCATCGAGGAGTGCCTGAACCCGCCGGTGGTCTACGAGGCCGACCGCGGCTGGTTCACCACCGCGCCCTTCAGCGAGCCCGAGGTGTTCGACTTCCCCGAGGGCATCGGCCCCGTCGAGTGCGTCAACGTGGAGCACGAGGAGGTGCTGCTCGTGCCGCGCTGGGTCGACGCCCGCCGGGTCACCTTCAAGTACGGCCTCGGCGAGGACTTCATCCGCACACTGAAGACCCTGAGCCTGCTGGGTCTGGACCGCACCGAACCGGTGACCGTGCCGGGCCCGGACGGGCCGGTCGCGGTCTCGCCTCGGGACGTCGTCGCCGCCTGCCTGCCGGACCCGGCGACGCTCGGCGAGCGCATGCGCGGCAAGACCTGCGCGGGCACCTGGGTGCGGGGCGTGAAGGACGGCGCGCCGCGTGAGGTGTACCTCTACCACGTGGTCGACAACGAGTGGTCGATGGCGGAGTACGGCTGCCAGGCGGTGGTGTGGCAGACCGCGGTCAACCCGGTCGTGGCCCTCGAACTCCTCGCCACGGGCGCCTGGTCGGGCTCCGGCGTCCTCGGTCCGGAGGCCTTCCCGGCCCGCCCGTTCCTGGACCTGCTGACCGCGTACGGCTCGCCGTGGGGGATGCGGGAACACTGACTCCCGCACCACGGAACACCGTTGTCCTGTTTGGCACCGCGTCGACAGGTGACCCGAAGGCGAGTAATTCATCTTCAAGGGCGCAAACGACCTGGATCGCAGGTGACTTTGATGGACGACTGGCGAGCACACGCCGCGTGCAGCACGGAGGACCCGGACCTCTTCTTCCCGATCGGCACCTCCGGGCCGTCGCTGCTCCAGACGGAACAGGCGAAGGCCGTCTGCCGACGCTGTCCCGTCCAGGAGCGGTGTCTGGAGTTCGCGCTCGACACCGGGCAGGCCCTCGGTGTCTGGGGCGGCACGAACGAGACGGAACGGCGGGCGCTGAAGCGCCGGCTGGACGTCCGGCGGCGCCGCTCGGGCTAGCCCGAGCGGTGTCAGACCTCCTCCGGTGCCGGGGCCGCCGGCAGCCGGAGGGTGAAGGTGGCGCCGGCACCGGGTTCGCTCGCGGCCTCGGCCGTGCCGTCGTGCGCGGCGACCAGGTGCCGGACGATGGCCAGACCGAGGCCGCTGCCTCCGGTGCGGCGGCTGCGGGACTTCTCGGCGCGCCAGAAGCGGTCGAAGACGTGCGGCAGGTCGTCGGCGGCGATGCCGCCGCCGGTGTCGGCCACCTGGAGGACGACGCCCTCGCCGGCCCGGCGGGCGGTCAGGGTGACCGTCCCCCCGGCCGGGGTGTGGCGCAGCGCGTTGGAGACCAGGTTGCCGAGGACCTGGCGCATCCGGACCGGGTCGGCGTCGAGCCACGGGTCACCTTCGGCCGCGGTGCGCAGCCCGACGTCGGCCGCGTCGGCCGCCACCCGATGGGCGGCGGCGACCTGGGCGAGCAGGTCCGCGGCGCTCAGCGGTTCGCGGTGCAGGCGCAGGGTGCCGGCGTCGGCGGCCGCGAGGTCCTGGAGGTCGTCGATGACGCGTTGGAGGACCACGGCCTCCTCGTGCAGGGAGGCGAGCAGCGCCGGGTCGGGGGCGACGAGGCCGTCGCGGGTGACCTCGAGCCAGCCGCGGATGTTGGTGAGCGGGGTGCGCAGCTCGTGGGCGATGTCGCTGACCAGGGCCTTGCGCTGGACCTCCAGGCGTTCCCGGCGGTCGGCCAGTTCGTTGAAGGCGAGGGCGAGGATGCCGGTCTCGTCCCGGGTGGTGACGGGCACGCGGACGTACCGCTCCGGCGGCTGCTGGGCCGCCGTGGTCAGGGCGCGCAGCGGCCGGACCAGCCGGGTGGCGACCACGGCGGTCACCGCGAAGGTGACGGCGAGCACCAGACCGGCCGCGCCAACGATCTTCGCCTTGTTGGCCGGGGACATGTCGAAGCGGGTGGCGCCGCCGCTTCCGCCGCCGAGGAACAGTTCGGCCGTCGGCGCGACGTACGGGTCGAGCTGGGCGCCGCGCGCGCTGTCGATGCAGGCCTGCATCTGGCCCGAGGCCTTGTCGAGGCCAGGTTTGCCGTAGGCCCCGAGGCCCGGGCGCACCCCGGCGCCCTGCGTGTCGCCCGAGGCGGGCGCGAGGTAGGGGACGATCCGGGGCAGGCCGTGCCGTTCCAGGCAGGGGGCCGCGAGGGTGCCCAGCGCCTGGAGTGCCTGGTTCTCGGTGGGGGTCGAGGTGTTGAGCTTGCCGTCGGCGCAGGCCTCGGGCACGTAGTCGGAGCCCGTGGTCCCGTCCGGGTCGGTGAGGACGGGACGGCCGCTGGGCGTGCGCTCGATGGTGGTCGGGAGCCCGGCGCGGGCGAAGCACTTCTGCCGCAGCTTCGCCAGCCCGTCCAGCTTTCGCCGCTCGTCCGCCGGCAGCCGGTAGGGGCCCACCACCCGGGGGTCGATGCCGCTGAGCTGTGCGCCGGGCCGGCTGAAGGTGTCGGTGCGCAGGGGGTCGACGGTGGCGGCGGGGCGGGGCGGCAGGGAGGTGCCGCCGGACGCGGAGTCGGCGAGCGGGGCGCGGTCCGCGGTGGTCAGGGCGATCCGGCGGCCCGTGCGCGCGGACAGGGTGCGTACGGTCTTGCCGACGCCCTTCCAGTCGGGATGCGTGGCCGCGTATCCGCTCAGCTCGGCGAGGATGTCCATGTCGGTGGCGAGATCCTGCCCCTGTTCCTCGCGCAGGGCGCGGGTGGTGGTCTCCGCCGCCAGCCACGCCGTCGCCGCGACGGAGCACACCGCGATGAGTGCCGAGGCGATCAGCAGCCGGACCAGCAGCCGCTTGCGCAGGGGGATGTCGCCGCGACGCCTCACGCGCGGCCGCCGCCGAGCTTGTAGCCGATGCCGAACACGGTCAGCAGGCGGACCGGGCGGCGCGGGTCGGGCTCGATCTTGCGGCGCAGGTTCATGATGTGCACGTCCACGGCCCGTTCGGTGGAGGCCCGGTCGGCGCCGCGCGTGCACTCCAGCAGTTGCCGCCGGGAGAAGACCCGCTCGGGTTCGGCGGCCATGGCCAGCAGGATCTGGAACTCCGCGGGGGTGCACTCCACCGGCCGCCCGTCGCAGCGCACCTCGTGCCGGGCGGGATCGACCTCGATGCCGCCGGTCCGTACGACAGGGTTCTCGGAGCGGCCCTCACCGGACCGCCCGCCGCGTCGCAGGACGGTCCGGACACGGGCCATCAGCTCGCGCGGACTGTACGGCTTGGTCATGTAGTCGTCGGCGCCGATCTCCAGGCCGAGCAGGACGTCGTCCTCCTCGGAGCGCGCCGTGAGCATGAGCACCGGGATGTCGTCGTCCCGCCGGAGCACCCGGCACACCCCGAACCCGTCGATGACCGGCAGCATGAGGTCGAGCACGACGAGGTCGGGCCGCTGCCGCCGGGCGGCGTCGAGGGCGGCCCGGCCGTCGTGGACCACGGTCACGGTGTGGCCCTCGGCGAGCAGCGAGCGGCGGATGAGCTCGGCCTGCATCTCGTCATCCTCGGCCACCAGTACGAATGCGCACACAGGGCGGATCCTAAGCGGTCAGCGGGCGAGGGACGTCGCGTCGCCCATCACGACGACGGGGTGCCGATCGGGGTCGAGCGCCAGCAACAGGGCCCGCATATGGCCGCGGGAGACGCTCACACAGCCGTGGGTGGGGCCGCCGTGGTCGACGTGCAGCCAGATCCCTCCGCCGCGGCCCGCGCCGCGGGGGCGGGTCCAGTCGAGGGGCGAGGTACCGGGCTCGCGGTTGTAGTCGATGGCGATCACGTAGTCGAAGGAGCCGGTCAGCGGCTCGCCCTCGAAGCCGGTGCCGGGCGAGACGAACCCGGCCGAGCGGTCGTAGGGCAGCCGGGTTCCGGGGTCGGGCAGTCTCCCGCCGGCGTCGGTGAGGGTGAAGACGCCGACGGGCGAGTGCAGGTCCCCGGCGTGGTGGCGGTCGGTCCAGCCCCTGAGCGCGTTGTGGGCGGGCCGGCTCGGCCCGGCGTGCCAGCCCGCGTCGGTGCGCTCGTACACGACGACCGTGGACACCGGGGAGTCCACGGCGTGGCCGGTCACGACGACGGCCTGCCGGGTGCCCGGCGGTATGCGTTCCAGCGTCCTCGGTCCGAGGCCGGGCAGGTGCTCCGGGGCCGCCTCGGCCGAGGGCCGCGGCGGCGCGGGGGCGGGGGCGGCCGGGGCCGAGGCGGCGAGCGCCGCGCCCTCGCTCGCCGCGGCGCCACCGCCGCATCCGGTGACCAGCAGGGATGCGGCGGCGAACAGGGCGACGCGGGGGGTGGTGCGAGTGATCATGCGTCGACGATGGCCGACGTGTGTGAGGAACCCGTCAGGTTCTACGGCCTGTTCGGCTTGCCGCTGTCGTAGAGCCAGGTCTTGAACAGTTTGTCCAGGTTCTTTCCGGACGCGCGCTCCGCGAGGCGCTCGAACTGCGCGGTCGTGCCGTGCCCGGCGCGGTGCTCGCCGGCCCAGGCGCGCAGGATCCGGTAGAACGTCCGGTCGCCGACGGCGGTGCGCAGTTCGTGCAGGGCCATGGCGCCGCGCGCGTAGACGGGCGTGCCGAAGATGTCCGCGCCGCTGCCGGGGTCGGCGGGCGGGTACGCCCACAGGTCGTCGCCCGCCGGACGGGCGTACAGGGCGTCGAACGTCTTCTGCGCGCTGTCACCGCCGTGCTGCTCGCTGTAGAGCCACTCGGCGTACGTGGCGAAGCCCTCGTTGAGCCAGATGTCCTTCCAGCTGGTGAGGGAGACGGAGTCGCCGAACCACTGGTGGGCGCTCTCGTGGACGAGGGTGTCCAGGTCGGGCGCGGAGTCGTAGACGGGCCGCGTCTGGGTCTCCAGGGCGTAGCCCACGTCGGGGGCGTGGTCGACGATCGCGCCGGCGGCGCGGAACGGGTACGGGCCGAAGACCTTGCTCTCCCACTCCAGGACGGACGGCAGCTTCTTCAGCACGGGGGCGGCGGCGGTCGCCTCGCGCGGGTCGACGGCGTTGTAGACCTTGATGCCGTCGCGGGTGGTGTACTGCTCGACCTTGAACTTCCCCACGGTCGCCGTGGCGAGGTAGGCGGCCATGGGCTCGGACTGGCGCCAGCGATACGTCGACCTGCCGTGGGCGGTGCGCTTGCCGAGGTAGACGCCGTTGGCGACCGCGGCCCGTCCCTCGGGGACGGTGATGGTGAAGTCGTAGGAGGACTTGTCCTTGGGGTGGTTGTCGGCCGGGAACCAGGTCATGGCGCCCTGCGGCTCACCGGCGACGAACGCTCCGTCGTCGGTGGGGATCCAGCCGTCGAGGGAGCCGTCCGGGTCGGTGACGGGGCCGGGGGTGCCGCTGTAGGTGACGGTGACGCGGAACGCCTGGCCCTTGCGCAGGGCGTGGCGCGGGGTGACGACGAGTTCCTGTCCGCTGCGCCGGAAGGCCGCCTTGTCGCGGTCGACGGTGAGGCCGGTTATCTTCAGGCCCTTGAAGTCGAGGTCGAAGCGGGTCAGCCGCGCGGTGGCGCGGGCGGTGAGGACGGCCTTGCCGGTGAGATGGCGGCTCGCCGGGTCGTAGTCCAGGGTCAGTCCGTAGTGGCTGACGTGGTAGCCGCCGTTTCCGGCGTACGGGAAATAGGGGTCTCCGGCACCGGACGCGCCCGTGGTGCCCGCGCTCGCGGGCCCGGCGGTCGCGAGCAGGGCCGCGACGGCGACGGGGACGACCCCGACGACGGCCTTGCGGCCGAGGACGGTGCCACGTCCGGTGGACTGCTGCCGGATGTGCCTCACATGCGCTCCTCTGGGGGGGTGGCGATGATCAAACCCCCTCAGACTAGGGGCCGTCCGCCGGGGAGTCCCCCTCGTTCAGGTCAAGTCACACGGCGTCACCCGGCCTCCCCACACTACGCTCGGCAGCACTGACGTCCCCCGAGGATCCGTGCGTGCGACAGCGTGGAAAGGTCCGACCATGAGCGTGCGAGTGCGCCGCGTCTACGAACCACCTGAGGCCGACGACGGGATGCGGGTCCTGGTCGACCGGCTCTGGCCGCGCGGTCTGTCCAAGGACGCGGCCCGGGTGGACGAGTGGCCCAAGGGCCTCACCCCGTCCACCGAGCTGCGCCAGTGGTACCACGCGGGCGAGGGGTCGTACGAGGAGTTCAGCCGACGCTACGAGGCGGAGCTCGCCGCGCCGGAGGCGGCCGAGGTCCTCGGCCGGCTGCGCGAGTCGGCCGGTCAGGGACCCGTCACCCTGGTGACCGCCTCGAAGGCGGTCGGCGAGAACCACGCGACCGTCCTGGCCCGCCTCCTGGAGGCGTGAGGCCTCCGGGAGACGGGCCGTCCGGGCCGCTCAGGCGCTCTGCCGCGCCGCCGCGCGTCCCGCCGCCCGCCCCGAGAAGAGGCAGCCGCCGAGGAAGGTGCCCTCCAGGGCGTTGTAGCCGTGGACGCCTCCGCCGCCGAATCCCGCGACCTCGCCGGCCGCGTACAGACCGTCGATCGCGGTGCCGTCGGCGCCCAGCGCGCGGGAGTCGAGGTCGGTCTGGATGCCGCCGAGGGTCTTGCGGGTGAGGATGTGCAGCTTGACGCCCACCAGCGGGCCGGCCGCCGGGTCGAGGATCCGGTGCGGGGTGGCGACGCGGCCGAGCCGGTCGCCGATGTAGCGGCGGGCGTTGCGGATGCCCTGGACCTGGGAGTCCTTGCTGTAGGGGTTGGCGATCTGGAGGTCGCGGGCCTCGATCTGGCGGCGTATCCCGGCCGCGTCGAGCAGCGGCTTGTCGGTCAGCGCGTTCATCTTCTCGACCAGCCGCTCCAGGGTGTCGGCCACCACGAAGTCGGCGCCGTGCCGCACGAAGTCCGTGACGGGGCCGGGCGCGCCCTTGCCGAGCACCCGGTCGCGCAGGAACGCCTTGCGGTCCTTGGCGGTGATGTCGGGGTTCTGCTCGGAGCCCGACAGCGCGAACTCCTTCTCGATGATCTTCTGGGTGAGGATGAACCAGGAGTGGTCGTGTGCGGCGATGTCCTCGGTGGTGCGCAGGTGTTCGAGGGTGCCGAGGGTGTCGTAACCCGGCAGGCACGGGTCCGGCAGCCGGCGGCCCAGGGCGTCGAACCAGAGTGAGGACGGGCCGGGCAGGATACGGATGCCGTGGCCGGGCCAGATCGGGTTCCAGTTCCGCAGGCCCTCGGTGTAGTGCCACATCCGGTCGCGGTTGACCAGCCGTACGCCCGCCCCGGCGCTGATGTCGAGCATGCGTCCGTCGACGTACGCCGGTACACCGGTGACCATCTCGGCCGGGGGCGTGCCCAGCCGCTCGGGCCAGTAGCGGCGGACGATGTCGTGGTTGGCGCCGATGCCGCCGCTGGTGACGACGACGGCCTGGGCGGTGAGGTGGAAGTCGCCGACCGCGTCCCGGTTGGAGGCCACGCCGCGGGGCGAGTCGTCGTCGGCCAGGACGGTCCCGCGCACCCCGCGGGCGGCGCCGTCCTCGATGACGAGTTCGTCGACCTGATGACGGTGGTAGAAGGTCAGCAGTCCGTCGCGCGCGGCCTCCTTGGCGTACCGGGCGAAGGGCTCCACGACACCCGTGCCGGTGCCCCAGGAGATGTGGAAACGGGGTACGGAGTTGCCGTGCCCGTGGGCGCGCAGGTCGCCGCGCTCGGCCCAGCCCACCGTGGGCAGCAGCTTGATGCCGTGCCCCGCCAGCCAGGAGCGCTTCTCCCCGGCCGCGAACTCGACGTAGGCGCGCGCCCAGCGCACCGCCCAGGAGTCCTCGTCCTCGGTGCGGTCGAACCGCGCGCTGCCCTGCCAGTCGTTCCAGGCGAGGTCGACGGAGTCCTTGATGCCCAGCCGGCGCTGCTCCGGGGAGTCGACGAGGAACAGTCCGCCGAACGACCAGAACGCCTGGCCGCCCAGGTTGGCGGCGTTCTCCTGGTCGACCAGGGCGACGCGCCGGCCCCGGCTGGTGAGTTCGTGCGCCGCGACCAGGCCGGCGAGGCCCGCTCCGACGACGATGACGTCCGCGTCCATGGCGACCGTTTCCTTCCTCATCCGCCGCGCTGCGCGGCGGGCTTGTCGCTGCCGTCGGTGAGCAGCGCGGTGAGCAGTTGCTTCAGCCAGGCGCGGGCGCGCTCGACGTCCTTGTCCAGCAGCAGTTGGGTGGTGACTCCGTCGTACGCGGCGATCACCGCGTGGGCGGCCGCGTCGGCGTCACCGAGCACGGCGGGCAGTTCGGTGTGGCCACGGGCCCGGGCGAGCCGGTCGGCGACGGCCCGGCGCAGCCTGGCGCGGTGCTCCAGCAGGGTCTGCGCGACGGCCGCGTCACGGGCGGCGTGCACCAGGAAGTCCGTCTTCACCAGGAGCCAGTCCAGGTCGAGGAGGAGCACCTCGGTGACGCGGTCCACGGCGGCGGGCACGTCGAGATCCGGGCCGTCGAGGGCGAGCGCTCCGGCGACCTGGTCGGCGATGAGGTCGGCGCGCTCGCGGTAGAGCGCGAAGAACAGCTCGTCCAGGCTGCCGAAGTTCGAGTAGAAGGCACCCCTGCTGTAGCCGGCGGCCTCGCAGACCTCCTCGATCGAGACCCGCCCGAAGCCCTTGGCGGCGAACACCGAGAAGGCGGCGTCGAGCAGGTTGGCGCGGGTGCGCACCCGGCGCCTGGTGACGCGCCCGGTCGCCTGTGCCTCCGCCGCCATGTCCGGACCTCCGTTCGATACGCGAATGTATCCGATACATCAGTGCATCGAAAGGGTCGCGCGAGGAGCGGGTGGAATCCGCGGGGAGGTGACAGACGGGAGGCGGAGGGCGGGAGACGGAGGGCGGGAGACGGAGGGCGGGAGACGGAGGGCGGGAGACGCGTTGGAACATATTTTCGATTAAGGCGTACGCTGGACCCATGACCACGCACCTCCAGGGCTCGCTCTTCGACCAGACCGACCGGATGCGGCTCGGTCGGCTCGACGAGGCGCGCAGGACCGAGCTCGGGCACGGCGCCTGGATCGACGTGCTTCCCGGCTGGCTCGCCGGCGCCGACGCCCTGTTCGAACAGCTGGCGGCCGAGGTCCCGTGGCGTGCCGAGCGGCGGACGATGTACGACCAGGTCGTGGACGTACCCCGGCTGCTCGCGTTCTACGGCGCCGACGACCCGCTGCCCCACCCCGTGCTGACGCGGGCCCGCACCCAGCTCTGCGCGCGGTACGCCGACGAACTGGGCGAGCCGTTCACCACGGCCGGACTGTGCTACTACCGGGACGGCCGGGACAGCGTGGCCTGGCACGGCGACCGGATAGGCCGGGGCGCCCGCGAGGACACTATGGTCGCGATCCTCTCGGTGGGCACCCCCCGCGATCTGCTGCTGCGCCCGCTGCGCGGGGCCGGCGCCACCGTACGGCGTCCGCTGGGCCACGGCGACCTGATCGTGATGGGCGGCTCCTGCCAGCGCACCTGGGAGCACTGCGTACCGAAGACCGCGCGCGCCGCGGGACCACGGATCAGCGTGCAGTTCCGCCCGCACGGCGTGCGGTGAGGCACCCGCCACACGGACCACCCCACCGGCGGCGGAACCCCCGTGATCTGCTTTGCTGTCTTCCCAAGGCACGGACCTCACCACGCGGGACGATCATGCGGGCAGAAGTGCAGCACGTGGCGGACGGCACCTATCTGGTGCACGGCAGCAACACCAACTGGGTGATCCTCACCGAGGGGGACGCGGTCACCCTGATCGACACCGGCTATCCCGGGGACCGGCAGCTGCTGCTGGAGTCCCTCGCGGCGGTGGGGAGTTCCCCGGAGGCCGTCGCGGCGGTGCTGATCACCCACGCCCACAACGACCATCTGGGCTCCGCCGAGTACCTGCGCGCCGCCTTCGGCACGCCGGTCCTGCTGCACGAGGCCGAAGTGCCGCACGCGCGACGGGAGTTCCTCCAGCAGGTGACCGTGGGCGAGGTGCTGCGCAACGCGTGGCGTCCGGGTGTCCTGCCGTGGGTGGTGCACGCGCTGCGCTCCGGCGGCACCGAACAGCATCCCGTGACCGCGCCCGAGCCGTTCCCCGGCAGCGGCCCGCTGGACCTGCCCGGCCGGCCCGTGCCCGTGCACACTCCGGGCCACACGGTCGGACACGCCGTCTTCCATCTGCCCGACGCCGGGATCGTCGTCTCCGGCGACGCCCTGGTCAGCGGCCACCCCACCTCGCGGGTGCGGGGGCCCCAGCTGCTGCCCGACATGTTCCACCACGAACGTGCCCGGACCGTGGCCTCCCTGGACGTGATCGAGAACCTGTCCGCCGACCTGCTGCTGCCCGGACACGGCCCCGTGCACCGGGGGTCGGTGCGGGCGGCCGCACACCTGGCCCGGGAGCGCGCCGCCTAAGCTCGGGCCATGGCTTTGCAGATCAGCGCCACCAACCCGGAGCACCCCGCGCTCCTGCTCGAGCTCCCCTGGGACGTACCCCTGGAGGAGTGGCCGCAGGAGTATCTGGTGCCGCTGCCGCGCGGCATCTCGCGCCACGTCGTGCGCTACGCCCGGGCGGGTGACGAGGTGATCGCCGTGAAGGAGCTCGCGCACCGGCCCGCGCTGCGCGAGTACGGGCTGCTGCGTGACCTCGACCGGCTGGCCATCCCCGCGGTGGACCCGCTGGCCGTGATCACCGGCCGCGCCGACCCCGAGGGAGCCCCGCTGGAGCCGGTGCTGGTCACCCGGCACCTCGGCGGCTCGATGCCGTACCGCTCGATGTTCGAGACGACCATGCGCCCGGCGACGATGCACCGGCTCATGGACGCCCTCGCGGTCCTGCTGGTGCGGCTGCACCTGGCCGGGTTCGCCTGGGGCGACTGCTCGCTGTCCAACACGCTCTTCCGGCGCGACGCGGGCGCCTACGCCGCGTACCTGGTGGACGCCGAGACCGGCGAGCTCCACCCCCGGCTGAGCCCGGGGCAGCGCGACTACGACCTCGACCTGGCCCGCGTCAACATCAGCGGCGAGCTGCTCGACCTGGAGGCGTCCGGCGCGCTGCACCCCGCCGTGGACCCGATCGCGTTCGGCACCGAGATCTGCGACCGCTACGGGAGCCTGTGGCGGGAGCTGACCCGCACCTCCGTCTACCCGGCGGGCGAGTACCACTACATAGAACGCCGGATACGCCGCCTGAACGACCTCGGTTTCGACGTCGCCGAGATGCAGATCGAGCACTCCTCCAACGGCGACACCGTCACCTTCGTGCCCAAGGTCGTCGACGCGGGCCACCACCAGCGCCAGCTGCTGCGGCTGACCGGTCTGGACACCGAGGAGAACCAGGCCAGACGGCTGCTCAACGATCTGGAGAGCTGGATGGCGACCCAGGACGACCACACGCCGGACGACCCCCTGGCGACGCGCCCGGAAGTACTGGCGCACCGCTGGGTGCGGGACGTGTTCCGGCCCACCGTGCGCGCCGTGCCGCTCGACCTGCGCGGCTCGATGGACCCGGCGGAGATCTACCACGAACTGCTGGAACACCGCTGGTACCTGGCGGAGCGGGCCCAGCACGACATCTCGCTGGACACGGTCGTCGCGGACTACATCGAGAACATCCTCCCCAGGGCGCGCGAGACGCTGGAGCCGACGACGCCCGAGTGAGTCAGCTGTGCGGGTGAGTCAGCTGTGCGGGACGACGGCGACCGGGCACTCCGCGTGGTGCAGCACCCCGTGCGCAACGGAGCCGATGCGGGCGCCCACGGCCGTACGGCGGGCCCGGCGCCCGACCACCATCAACTGGGCCCGCCCGGTCAGCGACAGCAGCACCTGGCCCGCGCTGCCCACCTCGACGTGCTCGACCACCGGCACGCCGGGGAAGCGGGCCCGCCACGGCGCGAGGGCCTCCGCGAGGGCCTTCTTCTCGTACGGCTCCAGGCCTCCGGCGTCGTCGAGGAGCTTGAGCGAGGACGGGCTGTAGGCGAACACCGGCGGCAGCGTCCAGGCCCGCACCGCGCGCACGGTGGCGCCGCGGGCCGCCGCGGTCTCGAAGGCGAACCGCAGGGCGTCGGCGCTGTCGTCCGGCCCGCCCTCCTGCCCGACGACGATCTCGCGGCCGCCGGCCTCCGCGGCGGCGTCGTCACCGGCCCGTACCAGGACCACGGGACGGGCGGCCTCGGCGATCACCTGCTGTCCGACCGAGCCCAGCAGGAAGCCCACCACGGCCGCCTGCCCGCGCGAGCCCAGGGCCAGCAGTTCGGCGTCCGCCGCGGCGGCGAGGAGCGTGTCGGCCGCGGGGCCCTCCGGCACGTCGGTGGTCACCGCCAGACCAGGGTGCCGCTCGGCCACCGCGCGGACCGCGCCGGTCGCCGCGTCCCGCACCCACCGCTCCTGGGCGTCCCGGCCGGCCACGTCCGGTGCCGCGTCCGGCTGAAACCGCCAGGCGTGCACCACGCGCAGCGGCAGGTCCCTGCGCACGGCCTCCCGGGCCGCCCAGGCGAGCGCCGCGAGGCTCTCGTCCGTTCCGTCGACGGCTGCCGTGATGGGGCGCGTCATCCGCGTCGCCTCCCTGTGTCGTGTGCCGTGTGCACTGTGCCGTGAGTCGTGATCGTGAGTCGTGTGTCGCTGCCCTGTGTGCCCTGTGTCGTGTGCACGTCCGTGGCCCCAGTCTCCCCCACGCCGTCCCGTCGTCGCCCCGCGACGGGGACCGGCCGGTCCTGACGACATCCGGCCGGGCTGCGTCTCTTACCTGAGCGAAGCGGGACGATCGAACATACGATGGCGGAAGTCGGCGCGGCGGCGACGGAGGCGCCGTGCCGCACATCCGACCAGTCGGGGTGGGAGACGTATGGCACAGGCCGCCGAAGCAGCGCGGACCGTCATCTTGACCGTGGACGACGACCCGGGGGTCTCCCGCGCGGTCGCCCGTGACCTCCGACGGCGCTACGGCGAGTCGTACCGGATCGTGCGCGCGGAGTCCGGCGAGTCCGCGCTGGACGCGCTGCGCGAACTGAAGCTGCGCGGCGACCTGGTGGCCGTGATCCTGGCCGACTACCGCATGCCGCAGATGAACGGCATCGAGTTCCTGGAACAGGCCCTGGACGTGTATCCCGGCGCGCGCCGGGTGCTGTTGACCGCGTACGCGGACACCAGCGCGGCGATCGACGCCATCAACGTGGTCGATCTCGACCATTATCTGCTCAAGCCGTGGGATCCGCCGGAGGAGAAGCTCTACCCGGTCCTGGACGACCTGCTGGAGGCCTGGCGGGCCAGCGACTTCCGGTGCGTGGCCACCACGAAGGTGGTCGGACACCGCTGGTCGGCGCGTTCGTCGGACGTACGGGAGTTCCTGGCCCGCAACCAGGTGCCGTACCGCTGGTACTCCGCAGAGGAGCCCGAGGGCCGGCGGCTGCTCAAGGCGGCCGGGCAGGACGGGCAGCGGCTCCCGCTCGTCGTCACCCCGGACGGCACGCCGCTCGTCGAGCCGGACGCGCCGGAGCTGGCCGCACGGGTGGGGCTGGCCACGACACCGACCGCGGACTTCTACGACCTGATCGTCATCGGCGGCGGCCCGGCCGGGCTCGGCGCGGCCGTGTACGGAGCCTCCGAGGGGCTGCGCACGGTGCTGGTGGAGCGGTCCGCCACGGGCGGCCAGGCCGGGCAGAGCTCCCGGATCGAGAACTACCTGGGCTTCCCCGACGGGGTGTCGGGCGCCCAGCTCACCGACCGGGCCCGGCGGCAGGCGGCGAAGTTCGGCGCCGAGATCCTCACCGCGCGCGAGGTGACGGGCCTGGAGGTCAACGGCGCGGCGCGGATCGTACGGTTCTCGGACGGTTCGGCGATCGCCGCGCACAGCGTGATCCTCGCGACGGGCGTCTCCTACCGGCAGTTGACGGCACCCGGCGCGACGGACCTGACCGGCTGCGGGGTGTTCTACGGGTCGGCGCTCACCGAGGCGGCCTCCTGCCAGGGGCACGACGTGTACATCGTGGGCGGTGCCAACTCCGCCGGGCAGGCCGCGATGTACCTGGCCAGGGGCGCCAAGTCGGTGACACTGCTGGTGCGCGGTCAGTCACTGTCGGCGTCCATGTCGTACTACCTGATCCAGCAGATCGACGAGGCGGCCAACATCACCGTGCGCACCGGCACGGTCGTCGATTCCGCGCACGGCTCCGACCACCTGGAGCAGCTCACCCTGCGCGACGCGGCGAGCGGGCAGACCGAACTCGTCGACGCGCAGTGGATGTTCGTGTTCATCGGCGCCGCCCCGCTGACCGACTGGCTGGACGGTACGGTGCTGCGCGACGACCGCGGCTTCATCCTGGCCGGCCCCGACCTGACGCCCGAGGGGCGCCCGCCCGCGGGCTGGGAGCTGGACCGGCCGCCGTATCACCTGGAGACCAGCATTCCCGGCGTGTTCGTGGCGGGCGACGCCCGCGCCGAGTCCGCGAAACGCGTCGCTTCCGCCGTCGGAGAGGGAGCCATGGCCGTGATGCTCGTCCACCGGTATCTGGAGCAGTCATGAGCGGGCAGTTGATGCCGTGCAGCCCGGTCGAGATAGGAACGCTGTTCCTGTTCGAGAAGCTCGACCGGGAACAACTGGGCAGGCTGTGCCGCGACGGCCGGGTGGAGAAGTTCGCACCCGGTCCCGTGTACACCGAGGGCGATCCCGCCACCTGCTTCTACGTGATGCTGGAAGGCGCGGTCGTGCTGTCCCACCGGGTCGGCGGCGACGACGTGGAGGTCGGCCGGACCTCGCAGCGCGGGGTCTACGCGGGCGCCATGCAGGCCTATCTCGGCGACCGGGTGCGGCAGGTGTACAACAACTCGTTGCGCGCCACCGAGCCGACGCGCTTCTTCGTGCTGTCCGCGGACACGTTCGCGGACATCATGCAGGAGTGGTTCCCGATGGCGGTCCATCTGCTGGAGGGGCTGTTCTTCGGGTCGAAGAACATGCAGCGGGCCATCGGGCAGCGCGAACGGCTGCTCGCGCTCGGCTCGTTGTCCGCCGGGCTCACCCACGAGCTCAACAACCCCGCCGCGGCGGCCGTACGGGCCACGGCGACGTTGCGCGAGCGGGTGGCGAAGATGCGGCACAAGCTCAGTGTGATCGCGGCGGGCCCGTATTCGCGCGAGGCGCTGGTGGGCCTCATCGAGATCCAGGAGCGCACCGCCGAACTCGTCGCCAAGGCACCCACGTTGAGCCCGCTGGAGGCCGCGGACCGCGAGGACGTCCTCTCCGACTGGCTCGACGACCACGGCATCCCGGACGGCTGGCGGCTCGCGCCCACCTTCGTGCAGGCCGGCCTCGACGTCGACTGGCTGGACCAGGTCGCGGCGGCCGTCGACGAGGAGGTGCTGCCGGGCGCGGTGGGGTGGCTCAACTACACGGTCGAGACCGAGCTGATGATGGACGAGATCGGGGACTCCACCACCCGCATCTCGCGTCTGGTCGACGCCGCCAAGCAGTACTCGCAGCTCGACCGCGCGCCCTACCAGGTCGCCGACGTGCACGAACTCCTGGACAGCACCCTGCTGATGCTCTCGGGCAAGTTCGGGGAGCGGATCCGGGTCGTGAAGGAGTACGACCGTGCGCTCCCCCGGATCCCGGCGTACCCGGCGGAGCTCAACCAGGTGTGGACCAACTTGATCGACAACGCGGTCTCCGCCATCAACAGCGCGGGCGGCGAGGGGACGTTGACGGTGCGGACCGCGCTGGAGAACGACCGGCTGCTGGTGGAGTTCGGCGACACGGGCACCGGGGTGCCGCAGGAGATCCGCGGCCGCATCTTCGACCCGTTCTTCACCACCAAGCCGGTGGGCGAGGGCACGGGACTGGGCCTGGACATCTCGTGGCGGATCGTCGTCAACAAGCATCACGGCAGCATCGAACTCGACTCCGTGCCGGGCGACACCCGGTTCCGGATCCTGCTGCCGCTCACCGCGGCGGACTCCGACACCACTCCTGAGGAGGCGGTATGAGCAGCGACGACGGCATCGACACGAACGTCCCGCCGAGCGGCACGGGCTGTATCGAGTGCGACGAGGTCGGCGGCTGGTGGTTCCATCTGCGGCGCTGCGCGCAGTGCGGCCACGTCGGCTGCTGCGACTCCTCCCCCGCTCAGCACGCCACCGCGCACTACAAGGCGACCGGGCATCCCGTGGTGAACAGTTTCGAACCCGGCGAGGACTGGTTCTGGGACTACGCGACGAACGAGCTGTACGAGTCGGGTCCCGTGCTCGCCCCGCCGCAGAGCCATCCCGTGGAGCAGCCGACTCCGGGTCCGCAGGGACGGGTCCCCGCGGACTGGGCGGAGGGTCTGAACTGATCTGAACCGCGGAGGGTCTGAACTGATCCGAACTGGTCCGAGGTGAACTGATCGGAGCATGTCGGCGGCGCGTGCCAGGATGGTGACGTGCCCCGGATCGTGTTCACCACGCCTCTCGTCGGCCGGGAGGCCGAACTCGCCCGCCTCGCCGGTGTGCTGGAGCGCGCCCGCACCGGCGAGGCCCGGGCCGTGCTGGTCGCCGGGGACGCCGGGGTGGGCAAGACCCGGCTGCTGGACGAGGTGGCCGGGCACGCGGCCGCGGCGGGGACGACCGTGCTCACCGGGCACTGCGTCGACCTGGGCGACGTGGGTCTGCCCTACCTGCCGTTCACCGAGATCCTGGGCGCGGTCGCCGCCGACGAGCGGTTCGCGGCGGTGCTGGCCGCCCATCCCGCCGTGGACCGGCTGCTGGGGGCGGGAACGGACACCGCGGGGGACGCGGACGGGCGGCTGCGGCTCTTCGAAGGGGTCGCGGCGCTGCTGGCGGACCTGGCGCGGACCGCGCCCCTGCTGCTCGTCGTGGAGGACCTGCACTGGGCCGACCAGTCCTCCCGGGACCTGCTGCGGTTCCTGCTCAGCCGGGGCATCCTCCAGCGCCCGGCCGGGGGCGCGCCCGCCCATCGCCTCGCGGTGTTCGCCTCGTACCGCGCCGACGACCTGCACCGCCGCCACCCGCTGCGCCCGCTGCTGGCCGAACTGGTCAGGCTGCCCTCCGTGGACCGCCTGGAACTGCGCCCGCTGACGGACGCGGAGGTCGCCCGGCTGGTCCGCGCCCGGCAGGACCGTCCGCTGCCGGACGCCACGGTCCGCGGCATCGTGGAGCGTGCCGAGGGCAACGCCTTCTACGCGGAGGAACTGCTCGCCGCCACGGACGGACGGGCCGGCGGGGTGCCCAGCGGCCTGGCCGACGTCCTCCTGATCCGGGTGGAGCGGCTGTCCGAGACCGCCCAACTGGTGCTGCGGACCGTCGCGGTGGCCGGCCGGCCCGTCGAGCACGACCTGCTGAGCGATGCGGTCGCACTGCCCGAGGACGAGCTGGAGTCGGCGCTGCGCGAGGCCGTGGGGCACCAGTTGCTCGTCGCCGGGGACCGGGACACGTACGCCTTCCGGCACGCGCTGTCCCGCGAGGCGGTGTACGCGGATCTGCTGCCGGGTGAACGGGCACGGCTGCACGCGGCGTTCGCCCGGCTGCTGGGCGGACGGGGCCACCCGGCCGAGAGTGCCGCCGAGCGCGCCCACCACCACCGCGCGAGCCACGATCCGGTGGAAGCGCTCGCGGCGTCGCTGGAGGCCGCCGGGTACGCGAAGCGGGTCGGCGCGCCCGCGGAGGAGCTGCGGCACCTGGAAACAGCCCTGGACCTGTGGTCGTCGGTGGCCCCGGCCGCGCGCCCCGCGGGCGAGGGGATCGACCGGATCGCCCTCATGCTGCGTGCCTCGGTGGCCGCCGCGCACGCCGGTGACAGTCATCGCGCGGTCGCGTTCACCCGGGCCGCGCTGGCGGGCATCGGGCAGGACGCGGACTCCGAGCTCGCCGCCCGCGTCCGCTACACGCTGGCCGGGAACCTGCTGACCGTCGACAGCCTCACCGCGGCCTTCGCCCACAGCAGCGAGGCGCTCGCGCTGATACCCGCCGATCCCCCGTCGCCGACCTGGGTGTGGGCGGCGGCGACCCATGTCCTGGCGGCACGTCAGCTCGGTGAGACCGAGACCGCGTTGCGCGTGGCCCGCCAGGCGCTGCCCGTCGCGGAGCGGCTGCGGGTGACCGACGCACAGGCCGACCTCCTGATCTCCCTCGCCGGGCTCGAAGGGGGCACCCGGCGCACCCCGGAGGGCCGGGAGCGACTCGTCAGGGCGCGTGAACTGGCCCGGCGTTCGGGCAACTTCACGGTGGAGATGCGCGCGCTGTTCCATCTGGCCGTCGGCTGCTTCGAGTCGGGCGAGCTGGAGGAGTGCCTGCCCTGGGTGACCGACGGTCTCGACCGGGCCCGTCGCGCGGGGCTGCTGTCGGCGCCGTACCCGCTGGAGATGCGCTACCTCCAGCTGTTGGTGATGTACACGCTGGGGCAGTGGGAGGAGTGCCTGCGCGCGGGGGCGGCCGCGGCCGGGGCGCTGCCGCCGTCGGGCGGATTCGCCCTCGGACCCGTGTGGTACGTCGGCCTCGCGCGCGGCGACCAAGCCGCCGTCGACCGGGCGCGCGGCCTGCTGGAAGGCCCTTTCGACTGGCTGGGGACGCTCGTCGCGGGTCTGGTGCTGACCGACGCGGCCGCGCTGCGCGGGGATCCGGAGGACGCCGTGGAGCGGGCCCGTGCCACGATCGAGGCTCTCTCCGACGGGGGTAGCCGCCCCGATGCCACGGTGCGGCTGGCCGCGCTCGCGCTGTCCGCGGTCGCCGACCGGACCGCCGCGTCGCGCTCGGCCGGCGACGAGCCGGGCGTGCGCCGGTGGACGGACGTCGCGACGGAACTGGTGGAGTCGGCGCGGGAGAGCGCCGGGCACGGCGGGAGCGGGCCGCCGCAGGGCCCGGAGGGGCAGGCGTGGTTGGCCCGGGCGGAGGCGGAGTGGATCCGGGCCGTGGCCGGGCCCGACCCCACGGCCTGGGAGAAGGCGGTGGCCGCGTTCGACTACGGCGATGAGTACGAGCGGGCCCGCTGTCTGCTGCGGTACGCCGAGGCGCTCCTCGTAGCCGACCGTCGTGACGAGGCGGCCGTCGCGTCACGGGCGGTGCGCGAGACGGCCGACCGGCTCGGCGCGACGGTCCTGCGCGAACAGGTGGACGCCCTGGTCCGGCGTGGCCGGCTCACGCGGGACCGGCCGGCCGGTGGCGGCCTGTCGCCTCTGACGGCCCGTGAGCAGGAGGTGCTGCGGCTGCTCGCGCTCGGCCGCTCCAACCGTCGGATCGGCGAGGAACTGTTCATCACCGGCAAGACGGCGAGTGTGCACGTCTCCAACATCCTCGCCAAGCTGAGCGCGGCGAGCCGTACGGAGGCGGTGGCGATCGCCTACCGGGAGGGGCTGATCGCGCCGGACCAGGGCGCCGGCGGCTGAGCCGCGCGCGCGGTCGCCCGGCGCGTCGCCGGACCCGGCGGCCGGGTGCCCCGCCCGGTGGCGGGACGCCCGGAACGCTCGGGTACGGCGGGTCGCCCGGGGCGGGCCGGCCGCCCCGGCCGGCCCGGCGTCAGTGGCGCGAGGCCGGCGTGTTGGCGGGGGTGACGTTGACGGCGGCCCAGGACCGGTCCACCGCCCTGTACTCGGCGCTGTCCGCTCCGTAGAGGTCCTTCGCCGCCTTCAGCGTCGCGAGGCGCGCGTCGTGGAAGTCGGTCGTGGAGACCATGTAGCGGGTCAGCGCCCGGTAGTAGATCGCCGTGGCCTTGGCGCGGCCGATGCCCACCGCCGGCAGACCGTCGTAGGTCGGCGAGTCGTAGGTGAAGCCGCCGACCGTCTTCCTGCCGCTGCCCTCGGCGAGGAGGTAGTACGCGTGCGAGGAGACGCCGGAACCCGCGTGGACCTCGGTGTCGTACGTCGCCGGGGACCAGTAGTCGATCGTGCCCTCCAGCACGTCGAGGGAGGGCTTGTCGAGCCGGCGCAGGAACTTCTGGGCGAGGCCCAGCTTCTCGCCCACCAGGTAGTTGGGCGGGTTCTTCGGGTTGTTCGCGCTGAACTCGACGTTGGAGCCGAAGATGTCGGCGAGCGACTCGTTCAGGGAGCCGGGCTCCCCGTACTGGTTGCCCCGCGAGTCCACCCGGGTCGGCTCCAGGCGGGCGGTCGCGTCGACGACACCGTGGCTGAGCTCGTGGCCGGTGACGTCGAGGACGACGAGCGGCTTCTTGAACAGGTCCCCGTCGCCGTCGCCGTAGAGCATGCAGCCGCAGTACGGGTCCCAGAAGGCGTTGCCCACCCCGTCGCCGAAGTGGACCATGGCGCGGGCGCCCTTGCTGTTGTTCGCGATGCCCTTGCGGCCGAAGGTCTTCTTGTAGAAGTCCAAGGTCTTGGCTATGCCGTACTGGGCGTCGACGGCGGCGGTGGCGCGGCTGGAGACCGCGCCGTTGCCCCACTTGTTCGTCGTGGTGGTGAACTGCTTGCCCTGGGCGAAGTTCTCCAGCTCCAGGCCCTTGGCGTCGCGCGTCTCGGTGCCCCAGCGGGACGGGTCCTTCAGGACGTAGGTGCGGCTCGCCGTCCGGGTGGTGACCAGCGGGACCGGGCCCACGAAGAGGGAGGCGCCGGTGCCGAAAGCGGTGGCCGGGTAGCGGGAGACGGCCGCGGCCGCCGAACCCTTCGCGGCCGCGGAACCCGCCGGACTCGCGGCGAGGGAGGCTGCCTGCGGGGCGGTGCCCACGGCCGGGTCGAGCCGCTCGCCGCGCTTGTCCAGGGTGTCCAGCAGCCGGGGCGAGAGGAACTCGTCGCTGTCGGGCGTGTTGCTGCGCACCTTGCCGGTGAGGGCGTCGATGACCACCGTGCGGGAGCCACCGCCCTCGGTGGTGTCGCTGTCGGTCACCCGTACCTGGTAGGCGAGCGCCGAGGAGCCGGCACGGGCGTCGACCACGAGCACGGCGCTGCCCGCGTCGCCCTGGGCGACGGCGGCGGCCTTCGCCGCGGCCTGACGTGCCGTCAGCGTGGCCTTGGCGGCGGGCGTGAGCCGGTGGTCGGCGGCGCGGGTGACTCCCGCGTACGTCAGCCGCCGGGTGAGGTGGACGATCAGGTCGCCGCCGAGGACCGGCATGCCCCGGTGGGTGCGGGCGAACCGGACGTGGCGCGCGCCTTCCGGGTCGATCAGCACGTCCTGGGCGTGCAGTGCGTCGCCCGGTGTGATGCCGGTCGCCGAGGCGTGGGCGAAGGCGGCGGCGGCCGCCGCACCCACCACGGAGGCGGCCGAGGTCGAGGAAGCACCCGCGGCGGCCACCGTGACCGGGTCCGCGAAGGCCGTGCCCGTCAGCCCCGTGGCCGCGGTCGTCACCGCGACGGCCACCGCCAGGCTGCGTATATGGGGTCTGCGCACTAGTGGGGGTTCCTTCGTTCACAGACGGCCGGCGGGACCGACCGCCCTGACGCATGGCGCCGTTGCGCGCCATGGGGGCCGGTAGAGGCCTCCGAGTAAACCCTTATGGATCAGTCATGTCCATGTAAAGCGCGTTTGTATTCTTACGTGCTCTACATGGCATTACTTTGCGGATCCACTCCGCCCAGTGATCGGCGAAGGACCAACTGTGCGCCGACTGAGGAGATATGGCGGGACGCGAGATGGTTGCCCCGACACGGGTGTGACACATATCGCATTGACGTGAGCTCGTCCGGTCACCCGCCGATCAGAACAGGAACGGCATGCTCACAGCAACGGCCCGCAGGGGTACGACAACGGTCCGCAGGGCCACGGCACTGGGGACGGCCGTCCTGCTGTCCCTTCTCGTGGCCCCGGCGCACGCCGCGCCCCCGCGCTCCGGCCCCACCGCGACCTCGGCCGCCGCGCTTCCGCGACCCGACCTCGCCGGGCTGCGCGAGGTGCTGCGCACGGCACAGCGGCAGGGCGCTCCGGGCGCGATGGCCCGGATCGACGACGCCGGCACGGCGCTCCGGGCGACCGTGGGCGTGGCCGACCGCGCCACCGGCCGGGCCCTGACCGACACCGACCGCTTCCGCGTCGGCAGTATCACCAAGACCTTCTCCGCCGTCGTCCTGCTGCAACTGGCCGACGAGGGCCGCCTGAGACTGGACTCGCCGGTCAACAGCCATCTGCCGCACCTGCTGCCCGACGACCGGATCACGGTGCGGCACGTACTCAGCCACCGCAGCGGCCTCCACGACTACACGAACGACATGTTCGCGGCGTCGGTCGCGGGCTTCGAGGCGGTCCGCACCAAGGTCTTCACCTACCGCCAACCGGTGGCCCTCTCACTGCGCCACCCGCGCACCGGCGCCCCGGGCGCCGCCTACTCCTACTCCAACACCAACTTCGTCGTCGCCGGCCTGCTCATCGAGAAACCGACCGGACACACCGTGGGGACCGCCTACCAGAACCGGATCATCAGGCCGCTGAAACTCGACCACACCCTCTACGTCCACCCCGGCACCCGGATCCCCGGCCGGTACACCCACGGCTACCTGACCCCGGACCGCGCCGGCGACCCGCTCGTCGACGCCACCGAGCAGACCGTGTCCTGGGCCCAGAGCGCGGGCGCGGTCATCTCCAGCGCCCGGGACCTCAACACCTTCTACTCGGCGTTGCCGCGCGGCCGGCTGACCTCGGCCGCGCGGCTGACCGAGATGACGCGCTGGGTCCGAGTCAACGGCACGCAGGGCTACGGACTCGGGCTGCGGCGGCGCGACCTGTCCTGCGGGGTGTCCGTGTACGGGCACACGGGCGCCGTACAGGGCTACTACAGCTACGCCTTCACGTCCGCGGACGGCCGGCGCACCCTCACCGCGCTCGCCACCACCTCCAACAACGGCAGGGTGCTCGACACGATGCCGGGCACGCTGGAGGCCGCGTTCTGCGGCGTCCACGAGCAAACCGGGCCGACGGGTCCGCGCGGCGCGTCGACCGAACGCCACGAGGACGTCGCTCCCGGGATCGCCCGGTACTGAGGCGCGCCGCCGGCCACGGAACCCTCCCGCCCCGGCACACGTTGTCCGGTCGGGGCCGCGACCGGTCCGGCCTCACGACACCAGGGCGGCAGGATGAGCGAGTTGGTCCCCGGGGGCAACGTGCCCCTCCCGGACGGCGCCCTGACCGTCCGGGTGCCCGGCCCGTTCGACGTGTCCGCGCTCATCACCGACGACGGCGGCCGTGTCAGGGGGGACGGCGACTTCGTCTTCTACAACCAGCCGGCCGCCCCCGGAACCCGCCTCAGCGGCGGCACACTGACCGTCGACCCGGCCGCGCTGCGCGCCGGAGCCACCCGGGTCACGGTCGTCGTCAGCCCCGCCGACCCCGGCGTCCCGCTGGGCGGGCTGCCCGCGCCCACGCTCCAGGTGAGCGACCCGCACGGCCGTCCGCTCGCCCGGTTCGCCCCGCCGCGCCCCCGGCAGGAGACGGTCCTGCTGCTGGCGGAGATCTACCGGCGCGGCACCGGCTGGAAGCTGCGGGCCGTCGGGCAGGGGTACGCCGACGGACTGGCGGGCCTCGCCCGGGACTTCGGCGTGGACATCGCCGAGGACACGGCGGGCGGGTCCGCCGCCGGACCCCCGGCGCGCGCCTCCGCCGCCCGGCCCGGGGCACCCGCCTTGGTGCCGTCGCCGACGCCCGGACGCGGGCCGGCCGCCGGGCCCGCTCCCGATCTGGACGGCTTCCTCGGCCCGGTCAACTCCGCCCGCGGCAGCGCCGGTTCGCCGCCCGTCACGCTGGACGCCCGGCTGGTCTCGGCGGCCCGCGCGCACGCGGCGGCGATGGCCGCGGCCGGCCGCCTCGGCGCCGAGGGCCCGGACGGCGTCGCTCTGCACCAGCGCGTCACCGCCGCCGGGTACGCGTATCTCACCGTCGGCGAGCACCTGGTCTCCGGCCCCCGCACGCCCGCCGAGTTCGTCGCGTACTGCCTGCGCACCGACCAGCCCCGGCGCACCCTCCAGGACCCGGCGTTCACACACGCGGGAGCGGCGTACGTCACGGGCGGCGGCGACACCTACTGGACCGTCCTGTGGGCGACCCCGCTCACCGCCGACGGACTGGCCCGCGCCGAGGCCGAGGTCATCACCCTCACCAACACCGAGCGCGCCCGGGCAGGACTGCGCCCCCTGGCCGCCGACCCGCACCTCCACTCCGCCGCCCGGGCCCACTGCGCGGACATGGCGGCGCGGGCCTTCTACTCCCACACCTCGCCCGAGGGCGGCCAACCCTGGGACCGTGCCGCCGCTGCGGGCTCCACCCGGCGCTCGATCGGCGAGAACATCGCCTGCGGGCAGCGTTCCCCCGCCGAGGTGGTGGAGGGCTGGATGAACAGCCCGGGCCACCGCGCCAACATCCTCAAGCCTCAATTCACCCATATCGGCGCGGGTTTCGCGGGCGGCGGACCGGCGGGCACGTACTGGACCCAGCTCTTCGGCGCCTGAGAGGCAACCCACCCGCCGGATCCGACGTCTTGATCTCCGACAGCCGACGCCCCGGCCTCCTGCGCCGGGGCTGTTTCCGGCGCGACGCGGCCGGCCTGCGTTACGAGCGGAAGCGACACTGTTCGTATTCGCGTTCGTTTACCGCTGGTTACCACCAGGTCGGCGCAACGACATTCACGCCACTGATTACTGGCGGATAAATTCCGGCGCTGCCGCCCGGGGCCCGGCCCGAGGTCGGAGCGGCACTCCATGGCACGCGCCGCCGTTCTGACGTCTTTTCATCGTGCGGACGCGCGCCGCCCTTTGAATGGAAGACAGAAATCTCACCGAAGTCACGGCCGATTGAACACACCCCGTCACGAGAGCCGTACCCATGGGTGAAATGAGAATCCGGGGGTTCAGCGAGGGATGACCATGGTCAAGGCGCACGTCTTCACGCAGGACTCGGTGGCCGGTCGATACCGGCTCCTCGACGTCGTCTCCCGCGAAACGAACCGGGTCTGCTGGTACGGCGAGGACATGGAGGCCCGGCGCCCCTGCCTGCTGACCCGGATCGAGTTCCCGCACGCCGCCGGGGACGGCGACACCGCCGGAGAGGGGAACGCCGCCGGAGAGGGGAACGCGCGCCGGACCACCGGTCGCATCCTGCGCATGTCCGAGACGCTGGGCCAGGTGTGCCCCGGCCGGGTCGTGCCGGTCGTCGACGCCGTCGAGGAGGAGGGCGCCCTGTGGACCGTCACGGAGTGGGTCGACGGCACGCCCCTGAGCGAACTCCTGGCCCGGCACGCCACGTTCAACTACGTCCGGACGGCCCGCATCGGGCTGGAACTGCTCGACGTGCTGGAGGCCGCGCACGGTCAGGGCATCACCCACGGCGAGCTCAGCCCGGGACAGGTGTACGTCCGCGACGGCGGCCCGGTCGTGGTCACCGGCTTCGGGCTGGCGGGCGCGACACTCGCCCCCCGGGTCACGGCACCGTCGTACGCTTCCCCCGAGCAGGCACGTGACGAACGCATCGGTCCCGCGGCCGATCTGTGGGCGCTGGGCGCGATCCTCTACACGATGGTCGAGGGACGTCCGCCGTTCCGGGAGCGGGACCGGACCGAGGCCACCCTGAAGAGCGTGGACCGGCTGCCGCTGCGCACCCCGCTGCGTGCCGGGCCGCTCACCCAGGCCGTGCAGGGGCTGCTGCGCAAGGACTCCCGGGAGCGGCTGACCCGCCCGGTGATCCGCGAGGTCCTGACCCGCGTGCTCGACGAGGATCCCGACGCGGTCCTGCCGGCCGTGCCGACGCCCCGGCTGCGGCGCGCGTACGCCACCGTCCGCCACGCCGGTCCGGGCTGGAGCGGCCGGGCCATGGCCGCCGGGACCGGCCTCGCCGTCGTCACCGTCGCGGTCGCCGTCCTCGCCACGACCGGTCTGCCCGGCACCGAGAGCTCCGCGGCCGGCGCCCGCACCAGCCCGTCGGCGTCCGGAGCCCCGTCCGCCCCGGCGTCCGACGACGCGGACGGCGAAAGAGCCTCCGGCACGCCGACGCCCGCGGCCACACCGACACCGCCTGCGACGCCCACCCCGTCGTCCTCGGTGTCCGCCACCACCCTGCCGTCCGGATTCCGGCTCTACGACGCGCCGGAGGGCTTCTCCGTCGCCTTGCCCGACGACTGGGCGCGGCTGCGCACCGAGCGCTCCGACCAGGCCTACCGGGTCACCTTCGGCGCCGAGGACGACCCGCGCACGCTCGCGGTGACGTACAGCGAGAATGCCGGTCCGGATCCGGTCGCCGTCTGGCGGGACGACGTCGAGCCCGGACTGCGGCAGGACGCGGGCTTCCAGCGGGTCGGGGCGATCCGCGCCACCACGTATCTGGGGTACCGGGCCGCCGACATGGAGTGGCTCGTCGACGTGGACGGCGTCCCGTCGCACACCTTCGGCCGTGGGTTCCTGCTCGGCGGGCAGCGCAGCTTCTCGCTGCGCTGGACGACACCCGCCGCCGACTGGGACAAGACGGCGAACCGGCAGGCGCTGGACGTCTTCCTGCGCACGTTCGAACCCGACTCGGACTGACGGGAACGAAACGAGGACCAGGACCGGGACCAGGACGGAGACCAGGACCAACACCAGGATCTGGACGCCGACTTAGACCCGGACCCGGGTCCGGCCGGATGCGAACCGGACTCCCACGGATCGGCACCCGTGTCAGACCGGCCCGCGCGGCGCGCGCAGGGAGCGCAGTCGACCGCCGTGCAAGGGCTGGGTGAGCCAGCGGGCGGTGAAGGTGCGGTCGTCGAGCGAGCAGGTCAGCACCAGCCGGTGCGGTGTCTCCAGGAAGACCACGTGCGCCTCCAGGGTCCGCGCGTCGGCCCACCCGCCGCTGACGGCGGTGGGCAGCGGCTGCTCGGCGGTGTTCCATCCGCCCGTACCGAGACCGAGGTCGAGGCGCCGGCCGTCCTCCGTGAGCGTCAGCGTCCAGCCGTCCGCGCCCGCCGTGACGGCGACCGAGGCCAGGCCCGGCTGGGCCGCGCACACTCCGCCGGCCGGGGTGAAGCCGGCGCCCGACCAGGCGTCGGGCCGCTCGGGCGGGGCGCTCGCGCCCGCAGCCGGTGGCAGGGCGAGCCGCGCGAAGCGCTGTGCGAGGGCCGCGTCGGACCGCTCGGCCCCGGTCCTGGGCCCGGGGCCGAAGGCGGGCAGCAGATGCGTCCGGACCAGGTTCAGCAGGTCCTGCATCTGCACGGTCGCGGCGGTCGTCGCGATCACGGCGTCGTACTCGGGCAGCACCAGGCAGAACTGGCCGTACGCCCCGTCGCCGCGGTAGCCGTGCCGGGACCGCCAGAACTGGAATCCGTAGCCCTGCTCCCAGTCGCCCCGGTCCGCCTCCGGCGTGCCGGGCGCGGTCGGGACGTGCTCCCGGGTGGCCAGCTCGACCCACTCCCGGGACAGCAGTCGTACGCCCTCCCCCAGTCCTTCGCGCAGATACAGCAGGCCCAGCCGGGCGACGGCGTCGGTGGTGGCGTGCAGCCCGCTGTAGCCGAGTTCGCGGCCGGCCCGGTCCCGCAGCCACGCCACGGCGCCGATGCCGAGCGGGTCCAGCAGCCGGGGCCGCAGGTACTCGGTGAGGTGCTGCCCGGTCACCCGCTGCACGATCGCGGCCAGGGTGTACGTGGCGGGCTGGTTGTAGGCGAAGACCGTGCCCGGGTCGCGTTCGGGTGGCAGCAGCAGGAACCCCCGTACGGGCTCCGCGGGGTCGAGGGCGAGGGACTCGTGGACGGTGTCCGCGAGATGGCCGCTGGACATGGACGCCACATGCCGGACCCGCATCGCGCGGCTGCGCGGATCCGTGATGTCGGCCTCGAACTCGGGAAAGTACGAGATCACCGGGTCGTCGAGCCCGATCAGCCCCTCGGCCAGGGCGAATCCGGCGGCCGTCGCGGTGAAGCTCTTGCTGAGCGAGTAGAGGAGGTGGGGCCGCTCGGGCGTGTACGGCGCCCACCAGCCGGAGGCGACCAGCCGGCCGTGCCGCATGATCATCAGGCTGTGCGGCTCGATGTCCGGGGCCGCCTCCAGGGCGTCGAGGAAGGCGTGCACACCCGAGGCGTCGACGCCCTGGTCGGCGGGGGTGCTCGTGGGCAGGGTACGAACGCTCATACGGGCATCCTGCCCTCGGCCGGACGTGACAGGAGGAACGAGCGCCGCAAAAGCGTCGCCAATGGGGCGATATAGGCTGCCGGACTGTACGCCGTGGAGGCGTACGGACCGACCGGCCACCCCCTCCAGCTGACAGGAGAGTCACCCGTGACCCTCGCGATCGTCCCGCCCGAGACCTCCCCCGCGCCGCCCTCCGGCCCCACGCCGCTGTCCGGCCCCGCGCCCTTGTCCGACCTCGTGGCGCGGGACGCGCGCGAGTTCGGCGTCTACGCGCGGACCGGCGGCTGGGCCTTCGGCCTGATGGTGGCGCGGAGCGTGCGGCCCGGCGGGCAGAGCGCGGACGAGACGCCCAAGGTGTCGGCGAAGGAGTTCGCCGAGCTGGCCGGGTGTTCCGCCGAACGGGTCATGCGCTACTACAAGGCCTGGGACCGGGCCGCCGACGACGGCATGGTCCCGCACTTCGAGGCCCTGGCACCGGGTCAGGAGGTGGAACTGCCCGACGCCGAGGTGTGGTTGAGCTACTACATCGCCCGCTCCAGCGCCACCTCCGAGCGCGGTACCGCCATCGCCGAGGCCGCGGAGGCCGAGGGCATCCGCCCGACGAAGGCGCTGGAGGTGGCCGAGAACCCGACCGCCCTGCGCGCCGCGATCCTCGCGGACCCCTCCACCGCGCGCGCCGCCCGGCAGGCGCTGCTCGACCGGGTCCGCGAGGACCCCGAGCTCCAGACCGAGTTGGCCCGTGACGTCGTACGCACCGACGATCTCAAGAAGGCGGTGGCGTCCGAGAGCCGGTCGGCCGACCGCATCGGGTACGTGCGTCAGATCGCCGAGTCCGGACAGATCAGGACGCCGGCCGGGCAGACCGTCGACGCGCCCGTCCCCCTGCGCCAGGAGGCCGAACGGCATCTGTCGCTCCTCGACGAGCTGGAGGACGACGAGGACACCGTCGAATGGGCGGCCGAGGCCTACGACACCATGAAGTCCCTCGTCGTCGAGGCGGTGGAGACGGACCCGGAACTGCGCGTGCGGGAGCGGCGCACGAAGTTCTACAGCAGCCTCCAGAAGGCGACGAGGGTCTTCGAGGAGCTGACCTTCGACGACGCCCAGGAGTTCTACGAGGACGACATGGTCCAGCAGCTCGAGGAGCTCCAGAGCGCGATCGGCACGTGCATCGCCGCGCTGCGCGAGTCCCGCGAGAATCACCCGGAAGGCTGAGCATTCCCCGCACAGCAGGGGTACTAGAGGGCTCTACGACCGTACTTTCCCGGAAGGCCCGCTGTGATCCCCTTCGTGCGCAAGACCCTGGTGATGCAGTTCCGGGCGAGTGCCGCGAACCGCTTCCCGGTACTCGCCCACCTCGGCTACGACGCCGAGGACCCGTTCGCCGTCACCGCGGTGTTCAGCCACGACGGCCGGGTCCTGGCACGGTGGCGGCTGGACCGGGAGATGCTCACCGCCGGACTGCACGGCCCGGTCGGGGTGGGCGACGTACGGTTTCGCCCGGTGGCGACGGGCCAGTGGGAGGAACTGCGCATGGAGTTCCTCGGCGACGCCCGGCCCGACGGCGGCCGGCACCGGGCCGTGGTGTTCGCCTGGGCTCCGGCGGTCGCCGCCTTCCTGCGCGAGACCCGCGAGGCGGTGGCCCCCGGACAGGAGCGGGTCCGCGTCGACGACTTCCTGACCGAGGTGCTGGCCGGTGGCTGAGCGGGCCATGAGCTGAGTAGCCGTACTCATGCCGGGCGGGCCCCGTGCCGCCACGATGGGGCCCTCACCGACAAGGAGCCCCTCATGCCCGCTGCGAGTGCCGTACCGCGCCGGATACCGCCCGCCGTGTTCGCCTGTGTGGCCGTGGCGGGTCTGGCCGTGTCCGGCTGGAATCCGCACGACCGCGCCACCTGGTTCCTGGAGACGGTCTGGGTGATCGTCGGGCTGCCGCTGATCCTGCTCACCTGGCGGCGGTTCCCGCTGACCGGCCTGCTGTGCGGCCTGCTGACGGCGCACGCCCTGGTACTCGCCCTCGGCGGCCACTACACGTACGCGCAGGTGCCGCTCGGGGACTGGGCGCGGGACACGTTCGCCCTGGACCGCAACCCCTACGACCGCTTCGGTCACCTGATGCAGGGCTTCGTCCCGGCCGTGCTGGTACGCGAACTGCTCAGCCGGACCTCACCGCTGCGCGGCAGCCGCTGGCTGGCCCCGCTGACCGTGTGCGCCTGCCTCGCCTTCAGCGCCCTGTTCGAGATGTTCGAGTGGGCGGCGGCCGTCATCGGGGGGCATGCGGCGGACGCGTTCCTGGCCACCCAGGGCGACGTGTGGGACACCCAGTGGGACATGTTCTGCGCGCTGATCGGCGCCACCGTCTCGGTGCTGCTGCTCGGGCGGGCGCACGACCGGCAGCTGACCGCCCTCGGCCGCGGCGTCAGCGCGAGGTGTACCGGTGCCGGGTCCACAGCGGCAGCGCGAACCAGCACAGCAGGTACCACATGACCACGCCGGAGACCAGGTAGGGCACGTAGCCGTCGTGGGTCGCCACCCGCAGGATCAGCAGCAGCGCGGCGGTCATGGTGGCGAGCAGCAGCACCAGACCGATGAGCGTCAGCCGGGCGGCCCACCGCACCGCCTCGGGCTTGACCCGGCGCCCGGACACCACGCGGTGCAGCGCCACCGGGCCGATCAGGGCGCCGGTCGCGGCGGCGCCCAGCACGACGGTCACGATGTAGATGACCTGGTCGGCGTGTTCCAGTTGGGCGTACTTCGGGGTGAACACGACGGTCAGCAGGAAGCCGAACAGGATCTGGACGCCCGTCTGGGCCACCCGGACCTCCTGGATCAGTTCCCCCCACATCCGGTCGGCCCGCTCCTCGGCGGTCTCGTCCCGTCCGCGGTCCGTCTCGCCCCGCCCCTGGTCCGTCGCGTCCCGTCCCCGGTCCGTCGCGTCCTGGCCCCTCGTCACGATGCCTCCCTGTCCCGGCCGCAGCCGTTCCCGTTCTCCTTCGAGTTCCCCGGGAACGGCCGTCGGTCACAGCCGGGACGGTCGGCGCCCTACCAGCGGGCTTCCACCTGGTCCTTGATCCGCCGGTCGTAGAGGTCCCGGATCGCGGCGAGCGTCTCCTCGGACAGCTCGGGGAGCTTGGCGGCCATCGCGTTGGCACGCGCCTGTTCGGGTGAGCGGGCGCCGGGGATCACGGTGGTCACACCGGGCTGCTGGACGACCCAGCGCAGCGCGAGCTGGGCCGGGGTGTAGCCCTCGGGGGCGAGGGCGGCGAACTCCGCGGCCGCCTCGACGCCGGTCACGAAGTCGACGCCCGAGAAGGTCTCGCCCTGGTCGAAGGACTCGCCGTGCCGGTTGTAGGTGCGGTGGTCGTTCGCGGGGAAGACCGTGTCCTTGGTGTACTTGCCGGACAGCAGGCCGGAGGCGAGCGGCACGCGGGCGATGATGCCGACGCCCGCAGCCCTGGCCGCCGGGAGCACCTCGCGCAGCGGCTTCATGCGGAACGGGTTGAGGATGATCTGCACGCTCGCCACGTTCGGCCGGGCGATCGCGGTCAGCGCCTCCGCACAGGTCTCCACGCTGACGCCGTAGGAGGCGACGCGCTCCTCCGCGACCAGGGTGTCGAGGGCGTCGAAGACCTCGTCGGAGGAGTAGACGGACGTCGGCGGGCAGTGCAGCTGCACCAGGTCGACGCGGTCGACGCCGAGGTTGCGGCGGGAACGGTCGTTCCAGGCCCGGAAGTTGTCCAGGACGTAGTTCTCGGGGATCTGGTCGACCCGGCGGCCCATCTTGGTGGCGACCTCCACGTGCAGGTCCGGCCGGCCGCTCATGAACGCGGCGATGGTCTGCTCGCTGCGCCCGTCGCCGTACACGTCGGCGGTGTCGAAGAAGGTCACCCCCGACTCCGCCGCCGCCTCCAGCACCGCCAGGGCTTCCTTGTCGTCCACGTCGCCCCAGTCGGCGCCCAGCTGCCAGGTGCCGAGGCCGACGACCGATGCGTGCTGGCCCGACCTACCGAATTCGCGCTCGTCCATGCGGCCAGTCTGTCATCCGTCACGCTCCGGCGCGGACCGGGCCTCCTCCTCCCCTCACCTGGGCGTATTTCACCCGCGCGAGTGAATCGCCGTGCGCTGTCGCCCTCCGCGCCGGGTCCCCGAGCGGCGGGCGCTACGGCGTGAGCTGGGCCTGCACCGTGGGGCCGTAGCGGTCGACGATCGCGTCGATCCCGGCCGCGCGCAGTTCCGCGCCCCGCGCGATGCCGAACATCACCCCCAGGCCGACCAGCGTGGCGAGGGCGAGTTCGGCGCGCAGGCCCGCGTCGGGGCCGTCGAGACGGCCGGCCAGGCGGGCGGTGACCTGGTCGCGGAAGTTGGCGCGCAGCACGTCCCCGTGCGCCCCGTGCAGGGGGGCGAAGGCGATCCGCAGGACGGGGTCGGCGCCTCGTTCGACCTGGCTCTCCAGGACGTGCCGGACCATGTGGCGGCCGAGTTCGCCGACCGGGGCGTCCAGCAGGGCGTCGGCGTCGGTGTCGAAGGACATCACGCGGGCGAACAGGGCGTCCTTGTTGCCGAAGTACTTCAGGATCAGCGGCGGACTCACCCCGGCGCGCTCGGCGACCGCCCGCAGGGTGATGTCGGCGTGCGCGTGCCGGGCCAGCAGATGGCGGGCCGCGCGCAGGATGGCCGCCTTGGTGGCCTCGGCGTCCCGGCGGCCGGGGGCGGACGCGCCGGTCGGAGTTGCGCTCACGGCACTCACGCCCCCTTCATCGCGCCGCCGCGCGCGGCGCGGCCGCGGGCGCGGGCGCGCCGGGTGCCGTCGGACGGGGTGTCTCCCGGGATGGTCAGCGCCACCGCGCTCGCGGCCAGGGCCACCACGCCGGCGATCGCGAAGGCCATCAGATAGCCGTGCAGCGTCGGCACCGGGACACCGCCGACCGGGCTGGTGTGGCGGACCAGGACCGCGGCGACGGCGGCGCTGGAGACGGCCTGCCCGATGGTGCGCATGAGCACGTTGACGCCGTTGGCGGAGGCGGTCTGCTCGGCCGGTACGGCGTGCAGGATCAGGGACGGCAGCGCGGAGTAGGCGAGGGTCGTGCCGGTGGCCACCACCGCGGCACCCACCATGATCATCCACAGTTGGCGGCTGTCCGCGATGCGCACGGCGTACCCGGCCGCGATGACGGCGGCCCCGACGGCCAGCGTGACGCGCGGGCCGCGGGCCGCGGAGATGCGCGCCGAGAGCGGCGAGAAGAGCAGCATGATGATCCCGCCCGGCAGCAGGCACAGTCCGGTCTGCACGATGGACAGCCCGAGCCCGTAGCCGGTGGCCTCGGGCGCCTGCACCAGCTGGGCCGTCACCAGCGTGTTGGCGTAGAAGGCGAACCCGGTCAGCAGGGCGGCCACATGGGACAGGCCGACCTTCGGGCGGGAGACCAGGCGCAGGTCGACCAAGGGCAGGCGGGCGCGCAGTTGCTGCCGGCACCACAGGCCGAGCGTCACGGCCGCGGCGAGGAACAGTCCGGTGATCCGCGCGCTGCCCCACCCCCACTGGCCGCCCTGGGACACGCCCAGCAGCAGACAGATCAGGCCGGCGGCCAGTCCCAGCGCCCCGGTGATGTCGAACCGCCCGGGCGAGCGGACGGGTGACTCCGGCACCGCCCACCGGATCAGCGCGACCCCGGACGCGCCCAGGGTGGCCGTCACCCAGAACATGACGTGCCAGTTGGCGTACTGCACGATCAGGGCCGCGGCCGGCAGGCCCAGGGCCGCGCCGATCCCGACGGTGGAGCTCATGAGCGCCACCGCGGAACCCCGGCGTTCCGGGGGCAGTTCGTCCCGCAGGATGCTGATCGACAGCGGTACGACGGCCGACGCGGCGCCCTGGAGGGCGCGGGCGGCGATGAGGACGCGGATGTCGGAGGTCAGGGCGCAGGTCACGGAGCCGGCGGTCATCAGAGCGAGGGCCGCGAGCAGCACCCGTCGTTTGCCGTACATGTCGCCGGCCCGGCCGAGCACCGGGGTGAGCACGGCGCCGGACAGGAGGGTCGCCGTGACCATCCAGGAGACCGTGCCCGGTGCGGCTCCCGTCAGCCGGGGCAGGTCCGGGAGCAGCGGTACGACGACGGTCTGCATGACGGCCATGAGGGTGCCGCCGAAGGCCAGCACGGGGACGGTGAGCCGGCCCCGCAGGGTCGCGGCCCCGCGGCTCCCGGCTCCGCCGGTCCTCGATCCGTGGGCCGGCGGACCGTCGGGTGTCGGTCCGTCAGTCGGTCCGTCAGTCAGACCGTCGGGCGTCGGTCCGCCGGTGGCGGACGGGTCGGGTATCGGGGCGGGCGACGCCATGGGCACTCCAGCGGCCGACGCGGAAAAGCAAGGGTGAATGACGATTCACCTTACCGGTGAATCGTCATTCACCCCACAGCGGTTCGGCGCGCGGGGGGTCAGGTGCGGTCGGACAGCGTCCGGGCGTGCACGCCGCGCGCGACCTTCGGCCCGAGCCAGCGCTTGAGCCGGCGCAGCGCCTCCAACTGCCCGGCCGCCCTGTCGATCCGGTAGTACAGCTGGGGCGGGACATGGGGCAGCAGGGGCGAGTGGCGCTGGCCGAGCAGGGCGAACATCCGCTCCGGGGGCAGGTGGATGTAGCGCGTGAGGTTCTCGTACCACTCGGCGCTGTAGCGGGCGGCGCTCTGGACGGAGAGCAGGGCCGCCCTGCGTTCCTGTTCGTAGCGGGCGAGGGCGCTCGGGAGGTCGGTGTGGTCGCGCAGCGCGGCGGCGAGCGCCATGGAGTCCTCCAGGGCGAGGGTGGTGCCGGCGCCGATGGAGTAGTGGGTGGTGTGGGCGGCGTCGCCGAGCAGGACCAGGTTGCCCCGGTGCCAGGTGCGGTTGGTGAGGGTGCGGAAGGTCAGCCACTGGGCGCTGCCGTCGCCGGAGGAGCGTCCGACCAGGGGGCTGCCGTCCAGCACATGGGCGAACAGCTTTTCCAGCAGGGCGAGTCCGTCGCCCTCGCTCGCCCGGTCGAGGCCTAGACCCGTCCAGGTCTCGGGGGCGCATTCGACGACGCAGGTGCTGTGCTCGGGGCCGAAGGGGTAGCCGTAGCACCAGATCCAGCCGTGGTCGGTCTCGACGAACGCGAAGGTGAAGGAGTCGAAGGCCTTGGGCGTGCCGAGCCAGATGTAGGAGTTGCGGCCCGGCTTGAGCTCCGCGCCGAAGTGCCCGGCGTGGTGGGTGCGCAGGGCGCTGCGCACCCCGTCCCCGGCCACGACGAGGTCCGCCGCGGGCAGGTTCTCGGGGGTGATCTCGTGGTCGTACTCCAGTCGTACCCCCAGGGAGCGGGCGCGGGCGGCGAGGATCTCCAGCAGCCGGTGGCGGCCGATGCCGTGGCCCTCGTCGCCGGGCTGCCGGGTCACCAAATCCCGTACGTGGGCGACGCCCTGGTTCCAGCGGACCGAACTCTCCTCGACGGCGCGTGCCGACTCGGGGTCGTGCGCGTGGAGTCTGTCGAGCAGTTCGCGCCAGTACGTGACGCCCCAGCCGTAGGTGGAACCCTCGGGGTCCCGCTCGTGGACGGTGATGTCGTGGGACGGGTCCTGCCTCTTCAGCAGGATCGAGAGATACAGGCCGGCGGGCCCGCCGCCGACACAGGCGACCTTCACACGCACCCCTGTTCATTACCCGGAGCGGTCAGTTGACGACGCAGAGTAGCAGGCCGCGACCGTCGGCCACCGCCTCCCGGATCACGCCAGTTTCACGAGGTGAGCCACGCCACCCACGCCCCCTCCTGCCGCGAAAGATCATCCGGAACCGGGCCACCAGGGGCAGGATTTCCCTCTTACGGGGCTCCCGGGCTTCCGCCACGGCAAGATCATCTTCGTTCAATCCTGCATGACATGTGGTTAATTGTCCGGATCGCAGCCAACCGCTGCGCAGCGATTTCTCCCGCTCTGAACCGGGCCGATAGGCATACGGGGTCGTCAACCCAACGCACCCCGGAGGTCCCGCATGCCCGAACTCAGCCGTCGTCGCGCCCTCGCCGCCGCGGCAGCCCTCACCGCCGCGGCCACCGCCGTGACCGTCGCCGCACCGGCCGAGGCCGACGAGCACGCCCACGACTCCCCCGCACCGTTCGACGAGACCTACCGCGGCCGCCGGATACAGGGCCGGGCGGCCGCCGGGGGCGGCCATCACGGAGACCACCACGGCGGCGGCTACGCGGTGTTCGTCGACGGCGTGGAACTGCATGTCATGCGCAACGCCGACGGGACCTGGATCAGCGTCGTCAGCCACTACGCCCCGGTGGCCACGCCACGGGCCGCCGCGCGCGCCGCGGTCGACGAACTCCAGGGCGCCCGGCTCGTCCCCTTCCCCGCCAACTGAACCGCCCGCACGCACCTTTGGAGCACCCGCACATGACCGTCCGCAAGAACCAGGCGAACCTGTCCGCCGACGAGAAGCGGCGCTTCGTCGCGGCCGTCCTCGAACTCAAGCGCAACGGCCGCTACGACGCCTTCGTCACCACCCACAACGCCTTCATCATCGGGGACACCGACAACGGCGAGCGCACCGGCCACCGTTCGCCGTCGTTCCTGCCCTGGCACCGCAGATTCCTGCTGGAGTTCGAGCGGGCGCTCCAGGCGGTGGACCCCTCGGTGGCGCTGCCGTACTGGAACTGGTCCACGGACCGCTCCCCGCGCGCCTCGCTGTGGGCGCCGGACTTCCTCGGCGGCACCGGGCGCAGCCTGGACGGCCGGGTGATGGACGGCCCGTTCGCGGCGGCCACCGGGAACTGGCCGGTCGACGTCCGGGTGGACGGCCGGACCTATCTCCGGCGCTCGCTCGGCACCGGCGTGCGCGAACTGCCGACCCGGGCCGAGGTCGACTCCGTACTGGCGATGGCGACGTACGACATGGCGCCCTGGAACAGCGGCTCGGACGGCTTCCGCAATCATCTGGAGGGCTGGCGCGGGGTCAACCTGCACAACCGGGTGCATGTCTGGGTCGGCGGCCAGATGGCGACCGGGGTGTCCCCCAACGACCCGGTGTTCTGGCTGCACCACGCGTACATCGACAAGCTGTGGGCCGAGTGGCGGCGCAGGCACCCCGCCTCCGGCTACGCGCCGACCGGCGGGACGCCGGACGTCGTCGACGTCGGCGAGCGGATGAAGCCCTGGAACGACACGTCCCCGGCGGACCTGCTCGACCACACCGCCCACTACGCCTTCGACACCGACTGAGCGGCGCGAGGCGGTGCCGGGCCGCCGCCGGTCAGCCGGTGGCGGCCGTACGGCACTCCGGGTGGCCCCAGCCCTGGTCGTTCTTGGCGATCGGTTCGCCCGCCGCGTAGGGGCGTCCGCAGACGCAGCGGCCGGGGAACTTCGCGTTGATCGTCCGGGCGGAGCCGCCGCCACGCGGCCGGGACGCGCCCTTGGCCGACGCCGGGGCGGACCGGCGGCGCTGCGCCCCGGCCGGCGGGGTGTCGGGCGAGGGCGGGGGTTCCGGCGAGCCGAGGTCACTGCCCGCGGCCTCCTGGACGATCGCCGCCTGGCTGGCGGCCCGGTCGGCGAAGTCGTTGAGGCGGTCGCCGTCGACCTGGTGGGCGGGCACGTAGCGGAACTCGACCGAGCGGCCGTCCAGGAGCTCGTCGATGCGTACGACGAGCTCCTGGTTGGCGACCGGCTTGCCGGCGGACGTCTTCCAGCCGTTGCGCTTCCAGCCGGGCAGCCAGGTGGTGACCGCCTTCATGGCGTACTGCGAGTCCATCCGGACCTCGAGCGGCAGGTCGGGGTCGGTCGCCGCCAGCAGCCGCTCCAGGGCGGTGAGTTCGGCGACGTTGTTGGTCGCCCTGCCGAGCGGTCCGGCCTCCCAGCGGGCGGGCGTCTCCGCCTCGTCGGCGACGACCCACGCCCAGGCCGCCGGTCCCGGGTTCCCCTTCGATGCCCCGTCGCACGCGGCCACCACACGTTCACGCATGCGCACGATCATGCCACGGCCGGCCGGGGCGCCCGGCCAGGGGTCAGGAGACGTCGGTGGCCTTCGGCATCTCCCCCGCCGTCGTGGTGACGTCGATCACCGAGAAGTTCGCGCCCTGCGGATCGCTGATCGCCGCGAACCGGCCGAACGGGCTGTCCATCGGTCCGAACCGCAGCACGCCGCCGAGCTTGGTCGCCTTCGCGACCGCCTCGTCGCAGTCGGCGACGGTGAAGTAGACGTTGATGTACGGCGGCACCTCGGGCGGGAAGTCGTCCGTCATCGTCATCCGGCCGAGGACCGTCTGGTCGCCGAGGTCGAACATGCGGAAGTCGATCGCCTCGTCCTCCAGCTGCTTCGCCGTGTACGAGAAGACCGCGGGGAGGAACGCGTCCGTCTTCTCGGGCTCACGGGTGAAGACCTCGGCCCAGCAGTAGGCGCCGGGCACGCCCGTCGCCTCGAACCCCTCGTGGACGCCGCCCTGCCACACGCCGAAGACGGCGCCGCTGGGCTCGCGGGCCAGGCACATGGTGCCGAACTCGCCGACCTGCATCGGCTCCATCAGCACCTCGCCGCCGTTCTCCCGGATCTTCGCCGCGGTGGCAGCGGCGTCCGGCGAGGAGAAGTAGAGGCACCACTGCGACTGGCCCTCCTGGCCGGGCATGGGCGGTACGACCGCGGCGACCGCCTTGCCGTCCGCGTAGGCCTGGGTGTAGTGGCCGAACTCCGACGACGACTCGCCGAAGGTCCAGCCGAGGACGTCGCCGTAGAAGCGTTTGGCTCCCTCGACGTCACTGAACATCGCGTCGGCCCAACAGGGGGTTCCCTCAGGTGGTACGGCCATGACTGCGGCCCTCTCGGATCGGTGGGGCGGATCGGTGGGTTGTCCGATTCCTCACGCTAGTCACGGGCAGGGCCCCGCGCGCGCCGAACGCGCCTCTCCGTTACAGACTGGAGAAGGGGCGACGACCGACGGCCCCGGTGAGCCCGGGCGGGCCCGGGTGGCTCTGTGGCGGACGGGGCACACGATGACGGACGGCACGATGCGGGCATGGGCGGTGGGCACGCCAGGACCGGTGACGCGAGGCTCCCTGCGGCTCGTGGAGAAGCCGGTGCCGGTCCCGGCGGACGACGAGTTGCTGGTGCGGGTGCGGGCCTGCGGGGTGTGCCGGACCGACCTGCATGTCACCGAGGGAGATCTGCCGGTGCACCGGGCCGGGGTGACGCCCGGGCACGAGGTGGTCGGCGAGGTGGCGGCCCTCGGCACGGCGGTGCGCGGCTTCGCGCCGGGCGAGCGGGTCGGGGTGGCCTGGCTGCGCCGCACCGACGGCACCTGCGCGTACTGCCTGCGCGGGGCCGAGAACCTCTGCCCCGCCTCGCGGTACACGGGCTGGGACGCCGACGGCGGTTACGCGCAGTACACGACCGTGCCGGCCGCGTTCGCCCACCGGCTGCCCGCGGGCGTCGCCGACGTCGCGCTCGCGCCCCTGCTGTGCGCGGGCATCATCGGCTACCGGGCGCTGCGCCGGGCCGCGCTGCCGCCTGGCGGACGGCTCGGGCTCTACGGCTTCGGCGGCAGCGCCCACCTGTGCGCGCAGGTCGCGCTGGCGGAGGGGGCCACCGTGCACGTGCTGACCCGGGGCGCGGCCGCGCGGCGGCTGGCGCTGGACCTGGGGGCCGCCTCCGCGCGCGACGTCCACGAGGCGCCGCCGGAGCCGCTGGACAGCGCGATCCTGTTCGCGCCGGCCGGTGACCTGGTACCGATCGCGCTGCGCGCCCTGGACCGGGGCGGAGTGCTGTCGATCGCCGGCATCCATCTCAGCGACATACCGCCGCTGTGCTACGAGAGCGAGCTGTTCTACGAGAAGGAGGTGCGCAGCGTCACCTCCAACACCCGCGCGGACGCCAGGGACTTCCTGGCGCTGGCCGTCCGCCACGGGGTGCGCGCGACCACGCACACCTATCCGCTGTCGCAAGCGGCGCAAGCGCTCCAGGATCTCGCGGCCGGCCGCTTCGACGGAGCCGCGGTACTGGTCGACGACCTCTCCTGACCTCCTTGTTCACACAGCTGTTCCAGCGCACGGCAGTACACGGAACACCCCTTCCGCATCATCCGACGGGTTTGCACTTCCGTAGTGCCAAGCCGCCCCCCTTCGCGCCGTATCCGGAACCCCACCGGGGCTGTTTGGCTTGGTGCAGCGCACGACCCACTCGCGCACCGACGACCACGACCGTTCCGCTCACCCTCGTTCACCTCCCAGGAGGGGATGTGTCCACACCGGACAGCGCCACCGGTCCCGCCCTCGCCGAAGCCGCACCCGTACCACCGGCCGAAGAACACCGCACCAGCCTCGGCACCCAGGCCGCGCGCCAACTCGCCACCACCACCAAGTCCGCACCGCAGATGCGGGGCATCAGCTCACGCTGGCTGCTGAGATCGCTGCCCTGGGTGGACGTCAGGGGCGGTACCTACCGGGTCAACCGGCGGCTGACGCTGCGCGTCGGCCGGGGCCGGGTGCAGTTCGAACACAACGGCGCCGACGACATCAAGGTCGTTCCCCGGACCTTGACCGAACTGCCGTCCCTGCGCGGATACTCCGACATCGAGGTCCTCACGGAGCTCGCCGCCCGGTTCCGTGTCCGGGAGGTGCGGGCCGGTCAGATCCTCTTCGAGGCCGGGCAGCCGGTGACGGAGGCGTACCTGATCGTCCACGGCCGCTTCACCCGCTTCACGGCCGGCAAGTACGGCGAGGAGGAGATCGTCGCAGTCGTCAGCGGCGGCGACCAGCTGGGGGACGAGGGCGTCGGCGAGCCCGACCCGCTGTGGCTGACCTCGCTGCGGGCGGAGACGGCCGGGGTGCTGATGGCGCTGCCCTGGGACGCCGTCACGGAGCTCACCGAGCGGGTGCCCTCCCTCGCCGCCCACCTCCAGGCGTTCGCCGAGCGGCAGCGACTGCCGATGAACCGCACGGGCGAGGCGGATATCCCCCTCCAGGCCGGTCATGTCGGCGAGCCGACGCTGAACGGCGGCTTCGTGGACTACGACCTCGCCCCACGCGAGTACGAACTGTCGCTCACCCAGACCGTGCTGAAGGTCCACACCCGGGTCGCCGACCTGTACAACGACCCGATGAACCAGACGGAGGAACAACTCCGGCTGACCGTCGAGGAGATCCGGGAACGCCAGGAGTGGGAGCTGGTCAACAACCGGGAGTTCGGACTGCTGCACAACGCCGACCACGAGCAGCGCATCAGCACCTTCACCGGCCCGCCGACCCCGGACGACCTGGACGAACTGCTGTCCATGCGCCGCAGGACCGATCTGTTCCTCGCCCATCCGAAGGCGATCGCGGCCTTCTTCCGGCAGTGCAACCGGCGTGGCCTGATGCCCGGTTCCGCGAACATCGACGGCCACCGGATCCCGGCCTGGCGGGGCGTACCGATCTACCCGTGCGGCAAGATCCCGGTCAGCCGGCAGCACACCAGCAGCATCGTGGCCCTGCGCACCGGGGAGTCCGACCAGGGGGTCGTCGGCCTCTACCAGACGGGCATCCCCGAGGAGTTCCAACCAGGGCTGAACGTGCGGTTCATGGGCATCGACACCGCCGCGATCACCCGCTACCTCGTCACCGCCTACTACTCGATGGCCATCCTCGTTCCCGACGCGGTGGGGGTCCTGGAGAACGTCCAGATCGGCCGGACGGCCGAGTGACCGCGTGGAGAACGACATGAGCACGCCCCCCGCCCCCGCCGCCCCGCTGTCCCTGCCCGGGCCGCCCAATCTCGCCCGCAGCCTCACGACCCGGCGCGGCGGGGCGATCCCGGGCCTGAGGTACCGGCCCGTCACCCCCGCCGACCCCGAGAAGGCCGCGGAGATCGACCGCAGACTGGAGGAGTGGGCCCGCGGCCTCGACCTGTTCCCCGAAGCCTGGAACGGGGACTTCGCCGGCTTCCAGTTCGGGCGCGCCGTGGTGCTCCAGCACCCGGAGGCGGCCGACCTGGAACACCTCACGGTCGCGGGCAAGTTGTTGCTGGCCGAGAACATCGTCGACGACTGCTACTGCGAGGAGGACGGGGACAAGGGCGGATCGCGGCGCGGTCTGGGCGCCCGGCTGATCCTGGCCCAGTCGGCGCTGGACCCGTACCACGGCACCCCCGAGATCCAGGAGCAGTGGCTGCACGGAATGCAGTCCGACGGCCCGCTGAGGTCGTACCACTGGGCCCTGAAGGACTACTCCGCCCTGGCCACGCCCAGCCAGACCGACCGCTTCGTGCACGACATCGCGCGGCTCCACCTCGGCTATCTCGCCGAGGCGGCCTGGGGCGAGACCGGGTACCGGCCGCGGGTGTGGGAGTACCTGGTGATGCGCCAGTTCAACAACTTCCGGCCCTGTCTGTCGATCGTCGACGCGGTGGACGGCTACGAACTGCCCGAGGCTCTCTACGCCCGCCCCGAGATCCAGCGCATCACCGTGCTCGCGAGCAACGCCACCACGATCGTCAACGACCTGTACTCCTTCACCAAGGAGCTCTCCGACCCGACCCACCTCAACCTGCCGCAGGTCATCGCCGCCAACGAGCGGTGCGGACTCAAGCCCGCCTATCTGCGGGCCGTCGAGATCCACAACGAGATCATGGACTCCTTCGACACGGAGTCCGCCCTGCTGGCCGCCACCTCACCGCTCGTCGAGCGGTACGCCCGGGGCCTGTCGGACTGGGTGGCCGGCAACCACGAGTGGCACGCCACCAACACCCACCGCTACCACCTGCCCAACTACTGGTAACGCGCACGCACGTCCCTGACATCACGTCAGACAGATCACGAGGAGCCATAGTTGACCACCGTTCCCGCCGCCGTCCGCACGACAGCACCGGTGCCGACCCAGTCCACGTACCAGAACCGCGTCGCGGACTACTGGAACGCCGAGGAAAATCCGGTCAACCTCGAACTCGGCAGGCTCGACGACCTCTACCACCATCACTACGGCGTCGGAGCCGTCGACTGGACCGTGGTCGACGAGCCGGATCCGCTCCGACGCCAGGAGCGGGTCACCGCCGAACTGCACCGCCTGGAGCACGCCCAGGCCGAGATCCTCGCCGGCCGCCTGGGCAACCTCACCCCCGACGACCGCGTCTTCGACGCCGGCTGCGGGCGCGGTGGCGGCAGCGTGGTGGCGCATCTGCGGCACGGCTGCCACACGGACGGCGTGACGATCTCCGCCAAGCAGGCCGCCTTCGCCAACGAGCAGGCCCGTAAGCGGGGCATCGACGGCAAGGTGCGCTACCACCACCGCAACATGCTCGACACCGGGCTGGAGACCGGCGCGTACGCGGCGTCGTGGAACAACGAGTCCACCATGTACGTCGAGCTGGACCTCCTCTTCGCCGAGCACGCGCGACTGCTGCGCCGCGGCGGACGGTACGTGGTGATCACCGGCTGCTACAACGACACCTACGGGCAGGCCTCCCGCGAGGTGTCCCTCATCAACGCCCACTACATCTGCGACATCCATCCGCGGTCGGCGTACTTCCGGGCCATGGCCCAGAACCGGCTCGTGCCCGTCCATGTCGAGGATCTCACCGAGGCGACGATCCCCTACTGGGAACTGCGCCAGCAGGCCGATCACCTGGTCACGGGCATCGAGGAAACGTTCCTGACCGCGTACCGCAACGGCAGCTTCCAGTATCTGATGATCGTGGCCGACCGGGTCTGAGCCGCGAGTCCGCACCGGTCCCGGGGGACGCCCCGGGGCCGGTGAAATCCGTTCGACCGCCGCCGTCCCCGTGAGCTGGAATGGGGTCCATGTGTGCTCTGAGGATGCGTCCCGACGAGGTGGACCTCGACGCCTCCCTCGTCGGCCGGCTGGTCGCCGAGCAGTTCCCGCGGTGGGCCGGTCAGCCGGTCGAGCGGCTGAAGTCGTCCGGCACCGAGAACGCCATGTTCCGGCTCGGCACCGGTCTGGTCGTACGCCTGCCCCGGTATCCGGGCGCGGTCGGGGACGTGGAGCACGAGCAGCGCTGGCTGCCCCGGCTGGCACCGCGACTGCCCGTCGCCGTGCCCGAGGCGCTGGGGCGGGGCGAGCCGAGCGCCGAGTACGCGTGGCCCTGGTCCGTCTTCCGCTGGCTGGACGGGCACAATCCCGTCGCGGGCGCCGTCGAGGAGCCCCGGTCGCTCGCCCGTGACTTGGCGGAGTTCGTCCGCGCCCTGCGCCGGATCGACCCGCGGGACGGGCCGCCGAACCACCGGGGTGTCCCCCTGGCGAACCGGGACGGGGCGACCCGCTCGGCCATCGCCCAGCTGGACGGCAGGATCGACACCGCTGCGGTGACGGCCCGGTGGGAGGAGGCGCTGCGCGCCCCCGCCCGGCAGGCACCGCCCGTCTGGGCCCATGGGGACCTGTCGCCCGGAAACGTGCTGGTGGCGGAGGGACGACTCCGTGCGGTGATCGACTTCGGCACCGTGGGCGTGGGTGACCCCGCCGTCGATCTCATCGTGGCCTGGAACCTGTTGCCCGCGTCCGCGCGCGGGACCTTCCGGGACGCCGTGGGCGCCGACGACGCCGAGTGGGCGCGCGGTCGCGGCTGGGCGCTGTCGATCTCGCTGATCCAGCTGCCGTACTACTGGCAGACCAACCCGGCTTTGGCGGAGAACTCCCGACACGTGATCCACGAAATCCTGACCGAGACCGGATGAGGCGGTGGGACCGAGCGGTGAGACCGAGCGGTCAGACCAGGGGGGCGGACCGGGAGGTGGGACCAGGGGGCGAACTGGGCGGTGGGACCGAACCGTTGGACCAGGAGGCGGACTGGGCGGTCGGCCCAGAGGGGGTGGACCGGGCGGTGGGACCGGACGTCGGGCCAGGAGGCGGACTGGGCGGTCCGACCAGGCGGTCCGACCAGGCGGTTGGATGACGCGGCCGGGGTGACGCAGCCCGGACGGCGAGGTCTTGGACGGGCTGTGGCCTCGGTCGGCACCCCCCGGGCCCGACAACTGACCGGACGGCAGCCATCGGACGGCGAGTGACTGCCGGATCGCAGCCGACCCGGAGGACGCCTCGCTCGGACCACGACCGGCTCGACCCGCGCCGGCCCGGAGCAGAGCCGACCGAACCGGCGCCTTACCGGAACAGAGCCGACTCGACCGGCGACTGCCCGGAGCAGAGCCGACCGGACCCGCGCCTACCCGTGGACCCGCGACTTCCCGGACCCCAGCCGACCCGACCGGCGACTTCCCGGACCGCAACCGACCCGACCCGACCGGCGACTTCCCGGACCGCAACCGACCCGACCCGACCGGCGACTTCCCGGACCGCAGCCGACCCGACCGGCGACGGCCAGAACATCGGCCGTCCCGGACGGCGATCTGCCGACCCGGAGCGCGGTCCGCAGGGCCGGAGCGCAGTCCGTCGGCCCGGACCGCAGTCCGGGCCGACCAGCACCGGCTGCCGGCCGCCCGGCGCCTCACTCGCCCGCGTAGGCCCGCTCCAGGGCGGCGATGTCGAACTTTTGCATGGCGAACATCGCCTTGGTCGTGCGGGTCGCCTTCCCCGGGTCGGCGTCGCCGATCATGTCGATCAGCGTCTCGGGGACGACCTGCCAGGACACGCCGTACCGGTCCTTGAGCCAGCCGCAGGGGCCGGGTTCGCCGCCGTTCTCGGTGAGCTTGGTCCAGTAGTAGTCGATCTCCTCCTGGTCCGCGCAGCGGATCTGGAACGACACCGCCTCGTTGAACGTGAACTGCGGTCCGCCGTTGATCCCGACGAACTTCTGGCCGTTGGCCGTGAACTCCACGGCCAGCACGGAGCCGGCCGGGCCGGGACCGGCCTCGGTGTAGCGGCCGACCCGGACGATGCTGGAGTTCTTGAAGATCGACACGTAGTAGTGGGCGGCCTCCTCCGCCTGGCCGTCGAACCAGAGACACGTGGTGAATCCGTCGGTGGTCATGAACACCTCCTGGAGCGTGGATCGCGGTCAACAGTGTCGACCCGTGCGGAGCGGAAAACTCATCGGCCCGGCGGCCGATCGATCCGAACGGCGCAGTCGCCGGGGCGAACCAGCGTCCCGGCCACGGCCGGCGGACCATCCGCGCGGCCTCGTCCGCCACTGGCGGCACATGTGTACGACGGCGGCCCGCCGGGGCACGGCTGAGCGAGTGGCCGCAGTGCGTCACGACCGCCGACGGGACGAACGTCCACGCCCCGCACATCCGCTCCGCCGAGCCGGACGCCACCTCGCCGATCCTCACGCGCGGGCCGGATCGCCGACGCGTGGGCGGAGCTGAGGAGCCGGACCTGCTGGTCGGTGGCGTGCGGGCGTTCTTCCGGCGGGTGCGCGAGCAGGGCTGGGAGCGGGCTCTGCCCTCGGCGAATCTGCCGCGGGCAGAGAAACCTCGGCGCCGCGCCGCCCCGGGCCGACAGTGGAGTCGACGGCATCACCGCTCGACGGGAGGACCCATGACTCCACTCACCGCACTCACGCCCCGGGCCGAGGAGGGCGACACGCTGCCCACCCGGTTCGACGACCAACTGGCCGCCCAACTGCTCGCGCAGCGGATCGTGCTGCTGGGCACCCAGGTCGACGAGGTCTCCGCGAACCGGGTCTGCGCCCAGTTGCTGATCCTGTCGGCCGAGGACCCGCGCACCGACATCGGTCTGTACATCAACAGCCCCGGCGGATCCGTGCACGCGGGTCTCGCCATCTACGACACGATGCGGCTGATCCCGAACGACGTCTCCACACTCGCGATGGGGTTCGCGGCCAGCATGGGCCAGTTCCTGCTGAGTGTCGGCACGCCCGGCAAGCGCTACGCGCTGCCCCACGCACGGATCATGATGCACCAGCCGTCGGCCGGGATCGGCGGCACCACCGCGGACATCGAGATCCAGGCGGAGAACCTGGAGTTCACCAAGCGGACCATCGAGCGGATCATCGCCGAGCACACCGGCCAGAGCCGGGAGACCGTCTCCCGGGACGGCGACCGCGACCGCTGGTTCACGGCCGAGCAGGCCAGGGAGTACGGCATGGTGGACACGGTCGTGGAGTCCCTCGCGGACGTACGCCCGGCCGCCTCCCGGCGACGGACGGGGCTCTGACATGGGGACCTACACGATTCCGAACGTCGTCGAGCGGACCCCGCAGGGCGAGCGGTCGTACGACGTGTTCAGCCGGCTGCTGGCGGAGCGGATCATCTTCCTCGGCACCGAGATCGACGACGGCGTCGCCAACGTCGTCATCGCCCAGCTTCTGCATCTGGAGTCGTCGGCACCGGAGAACGAGATCGCGATCTACCTCAACTCGCCCGGCGGCTCGTTCACCTCGCTGATGGCGATCTACGACACGATGACGTTCGTACGGGCGCCGATCTCGACGTTCTGCGTCGGGCAGGCGGCCTCCACGGCGGCCGTACTGCTGGCCGGCGGGGATCCGGGGCGGCGGTTCGTGCTGGAGCACGCGCGGGTGCTGCTCGGGCAGCCGGCCAGCGGCGGCCGGCAGGGCATGGTCTCCGACCTCGCCCTCCAGGCCAAGGAGATGGTCCGGATCCGCGCCCAGGTGGAGGAGGTGCTGTCCCGGCACACGCACCACGACATCGCGACGCTGCGCGCGGACATGGACAGGGACAAGGTGTTCACCGCGCGGGAGGCGGTGGCGTACGGGCTGGCCGACGAGGTGCTGAACCGACGTCTCATGCCCTGACGGCGGCCCGGCCCCCCGGGCGGTCAGGCGACCAGGCAGAGCCCGCCGTGCGGTGCGGTGTTCCTCGTAGCACGGCTCCGGTCGGGTCGCCGGGCGAGCTCCCGGTGCGCCAGCGACAGCAGGTCGCCGAGGCCGAGACCGAGGGCGTGGGCGGCGGCCGCGAGGACCTCCGAGGAGGCCTCCTTGCGGCCGCGTTCCACCTCGGACAGGTACGGCATGGAGATACGGGCCTCGTCGGCGACGTCCTTGAGCGTGCGTTCCTGCGCGAGGCGCTCACGGCGCAGCACCTCACCGACGAGGTCGCGCCAGAGGGGTTCCCGGGGAGCGGGCGGGCGGGCCGCCGGGCGTTCCGGCAGGGCGCGTGCTGTCCCCTGGCGCTCGGCCGCCGGGCGCAGGGGGATGACGCGGGCTTCGTTCGGCGCTTGGTTGCTCACCGTCCCAGCCTAGGAGCGCGGGGGGTGAGGGGAAGGGTCCGGCGTTTCGCCCTCGGTGGAATCGGCGCCGTCCGCCGGGGACACTGGCCAGGACCGCTAGGGCTGGGACGGAAGGGAAGGGCCATCGGTGCTGCGTGACACGTTCGACGAGGTGGCGGAGCTCTACGACCGGGTCCGGCCGCGCTATCCCCGGTCCCTGGTCGGGGAGTTGGCTCGGGCGGCCGGGCTGGGACCGGGCAGCCGGGTGCTGGAGATCGGTCCCGGCACCGGGCAGCTGACCGTTCCGCTGGCCGGGTTCGGCTGCCGGCTCACGGCGGTGGAGCTGGGCCCCGCCCTGGCCTCTGTGGCCCGGCGCCGGTTGCGGAAGTTCCCGTCGGCGGACGTGGTGGTGGCGGACTTCGAGCGGTGGGACGTGCCCCGGGAAGCCTTCGACCTGGTGGTGAGCGCGACCGCGTTCCACTGGCTCGACCCGGCGCGGCGGGTGTCCCGGGTCGCCGACGCCCTGCGGCCGGGCGGGCTGTTCGCGCTGGTCACCACGCACCACGCGGCGGGCGGCACGGTGGACTTCTTCGCCCGCGCCCAGCGCTGCTACGAACGCTGGGACCCGGACACCCCGCCGGACCTGCGCCTGCGGGACGCGCCCGACATCGCCACGGACACCGGTGAACTGGAGCGGGAGCCACGCCTCTCGGACCTCACGGTCCACCGTCACACCCAGGACCTCACCTACACCGCCGACGAGTACCTCGACGTCCTGCTGACCTACTCGAACCACCGGGCCCTCGACGCGACCGCCCGCCGGGGTCTGCTGACGTGCATCCGGCAGCTGATCGAGTCGCGCTACGACGGCCGCGTCACCAAGCGCTACCTCCATGAGCTGATCACGGCTACGCGCGGCTGAGCGCCCACTGGCCGACCCGTCCGGCGATCCGGCCCGGATTCCCATGACCGTCATCGAATTTCCACCTCCCTCGCACATCGTGCGCATGTGCCGCCGTCCCCCGGGTACGCGAAGTGCCGAGGGGGCCGCCGGTGTCTCGCTGTGCGGGCGGCCGAGGAGGCAGACGGGCGACCGTCACTTTCGTGGGAGGGGTCGGCCATGTCCACCGTCGTGATCCGCTCGGAGGCGGGACGCGCCGAGGAGAGCGCCGCGACCGGCACGGGTGAGGGACCGCTGCCGGGGGTCAGCGACCCGCGGAGCGTGGCTCCCCGCGACGCGCGGGAGCTGTCCCGCCCGTTCTTCCGGCGCCTGGCGGAGCTCGACGAGGGCACGCCCGAGTACCAGTACGCGCGCAACACCCTGATCGAGATGAACATGTCGTTGGTGCGGTTCGCGGCGGGCTGGTTCCGTGGGCGCGGGGACGACATGGAGGACGTCGTCCAGACCGGGATGATCGGTCTGATCAAGGCCATCGACCGGTTCGAGCTGGCGCGCGAGGTGGAGTTCACGTCGTTCGCGGTGCCGTACATCGTCGGCGAGATCAAGCGGTTCTTCCGGGACACCACCTGGGCGGTGCATGTGCCGCGGCGGCTCCAGGAGTTGCGCGTCGAACTGGCCAGGGCGCGCGACGAGCTCGCCGGACGGCTGGACCGGGAGCCGACGGTGGCGGAACTCGCCACCCTGATGAACCTCTCCCACGCCGAGGTGGTCGAGGCGCAGATAGCCTCCAACGGCTACCACTCCACGTCCCTCGACGCCGCGCTCACCGGCGAGGGGACCGAGCGCGGCGAGGCGGTCCTCGCCGACTTCATCGGCGTGGAGGAGGACGGTCTCCGGCTCGTCGAGGACTTCCAGTCGCTCGCCCCGCTCATGGCCGGGCTCGGCGAACGCGACCGCCGGATCCTGCACCTGCGGTTCGTGGAGGAGGCCACCCAGGCGGAGATCGGCGAACGGCTCGGCTGTACCCAGATGCATGTGTCCCGCCTGATCAAGCGGATCATCACACGACTGCGCGAGGGCATGCTGGGTGATGTGGACGACGCCTGATCCGGGGGACCGCGCCTGATCGGGGGGACCACGCCTGGTCCGGCGGACGGGGCGTGATCCGGGGGACGGACCGCGGCCCGTACGGGGTGCGGCCCGGTCGTTCCGCGGCGCGGCTCAAGTCGCGGTCAGCCGCAGTACGGCGCACACGCGTTTGCCGACCGGTACGCGCTCGGCGCTGACCTGTGCGGCCAGCGCGTGCACGATCTCCAGTCCGTGCCGGCCGACGCGCTCGGGGTCACGGGGAAAACGCAGGGGCAGGGCGGCGCTGCTGTCGTAGACGCTCACCGTCACCGCGGCGTCCGTGCCCTCCAGTTCCAGGATGTACGGCCCGTTGCTGTGCCGGTCCGCGTTGGTGACCAGCTCACTCACCACCAGGAGCAGCGCGCCGCTGGTGCGCTCGCCGATCGTGGCGCACCACTCGGTGCGCAGCTGCTCGAGGAAGAGGGCGGCGAAAGCCCGGGCCTCCGCTATGCATCCGGGCTCGCCGGTGAAGTGGGTCGCCCGTCGTAGAGGTTCCACGGGTACATCGAAACCAGTCGGTATCACTGCCCCGCCCAGGTGCTTGGTCATGCGTTTCTCTCTCGGAAGCCGGACTGGCCGGACGCTGCTGCACCTGTGCTCGTACCCCGAGCCGCGCATCGCACTCCCCGTAACCGCTGTCCCTCTTCGGACATACGCCGCGGACCGGGCTCCGGGCACCGCGGACGGTGCCTGGTCGAGGGCTCGTGGCGGCGGTGTGCGGGCCCGGCCGGACGTCAGCCGACCGGCATGACCAGCGCCGGGGCGGCCCGCTGCATCCGCAGCGCGTCGACGGACTCGGCGAGCAGCTCGTACTCGGTGGTGTCGTCGCTGGTGGCGATCCGCACCAGCCGGCCGCCGGCCAGCTCCTCGGCGACCGACTCCTGCCGGTCCACGTCGGCGCACCAGCTCCGCAGCAGCGCGGGCACGTCGGGCGCGCTCGCGGCGACCGGGACGAGCGCGCCCGACGGGAAGTGGGGGCTCTCCGGACTGGGGTCGAGCCGCTCGGCGATCCAGGAGGCCCGGTCGCGCAGCCACCACAGGGCCAGCGCGAGGGTGGGCGCCCGATAAGTACCGAGCGGTACGCCGATACGCCGTCCGTCGCACACGCCGTACGCGGTGACATGGCACAGGAATTCGTCGTGCACGGTTCACTCCCCCGTCGCGTCTGTCGCTTGCCGGTCGGGCCTCGCTTTCCGTGCGGCTCCTGTGCGATGAACTGCCCTTGACATTCGAGTATGTTGACTACTGAAACACTGTCACCATGACTTTCCGGCCACTCTCTTGGCATATTCGCGGTCGCTATTGGCCGAAACGTGACGGGTGGGTTGATCGCCGCTATTACGCGCGAGGTAATCGACCTTTCCGGGGGACCCGGGCATGGTCGATCGCACCGGATTGCAATCATCGAAATCCGGATCCTGACCAGCCCGTACGACCTCGATGGAGACGGATTTCCCCTGCCGCTGACATCGTCCGTCACGAGATCGCGGACGTCCGCGGGAGAAAAAAACAGGTGAACGGGTTTTCCGATGGCCGGCCGCCGGATGGAGCGGTCAGTCCCGGACCGCGCCGTTCCGCGACGCCTCCCGGTAGCGCCGCGGAGCGATACCGACCGTGCGCTTGAAGGCGTTGCTGAAGGCGCTCTCGGAGGTGTAGCCCACCGACCGGGCGAGTGCCGCCACCGGGGTCTCCTCCTCCCGCAGGGCCCGCGCCGCCAGGCTCATGCGCCAGTTGAGGAGGTACGTCAGCGGCGGCACCCCGGCCGCGTCCTTGAAGCGCAGCGCGAAGGTGGTGCGGGACATCGCCGCCGCCCGGGCCAGCTCCTCCAGCTGCCACGGCCGCTCCGGCTCCCCGTGCATAAGGCGCAGGGCCGGGGCGAGCCGCTCGTCGGCGAGGGCGCGCAGCCACCCCGCGGGCAGCCCGTCGGAGTCCGCGAGGCAGACCCGCAGCACCTGGACGAACAGCAGCTGGGCGAGCTGGTCCGAGGCGAACTCGCCGCCGGCCCGGCCCGCCGTCATCTCCGCCAGCAGGTGTCCGATCAGCCAGCTCAGCACCGGCGCCTCGGCCGCGCCGGCCCGGACGTGGATCAGCTGCGGCAGGGCCCGGCGCAGCAGGTCACCGCTGTCCCGGCTGACATCGATGTGGCCCGAGACGCAGACGACGGTCTCGCCGTCACCCAGGTGCGCCATGCGGTCGCGGGGATCCACGTGGACCTCGCCCGCGTCCACCGGCTCCAGGCCCGGGTCGCTGCACAGGACGTAGGAACGTCTGCCGTCGGAGACGACGACGTCGCCCTCCGTGAGCACGACGGACTCCCCGCCCTCCTCGGGGACGAGCAGGCAACTGCCCCGCACCACGGCGTTGACCTTGAGCCTGTCCCGCCCCCGGAGCCTGATGGCCCACGCGCCACCGGCCGTGAAGCCGCCGGAGAACACACAGCGGGCGTCGGCGACCGCGAGGGCGTCGGAGAGGGGATCCACGGACATGCCTGAACTATCACGCAAGTAGTGCGGACTCTCAAGCATTCATCGTCCGGACAGGCGGATCTACGGTGGTCCGGAGAGCTCGCCTCGGCCGTCGGCCGACCGGTGAGCGACCCCTCCCTCCGGATCACCGATCGAGCGCGTCCGCCCGACGCGTCGGTCCAGCTCACCAGCAAGGAGTCCCCGACCATGGCCACTGCCCAGCAGCCGCTTCTCTCCGGCTTCGGCCCCGCGTCCACCGCGGACGACGTCATCAAGGGCGTCGACCTCTCCGGCAAGGTCGCCGTCGTCACAGGAGGCTATTCCGGCATCGGGCTGGAGACGGCCCGCGTGCTGCGTTCCGCGGGCGCCGAGGTCGTCGTACCCGCGCGGGACGTCGACCGGGCCCGGACCGCCCTGAAGGCCGTCGAGGGGGCCGAGGTCGAGCCGCTGGACCTGATGGACCCCGCGTCGGTCGACGCCTTCGCCGAGAGGTTCCTGGCGTCCGGCCGCCCGCTGCACATCCTCGTCAACAGCGCCGGCATCATGGCGACCCCGCTGGCCCGGGACGCCCGCGGTTACGAGTCCCAGTTCGCCACGAACCACCTGGGGCACTTCCAACTGGTCTCCCGGCTGTGGCCCGCGCTGGTCGCGGCCGGCGGGGCACGCGTGGTGGCGCTGTCCTCGCGGGGCTTCCGCTTCTCCCCCGTCGTCCTCGACGACCTGCACTTCGAGCACCGCCCGTACGAGCCCTTCGCCGCGTACGGCCAGTCGAAGACCGCCAACTCCCTGTTCGCCGTCGAGCTGGACCGGCGCGGCCGCGCGGACGACGTGCGGGCCTTCGCCGTGCACCCCGGCACGATCATCGAGACGGGGCTCGCCAAGCACGTGCCCGACGAGACCGTCCGGGCGGCCGGCGCCGTCGACGAGGAGGGGCGTCCCGTGCGGGACCCCGCCCGGCAGCTCAAGACCGTCCCGCAGGGCGCGGCGACCAGCGTCTGGTGTGCCACGAGTCCCCTGCTGACCGGGCTCGGCGGGGTGTACTGCGAGAACAGCGACATCAGCCCGCTGGTCGCCGCGGCGGACGAAGCCGCCTGGCGGGCGGGAGCGGAGACCAGCGGCGTCCTCTGGTACGCCGTCGACCCGGAGGCCGCCACCCGCCTCTGGCACGAGAGCGAACGCCTCACGACAGCCTGAACATCACAGAGCTCGAACCACAGCGAGGACCACCGCGACTCGGGGCCACGACGGCCGACGGGGCTCCGGAGGCGACAATCGCCACCGCCGGACCGACCCCGAGCCCCCTGGCCGGCGGATCGGCCGGGATGCGGCCCACACGGACGGCTCCGGACGCCGTCGGCATCCGGACGGATCCGGATGCCGACGGCCGTCGTGCCGATCGGAGCGGACCGGCTATCGACGGCCGCCGTACCGGGACGGCTGTCGTGTCGGTCAGGTGGTGACCGGCGCGGAGTGGCTCAGCCCTTGATGGCCGCGTCGATGCGCGCCAGCTCCTCCGGGTCGAAGTCGAGGTTGCGGATCGCGCCGACGCTGTCCTCGACCTGCTGGGCGCTGCTCGCGCCGACGAGGGCGGAGGTCACCCGGCCGCCGCGCAGGACCCAGGCCAGGGCCAGCTGGGCCAGGGTCTGGCCGCGCGACTTGGCGATCTCGTCGAGGGCGCGCAGCCGGCCCACGAGGTCCTCGGTGACCGCGTCCGAGTTCAGGAAGGGGCTGCCGCCCGCGGCCCGCGAACCCTCGGGGATGCCGTCGAGGTAGCGGCCGGTCAGCAGGCCCTGCTCCAGCGGGGAGAAGACGATGGAGCCGACCTGGAGCTCGTCGAGCGCGTCCAGCAGACCCTCGTCCTCGGGTCGCCGGTCGAGCATCGAGTAGCGCGGCTGGTGGATGAGCAGCGGGGTGCCCAGCTCGCCGAGGATGCGCGCGGCCTCGCGGGTCTGCTCGGCGGAGTAGTTGGAGAGGCCGACGTAGAGCGCCTTGCCCTGCTGGACCGCCGTGTGCAGCGCGCCCATCGTCTCCTCCAGCGGAGTCTCCGGGTCGGGGCGGTGCGAGTAGAAGATGTCGACGTAGTCCAGGCCCATCCGGGACAGGCTCTGGTCGAGCGAGGACAGCAGGTACTTGCGGGAGCCCCACTCGCCGTAGGGGCCCGGCCACATCAGGTAGCCGGCCTTCGTGGAGATGACCAGTTCGTCGCGGTAGGGCGCGAGGTCCGCCCGGAGCGCCTCGCCGAACGCCGACTCGGCGGCACCGGGCGGCGGCCCGTAGTTGTTGGCCAGGTCGAAGTGCGTGACGCCGAGGTCGAAGGCGCGGCGCAGGATGGCCCGCTGGTTCTCGACCGGGCGGTCCGGGCCGAAGTTGTGCCACAGTCCGAGCGACAGCGCGGGGAGCTTGAGGCCGCTGCGTCCGGTGCGCCGGTAGGGCATGTCCGCGTAACGGTCGGGGTGTGCGGTGTACAACGCGACTCCATCAGGGTTGGCACAGGCGATCAGGTTCAGGGAACCCGTACCTACTCTCGCTCGCTCCGCGGGCAGTGGTCCAACAGAAGAATCCGATGGAATTCAGCGGATACGCTTCTCAATCATGGAACTGCGTCATCTCCAGCATTTCGTCGCCGTCGCCGAGGACCAGCACTTCACCCGGGCCGCCGAGCGGCTGCTGGTGTCCCAGTCCGGTCTGTCGGCCTCGATCCGGGCCCTGGAGCGGGAACTGCGGGCCCCGCTGTTCGTGCGCACCACCCGCCGGGTGACGCTGACCGAGGCGGGGCGGGCGCTCCTCGCCGAGGCGGAGCGGATCCTGGCCCAGGTCAGGTCCGCGCACGAGGCGGTGGCCGCGGTGCAGGGCGTGCTGCGCGGCACGCTGGCGCTCGGCACCGAGCAGTGCATCGCCGGGGTGAACGTGGCGTCGCTGCTCGCCACCTTCCGTCGGCGCCATCCCGACGTGGAGATCCAGCTGCGTCAGACCGGGTCGGGCGCGCTGGCCGAGGAGGTGGCGGCGGGGCGGCTGGACCTGGCGTTCGCCTACCGGACGGAGGCGGATGGCGACCAGTTGCGTTCCGTGTCGCTGGCCGGTGAGCCGATGACGCTGCTGTGCCACCCCGACCACCGGCTGGCCGCGGCCGGTGCCGCGGTGACGCCGCGTGAGGTCGGCGGCGAGGTCTTCGTGGACTTCCACCCGGACTGGGGCTCGCGCCGCGCCACGGACGCCGCGCTGGCCGCGGCCGGGGTGCGCCGGAGCGTCGCGCTGGAGGTGAACGACGTGCACAGTCTGCTCGACCTGGTCGACGAGAACCTCGGTGTCGCCGTCGTGCCCCGCCACTTCCGGCACAAGCGCGAGTCGCTCACCGCGCTGCCGCTGGAGGGCACCGGCGAGGCGGTGTACGAGACGGTCGCCCTGCTGCCGTCCCCGCAGGCCACCAGTCCCGCGGCACGGGCGCTGATGGCGCTGCTGGAGACAGGCGGCGAAACGGGGAGCGCGTGAGCGCGGGCTGCGCGATGGTGGACGTATGCAAGCAAGGGACGTCCTCATCGACGCGTACGACCGTATCCGGGAAGAGGTCCACGCCGTGGTCGACGGGCTGGGCCCCGACGACCTCAACGCGCGCCCCGGACCGGACGCCAACTCCATCGCGTGGCTGGTCTGGCACCTCGCCCGGGTCCAGGACGACCATGTGGCCGACGCCTTCGACCTGGACCAGGTGTGGGTGTCCAAGGAGTGGGAGAAACGCTTCGGCCTCGACCTGCCGCGCGGCGACATCGGCTACGGGCACTCCTCCGCGCAGGTCGCCGAGGTGCGCGTCGACTCCGGCGACCTGCTGACCGGCTATTACGACGCCGTGCACGAGCAGAGCCTCCGGGCCCTGCGCGCCCTGGCCGCCAAGGACCTGGAGCGCGTCGTCGACACCCGCTGGGATCCGCCGGTCACCCTGGGCGTGCGGCTGGTCAGCGTCCTGTCCGACGATCTCCAGCACGTCGGACAGGCCGCGTACGTCCGGGGGCTGATTCAGAGCGCGGCGGCGTAGCCCGGCAGGACGACGTCCTCGATGAGGGCCTTGCGCTCGTCGAACGGGAGGAACGCGCTCTTGGCGGCGTTCACCGTGACCGTGCGCAGGTCCTCGACGCTCCAGCCCGCCTCCGCGACGAGCAGCGACATCTCGCGGGTCATCGTCGTGCCGGACACCAGACGGTTGTCGGTGTTGAGGGTGACCCGGAAGCCCAGGTCCTTCAGCGCCGTGATCGGGTGTGCGGCGATCGAGGTGGCGGCGCCGGTCTGGAGGTTGGACGTCGGGCACATCTCCAGGGCGATACGGCGGTCGCGCACCCAGCCGGCCAGCCGGCCGAGCTTGCCGTCGACGATGTCCTCGGTGATGCGCACGCCGTGGCCTATGCGCTGGGCGCCGCACACCTGGAGGGCCTGGTGGATGCTGGGCAGCCCGTGGGCCTCGCCGGCGTGGATGGTGAACGGCACGCTCTCACGGCGCAGGTGCTCGAAGGCGGCCAGGTGGTCGGCGGGCGGGAAGCCGTCCTCGGCGCCGGCGATGTCGAAGCCGACGACGCCGGCGTCGCGGAACGCCACCACCAGGTCGGCGATCTCACGGGTGCGCTCGAACATCCGCATCCCGCACAGCAGCGTGCCGACCCGGACCGGGGTGCCCGCCGCCGCGGCCTTGGCCATGCCGGCCGCGAGGCCCTGCTGCACGGTCTCGACGACCTCGGGCAGGGTCAGTCCGCCGTTGAGCATGAGCTCGGGCGCGTAGCGCACCTCCGCGTAAGCGACGCCGTCCGCGGCCAGGTCGAGGACGTACTCCTCGGCGGTGCGCAGCAGGCCCTCGCGGTTCTGCATCACGGCGAGGGTGTGCTCGAACGTGGCGATGTAGCGGACCAGGTCGCCGGAGTTGGCGGCCTCGTAGTACCAGGCGGCGAGCGCGTCGGGGTCGGTGGTCGGCAGGGTGTGGCCGACCTCGGCCGCGAGCTCCACCACGGTGGCGGGGCGCAGACCGCCGTCGAGGTGGTCGTGCAGCACGACCTTGGGGAGGCGGCGGAGGGTGTCGACGTCAGGGCGGGCGGCGGTCATGGGCGGTCTTTCTGTGACGGGCGGAACGAGGTGGCGCGCGGCCGGGTGAAGCGACGGCGCGCGGCCGGGTGAAGCGAGGTGGCGCGGCGGCCGGGCGGAACGTGGGCGCGCGCGGGCGGGCGGAACTGCCGCTGCACGGCCGGGGCGGGCCGGACGGGCCGCTGGAGGGCGGGGACGGCCTACTGGACGGCGGGCTGGAGCAGGTCCCAGCGGTTGCCGTAGAGGTCCTGGAAGACGGCGACCGAGCCGTACGGCTCGTGGCGCGGCTCCTCCAGGAAGGTCACGCCGGCGGCGCTCATCCGGGCGTGGTCGCGGGCGAAGTCGTCGGTGTGCAGGAAGAAGCCCACACGCCCGCCCGTCTGGTCGCCGACCCGGCCGCGCTGTGCGTCGTCCTTGGCCCGGGCGAGCAGCAGCCCGGTGCCCGCTCCCCCGGTCCCGGGTTCGACGACGACCCAGCGGGATCCGTCCGGGCGCGGGGCGTCCTCGACGAGGCGGAATCCGAGCGCCTCGGTATAGAAGCGGATCGCCTCGTCGTAGTCGTCGACGACGAGGGTGACCAGGGCGATGCGAGTCATCGGGGCCTTCCGGTACGGGTGATTGACGGGTGAGGTTATACGTAAAACCCGGCGCATGCCAAACACCCGCGCAAGCGCCTCCGTCACGTCGGCCGGGACGCCTCTTCGAACGGGGCAGAGTCGCGCCGTCCCGGTCAGCCGGACGTCCGCCGCAGCGCGTCGAGCCGGCGCACCTCTTCGTCCGTCAGGTGCAGAGCGCCCGCCGCCACGTTCTCCACGAGGTGGTCGGGGTCGCCGGTGCCGGGGATGGCGAGGACGTGCGGACCCTGACGCAGGGTCCAGGCGAGGCGGACCTGGGCGGGGCTCGCGCCGTGCGCGCGGGCGACGGCGAGCACCTCCTCGTCGTGCGCGCCGGCCGCGCCCCGGGCGCCGCCGTCCCCGGCGATGGCGAAGAACGGCACGAAGGCGATGCCCTGTTCGCCGCAGAGCCGCAGGATCTCGTCGGTCGCGGGCTCGTGGAAGTCCAGGCCGTACCGGTTCTGCACGCTCACCACCGGGGCGATGGCCAGCGCTTCGGCCAGATGCCGGGGTGCGACGTCGGAGAGTCCGAGATGCCGCACCAGGCCCGCCGTGCGCAGCTCGGCGAGCGCGCCGAAGTGTTCGGCGACGGAGTCCTGGCGCATACGCCGCAGATAGACGAGGTCGAGGTGGTCGCGGCCCAGCTGGCGCAGGTTCTCCTCGACCTGGCCGCGCAGTTCCTCGGGCCGGGCCGCGGGGCCCCACGCGCCCGCGTGGTCACGGAACGGGCCGACCTTCGTGGCGATGACGAGGTCGTCGGCGTACGGGGATAGCGCGCTGTTGATCAGTTCGTTGGCCGAGCGCAGCGAGGAGAAGTAGAAGGCGGCCGTGTCGATGTGGTTCACGCCGAGTTCGACGGCCTTGCGCAGGACGGCCAGGGCGCGGCCGCGGTCGCTGGGGACGCCGTGGTGGAAGGCCGCGCTGCCCGTCAGCCGCATCGCGCCGAAGCCGATGCGACGGACGGACAGGTCGCCGAGTGGCCGGCTGCCCGCGGCATCTGCGGTGATCGTCCGTGAGGTCATCGGCGGAGTCTGGCACACACCGGCCGGCGGCAGGCCGGAAGCGGAGTGGAACGGAAGCGGTGGGACGGGCGGGCGGCGGCACCGGCGGCCATCACGTTCCGGGACTCTTGGTCACATCGCGCGTTCGAGTTCCGCGCGTCGGCGTTCGAGGTGCGCGCGTTCCGCCGGGCTCGCGGTGAACGCGATCGCCGCCTCGTACGCCCTGACGGCCTCGGCGGGCCGGTCCAGGCGGCGCAGCAGGTCGGCGCGGACCGCGTGGAAGACGTGGTAGTTGTCGAGGCCGAGGCCGTCCAGCAGGTCGAGCGCCGGACCGGGGCCCCGTACCTCGGCGACCGCGACGGCCCGGTTCAGGGCGACGACCGGGCTGGGGGCGAGGGCGGTCAGCTGGTCGTAGAGCCGCAGGATCTGTCCCCAGTCCGTGGCGGCGGCGGTCGGCGCGTCGCTGTGCACCGCGTTCACGGCGGCCTGGATCTGGTACGGGCCGGGGCGGCCACGGCGCAGGCAGCGGCGGACGAGATCCTGCCCCTCGGCGATCAGCTCGCGGTCCCACCGGGTGCGGTCCTGCTCGGGCAGCGGGACCAGCGCGCCCTCGGCGCCGATGCGGGCCGGCCGACGGGACTCGGTCAGCAGCATCAGCGCGAGCAGCCCGGTGACCTCGGGTTCGTCCGGCATCAGCGCCGCCAGGAGCCGGCCCAGGCGCACCGCCTCGGCGCACAGGGCGGGATCCCCGGTGTACCCCTCGTTGAAGATCAGGTAGACGACGGCCAGGACGCCCTTCAGCCGGTCGGGGAGGTCCGCGTCGCGCGGCACCCGGTACGGGATCCGGGCGTCGCGGATCTTGGCCTTGGCGCGGACCAGTCGCTGGGCCATCGTCGGCTCGGGGACCAGGAAGGCGCGCGCGATCTGCGCGGTGCCGAGGCCTCCGAGCAGGCGCAGGGTCAGCGCCACCTGGGCCCGCGGGGCGAGCGCGGGGTGGCAGCAGGTGAAGATCAGCCGGAGCCGGTCGTCGCGCACGGGCCCCTCCTCGGCGGGCGGATCGAGGGCGTGGAGCCGGGCCGCCTCGGCCTGGCGGGCGTCCCGGGTGGACTCGCGCCGCAGCCGGTCGACGGCCCGGTTGCGGGCCGTGGTGATGATCCAGCCCGCCGGGCTCGGTGGCGCGCCGGTCTCCGGCCAGCGTCGTACCGCCGTGGCGAAGGCGTCCTGGACGGCCTCCTCGGCGAGGTCGATGTCACCGAGGAAGCGGACCAGGACGGCCACTGCGCGCCCGTACTCCGCGCGGAAGACGGCTTCGACGTCCAGCGGCATCAGGCCTCGCCCAGGAACGGGCGCACCTCGATGGGGAGGGTGGTGGCCCAGGTCGCCCGGCGGCCCCAGTGCAGGGCCGCGTCCAGGTCGGGTGCCTTGATCAGACAGATGCCGCCCAGGTACTCCTTGCCCTCGGCGTACGGCCCGTCGGTGACCAGGACGTCGCCGTCCGCGGGCCGCAGCACGGTGGCCGTCTCCGTGCCGTGCAGTCCGCCCGCGAAGACCCAGGCGCCCGCCTCGCGCAGTTCCTGGTGGAAGACCTCCAGGTTGCGGCCGATCTCCGCCATCCCCTCGGGCGACGGGGGTTCTCCGTCGGTGGGTGTGATCACGCTGAGCAGGTAGTACTTCATGACGGCCTCCTGGACGTCGGGCGTTGTCCCACCTCCTACACGAACGGCGGCCGGGCGGAACGACATCCCGCGCCACGACACCGGAAGAATCTTCCGCATGACCGACGCACCGCACCCGCTCGTCAGCCGCGCCCGCCGTCTCGCGGACGACCTCCTCGCCCCGCACGCCGAGCGCGTCGACCAGGAGGGCGTGCCCGCGAGCCATGTCGAGGCCGTCAAACGCTCGGGGCTGCTCGGGGTGAACGCGCCGCGCGAGTACGGCGGCTCGGCGGCACCCGGCGCCGTGGTGCGGGAGACGGCGGAGATCCTCGCCGGGGCGTGCTGCTCGACCTGGTTCGTGCAGACGCAGCACCACACGCCGGTGCTGACCCTGGCCAAGTCGCAGCTTCCGGTGCGTGAGCGGCTGCTGGGACCGCTGGCGGCCGGGGAACTGCTGTCCGGGGTGGCGTACGCGCATCTGCGCGCCCATCCGCGGACGCCGGTGCGGGTCACCCGGGAGCGGGGCGGCCGGCGCTTCGACGGGAGCGTGCCCTGGTACACGGGGTGGGGCCTGAACGACGTGATGCTGCTGGCAGGGGTGACCGACGAGGACGAGGCGCTGTTCGCCTTCGTCGAGGCGCGGGAGCAGCCGGGCCTGCGGGCGTCGCCGCCGATGCGGCTGGCGGCGCTCACCGCCGCGCGCACGGTGTCCCTGGAGCTGGACGGCCTGTGGCTGCCGGAGGAGGCCGTGGTCCTGTGCGCGCCCTACGACCGGTGGGCCGCCACGGACCGGGCGAAGGCGGTGAACGCCTCACCCGCGGTGTTCGGGGTCGCGCGGGCGGCGCTCGACCTGCTGGACGAGGACACCGCGGGCCCGCTGCGCACCCGTCTCGAGGAGGTGCGGCGCCTCGCCTACGACCTCGCCGACCATCCCCTGGCGCACGAGCATCTGACGGACCGGCTCGCCCTCAGGACGCGGGCGTTCGAGGTGCTGCGGGCGGCCACCACGGCGGCGGTGGTGGCCGGCGGCGGGCGCGCGATGGCCCTGACCAGCAAGGCCCAACGCCTCGCCAGGGAGGGCCTGTTCCTGCTGGTCCAGGGCCAGACGGCACAGTCCCGGCGGGCGCATCTGGACGCGCTGGCCGGCCGGGCGGCCGACTGAAGGCCGCTCAGGAGGCGAAGGGCACCTGCACGGCCGGCTCGGCGGCCTGTGCGGCCGGATGACGCCACACACCGTCCGCGGCCAGCCTCGGCAGCACTCCCTCCCCGAACCAGTACGCCTCCTCCAGGTGCGGATAGCCGGACAGCACGAACTCCTCGATGCCGAGCGCCGCGTACTCCCGGATCCGCTCGGCGACCTCCGCGTGGCTGCCCACCAGCGCCGTGCCCGCGCCCCCGCGGACCAGTCCGATGCCCGCCCACAGGTTGGGGTGGATCTCCAGTCCGTCGCGGCCGCCGCCGTGCAGCGCCAGCATCCGCCGCTGCCCCTCGGACTCGCTGCGCGCCAGCCCGGCCTGTACGGACCTCACCGTCTCCGGGTCGAAGCCGTCGAGCAGCCGGTGCGCCTCCGCCCAGGCCTGTTCGGCGGTGTCCCGGGTGATGACGTGCAGCCGGATGCCGAAGCGCAGGGTGCGGCCCTCCCGCGCGGCCAGCGCCCTGATCCACGCGATCTTCTCGGCGACCTGCGCGGGCGGCTCGCCCCAGGTGAGATAGACGTCCGCGTACCGGGCGGCGACCTCACCGGCGACCGGCGAGGACCCGCCGAAGTACACCTCGGGTACTGGATCCGGCACCCGCGCCAGCCTCGCGTCCTCGACCCGGAGATGCTCGCCGACCAGATCGACGGTCCCGCCCTCCCACAACTCCCGTACGACGGAGAGGAACTCGCCGTTACGGCGGTAGCGCGCGTCCTTGTCGAGGAAGTCGCCGTAGGCGCGCTGCTCGTGGCTCTCGCCGCCCGTGACGACGTTCAGGAGCAGTCGTCCGCCGGTCTGCCGCTGGTAGGTGGAGGCCATCTGCGCGGCGAGGGTGGGCGAGACGAAGCCGGGACGGAATGCGACGAGGAACTTGAGGCGCTCCGTGTGCTGGCTGACCATCGCGGTGGTGAGCCAGGCGTCCTCGCACCAGGCGCCGGTGGGGGTCAGCGCGCCGACGAAGCCGAGGTCCTCGGCGGCACGGGCGATCTGGCTCAGATAGGCGACCGTCGGCGGCCGGTCCCGTCCGGAGGCGGTCGCCGGGGTGCCGTGGCCGCCGCCGACGATATGGCGGCTGTCACCGTTGGTGGGCAGGAACCAGTGGAAGGTGAGGGACACGTGGGGTCTCCGATCGGGACGGTCGGCCGCGGCGGCTCACGGCGGCCCGTGGCCGGTCCGCGTTCCGGCCGCGTTCGGCTAGAGCAGGCCGTGGCGGGGCGGTTTCGTTCCGTTGAGCACGTACCGGCCGATGTGCTGGATCTTCCAGCGGGTCGGGTCGTGCAGGGTGTGGGTGCGGGCGTCGCGCCAGTGCCGGTGCAGATTCAGGGAGTTGAGCGCGGAGCGGGTACCCGACAGCTCGAACAGCGCGTCGGCGACCTCGACCGCGGTGAGCGCGGCCTGGACCTTGGCGACGGCCACGGCGATCGACGCCTCGGCCGCCGTGTCGTCGGTGAGGTCGGCGTGCGCCGCGTCCACGGCACGGGCCGCCTCCCGCAGCAACGCCTCTGACGCCCTTACCCGCACGGCGAGTTCACCGAACCGCTGGATGAGCAGGGGGTCCTCGGCGGCGGTCTCGACACCGCTCTCGAACCACGGCCTGCTCTTCGTCCGTACGAACCGCGCGGCCTCGGTGAGCGCTCCCCCGGCGATCCCCGCGTCGATCGCCGCGTGCAGCAACTGGGCCACCGCGCCATGCAGTTGCGGCCCCTCGAAGGTGAGGTGATGGGGCAGGACGCGGTCGGCGGGGACCGGTACACCGTCGAGCCGGACGGTTCCGCTGGCGGTCGTGCGCTGGCCCATGCCGTCCCAGTCGTCGGCCACCGTGAGGCCGGGGGCGTCGCGCGGCACGTACGCCACGTGCAGCAGGTCGTCCTCGGTGCGGGCCAGTACGGGGATCCAGTCGGCGAACAGGGCACCGGTGCAGTAGTGCTTGACGCCGGTGAGGACGTACGAGCCGTCGGGCCGCGCGGCGAGGCGGGTGCGGATGTCCTGGACGTGCCGGGTACCCGCCTCCGACTGGGCGTTGCCGAAGCGGCGCCCGGCGAGCAGTTCGGCGAAGAAGAACTTCCGCTGCTCCGGGGTGCCTTGGCGACGGATCACGTTGACGTAGGCGAAGTGACTCTGCGGGATCTGGGCGAGGCTGCCGTCGGCGGAGCCCAGCAGCCGGAAGATCTCCGCGAGGGTCCGGGCGCGGACGTCGGCGCCGCCGTGCTCGGCGGGCACGGTGACGGCGAGCAGCCCGGAGGCGGACAACCGGTCCACCTCGGCGCGCGGGAGCCTGCGGGCGAGGTCGCGCTCCGAGGCGCCCGCGCGGAACTCGTCGGCCAGGGCCGTCGCGACCGCGACGGCCTCGGCGTCGTCGCTGATGACATGGGCGCTCATGGGCTCAGCTCGCCGCGGCCAGCAGCGGGGTGCGGCCCAGCGCGGCCGAGAACTGGTCGACGACCTGGGTGAGTGCCTCCGCCGCGCCGGGGGCGACGGTCAGCGAGCCGTTCTCGTGCACGGTGATGTCCGTGTCGAGGGTGAACCAGCCCGGCACGATGTGCGTCGCACCCATGGAACTGAGCACCGGCCGCAGCGCGTAGTCGATGGCCAGGACGTGCGCGACGGAACCGCCGGTGGCCAGCGGCAGCACGGTCTTGCCGGTGAGGGCGTACTGCGGGAGCAGGTCGAGGAGCGCCTTGAGGACACCGGAGTACGACGCCTTGTAGACGGGGGTGCCGACGACGACGCCGTCGGCGCGGGCAAACAGTTCGGTGGCCTCGACGATCGCCGGGTGCCGGAAGTCCGCGCCGAGCAGTGCCTCGGCGGGGACGGTGCGGATGTCGAGGGGGATCACCTCGTGACCCTGTGCGCTCAGCCGCTGGTCGAGGTGGCGCAGCAGGCGGTTGGTGCGGGAGGAGACGGACGGACTGCCGGAGACGGACAGGACGGTGGCCATGGTGCCTCTTTCGGGACGGCGGGACGCTGGACGCGGCGGGCGGTGCGGATCAGGCGGGCGCGGGGAGCGATGCGGGCTCGCTGTCCGGGAGTCGCGCCTCCAGTTCGCGGACCAGGGGCGGCACCCGCCGGCCGAAGTACTCGACCTCCTCGTGGTGGTGCGGGAAGCCCAGCGGGAGGAGGTCGACGCCCAGCCGCCCGAGTTTCACGGGCCCTACGGGCCTACGGAACTCCAGTGGCGAATTCTGGAACGCCGAATTCACCCGGGGCGGTGTCCGGCGTGGTGATCTCCGCGTTCGGGCAACGGCGGGCTACACGGGTCTGCCCGACGGCTCAGAGAGGGAAGGGAACGCGGCGGAAAAGCGGTGAAAGGCCGCGCGGCGAAGTGGTGTTCAGGCCGCGGTGCGACAGGAGGCGCTGGAGACGCGCGCGAGGTCGACATGGCGTCGCCGCGTGAGGTCCAGTCGCTTCATCATGCCGTCGATCGTGACAGCCAGCGTTCGAGACAGTCAAGGGGAACCTGACCGGTCTCGTATCGCGGACTATTTCGTTTCACGACGGGCGACGGGGAAACCCTTCGCCCCGGCGGGAATTCGCCCGCACGGTGTCGGCATGCGGCAGGAACAGCTGGAATCCGGAATACGACGGGCGAGGCGATGACGAGGACGGCGAGGACGGCGGTGCCCGACCGTGCGTCCCACGCGGTCGGGCACCGCCGTCCTCAGCCGCCGTCCTCAGCCGCCGTGTTCAGTTGCCGTCGTCGTCCTCGGTCGTCGTGCTCAGTCGTCGTCGTGTCGGGGGACCACCACGAGGTAGGCGTCCGACTTCAGATCCATCACCACGGTCGCGGGCTCGCCCTGCGCGCGGCGGGCCGCCGCGTACTCCTCCGCGGGCCAGGAGCCTCGCGGTGCTCCCGCGGGAAAGCGCTGCAACACCTTCGCGCCCATAGCGGCGGTCACCTCCGGATTCGCTCGTCCACCGACTTCTTGTGCGTGTCTGTCTCGTGAGAACCGCATGCCCCCGATCGACGCGACCATGTGCGGCGACCACGGACCGGGCCTCCGGACGGTCCCCGCTCAGCCCGGCGGGTGCTCGTGCGCCACGCGCCCCGGCCCGGCCGCGTCGACCGGACGGGCGTCCGCGGAGACCGCGGCGGGACGCCGGCTCAGCCGTCCCGGCCACCACGCCACGGCGCCGATGTCCCGGACCAGGGCGGGCACCAGCAGCGAGCGCACCACGAGGGTGTCGAGCAGGACTCCGAAGGCGACGATGAAGGCGATCTGCACCAGGAAGGCGAGTGGGATGACGCCCAGGGCCGCGAAGGTCGCGGCGAGCACCACGCCCGCCGAGGTGATCACCCCACCGGTGGTGACCAGTCCCCGCAGCACGCCCTGGCGCACCCCGTGCCGCAGGGACTCCTCCCGGACCCGGGACATGAGGAAGATGTTGTAGTCGACGCCGAGGGCGACCAGGAACACGAAGCCGTACAGCGGTACGGACGCGTCCGTTCCCGTGAAGCCGAACACGTGCGGGAAGACGAGTGCCGAGATGCCCAGCGTGGCGAGGAAGTTGAGCGCCACGGTGGCCACGAGCAGCACGGGCATCAGCAGCGAGCGCAGCAGTGCCGTGAGGATGACGAGGATGATGGCGAGGACCACGGGGACGATGAGGGTGCGGTCGCGTTCGGCGGTGCGCAGGGTGTCGTACTGCTGGGCCGTGTAGCCGCCGACGAGGGCGTTCGCGCCGGGCAGCGCGTGCAGCGCGGTCCGCAGCCGGGCCACCGTCCGCTTCGCCGCGTCGCTGTCCGCCGCGGCGGCGAGGGTGACGTCGACGCGCACCCGCCCGTCGACGACCAGGGCGCCGCCGCCGGGGCGGCCCGACTTCGCCACCCCGGCGGCGGAGGCGACGCCCTCGGTGTCCCGGGCCACCGCGACGACCCGGTTCAGGGCGTCGGCGTCGGCGACGACCACCGTGGGGTTGCCCGAACCGCCGGGGAAGTGCGCGCCCAGGGACTTCTGCGCGGCGACCGAGGGGGCGTCGGCGACGAAGATCTCGTCGAGGGGGACGCCCCGGGAGGTGAGGGCCGGTGCGAAGGCGGCACACGCCAGCAGCACGGCGAGGGTGGCCGCCCAGACCTTGCGCGGCGCCCGGTCGACCAGGTGCGCGACGCGGTGCCAGACCCCGATCCCGGCACGGTCGCCGTCCGTGTCCCGGGGCTTCGCGGGCCAGTACGCGGCCCGGCCCAGCAGGACCAGGACCGCGGGCAGGAACGTCAGGGCGCTCAGCGCGGCGCAGCCGATACCGATGGCGCCGACCGGTCCGAGCGCCCGGTTGTTGGTCAGGTCGCTCAGCAGCAGGGCGAGCAGCCCGAGGGCGACGGTCGCGGCGCTGGCCACCACGGCGCCCCAGGACTGCCGCAGCGCGGCCCGTACGGCCGTGAACCGGTCGTCGTGCCGGGCGAGTTCCTCCCGGAAGCGGGCGGTCAGGAGCAGGGCGTAGTCGGTGGCCGCGCCGATCACCAGGATGGAGAGGATGCCCTGGACCTGGCCGTCGACGCGGACCACGTCGTGGTCGGCGAGCACGTACACCAGCGCGCAGGCGAGCCCGAGCGCGAAGACCGCGCCGAGGATGACGACCAGCGGCAGCAGCAAGCTGCGGTAGACCAGCAGCAGGATCACCAGGACGGTGGCCAGCGCGACGGCGAGGAGCAGGCCGTCGATCCCGGCGAACGCGTCGGACAGGTCCGCCTGGCTCGCGGCCGGCCCGGCCAGCTGGACCGTGCTGCCGGGGACCCGCTCGGCGGCGGCGCGGATCCGGTCGAGGGTGCCGGGCAGTGCGTCGCCGAGATCGGGCCGCAGCTGGACCACGGCCTCCAGTGCGGCGCCGTCCTCGGCGACGAGTGCGGGCGACGCGGGGCCGACCACTCCGGGCACGCCGGACAGGGAGGCCAGTGCGCGGTCGGCGTCCGCGCGCCGGTCACCTACTCCGGTGCCGGTCCCGCCGCCGGTGTCGGCGGTCCACAGGACGATCGCCGGCAGCGTCTCGTCCTGGCGGAAGGCCCGCTGTGCGGCGACGACTTCGGTCGACTCGGCGCTGCGGGGCAGGAACGCGGCCTGGTCGTTCGTCGCGACCTCGCCCAGGCGTCCGGCGAAGGGGCCGAGGACGCCGCCGATGCCGAGCCACACGGCGACCAGGAGCAGCGGGACGAGCCGGACGAGCCGGCGGCCCCGTCGAGGGGTGGGGGTCATGGTTCTCCGAGTTCCGAGGGGGCGGCGGGTGCCTCTGGGGAGACAATCTCGACGGCAAGCAATCTCAATGATGAACAATCTCAATTATTGAGATATATGTGCCGCCGGTGATCGTAGACGACGCCTGCTCTTCCGTCACCGGCCGGGCCGCGGATGCACCGGGCCGAACCGCGGTCAGCCCCCGAGCGGCGTGGTCCCGGAGAGTTCCTCGTTCATCGCCGCGAGGAACCGCAGCACCAGGGCCAGTTCGTCCGGCGTGAAGTGGGCCCGTGCGGCCTCGGTGGCCTCCGCGAGGGGGCGGAAGTACGTACGGGCCGCGGGCCGGGCGTCGGCCGCGTAGTACAGGTGGACCACCCGGCGGTCGGCGCTCTCCCGGACCCGGCGGATGTGTCCCGCGCGTTCCAGCCGGTCCACGCACGCGGTCACGGCGCCCGAGGTGAGTCCGAGGTGCTCGCGCAGCCGCTTGGGGGTCATCGGCTCGTCGGCGTCCAGGATGGCCGCGAGCGCCTGGACGTCCGTGGGGTGCAGCCCGTGCGCACCCGCGAAGCCCTGCATCAGCCGGTTGATCTCGCCGTTCATCCGCCGCAACTGGACGGCGAAGGCGTGCAGGTCGGTCGGCACCGCGCCGGCGGGGGACCGCTCGTCCCGCGCGCGCTGCTCCCGGTCGTTCGCTGTGGCCACGTGGCCAGCGTATAGACACCCGTACGCCGCATCCGGGGCGGTCCCGGGCGGGGAAGTCAGTGAAGGAGGGAGTGATCACCGGGGGCCGCGACGGGAAAGGGCCGAGTGCACATGAACGCAGACGACCGCGAAGCCGGACTGCGCTGCCTGGTGACAGGCGCCACGGGGTACATCGGCGGGCGGCTCGTCCCGGAACTGCTCGACGCGGGACACCGGGTGCGCTGTCTGGCCCGCTCCCCCGACCGGCTGCGCGACCATCCCTGGGTGGGCGACACCGAGGTGGTGCGCGGTGATGTCACCGACGCCGTGTCGCTCGGCGCCGCCCTGCGGGACATCGACGTCGCGTACTACCTGGTCCACGCGCTCGCCGGCGGCGCGGACTTCGAACGGACCGACCGTGAGGCGGCCCGGACCTTCGGCGAGCAGGCCAGGGCCGCGGGCGTACGACGGATCGTCTACCTCGGCGGTCTGACGCCCGCCGACGTCCCCGAGCGGGAACTGTCGCCCCATCTGCGCTCCCGGGCGGAGGTCGGCCGCATCCTGCTGGACTCGGGGGTGCCGACCACCGTGCTGCGGGCGGCCGTCATCATCGGCTCGGGCTCGGTCTCCTTCGAGATGCTGCGCTACCTCACCGAACGGCTGCCCGTGATGGTCACCCCGAGCTGGGTGCACACCCGGATCCAGCCGGTGGCGGTGCGGGACGTGCTGCGTGTGCTCGTCGGCAGCGCCCGGATGCCCGCGGAGGTCAGCCGCGCCTTCGACATCGGCGGTCCGGACGTCCTGACGTACCGCGAGATGATGGTGCGCTACGCCACCATCGCGCAGCTCCCGCGCCGGCTCATCGTCTCCGTGCCGATGCTCTCCCCGGGCCTGTCCAGTCACTGGGTCGGCCTGGTCACGCCGGTGCCCGCGGCCATCGCCCGGCCGTTGACCGAGTCGCTGCGGCACGAGGTCGTCTGCCACGAGCACGACATCGTCCGTTACGTGCCCGACCCGCCGGGGCATCCGTTCGGCTTCGACAAGGCGGTCCGGCTGGCCCTGACGCGGGTGCGCGAGGCGAAGGTGACGACGCGGTGGTCGTCCGCCTCGGTGCCCGGCGCGCCGAGCGACCCGCTGCCCACCGACCCGGACTGGGCCGGGGGCAGCCTGTACACCGACGAGCGCGAACGCACGGTCGACGCCTCGCGGGAGGCGCTGTGGCGCGTGGTCGAGGGCATCGGGGGCGAGAACGGCTGGTACTCCTTCCCGCTGGCCTGGGCCGTGCGCGGCTGGCTGGACCGGCTGGCCGGCGGCGTCGGACTGCGCCGCGGGCGCCGGGACGCGGCGCGGCTGCGGGTCGGCGACTCGCTGGACTTCTGGCGGGTGGAGGAGATCGAACCCGGGCGGCTGCTGCGGCTGCGGGCCGAGATGCGGCTGCCGGGTCTGGCCTGGCTGGAGATGTACGCGGAGACGGACGACGACGGCCGTACCCGGTACCGCCAGCGGGCCCTGTTCCATCCGCACGGACTGGTCGGCGAGGCGTACTGGTGGAGCGTCTCCCCCTTCCACGCCGTGGTGTTCGGCGGCATGGCCCGCAACATCGCGCGGGCCGCCGCGGCGTCGGACCCGGCCTCCCGAGGGAGGCGGCGCGCACCGATCGGGTGACGCGCGCATCCGCCGGACCCCCGGGGCCGGAAGCACCTCGACGGCCCCCCACACCCACCCGGAGCCCTCCTCATGAACGTCTCGGTCGTCCTGTTCACCTCCGACCTCCGTCTGCACGACCATCCCGCGCTGCGGGCCGCCCTCGACGGCTCCCGTGAGGTCGTGCCGCTGTTCGTGCGCGACCGGGCCGTGGACGACGCGGGATTCGCCGCCCCCAACCGGCTGGCGTTCCTCGCGGACTGCCTGCGGGACCTGGACGCGGGACTGCGCGAGCGCGGCGGGCGGCTCGTGCTGCGCTCCGGCGACGTCGTCGAGCAGGTCTGCAAGGTGGCCGCCGAGACGGACGCCGACGAGGTGCACCTGGCGGCCGACGTCAGCGGCTACGCGCAACGGCGTGAGGAGCGGCTGCGGCACGCGCTGGAGGCGCAGGGCGTACGGCTGCACGTCCACGACACGGTGACCACGGCCGTCGCCCCGGGCGCGGTGACCCCGGCCTCCTCGGACCACTTCGCCGTCTTCACGCCCTACTTCCGGCACTGGTCGCAGCAGACGCTGCGGGACACCCTCGGCGCGCCGCGCGCCGTGCGGGTCCCGGACGGCGTCGGCTCCGAGGAGGTGCCCGAACGCGGCGGCCCCGCCGGGGTGTCGCCGGGCCTGCCGGACGGCGGCGAGACGGAGGGCAGGAAACGGCTGGCGTCCTGGCTCCGCTCCGGTGTCGCCGGCTACGAGGACGGCCGCGACGACCTCGGCGGCGACGCGACCTCCCGGCTCTCGCCGCACCTGCACTTCGGCACCCTCTCCCCCGTCGAGCTCGTCCATCGGGCGCGCCACGCGGGCGGTCCCGGCGCGGAGGCGTTCGTACGGCAGCTCGCCTGGCGCGACTTCCACCGCCAGGTGCTCGCGGCGCGCCCGGAGTCGGCCACCGACGACTACCGCACCAAGCGGGACCGCTGGCGGTCCGAGCGCACGGCGCGCGAGGAGGTGGCGGCCTGGCGGGAGGGCCGCACCGGCTACCCGGTGATCGACGCGGGGATGCGTCAGCTGCGGGACGAGGGCTGGATGCACAACCGCTGCCGCCTGCTGACCGCGAGCTTCCTCGTCAAGACGCTGTACGTCGACTGGCGGGTCGGCGCCCGGCACTTCCTGGACCTGCTGGTCGACGGCGACGTCGCCAACAACCAGCTCAACTGGCAGTGGATGGCGGGGACCGGCACTGACACCCGCCCGAACCGGGTGCTCAACCCCGTCACCCAGGGCAGGCGCCTCGATCCCGACGGAGCCTACGTCCGGCGGTGGGTACCGGAGCTGGCCGACGTGGCAAGGCAGTCGGTGCACGAGCCGTGGAAGCTCCAGGGCCTGGACCGGGCCGCGCTGGACTACCCCGAACCGATCGTCGACCTCGCGGACGGTCTGGCCCGCTTCCGGAAGGCCCGGGAACGCGACTGACGGCGCCAGGAGGCGCGGGGTCGGGGGCGCGGGGCCGCCGGTGCGGGGGCGCACAGAGGGACGGGCGGGCGCGCACCGGGTGGTGAGCGCGGGAGGGTGCCGGGCGGTGAGCGCGGGGGGTGCCAGCCGGTGAGCGCGGGGGGTGCCGGCCGGCTATCCGCCGTACGTCCCGTACAGACCCGCCAGCAGATCCACCGCGTCCTTGAGGGAGTTCGGCCGCACCATGCCGTGGGTGGTGCGCCGTCCGAGCCAGCCGGGACCGGCGAGCATCACCAGCGGCTGCCTGCGCGCGCCCTTCACGCCCCACTGGGCGGCGGCGACATGCTGGGCCAGCGGCAGGGTCGCCGAGGAACGTGCCTGCGCCCACAGCACGACGGCCGCGGGGCCCAGCCGGTCGACCGCGGCCATGAGCGCCTCGGCGGGCACGGCCGCCCCGAACATCCGGGTGGGGAGGCCGGCTTCGCTCAGTCCGGCGTTGAGCGCCTCCAGCGGCAGCGTGTGCTGTTCGCCGGGGACGCAGGCCAGGACGACCGGCCCGGGGGCGGCGGCGGCCTCGCCGCGCCGCGGCTGGGGCCGGGTGTGCCGGTGCAGCGTGCCGGACACCTGCCAGGACAGCAGGTGTTCGACCTCGACGTAACGGTCCCCGGACGAGGCCCACTTGCGTCCGACCGCGTGCAGTGTCGGCACCATCACCTCCTGCCAGGCGACCGTCAGCCCGTGCTCCTCGACGGCCGCGGACAGTTGCTCGCGCACGGCCGGGGCGTCGAGGCGGACGGCGGCGCGGGCGATGCCGCGGCACTCCTGGCGCACGTCGCCGAGCGGCAGCGGGCCGGCCGGCCGCGCACGGCCCGCCGGTCTCGGCGCGACGGGGGCGCCGACCGCGAGTGCGGTGTCGTCGGCATCGGGCGGGACGTCGTCCGACTGCGCCTTCGCGACCCGGGCCGCCTCGGCGGGCGGTACCCCGGCCGAGGTCAGCCGGCACATCGTCTCCAGCATCGCCACGTCCTGCCCGGTCCAGCGCCGGTGGCGGCCGTCGGAACGGACCGCGGGACCGATGCCGTACCTGCGGTCCCAGGAGCGCAGCGTGGTGGGTGACACCCCCAGCCGACGTGCCACCGCACCGGTGGTCAGGCCCGTGGCGGCGGCGAGCTCCTCCGGCGATTCACCCATGAGGCCGACTATACGATGCAGAACCGATGCACATTGAGCGTTTCGCCCTCCTGCTCGCACCATGACGGCACCGGGGCTCGCCGACGGTGGCGTGGACCGGTCCGTACGACGCGAGGAGTCTCCGTCATGAGTCCGCAGCCGAGCGCTTCACCCTCCGTCGTCGCGCTGTGGGCCCCGGCGCAGGAGTCGCTGTCTGACGAGGAGCTGGCACGGGGTCTGGTGGCGGGCGACGAGGACTGTCTGGCCGCCGCCTACCATCGCTGGTCGGCTCTGGTGCACACGCTCGCCCGGCGCTCCCTGGGGGACGCGCGGGAGGCGGAGGACGTCACCCAGCAGGTGTTCCTCGGGGTCTGGCACGGCCGCCTCGGCTACCGGCCGGAGCGCGGCACGATCGCGGGCTGGATCGTCGGCATCACCCGGCGCAAGATCGCCGACGCGCTGGCCGCGCGCACCCGTCGCGCCGACCTCCTCTCCTCGGCCGGGTACGCGCTCGCGCTCCGCGACCCGGCGACGCAGTGCCCCGAGGCCGTCCTCGACCGGGTGCGCGTCCACGAGGAGCTGGCCCAGCTCCCGGCACCCCAGCAGCGGGTGCTGCGCCTGACCTTCTACGAGGACCTGACCCAGACCCAGATCGCCGAGCGCACCGGGCTCCCCCTGGGCACGGTGAAGAGCCACGCGCGCCGTGGGCTGCACCGGTTGCACAGCTGCCTGCGGCAGGAGATGTGCGCCTGAGCGGAGAGCGAGGAAGAACGGACCATGCACTCGCACGAATTTTCGATGCACAAACAGTGCGCCTGATTCGCCCGATGTGTCCAGCCGGGTCGAGCCGCGGGTTCCGCCCGGAGCTCGCCCGGGACGCTCGCACCCCTCGCACCCCCGAAGGACTCCCCCGTGAAAGAAGCCGTGTACATCGGCAGGAATCCCTCGTCGCGGACCGACCTGGAGGAGCTGCTGAGCAAGGTGGCCGTGGGCGACGAGGACGCCTTCGCCACGCTCTACGACGCCGTGGTGAGTCCCGTGCTCGGCGTCGCGCGCGGCGTGCTGCGCGACCCGGCGCAGTCGGAGGAGGTCGCTCAGGAGGTGCTGGTCGAGGTCTGGCGCACCGCTCCCCGGTACCGGCCCGACCGCGGGACCGCCGTCAACTGGATCCTCACCCTCGCCCATCGCAGGGCGGTGGACCGGGTCCGGTCGGCCGAGGCAGCCTCCGCGCGGGAGCACCGGGCGGCTCTGCTCGACCGGATGCCCCCGTACGACGAGGTGACCGAGCAGGTGGAGGCGCGACTCGAACGGGAACAGGTACGGCGCTGCCTGGACGCGCTGACGGAGATCCAACGGCAGGCCGTCACACTGGCGTACTACCGCGGCCTGACGTGCCGCCAGGTCGCGGAAGACCTCGCGCTCCCGCTCGGCACGGTCAAAACGCGCCTGCGCGACGCACTCATCCGCATGCGCGACTGCCTGGGCGCGAGCGCCTGACCACCGCCGGGCCGCACACATCGCCGGGCGTCACCGCCCGGCGACGGGCGCATCAGGACGGTCGTGCGCGTGGCAGGGCCGGCGGCCACCCCGACACGGACACGGGCGTCAGCCGCGGGGTGGCCACGGGAAGAAGCCGCTGGTGCGGGCGATGTAGCGGGCGTAGCCGGGGCGTTTCTCCATGTGCCGTTCCAGCAGGGACTTTCCGCTCCCCTTCAGCAGCAGGAAGCTCATCACCACCGGCGACACGATCGACACCGCGGCCGCCGCGCCGGAGTCGCACACGATCAGGTACAGGCCCCACCAGACGCAGAAGTCGCCGAAGTAGTTGGGGTGCCGGGTGTAGCGCCACAGGCCCCGGTCCATGATCCTGCCCCGGTTGGCGGGATCGGCCTTGAACCGGGCCAGTTGGGCGTCCCCGACCGCTTCGAAGAACAGGCCCACCGCCCACAGCGCCGTGCCCGCCCAGGCGAGACCCGACATCTCGGCCCGCACGTACGGCGCGGCCTGGACCGGCAGCGAGACCAGCCACACCAGGGCGCCCTGGAGCAGGTACACCATGCGCAGGGCGTACAGGTCACGGTTGCCGGGGGCCTTCGCGAGCATCGCCTCGTAGCGCGGGTCCTCCCCGTGACCGCGCCCGCGCCGGGCGATGTGCACGGCGAGACGCAGCCCCCAGACGGACGTCAGGACGGTCACCAGGACCCGCCGACCGGTGTCGCCCTCGCCCGCCGAGGCCACGCAGCCGACGAGGGCGACCGCGGTGAAGCCGGCACCCCAGGCGATGTCCACGATCCGGTGCAGGCCCCGGCGTACGGCGACGGCGAAGGTGACCAGCATGACGGCGAGCGCGGCGAGGGCCGCCCACAGCAGGTTGAGAGCGAAGGCGCCCCACGCGAACCCGTTCACGGCCGGTCCAGTCCCGCGTACCACCCCGCCGGTGTCGCGGGCATGCCGCTCAGGCCGTCGGCGGTGGGCCGCACGCCGAGGATCTGGTCGACGCCCATCCGGCCCTGCTCGAAGGCGAGCGCGCCGCCGACCAGGTACAGCCGCCACACCCGCGCCGTCTCCTCGCCGACGAGCGCGACGACGTCGCCCCAGCGGTCCTCCAGCGTGCGGTGCCAGGCCGCCACGGTGCGGACGTAGTGCTCGCGCAACGACTCCACGGAACGCACCTCCAGCCCGGACCGCTCCAGCAGCGAGACGGTCTCGCCGAGCGGCCGCATGTGCATGTCGGGCGCGATGTACGCCTCGATGAACGCGCCGCCGCCGGGCGCGACGCCGCCCCGCGACATCTGCTGCACCAGCACCCGGCCACCCGGCCGTGCCAGCCGGTGCAGGGAAGCCGCGAACGCCGGGTACTCGGCGTCACCGACGTGCTCGCCCATCTCTACGGTGGCGACGGCGTCGTAGGCACCGCCGCTGATGTCCCGGTAGTCCTGGCAGACCACGTCCACCCGGTGCTCCAGGCCGCGTGCGCGCACCTGCTCGCGCACATGGGCGGCCTGCTCCCGGGCCAGGGTGACGGCGGTGACCTGCGCCTTGTGCTCCTCGGCCGCGTACAGGCTGAGGGAGCCCCAGCCGCAGCCGATGTCCAGCAGCCGTGCGCCGGGCACCAGGCCGAGCTTGCGGCAGATCAGCTCGAGTTTGGCGTGCTGCGACCGCTCGGCGGTGCCGCCGGGCTCCTCGCTCGGCCAGTAGCCGCACGAGTAGGCCATGGTGTCGTCGAGGAGCAGGCGGTAGAAGTCGTTGGACAGGTCGTAGTGGTGGCTGATGGCGGCCCGGTCGCGGGCCTTGCTGTGCAGGCCGCCGCGCAGCCGCGCCTGCGACGCCGGGTCCGCCGGGCGCGGGCCGACGGCGCCGAGCCGCAGCGCCGTGCCGAGCGCGCGGGCCCGGTCACCGAGCGTGGGCCGCGGCGCGTGCAGTCCCTGCTCCCGTACGGCGGCCCACAGGACGCGCAGGCCTTGGGCGAGATCGCCGTCCACGTCCAGTTCGCCGGTGACGTACGCCTGGGCGACGCCGAGTTCGCCGGGCTGCCACAGCAGTCGGCGCAGGGCGCGCCGGGAGCGTACGACGACGGTGGGGCCGTCGGCCGGTCCGGTCTCGCTGCCGTCCCAGGCGCGCAGCCGTACCGGCAGCGGGCCGCCGAGCGCGTCCTCGACGAGTGCGGCGAGCCGGTGCGCGGCACCGGTCCGGGTGGTGCGTGCGGCGCGCGCGGTGCGCGGGGTGTTCATCGGGCCGAGTCCTCCTTCGTGCACAGGTACTGCTGTACGTCGAGGTAGCCGGAGCGGAATCCGGCCTCGGAGTAGGCCAGGTAGAAGGTCCACATCCGGCGGAACGTCGCGTCGAAGCCGAGGGCGTCGATCTCGTCCGTGTGCGCGGCGAACCGCTGCCGCCACAGGCGCAGGGTCTCGGCGTAGTGGGCCCCGAAGGCGTCGCGCCGGGTGACGGTGAGCCGGGTGTGGTCGCGGACGGTCTGTTCGACGGCTTCGACGGAGGGCAGCAGGCCGCCGGGGAAGACGTACTTCTGGATCCAGGTGTAGGTGTTGCGGGAGGCCAGCATGCGGTCGTGCGGCATGGTGATGGCCTGGAGGACGGCGCGTCCGCCGGGGGCCAGCCGCTCGTCGAGGGTGCGGAAGTAGACCGGCCAGAACTCCTCGCCGACGGCTTCGATCATCTCGACGCTGACGATGGCGTCGTAAGTGCCGCGGGCCTCGCGGTAGTCGCACAGCTCGACCGCGACCCGGTCCGCGAGCCCGGCGTCGCGGACGCGGTCCAGCGCCAGGTCGCGCTGTTCGGCGGAGAGGGTCAGCGAGGTGACGTGCGCGCCGCGCGCGGCGGCCCGGATCGCGAGTTCGCCCCAGCCGGTGCCGATCTCCAACAGCCGTGTGCCCCGGCCCACTTCGGCGAGGTCAAGCAGTCGGTCGATCTTGCGGTGCTGGGCGGCGGCGAGGCCCTCCCAGCGGGCCGGGAACCCGCGGAAGACGGCCGAGGAATAGCTGAGGGTGTCGTCGAGGAAGAGGGCGAACAGGTCGTTGGACAGGTCGTAGTGGTGACTGATGTTGCCGCGGGCGCCGTCGGGCGTGTTGCGCCGGCTGCCCGGCTGCCGCAGCGCCCACAGTCCGCGCAGCCGCTGGAGCGGGGCGGGGACCAGGCCGGCCGCGTGGGCGGCGAGCACGGTGAGGGCGCCCACCAGGTCGGGGGCGTCCCACTCACCGGCCAGGTACGACTCCCCGAAGCCGATCAGGCCCCTGGCACCGATCCGGCCGTGGAACGCGCGGGGGTCGTGGATCTCGAGCAGCGGTCCGCCCCGGCCGGCCTCGGTCCCGTCGCCGTACCGCACCCGCAGCGGCAGCCGGTCCAGGGCCCGGCGCACGACCGCCGCGGCGACGGCCGTACGCGGCCACGAGGCGTCCGGCGGCGCCGCCACGTCGGGCCAGCGGGCCGGGTCGACGCCGGCGGGGCCCGAGCGTACGGCGCGCCGCGCGGCGGCGGGACGGGGCTCGACTGTCGTCATTTCACGCTCTCTTCGGTGGTGCGGGTCGGGGTGGACGGGTGCGCGGGACGGGGCTGGACGGGGAGTCCCCGCAGGAACAGGCGGATGCCGTGCAGCCGGATGGCGGCGGACACGACGGCGGTGGACCACGGGTGGCGCAGGGCCTGGCGCAGTACTTCCGTACGCGTGACCGCGCGCCGGGCGCCGCGCACGGTGGCCGTGAAGGGACGGCCGCCGTCCCGCTCCAGGTGCACGGTGAGGTCGAGCCGCCGGTCCGGCGCCGGCAGCCGCATGCGGTAACGGCCGTCGACGGGGAAGAACGGCGAGACGTAGAACTCCTTGTCGACGTGCGCGGTCCCCGACGGATCCGGGCGCAGCAGGTAGCAGTGCCGTTGGCCGTAGGTGTTGTGGACCTCGGCGACGACGTGGCGCGGGACGCCGTCGGGGTCGTGGCACCAGTAGAGGGTCAGCGGGTTGAAGACATGGCCGAGGACGCGGGCGTGCGTGAGCATCAGCACCGGGCCGCCCGGCGGTCGCACCCCGCGCGCGGCCAGGAACTCCTCGAGGCCCGCCCGGACGGAGCGCCCGTCGCCGGTGAAGTGGTCGCGCGGGTCGAATCGCGCCAACAGGCTGAGCGTACGCGGGAGTTCGGGCAGGTGGTCGATGTCGACGAGCCACATGTACGTGCGGTGCCGCAGCGCGTACCGGGTGGGTGCCGTGCGCACATGGGTGATGACGCACGGGTACAGGGCGGGTACGGGAGTCACCAGCGCACCCCGAGTGTCTCGGCGGCCCGCACGCCGGAGCGGCAGCCGTCCTCGTGGAACCCCCAGCCGTGGTAGGCGCCCGCGTACGCGGTGACGGCCGTGCCCAGCTCCGGGAGCCGTCGCTGGGCGGCGACCGACTCGGGTGTGTAGACGGGGTGTTCGTAGACCATGCGGGCCAGTACCCGGCCGGGATCGACCCGGTCCTCGCCGCCGAGGGTGACGACGAACGTCTCGGCCGCGTCGAGGCGTTGGAGCCGGTTCATGTCGTAACTGACCCGGACCCGGTCGGCGCCGGCGGTGCAGGAGGGGAGCAGGTGGTTCCAGGACGCGCGGGCGCCACGGGCCCGCGGCAGGAGCGTGGTGTCCGTGTGCAGGAGGGTGGTGTTGCGGCTGTAGCGGAACGCGCCGAGGATCTCCTTCTCCGGCGGGGTGGCGTCGGCCAGCAGTCGCAGCGCCTGGTCGGGGTGCACGGCGACGACGACGGCGTCGTACGACTCGGTGGTGCCGTCGTGGCCGGTGATCTCGGCCCCGTCGGCGTGCCGGCGCAGCGAGCGGACCGGCGCCGAGGTGCGCACCTCGTCGAGCCGTTCGGCGACGCGCTCGACATAGGTGCGGGAGCCTCCGGTGACCGTGCGCCACACCGGCGAGCCGCCGATCGAGAGCATGCCGTGGTGCGCGAGGAAACGGAACAGGTAGGCCGCCGGGTAGCGTTGGGCGGTGGCGGCGTCGCAGGACCACACGGCCGAGACCAGTGGCGCCATGAAGTGCGCGCGGAAGTACGGCGAGAAGCCCTCACGGTCCAGGAACTCGCCGAGCGTCAGCGTGTCGTCGGCGTCCCGGCGGAGCTGTCGGCGCGCCGCCCGGTGGAAGGCCGGGACCTCGGCGAGCATCCGCAGGTAGGCACCGCGCAGGGCGTTGCGGGGCTGCGCGAGCAGTCCGGCCGGCCCGCGGGCCCCGGCGTACTCGAGGCCGCAGCCCTCGCAGCGTACGGACAGGCTCATCTCCGACTCCTGGGTGGCGACGCCGAGTTCGCCGAAGAGGCGCAGGAGGTTCGGGTAGGTGCGGCGGTTGTGCACGATGAAGCCGGAGTCGACGTGGTGGACCCGGCCGTCGGCTGCGGTCAGCCGGTGGGTGTGGGCGTGTCCGCCGAGCCTGTCGTCGGCCTCGTACAGGGTGACGTGGTCGGTGCGGGCGAGCACATGGGCGGCGGTCAGGCCGGCCACCCCGCTGCCCACGACGGCGGTCCGCCGCCGTCCGTCTCGCGCCGCGCCCCCGGAACCCTCCGGCATGTCGTGCCACCGCCTTCTCTCCCGCCCCGTCTCACCAGGGGCTGTCCCTCGTAATCCGTGGCTGGGACGGGAGTGGATTGGTCGGTGTTCGCGCGGCGGGACAGGTGGGGAGCGGCGGTCGCACAGGGGCAGCGGCGGTCGCGTGACGCACGGCCACCCCATCGGTCTCGCCACCCCCCTACACATAAGGGAGAAATAAGGGCAGAATGGACAGACACGGCACTTACCGCAACCGCATCAGACGCGGCCGGGCCTGCTATCCGAAGGAGACGAGTCATGGCCAACGTCTCGCCCACCAGAGGTGACATATCCACTCACCCCGACGTATCCGAGATGCGGGAGCGTTACGCCCGCATGCTCGGCGGTCGTGATGTGGCGCTCGTGGACGGACCGGTGTTCCTGCTCGGTCTGTACTGCGCCGTATCCCCGTGGATACTCCACTACACGACGAGCCAGCCCGCACTCGTGGCCCACAACCTGATCATGGGCATCGCGATCGGCCTGCTGGCCCTCGGGTTCACCGCCGCTCCGGCACGGATGTACGGGCTCAGCTGGGCCATGTGCGCCCTGGGCGTGTGGATGATCATCTCGCCATGGATCGTCGGCAGGAACCCCGACGCCGGCGTCATAGCGAACAACATCGTCATCGGCGCCCTGGCGCTGATCCTCGGACTGGTGTGCGCGGTCACGGCGGCCAGGACGGCAAAGACGGCAAGGAACGCTCACAGGCCATAAAAGTCTCGCAACTATCGCAGGAGGCGAGTCGAGAGGCCGGCCGGTCCGCGCGCCGCGGGCCGGCCCGCCCGTGCCCGCTCAGTCGTGGGGCACCAGCCACGGTTCCTGCGGCAGCGGACCGCCCGTCTCCAGAAGTGACTTGAGGTTCGACAGCACCGCCGGCCAGCCCGTGGACACGTCGGCGAGTTCACCTTCGCCCGACAGGTCCTCGTGGGTGACGGTGAGCCGGACGATGTCCTCGTGCGGCTGGATGTCGAAGGTGACCCTGGAGCACTCGTCCTCACTCCCCTCGCCCTCCGGTGCCGCCCAGGTGGTCACCAGCCGGGTCGGGCGTTCGCTGCTCACCACGGTGCCGACCACGTCGGCGACGCCGGAGCCGTCGGTGCGGACGTGCTCCCAGCGGGAGCCGGGCCGCCAGTCCGAGACGTTGGCGTGCCCCCAGTAGGAGGCGGTCAGGTCGGCGTCGGTGAGCGCGTCCCAGACCTTCTCGGGCGTGCTCGCGATGTAGGTGACGTAGACGAATCGGGGCTTGTCGGTCATGGCTTCCTCGGCTTGTCGCTTCACGGCGCCGAGCACGCGCAGTCGCGGGCGCTCGAACTTGTCGATCCACCGCTCCTGGATCTCCTGGAGCGGGACCGGATTGAGGTAGTGCAGCTTCTCCCGCCCCCGCCGCACGGTGGCGACCAGGTTGGCGGCCTCCAGGACGGACAGATGCTGGGTCACGGACTGCCGGGCCATGGCGATGTGCGCGCACAGCTCACCCAGTGTCTGCCCGTTGTCCTCGTGCAGCCGGTCCAGCAGCCGTCGGCGCGTGCCGTCGGCCAGCGCTTTGAAGACCTTGTCCGTCGCGGAGTCGTCGTCTGATCGCACACTCGACGTTATGCAGGTACATGCCTGCATGTCAAGCGCAGGTGTTCACCTGCATGTCGATAGGCACCGCGACACGGCACCGCGCGCCCGGGTGCCGCGTGGGCGGCTCCGGGCGCGCGGTGTGCCGGAACGGTGAGCTGGGGGGCGCGGGGGCGGCGATCCACGCCGCGAGGAAGGCGCTCGCCACCCAGAGGGGCGCGTGAGCGGCGTGCCGAGGGGCCGTCCGCTCAGGTGCCGGCGGGCTCTCCCTCCGGCGCGGGCGTCGTGGCGTACTCCTCGACGATCTCCCTCTCACCGAACGGCCACACCTTCTCCAGCCGCGCCCAGAGCAGGAACGCCACGCAGCCGAGGCCGACCCAGGCCAGGGACCATTCGATGGGATGGCGGCCCGGGGAGTTCCTGTCGGCGTAGCCGTAGATCACGCACCAGCCGATGAAGGCCACGATGCTCGGCAGCGGGTAGAGCCACATGCGGTACGGGCGGCGCAGGGTCGGCCGGCGCCTGCGCAGGACCGTCAGCGCGACGATCTGGGCGAGCGCCTGGACGATCACCATCACCGTGGTCAGGAGCTGGATCAGGGTCGCCAGGTCGGTGTGGCGGCCGATCAGGAAGCCGATCGCGGTGATCACGCCCATCGTGGCCAGGCCCAGCATGGGGAACCGGTGCCGGGGGTGCAACGTCCCGTACGGCCGGAAGAACACCCGGTCGCGGGCGGCGTCGTAGGGCACCCGCGAGCCGCCGAGTAGGCCGGTGAACACCGAGGCGAAGGCCGTGATCAGGATCAGTACGGTCACCGTGTCCGCGGCACCCTTGCCCCAGGTCTCCTCCAGCACCGCCGACGCCACCGAGGTGGAGGCGATGTCCTGCGGGTCCGTCATCCGGTGCCAGTCGATGACACCGAGCGTGCCGATCTGGAGCAGCAGGTAGATCGCCATGATGCCGAGGATCGAGAAGAGGATGGAGCGCGGCAGCGTACGGCCGGGATCCTTGATCTCGGCGCCCATGTAGGCGGTGGTGTTGTAGCCGAGGTAGTCGTAGATGCCGATGGTCAGGCCCGCGGCGAAGCCGAGCCAGAAGTGGTCGCTCGTGAGGTCGAAGGCGTGCGCGGGGTAGGTGAAGGCGAGGTGCGGGCTGAAGTCGGTGGCCGCCGCGACGATCACCAGCAGGACCGAGGCGATCATCACGGTCCACATCACGGCGGTGATGCGGGCGATGTGCTCGATGCCGCGCCAGAGCAGGAGCACCACCAGGGCGATGATCCCGAGGCCGATCACATCGCCGGCGGTCTGCCCCAGGTCGGGCGCCAGATAGCCGAGGTACTGGACGAAGCCGACCACGCCTGTGGACATGATCAGCGGGATGAAGAGCATCGCCGTCCACACGAACAGGAACGGCATCAGCCGCCCGGTGCGGTACTGGAAGGCCTGCCGCAGATAGACGTAGCTGCCGCCGGAACCGGGCATGGCGGCGCCCAGTTCGGCCCAGACGAGTCCGTCGCACAGTGCCAGCACGGCGCCCGCGACGAAGCCGATGGCGGCCTGCGGACCGCCGAACGCGGCGACCATCAAGGGGATCGTCACGAACGGACCGATGCCGCACATCTGGCTCATGTTGATGGCGGTGGCCTGGAACAGGCCGACGCGGCGGACGAAGCCACCCGAGGGTGGCGGGCTACCGGACATGGGGACTCCTGACGCGCGACAGGGACAGGTGCTCGCCCGGCGGGACCGAGTGGCCGAGTGGCCGATATAGTTAAGGAGACTTACTAGAGACGTCAAGTATGCGCGGGGAATGAACGAGAATGGTCCGATGTCCGCAAGTGACGCCGTAGAGCGAGCCGTAGAGCGGCCGGAGCCCTGGAACCGGCAACGCCTGCGCAGCACGAACGAGCGGCTCCTCCTCGACCGGCTGCGCGGCCTCGGCGCCGCGTCACGCGCCCAGCTGGCCCGCGAGACCGGGCTCTCCAAACCGACCGTGTCCAGCGCGCTCGCCTCGCTGAGGAGCGCGGGGCTGGTCCGCGAGGTCGGCACCCACGCTCCCGAGCGCGGCCGTACGGCGGTGCTCTACGCCCCCGACCCGGCCGCCGGGTACGCGCTGGGCGTGGACGTCGGGCGCGGCTGGCTGCGGGTGGCCGTCGCCGACCTGGACGGCACGCTGGTCGCCCGCGCCGACGTGCGCAACCGGGCCCGCGGTTCCGGCGCCCTGGCGGACCTGATCGTCTCCGCCGCCCGGCAGGTGGTGGCCAACTCCGGCGTGGAACCGGCCGACGTGGTGCACGGGGTGGTGGGCACACCCGGGGTGTACGACGAGAAGCAGCGCCGGGTGCGGTACGCGATGCATCTGCCGGGCTGGGGACGCGCCGGACTGCTGGACCGGCTGCGCGCGGACCTGGGCGTTCCGCTGGAGCTGCACAACGACGCCAACCTGGCCGCGCTGGGCGAGTACACCTACGGGGTCGGGGCGGGCAGCCGGCTGTTCGCGTACATCCTGATCGGCACCGGTCTGGGCATGGGGGTCGTCAGCGAGGGACGGCTGTTCACCGGCGCGCACGGGCTCGCCGGTGAGATCGGGTTCCTGCCCTGGCCGGGGCGGCGCGAGCCGGAACGGCTGGAGGACGCGGTGTCGGGGGAGGCCGTCGTGGAGGCGGCACGCGGGTTCGGGATGAGCGGGCAGCTCACCGCGAAAGCGGTGTTCGACGCGGCGCGGCACGGCAACCCGGCCGCGCGGCGGGCGGTGCAGCAGGAGGCCGAGCGGATCGCGCACACGGTGGCGGCGGCGGCCGCCGTGCTCGACCCGGACCTGGTGGTGCTCGGCGGGGGCGTCGGCCACAGCGTGGACCTGCTGCTGGGTCCGGTCCGGGACCATCTGCGCACGCTCACGCCGTTGCGCCCGAAGATATCCCCGAGCCGGCTGGGCGAGGACGCGGTGCTGCTCGGCGCGGTGGCGACGGCACTGGGGACGGCGCGTGACACGGTGTTCGAGCGCAGGTCGTCCGCCACGGCGTGAACCGTGTGGGCCCTGGTGGCGCGAACACGTCCGCCCACGGGCGGTGGTCATTGACACACCCCACCCGGCGTCCTAGCTTGAGCCGAGTTAGTAAAGTTTCCTAACTTTACTAGGCTTCCTGACTTTACGAGGCTGGAGACCGCCGTGTTCCCTCGCCCCGCCGCCCGCCACCGCCTCGCCACGTCCGCCGTGGCTCTGGCCCTGGTCTGCTCGCTCGACCCGGGCGCATGGGCCGGGGCCCGGCCTCCGGTGCCGCCGCCCGGGTCGTCCCGCGCCACCCGCGTCCCGGCCGCCGCGGGCACCGCCACCCCGCTCTCCGGCTGGGCGATCCAGTCGACGGCGAAGGTGGGCGACACACCGGCGGCCGTCTCCTCCCCCGGCTACCCGGCGACCGGCTGGCACCCCGCCGGGCCCCGTTCCACCGTCCTGGCAGCCCTGCTCGCCGACGGCGTGTACGCCGACCCGTTCTACTCGACCAACCAGCAGAAGATCCCGAAGGCCGACTTCCAGGTCCCGTGGTGGTACCGCTCCGACTTCACGGTCGCCGACCTCCGGCAGCGCACGTACCTCGACTTCAGCGGGGTGATCTCGGCGGCGGACGTGTACGTCAACGGTCGGCGGGTGGCCGGGGCCGCGGACGTCACCGGCGCCTACACCCACCACGAACTGGACGTCACCTCCCTCATCCGGGCGGGCACGAACACGGTCGCCCTCCGCGTCCGGCCCAACGAACCGAGCAGGATGCTGACCATGGGCTGGCTCGACTGGCTCCAGCCGCCGCCCGACCAGAACATGGGCATCGTGCGTGACGTCCTGGTCCGCCGCGGCGGCCCGGTCGCGCTGCGCGACGCGCACGTGGTGACGAAGCCCGCCGTGCCGTCGCTGGCGTCGGCCGACCTGACGGTGAAGGCGCGGGCCCGCAACGACTCCGCCGAAGCCGTCACGGCCGAGGTCGCCGGCCGCATCGGCGAGACGTCCTTCAGCAGGACCGTCACACTCGCCGCCCACGAGACGAGGACCGTCACCTTCACCCCCGCCGACGTGCCCGGCCTCCGGCTGACGGCGCCGAGGATCTGGTGGCCGGCGGCCATGGGCGAACAGCCCCTGTACGACCTGGACCTGACCGCTTCCGTCGCGGGCACGGTGTCGGACGGCACGCACGAGAGCTTCGGCATCCGCGACGTCCAGGCGACGCTGAACTCCGACGGCGCCCGCCAGTACCGGATCAACGGCCGCAAACTGCTGATCAAGGGCGGCGGCTGGTCACCGGACGAGTTCCTGCGCTGGGACTCCACCTACGTCGAGGACCGCCTGAAGTACGCCCTCGACCTCGGCCTCAACACCATCCGGCTGGAGGGTCACATCGAGCCGGACGAGTTCTTCGACCTCGCCGACCGGCTCGGCGTCCTCACCCTGCCGGGGTGGGAGTGCTGCGACAAGTGGGAGGGGCAGGTCAACGGGACCGAGAACGGCGAGAAGTGGGCCTCCGCCGACTACCCCGTCGCCAAGGCCTCGATGGCCGCCGAGGCGGCCCGGCTGCGCGACCACCCGAGCGTCATCTCCTTCCTGATCGGCAGCGACTTCGCGCCCGACGCCACGATCGAGAAGAACTACCTGGACGCCCTGGCGGCCGCCGACTGGCCGACCCCCGTGATCGCCGCCGCCTCCGACAAGTCCGCGCCACGGTCGGGGAGTTCCGGCATGAAGATGACCGGGCCCTACGACTGGATCCCGCCGCACTACTGGTACGCCAAGCGGGAAGGCGGCGCCACCGGCTTCAACTCCGAGACCAGCGCGGGCCCCGACATCCCCACCCTGGACACCCTGCGCCGGATGATGACCCCCGCCGAGCTGGACACCCTCTGGAAGAACCCGGACGCCAGGCAGTACCACCGCTCCCCGTCCGCCACCTTCGGCACGCTCAAGCTCTACGACAACGCCCTCACCGGCCGCTACGGCGCCCCGAGCAGCCTCACCGACTATGTGCGCAAGGCGCAGCTCGCCCAGTACGAGGCGGTGCGCGCCCAGTTCGAGGCCTACGGGCGCAACTCCACCGACTCCGCGAAGCCGTCCACCGGAGTGATCTACTGGATGTTCAACAGCGGATGGACGTCCCTGCACTGGCAACTGATGGATCGTTACCTCGACCAGGGCGGCGCCTACTTCGGCGCGAAGAAGGCGAACGAGCCGCTGCACGTCCAGTACTCGTACGACGACCGCTCGGTGGTCGTCGTGGACAACCGGCACGCCCCCGCCGAGGGACTCACCGTGCGGGCCACGCTCTTCGACCCCGACGGCACGCAGAGGTACGACACGACGGTCGAGGACGTGGCGGTCGACGGCGACGGCGCGCACACCACCGCACTGACGCTGCCGTCGTCGGTGGACGGACTGCCCGCCACGTACCTGGCCCGCCTGGTCCTGACCGACTCGGCCGGCACCGAGCTGAGCCGGAATGTGTACTGGCTCTCCACCAGGCCGGACACCCTCGACTGGGCCCGCACCGACTGGTACTACACACCGACGACCGCCTACGCGGACCTGAAGGGGCTCGCCTCGATGGCGCAGGCGCCGGTGTCGGCCACCGCGTCGACACGGTCCTCGGGCGACCTGTCGACCACGACGGTGACCGTGCGGGCCACGGGGAGCGCGAAGACCCCGTCGCTGATGACCGATGTCCATCTCGTGGACGCGGCGGGCCGGCCGGTCCTGCCGGTGCGGTGGTCGGACAACGACGTGAGCCTCTGGCCCGGTGAGTCGATGACACTGACCGCCACCTATCGCACGGCCGATCTGCACGGCTCCGCGCCGCGGGTACGGATCTCCGGCTGGAACACACCGGAGCGGACCGTCCCGGCGCCGTGACCGGACGGGGCCCGGCGCGGGCCGGGCCCCGGGATGCCAGCTCACCATCAGCGCCATGTCGACGACGACGAGCGACGTCCGAGGCGAACGGCGTCCGAGGGGGGGGAGCCCCTCCGTCGAACCTCCGTGAAGGGTGGGGACATCGCGGGTGCGTGTGCCAAGTCTTCGCGCGTAGAACGGACATGGGGGGGCTACACGCGTGGCGCGATCGAGGGCACATGGCGAATCTGTGCGTGAGCCATGGAGAACGGGCGACAACCGGAAGGGACTGCACCAGGCTCCAGCGGGCAGATGCAGTGCAGCGAGGGTCCGACACAGAGGGGCGGAAATGGAGATCTCCGGCATCGTCAGTGCCATCATCATCGGCATCATCATCGGTGTGCTGGGACGGCTCGTCGTTCCGGGGCGTCAGCGCATCGGCATCCTGTGGACGATCGGCGTCGGCATTCTGGCCGCGTTCGTCGGAGCGGCGATAGCCGCCGCGTTCGACGTGGCCGACACCGACGGCGTCGACTGGATCGAGTGGCTCATCCAGATCGGCCTCGCCGCACTGGGCGTGGCCGCGCTGGACCGGTCCCGGGCCCGGAGGTGAGGCGGGGCGCGACCGGCGCCACGCCGCGGTAGCCCGCGAGAGCCACGGCGGTCTCCCCGGGGAGACACGAAGGGGCGGCCCCCGCACCGGGGGCCGCCCCTTGCCACGCCTCGCCTCCCGCCGGGGCGGTGCGTCGCGGACCGGCCCCTCCCGGCCCGGGCCGCCGTAAATCCCGTTGCGGACGGCGGTCGTGTTGCAGTTGGCTGCTGCGGCTCGACCCGCCCACCGCGCCCACCGTGACGGAGCCGCCTTGTTCCCGCGCATCACCCCGCTCACCGACCCCGAACCCGGGCCGTCCAGCCGCCGCCTGGCCTGGCTGGCCTCCGAGGGGGACGGGGAGCCGGTCGGATCCGCGTTCCTGCGGCTGTTCACCCGGGCCGGACAGGAGCACCTGGCCGAGCTGGAGCTCGCGGTGCACCGTGCGCAGCGGCGGACGGGCGTCGGCACCCTCCTGCTGGACGCGGCCCTGGCCGCGGCGCGGTCGGAGGGCCGGCGGGCGGTGCTCTCCCAGGCCCGGCAGGGCTGCCCCGCCGACCTGTTCCTGGCCGCGCGGGGCTTCCGGCCGGTGCTGTCCCTGACGTACGCCCGGCTGCCGCTGGCCGACGCCGACCCCGCCGCGCTCGACGCGCTCGTCGGCCGCCCCCACCCGGGCTACCGGCTGACGGCGTGGGACGGCACCGTGCCGGCCGAGCTGGCGCGGACGTACGCCGACTCGCGGCGCGCCATGGACGACATGCCGACGCAGGACACCGACTACGGCACGGTCGTCTGGGACGTGGACCGGGTGGTCGCGGCCGCCGAGGCGGTCGCCCGGCGCGGCGATCTGCTGCACACCGTCGCCGCGGTGGACACGGCGGACGGCCGCGTCGTCGGCTTCAGCGAACTGGTCGTGCCCGGCGACGGCCTGGGCGACGGACAGCACTACGGCACGGCGGTGCTGCCGGAGCACCGCGGCCACGGCCTCGCCCGGTGGATGAAGGCGGAGTCGATCCGCCGGGCGCGCGAGCGGCATCCAGGACTGGGCGGGCTGCTCACCGACACGGCGGACGACAACGCGCCCATGCTCGCGGTCAACGACGCGCTCGGTTACGTCCCCACGCACAGGTCGGTGGAGTACCAGCACGATCTGTGAGCCGCCGGGGCACGGTCCTCACCTGGCCGCGAGCCACTCGCCGTACCAGGCCACCGTCGTGTCGACGGTCTGCGGGAGCGGTGTCGCGGTGACGCCGAAGGCCTCCTCGAAGGCGGTGGAGTCCATGATCTGCGGCTCCGTGTGCTGGTAGAACATCTCCGCGTACTCGGCCATGAACTGCTCGTCGAACGGGCCGACGGGGCGGGCCTCTTCGAGGATCGCGAGGTCCAGCGTGGCGCCCACCCGCTTCTCGATCATGGCGTGTATCTCCCGTGTGGTGACGGCGGGCGCGGTCGGCAGGTGCCAGACCCGGCCGTCGCCCTCCGGGTGCGCGCCGAGGGTGGCCAGGCCCGCGGCCACGTCCGCGATGTTCGTGTAGCTGTGCGGCAGGTCGATGTCCCCGAAGGCCATCACCTGTCCGCCGGTGAGCGCGCCGGGGAACACCGCGGCGCCCAGCGAGGAGTTGAGCACGCCCGGGCCGACGAAGTCGGCGGACCGGCCCAGGACCACCCTGGCGCGTCCCTCACGGTGCGCGTCGAGGTACTTCTCGTCGAGCTCGGCGCGCATCCGGCCCTTGCGGCTCGTGGCCCGCCACGGGGAGTCCTCCGTCATGACCGCTCCCCCGGTCTCGCCGTACGGGTAGAGCGTGTCCAGCACGACCAGCCGCGCGCCGGACGCCTCGACGGCGCTCAGGACGGCCTCCTGGATACGGGGCATCACCTCCACCTGGAGGTGATAGGCGACGTTCACGCAGTGGTACACGACCGCGGCGCCGGCCACGGCCGCCCGCGCCCCCTCGGCGGTGCTCACGTCGGCGGCGAACCGCTCCACGCCGTCGAGCGCCGGGCCCTCGCCCTTGCGGTCGACGAGGCGTACGGCGTGGCCCCGGCGGACCAGTTCGCCGGCGAGCGTGGTGCCGGCGGGACCGGCGCCGAGGACGGCGTGCAGGTCCTGCCCCTGGTTCCGGTTCACGTCGGTGACAGCAGACATGGCGATCTCCTCGGTCCGTGGTTCTCGGCTTCCGGCCCTGATGGCCAGTCGCTACAGTTAGAGACTGTAACTGTTGTGATGATGGCTAGCAAGTGTGGGGCATCCCGGCCTTCGTTAGGGTGTGTCGCGCACAGGAGAGAGGAGTCGCCGTGACCGGCACGGGGCAGAGCCCGAGGGCGCGCTATCGCGAGCAGACGCGCGCGGAGATCAAGGAGATCGCCCTGCGGCAGCTCGCCGAGGGCGGGACCGGGGCGGTGGCCCTGACCCGCATCGCCAAGGAGGTCGGGCTGTCGGGGCCCGCCCTCTACCGGTACTTCGACAGCCGCGACGCGCTGCTGACGGACCTGATCCGCGACGCCTACGCGGACCTGGCCACGGCCGTCGCCGAGGCCGCGGGCACCCTCGCCGAGGGCGGCGGGGCCCGCGCCCGGCTCCAGACACTCGCGGACGTCTGCCGTAAGTGGGCGGTGGCCCAGCCGCACCGCTATCTGCTGATCGAGGGAACCCCGGTGCCCGGCTACACCGCGCCCCCGGACACGCTGGACAGCGCGCGGGCGGTGCTCGGCCCGTTCCTGCCGGCCTTCGCCGGGGCCCGGCCGTCGGCTGCGGTGCGCCCCGTCGTGGCGCAGATGTCGGTGTGGGCGGAGCAGGACGCGGCGGTCGGCGAGTGGGCCCGCGGCGCGGTGCCCGCCGGGGACGAGGGGGTCGCGCTGGCCGGTGGGGTGCTCGTCTGGGCACAGCTGCACGGGGCGATCGGCCTGGAGGTGTCCGGCCAGTTCAAGGGCATGGGCCATGACGGGGGCACCCTGCTCACGGCCCAGGTCGACGCCCTGGCGGACACGTTCGACCTGGCCTGACCGTCACGGCACCACGGCGCGCGCCTCCGCGGCCCGATGTCCGCGTGCGCGCCCGTACCCCGGGCCTCGGCGGCCGGGGCGCGGCCCGCACCCGGTCCGGCCCCCGCCGGGCCGGGGCCGGCCGCCCTCCGCGCACACAGCGCCGCGGTGCGTCGACGGCTCGGGGCGCGAGGGCCGGTCGGGGCGGTGCCCCCTCCTGGTCCGGACCGGCGGGCTCGGCAGTCGGCCGGGTGAGGGACGGCACGGCCGTATCCGCGGGGTGCGCCATGTTCCGGCGGCGGCAGCCGGTCGGGGCGCGGCCGCTGGCCAGGCCGCTCCGGCGGGTCTCGGCGGCCGGGCGCATCGCCTCGGAGCGTCACGACACCGGCTCCGCCCCGACCGGCCGGCGGCCCGGACGCGGCCGCCCCTCCGCGCGAGCGTCGGGTGAGGGACGGCTCGGCCCTGACGCGGGCGCGCCCTCCGCGCGAGGCGGTCGTCACCGGACGACCGGCGAGGCCCGACCCGGTCGGTTCGTGAACAGGCCTCGCCCCGACCCGTCGGCGCGTCCGGGTGCTACGGCGCGTACATGTACGGCGTCGTCGTGCTCAGGGGTGTGAAGCCGAGGCGTTCCAGGATGGGGCGGCTGTCGGCGGAGGCGTCGACCTGGAGGTAGCGGTAGCCGAGGCCGGCGGCGATGCGGGCGCGGTGGGCGACCAGGGCGCGGTAGACGCCCTGGCCGCGCCAGGCCTCGACGGTGCCGCCGCCCCACAGTCCGGCGAACGGCGTGCCGGGGACCAGTTCCATGCGGGCCGAGCTCACCGGCTCGTCACCGGCGACGGCGACCACCGCCACGAGGGAGTCCGGGTCGGCGCCCAGGCGGGCGACCAATTGGTGGCGCAGCCGGGTGCCGTCCGTGCCGAACGCCTTCTCGTGCGCCTCGACCATCAGGTCGACGCCCGAGGCGTCGGTGACGGGGAGGAGGCGGACTCCGGCGGGCGGCTCGGCGTCGAGGGACAGGCTCGCCGTCTCGGCCACCACCAGCGTCTCCTCCGGCTCGGGCGTGAACCCGGCCGCCAGGAGCCGCCGCCCGAGGTCGGCCGGCAGGTCGTGGGCGTAGAGCTTCCACTCGAAGGCGCGGCCCAGCCCGGTGAAGTACGCGATCTGCTCGGCGATCGCCGCGTCCGCGCCCGCCGCGTCCAGCGCCGACCAGATGATGCCGTTCCAGCCCTGCGCGGAGGAGGCGACGTGACGGACCACCTGACCGGTGTGCTCGACGCGGGCGTCGGGGCCGTCGGGGCGGACTCCTTCGCGCATGACCCGGTCGTAGAGGGCGAGTACTGCCGCGTGATCCAAGTGACTCATGGGTCGACTTCAGCAGTCTGGACCGGCCGCCTCAACGCATTTACGACCGGCACGCCCTCGCGCCGTCCCCGGATGAGCCCCGGCGGGCCGCCCGCGGCACGTAGCCTGCGGCTCCGGATCACGGGACGGACGACGAGAGGTGTGCGCCATGGTGAAGGACGCCGAACTGCCGTATCTGCGGCGGTGCGTGGAACTGGCCGCCGAGGCGCTGGCGGCGGGCGACGAACCGTTCGGGTCGGTCCTGGTGGGCGCGGACGGCTCCGTACTGGCGGAGGACCACAACCGGGTGGCCTCCGGCGACCGTACCCGGCACCCGGAGTTCGAGCTGGCCCGCTGGGCGGCGGCGCGGATGACCGTCGGGGAGCGGGCGGCGGCGACCGTCTACACGTCCGGCGAGCACTGCCCCATGTGCGCGGCCGCGCACGCCTGGGTGGGCCTCGGGCGCATCGTGTACGTGGCCTCGTCCGAGCAGCTGGCGGGCTGGCTCGGCGGATGGGGGGTGCCCGCGCCGCCGGTGCGGAGCCTGCCGGTCGGCGAGATCGCTCCCGGGGTGGCCGTGGACGGGCCGGTGGACGCGCTGGTCGAGGAGGTACGCGCCCTGCACCGGCGCTTCCACCGCGGCGACGCCTGACGGAGGGCCCCGCCCGTGAGGCCCTCCGCCGGGCACGCCGAACCGGGGGAAACGGTTCGGTCAGCGCTCCGCGCCCGGCCGGTTACGCCGGTAGAGGGCGGCTCCGCCCAGGACCAGGGCGGCGCTGGCGGCCAGGGCGGGCAGCGCCTGGTCCGCTCCCGTGTGGGCGAGGGAGCCTTCACCGGAGTCGTACGACATGGCCCGCGGCTTCTCGGGCGCCGGCGGGATGACCCGGTCCACCGGCTTCGGGGTGACGGGCCGCACGGGCTCGGCAGGGGATTCCCCGGAGGTGTTCGTGGACACGTTGCCGACGGACGCGTTGCCCGCGCCGACCACGGTCACGGCGTTCCCGCTGACGTTCACCGGCAGGTGAACGGGGAGCTCCAGGCCGTTGCCGGAGAGGAGGCCGGGCGAATCCGCCGCCTCACCGTGCGCGACAGCGCCGCCCTTCGTCGCGGACCCGCCGGGCGCCGCCGCTCGGCCCGACGCCGCTCGGCCGGACACCGTTCGACCGGGGGCCCCGGCGCGGACCGCCCCGGCCTCGGCGGAGTCACGGTTCGCGCAGGTGTTGCCCGCGGCCGGGTTCAGCAGCCCCACCACGTTCACCGTGTTGCCGCACACGTTCACCGGCACGTGTACCGGCAGCTGAATCGCGTTGCCGGAGATCACACCCGGCGAACCGGCCGCGGAACCGTCCGCCGCGGAACCGGCGTAAGCGGGAATCGTGACCGCCATCGCGCCGGAGGCGGCGGCTACGGCGATCACACCGTTTCGGGTAACCCGTCTCATAGCTTCCCTGCCTTCCAGACATCGTCGCGGGCGCTCGCCCGCACCGGGTAGAACGCGGCTCGAACCACCGGAGTTATGGCTGATCGCCCCTTCACCCCATCGAGCGTCACGACACTCGAACTGGCTGCAATACGGTCATACCGGCGTCAACGGCGGCAGGGGGGCGAAAAGAGGATTGTTCGCCCGGAGGCGAGGATTCCGGGGTCCGCCTATCGTGAGCGGAAGTACGCGCCCCGGACCGTTGTGGGGCGCCCTGGAGGCACCGATGCCGGCAAAGCTGTCCACGCGTCCCCCGGTACGGCGCCGTGCGCTGGTCGGGGCCGTCGGGCTGGCCCTGCTGGGTGCCGGGCTGCCGACGGCGGTCGCGGACGGGGTCGAGAACGGCCTGTCCCGGTTCTACCACCAGAAGATCACCTGGTCGGCGTGTCCGGGGCACGGCATCCCCGCGGATCTGCGGTGCGGGAAGGTCACGGTCCCCCTCGACTACGCGCGCCCCGCCTCCGGCGCGCTCGACCTGGCCCTGGCCCGCTACGGGACGACGGGGAAGTCGCACGGTTCGGTGCTGCTCAACTTCGGTGGCCCGGGCGGCTCCGGGGTCGACGAACTGGCTTCCGGCGGCAAGGACTTCATGGGCCTGACGAACGGCTACGACGTGGTCTCCTTCGACCCCCGCGGCGTCGGCCGGTCCTCGCCCGTCAGCTGCGGTGCGGGCCGGCCGGATGCCCCGACGGCCACGAAGGAGACACCCAGCGGTCTGGAGGACCCCCAGGCCGCCCTCGGGCAGCTGCAACGCGCGGCGCAGGCGTGCGCCCGCTACTCCGGGCCCGTGCTGCCCCACATAGGCACGGTGAACTCCGCGCGGGACCTGGACGTCATCCGCCAGGCCCTCGGCGACAAGAAGCTCAACTACCTCGGGTTCTCCTACGGAACCCGGCTGGGCGCGGTGTACGCGGCGCAGTTCCCGGACCGGGTGGGCCGGATGGCGCTCGACGGGGTGGACACCCTGACCGAGTCGCTGGCCGAGCAGGGGGTGGCGGCGGCCGCGGGTCAGCAGGTCGCGCTGGAGGACTTCCTCCGCTGGTGCGTGAAGGACCTCTCCTGTCCGTTCGGGCAGGACGCGCGCAAGGCCAGGGAACAGATCGTGCAGGTGGTCCGCTCGCTCGACGTGGAACCGGCGCCGACCGGCTTCGGGCCGCCGTTCTCCGGCCAGGATCTCGTGAGCGCGCTCGGCACGGGGCTCTACAGCAAGAAGCTCTGGCCCCTGCTGGAACGGGCCCTGGCCGAACTCGTCGAGGACGGCGAGCCGCACGCGATCATGGGGTTCTCCTCCGGCGGCCTGAGCCTCCGAGCGCGGCACGAGAGCGGTGAGCCGCCCTCCGGGCACCGGCCCGACGGCGGCCTCGTCGACCAGGCCGACATCCCCGTCGACAACCTGTCGGCGGCACTGGTGGCGATCAACTGCGCGGACGATCCCGACCGCCCCTCCGCCGCGCAGGTCACCAAGGACCTCGACCGGCTGCGCGGCGCGTACGACCAGGCGTCTCCCGTGTTCGGCAGGTACCGGCTCGCCCAGGTGCTGATGTGCTACGGCCGCCCCAGGGGCACGGACTACATCCGCGACGACGTCAAGAACGTGGACACGCCGAAGATGCTCCTGGTCGGCACCCGCGGCGACCCGGCGACGCCGTACCGCTGGGCTCTGGAGACGGCGAAGCGGCTGGGCCCGTCGGCCGTGGTGCTCGACAACAAGGGCGACGGGCACACCGGGTACACGTCGTCGAAGTGCGTGCACGGGAAGGTCGACGCGTTCCTGCTGTACGGCTCCCTGCCGGCCGACGGCAGCTCCTGCGGCGCCGACGACGACTGACCCGGGCACACGATCCGCGCGAGACCCCACAGCGCGGATCCGTCACGGCGTCCCGCCGCTCGTCCCTGCCGGACGGGGAAGTGCCGCCTCCCGCATGCCGACCCCTACATGCCCATGACCAGGGAGCACCGCAGATGCACCGCCGACTCCGCGCGCGTAGGGCGTCACCGTCCCGGCCGCCGCGCTCCTGCTGTCCGCTGCCGCCGCCGTCCTCGGCCCGATCCCGGCCGCACCGCAGAGCCGGGCCGTCGCCGGGCCCAGCGGGTGCCCTGAGCGGGCCCTCACGCCGCGGGCCGTGTCCCGGCCCGGGAATCCGGCGGTCGTGCGCGTGAGCGTGACCGACCACGGCCGGTCCGTGTGCGCCGTGCACCGGATCCGCACGGTCGTCTTCGCCGGCCTGGACGGCGCGGCGCTGCCCCTGGCCTCCACGGCGGGCGGGACGTTCCGGCCGGCTCCGGGCCGGACGGCGTACGCGGCCGTCCGCACGATCGCCGGGCCGGCCGACCCCGGGGCCCGCGCGGTGGACACGCTGACCGTGGCCGCGTGTTCGCGGCGGCGCGGCTCGGGGCGGGCGGCGCGATCCGGGTGTGGGAGCCGGTGGCGACGTCCTGGCAGCGCTCGGCCGCGGCGGCGGACCGGGGGCTGGACCACGGCTGACGGATCACCCCGTCGCCGCTCCCCGTCCGCCGGGCCACGCGCCGGGGACGCCCACGGCGACGTCCCCGGCCGAGCCCCTTCCCCCCGCGAGACCGCCGCCCCCTCGTCGGCGAACTCGGCCCTGCCGCGCGGGCACATCCTGACCCAAAGTCAGTCGGATCTGCCACATCCTTCAATCTCCATGGAAGTTGCCTGGTCCGTACCGGAACGGGAAGGCTAGATTGCGGAGGGAAGCCGAGGGGAGGAGTCGGCGTGCTGCGGCTGCATTTCTCGGGTCACGATCTGGCCCGCACACGTATCGCCGCCGGGCCCGATCCGTTGTGGGAGGTCGTCCTCAGCACCCACCTGCTCGGCAACCGGGACGGGCCCGCCATGTTCGACCCGTGGCGCGCCCAGGCACGTGAGGCACTGCGCCCGCTGCCCGGCTGGATGCCCCGTCTGCTGCGCACGGTGGCCCCCGCCCACGGCGACTTCCCGGACTTCCTCACCCCGCAGGAGGGCCAACAGGGCCTGACCGAGGGCATCGAGGCCGTACTGAGGACACCGCGCGGCCGGCTGCGCCGGGAACTGCTGGCCCTGGGCCCGCTGTCGGATCACGCGTCGGACCTGGTGCGCGGGGACACCGAGGCGCTACGGGCCCTGGGCGCCGCGCTGCGCACGTATCACGACACGGCCCTGCGGCCGCACTGGGCCCGCCTGGCCACGCAGGCGGAGGCCGACCGGTCGGTGCGCGCCCGGGCCTTCATGCGGGGCGGCGTCGAGGCCGTCCTGAACAGCTTCCGGCCGCTGCTGCGCTGGCGTCCGCCGGTGCTGGAGGCCGACTACCCGCTGGACCGGGACCTTCATCTGGGCGGCCGCGGACTGCTCCTGATCCCCTCGGTGTTCTGCTGGCGCCGGCCGGTCACCCTGGTCGACCCGCGGCTGCCGCCCGTGCTGGTGTATCCCGTGGCCCGCACCGCCGACTGGTGGAGCGGGCCCACGCCGGAACCCGGACGGGACCGGCTGGCCGGACTGCTGGGCGTGAGCCGGGCCGCCATCCTGCGGGCCGCGGCCGACGGCTGTTCGGCCGGCGAGCTGGCCCGCCGGGCCGCGGCCTCACCGGCCGCGGCCAGCCACCACCTGCGGGTCCTGCGGGAGGCCGGACTCGTCACGGCGACCCGGCGGGGCACCACCATCCTCTACTCCCTCACCCCGGTCGGCCACGCCCTCCTCGCCGAGAACCCGGCCGCCTGAACAAGCCCGGTCCGGTGACCCTCAAGCCGCCGGGCCGGTCACGAACCGGTCGATCGCCGCGGTGAGTTCGGCCGGCTTCTCCAGCGGAAGTTCGTGACCGGCGTCGAGGATGCGGACCTCCGCGTCCGGGTACGCCTTCGCCATCCGCAGCATCTGCTGCACCGGCAGCTGGATGTCGTAATAGCCGTGGACCAGCAGGGTGGGCGTGCGGATCTCGCCGACCCGGTCCAGGACGTCGAAGGCCCGCATGGCGCCGTACAGCGTCATCACGACCTCGCGCGGGGTGTCCGCGGAGCGGCGCACGTACTGCCGGATCTCCTCGCGCGGGTACCCGGGGGCGAACGCGCGCTGGATGTTGGTGGCCACGAACAGCTTGAAGGGCACGAGGGTGGAGGCCGCCATCAGCAGGCCGCGGCCCCGGCTGTAGGTCATCCGGCTGATGGAGTTGACCAGCACCATGCGCTCGACCCGTTCGGGGTGTTCGAGGGTGATGGTCTGGGAGATCATCCCGCCCATGGAGTGACCGACCGGCACGAACCGTTCGATCTTCAGATGGTCGAGCAGGGCGAGGACGTCGTTCGCGAGTTCCGCGATCGTCCGCACCCCCGCCCCGCCGCTGTCGCCGTGCCCGCGCAGGTCGAGGCGGACCACCCGGCGCCGCTCGGCGAAATGCGCCACCTGGTGGTCCCAGCGGTGCCGGTCGGCGGTCCACCCGTGGATGAACACCAGGGGCACGCCCTCACCGTCGCGGGGGCCCTCGTCGTCGTACGTCAGGGCTGCGCCGTCGACTTCGAACTGCGGCATGGGGTGCCTCCTGGAGTGCGGTCCGGCCGATCCGGTTACCGACCGGTACGGTAACCGCCCATCCCCGTGAGCGTCACCGCCGTTCGCCGAGGAATTCCAGGATGTGTCCGAACACGTCGAGGGCGGCTCCCCGGCCCAGGAACGTGTCGAGGTGTCCGTAGCCCGGGATCTCGGTGTACGTCACGTCCAACTGCGGCTGCCGACGGGCGAGTACGTCCCGGCACAGCTCCTGCGAGTCCAGCCACAGCCCGTTCTCGCCGCCCGCCAGGAGCAGCACCGGGGTGTCGATGCGGCCGGCCGCGTCCAGCGCGTTGGGCGGCAGGGCCCGGTAGCGGTGGTCGGTGTCGTGCCAGCGGACCACGCTGCGGGCCAGCTCGATCCGGCGCAGGTGGGGCAGGATCCACAGCGGCGCGGGGCCGAGCAGCTCCGCGAGCCGGTCGTGGGTGGCGTCCGACAGGTTCTCGTGCACGAAGAGGGACGCGCCCGTGCCCCAGGCCGAGTTGTGCAGGATCTGGCAGGTCGGGTCGGGACAGTTCGCCCCGCGCGAGGCCAGCGCGAACAGCGGGGTGTACCTCGACCACAGGCCGACCTTGCGGAAGTCGACCGGGATGTGGTCGATCCGGGTCTTCAGCAGCTCCCCGGCCACCGTCATCCGCAGGGAGGTGCGGCCCGCGAGCTTCGGTGTCAGGAAGACCCCCTGGGACACCACGCCCGCGAGACCCGGCACCAGACCCGCCGTCATGCTCAGCGACAGGGTGAGGGAACCGATGCAGTGGGCGACCACGAACAGCGGGCGGTCACCGATGCGTTCGCGGATGTGAGAGACGGCCCCGGGGATGTCGTACAGGGCCACGTCGTCGTAGGTGTACCGCTGTCCGGTCTCGTTGTACGGCAGCCGGCAACTGCCCCGCCAGTCCAGCAGCCACGGCTCGTACCCCTCGTCGACCAGGACGTCGACCAGGTTCCGGGTCTCGGGCTGGAGGAACATGTCGGCGGACGCGGTGTGCCCGTGCAGGAGCAGTACGGCGGGGCGGCCGGCGTCGCCGGTCTCGACGCGGGTCAGGCCGAGGCGGACGCCGTCGGCGGCCCGCAGCGGGATCTCCTCGACGGCCGCCGGGCCGAGACGGTGGCGCAGCGGGCGCGGGGCGGTGGTGGTGCGGACCCTGCGCAGCGCCGGCCTGGCGACGGTGGAACGGGTCTTGAAGATCATCGCTGGTGCTCCGTGAGGGTGGGGGTGCGGCGCAGGTCGAGCAGGTCCGCGGCGGCCCGGGTGAACGGGCCGAGCAGCCCGAGGCCCATCTCCCGGCCGAACCAGGCCAGCCAGGTCAGCTTGGCGGCCCGCTTCTCCTGGCCGGTCAGGTGCGGGGCGACCTGGATGCCGTCGATCTGGTCGCGGACGTAGGAGTCGGCGGGCACGACGACCTCGCCCGCCAGTGCGGCCGGCGCGCCGTCGCGGCCGATCTCGACGGTCAGTGCCCGGGTCTGCCGCCACAGGTCGCGGCGGGCCCGGGCGGACTTGTGGCCCTCCAGCCACCACAGTCCGCCGTCCGCGTCACGCAACGTCAGCCGGTAGCGCAGGAGTTGGTGGCGCAGGCCGTGCCGCTGCGGGATGCCCTCCTCGGGGCGGACCCAGACGTCGCCGTGTTCGACGGTCAGCGGTTCGGGGTGGACGGCGGGGCACCGCACCTCACCGGCCACGTCCACCCGGCGCTCCTTGACCAGCTGGTACATGCTCGCGATGGAGAGCGTGAGCGTCATCGAGCAGGCGGATCCGGTGCCGCCGGTGCCACGGCCGAGGCCGCCGCCCGGGCGGTCGTCGCCGTCGTGCCGGCCTTCGTGTTCGCCTACGTCCTGGCCTTCGCGCCGGCCGTCGTGTCGGCCTTCGATCGGGCGTACGCCGCCTTCGGTGGTCTCGGTGAACCACAGGTAGGGCTGGTCGTCGCGGTGCGGGAGACGGGCCAGGCCGTCGCCCGCGAGGCTCTCGAACGTCCTCAGCTGCGCCCGGGCGTCGTAGCGGGCCGCGGCCGGCAGGCCGAGCGCCCGGACCAGCGCGGCGGTGCGGTCGTCGGCGGCGGCCGGGCCCTTCAGGGTCGCCTCGCACAGCCTGAGCGCGGTCGGGCTGGTCAACACCCGGTTGAGGAAGCCGAGTTCGGGCACGGGATCGGTTTCGAGGCGGGCCAGGGCGTCGGTGCGCCACTCGTCCCAGTCCCGCACGCGCACGTGCATGCCGCCGAACGCCATGTCCCGTACGACGTCGTCGAGGGTGTTGGGTACGCCGGTGAGGTTGTAGTCGAAGCCCCAGGCGTCGGGCTCACAGACGACGGCGACCGCGACCCGGCTGACCCAGTCCACCGGGGCCGCGTTGAGGTAACGGAAGGCGGGCACCGTGCGGAAGCGGCCGAAGGCGGAGATCAGGCCGCTGCTGAGGTCCTGCGGGTTGTAGGCGCCGGTGCCGGTGTGACCGGCGATGCCGCCGGGACGCAGCGCCGACACCACCAGGCCATGGTCGCGGGCACGCCGCAACGCGACCTCGGCGGCCCACTTGGACTGGTCGTAGCCCGCGACGAGTCGGTCGACATGGGCGAGCGGGTCGTCCTCGCCCATGGAGGTGATGCCGACCTCGTTGAAGACCGCGATGGAGGAGATGTGGTGCAGAGGCTTGGGCCTCCCGGTCGCGGCGAGTTCGGCCAGGGTCAGCGCGCCGAGCACGTTGCTGCCGCGCAGCGACGGGTAGCCGCGCAGGAAGTCGACGGCCGCCGCGACGCCGACGACGCTGTCCAGTTCGTGCGTGAGGGTGTGCCACAGCTCCTCGGACAGGCCGAGGCGCGGCCGGCGGATGTCGCCGGGCAGCACGGTGATCCGGCGGCGGACCTCCGCCGACCAGGGCAGCCGGTAGCCGCGCAGTTGCGCACCGAGCCGGGCGACGGCCGCCTCCTCGTCGGCGGCGCGGACCAGGCAGTAGACGTGCGCGTCGCTGTGCCGCAGCAGGTCCAGCAGCATGTGGCCGCCGAGGAATCCGGTGGCGCCGGTCAGCAGGATCCGCCGCGGCGGCGACGGCTCGGGCACATCGGTGAACGGCAGCCGGTCGGCGAGCGCGAGATCGGCCAGGATCTGGTCGAGATCCTCACGGCGCGCCCGGGTGTGCGGCGCGTGGGGGGCGCCGGACAAGGGGGCGGCAGCGAGGACCGCGGGGGCGGTCCTCGGGTCCGGGACGGGAAGGGTGCGGGGCGCGGAGGCGGGGAGGGGGTTCGGGGGCGCCGTGGCCGTCCGGGACACGGAGGCTGTGGGGGGCCCGGGGAGGACCGGGACGGTGGCCGCGGCTTCCGTGGCCGGAGCGGGATTCGCGGGGGCCCCGCCGGCCGCCAGCCAGCGCCGGGCGAGGCTGATCGGGCGGGCGTCGGCGAACACGTCGTCGAGGTCGAGCTCCATGCCCAGGTCGCGTTCCAGCTCCGCGACGAGTTCCACGGCGTGGACGGAGCTTCCCCCGGCGTCGAAGAAGTCGGCGTCGGGCGCGAGACGGCCCTCGGGCAGGTGGCGGCCCGCCGCGTCGGCGATGGCCGCCGCGAGCCCGTCCACGTCGGACGGCGGGGCCGGCGCCAACGCCGGAACCGAGGTCGCCGCCTCGGTCTCAGCCGAGGCCGCGACCGGAGTCCCGGCCGGAACCACAGGCGCCGCGGACACCTCCGGCACCTCAGATGCCTCGGGCGCCCCGGGCGCCGGCTGTGTCCCGGCCGTGGACGGCTGGGGCTTCGTGTCCCCCGCCGCCACCTTGGCCAGCAGGTCGGTCACGCTGAGTCCGCCGCCGCCCCGTTCGATCGACTCGGCGACCGAACGTCGCCGCCCGGCTTCCTCGTTCACGTCACGCATGAGAGCCCTTCACGTTGTGCACGGTCCTTTCCGTCATGGCCGCCTCGCCCCCGTCACCGCTGCCGCCAGGAGCGGAACGCGCGCAGGTGTTCCGGTGTGGCCACGGTCTCCAGCCGCTCGTCGTCCTGGTGACCGCCGCCCAGCGCGGCGATCAGCCGGCGGGCCGGCGCGTTGCGTTCGGTGCGCTCCGCCGTCAACCGGACCTTCGCGCAGCCCAGTTCGTCGGCGCGGTCGGCCAGCCACCGGAGCAGGCGTTCCTCGACCCCGCGGCCGAGCGCCCGGCAGCTCATCAGCCAGGCCAGTACGTCGAGCCGGTCGCCGTCGGCCCGCACGGCGAGGAGGCCGATCTGGCCGTAGTCGCCGAAGCGGTCGCGGGCCGCGGCCGTCCACACCTCGCCGTGCTGCCGCCAGCGGGCGAGGTCGCCGCCGTCGGCGGAACGGGCCCGGAGGGTGAACTGATTGGTCCGGCGCACCAGTTGCTCACCGCGGGGGATGTCCTCCGTGGACATCTCCCGGATGTCGAGCTGGAGTTCCAGCCGGGCGAGGAAGTCCTCGAACCCGCTCTCCTCGCGGACGGCGTCCCGCTCCCGCTCCTGCGCGTAGAAGCGGGCCCGCAGGGCGTCCTCGGCGGTCGCCGCGGCCGGGACCAGCGGCCACAACCGGCCGAGGAGGGCGTCCAGTTCGCCCGCGGGCGGGCAGGTCACCGACAGCACCCGCGGCAGCGCGGCCCGCATCTTGGCGATCTCGGCCGGGTTGTCGTCGAGGAACAGGAAGCTGTCCAGGCCCAGACCGAGCGTGCGGGCCGCCTCGGCGAGCCGGCCCGGCTTCGGGCCCCAGTCGGCGGAGAGCACGCTGAAGTGCTCGGCCGCGAGCACACTGTCCGGGCGGTCCAGTACGGCGCGGACCGTGGCCTCGTCGTTGTTGCTGACCAGGACCAGCAGGGCACCGGCCGCCCGCCACTGGAGCAGCCTGCGGGCGAGCAGGGCGCGCGGTCCGGTCAGGTCCACCGCGTCGGCGCCGCTCTCGCCGGCGACGCCGCCCCACAGCGTCTCGTCGCCGTCGACGGCGATCACCTTCGGCGCGGGGCGCCGCACCGCCCGTACGACCTCGGCCAGGCGCAGGGCGACCGCCGCCTGGAAGGGCGGGGTGAAGGGCAGGTGGGCCAGTCGCTCGGTCCGCGCGTCGAAGGGTTCCTCGACGGGGTGGTGCCGGGTCCACTCGTCGGGGCCGAGTACCGCGATGCCGGGCGACTCGGCCAGGTCCGCGGCGACGTCGCGTTCCCAGCGGGTGAACCGCCGCGCCAACGGGCCGCTCGGCGGGAAGCCGACGACCAGCGGCTTGCGGGTGCGCTCGGCCAGGGCGCGCAGCGCGGCCGGGTAGGCGGTGCGCAGTTCGGCGAGCACGATGTCGTCGAGCGGGCCGAAGCGCTCCAGGTCGGTCGCCCGCAGCAGCACCACGCCCACCTCGGTGGCGGGGTCGGCGAAGACGCCGGAGGGGTCCTGGAGGGCGGCGAGCACCTGGTGGTACGGGGCTTCGGCGACGCCGAGTCCGCCGTCGAGGGCCGCCTCGCACAGCGGCGGCAGGTTGCCCAGGGCGAAGGTGGCGGCGAGGGCGAGGGAGCCACGAGACGCGGGCTCTCCGCCGGCGGGGGCCGTACGGACCAGCGCCCGCGGATCGTTGGCCGCCTCGGCGAGCAGTTCGAGGAACTCCTCCCCCAGCCGGGTGGTGCTCGGTGCGTCCAGGATGTCGAGGTTGTGGTCGAGACGGACCCGGCCCGCGTCCGGGGTCATGGTGATCATCAGGTCGAGATCGGAGTAGCCCGTCCCGGCCGGCAGCACCTCCAGGTGGTCGAGGCGGCCCGCGGACCGTACGTAGTTGAAGTACACCTCGACGAGCGGGGCGTCGGGCCGGTGCAGGCCCTGTCGGGCGAGGGTGGCGAGGACGTCGGAGAACATGGCGCCCTTCGCCAGGATCCGGCGCAGCCGCTCGTCCGTGCGGCGCAGCACCTCCTCGACGGTGTCGTCGGGCCGGGCCTGGGCCGGGAACGGCACGGGGACCCCGTAGAAGCCCACCGCCCCGAAGGCGTCGGCGTGGATCCGGGTGTCCACGGGCACGGCGAGCACGAACCGCTCGCGCTCGCGCATCCTGGCGAGCAGGACGGTCAGGGTGCCGAGGCAGAAGGCGGCGGGGGTCACGCCGAGGCGGCTCGCGACCGTCGAGACACGTTCCAGGAGGCCGTCGGGGAGAGCGACGGTGACACTGCCGGCCCGGTAGGTCCGGGTCGCGGGGCGAGGCGCGGCGAGGGTGAGGTCGAGGCGCTCGCTGCCGTGGAACGCCTCGCGCCAGTCCGCGCCCGCGCCCTCACCGCCCTGCTGGGCCTCGATCAGCAGGTCGACGTCCCGGTTGGTGACCGTCGCGTCGAGCACGGTCCCGGAGAGCTCGGCGTCGATCTCCGCGGCCACGAGCAGCAGCGACTGGAGGTCGCTCACCGCGTGGTGGGCGCCGAACACCAGGATCTGGCCCGCCGCCGCGTGGTCGAGCAGTTCGAACCGCCACAGCGAGGTGCGCGCCAGGTCGAACGGCGGCTCCAGCAGCGCCCGGAGCCGGTCGCCGGCGTCGGACCCGTCGTCGACAGGGGTCCAGCGCAGCACCGGTCCGGCCGGTGCGCGGTCCACGCGCAGGTGCCGGGTGCCGTCGGCGGCGGTGACGACGGCGGTGCGCAGGGCCGCGTGCCGGGCGACAAGCCGGGTCAGGACGCCGGTGAGCGTCTCGCGGGTGGTGGGCACGGTGAGCCGGACGGCGAGGCCGACGGCGTGTGCCGCGTCGGGCATGCCGGGCCGGGCGCTGCGCAGCAGGCGGACCACGTCGCGGGTCGCGGGCCGCAGTTGCGTCTCGGGCACCTCGGTGGGCCGGTCGTCCGGCCGCCGCGGGGCCTCGGCGCGTTCCGGCAGAACGTCGGCGAGGGTGCGGGCGAGGCCGCGGATGTCGGCTGCGGCGAACAGGTCCGCGGCGGGCAGTTCCACGCCCAGCTCGCGGGCGAAGGCGTTGCGCAGCCGCACCAGCATGAGGGAGTCCAGGCCCAGTTCCTTCAGCGCGGTGGTGGCGGCGGCGTCCACGAGCCCGCCGGACACCTCGACGACCCGGGCCCGTACATAGGTCTCCAGCCAGGCGACGCGGTCGTCGGCGCTCGCCGCGAACACCTTCCTCACGAGGTCGTCCGAGGCGGTCGGGCCCGTCGGGGCGGTGACCAGGTCGGCCAGGATCGGGCGGGTGCGGACCGCGTCCGGGTCGAGGGCCAGCAGCTCCCGGTCGAGGGCGACGGGGGCGAGCTGGCGCCGGGAGGTGCCCAGGACGCGTTCGAACAGCTCGCCGCCCTCCTCCGGGGAGAAGGCGACGAGCCCCGAACGGCCGGTCTCGGCGGCACGGGTGTCGGATCCTGCCACCATGCCGACGCCGGCCCAGGCGCCCCAGTCGAGGCTGAGCGCCCGTCGGCCGGTGCGGGACAGGTGGTGGGCCCAGGCGTCGAGGAAGGCGTTGGCCGCCGTGTACGCGCTCTGTCCGGCGGAGCCGAGGAGGCCGGCCACGGAGGAGAAGAGCACCATGTCGTCGGCCTCGGGGGCCAGTTCGGTGAGCAGCGCGGTGCCGAGCACCTTGGGCGCGAGGACCCGCAGGACGCGTTCGTCGGTGAGGTTGGCGAGGGTGGCGTCGTCGAGGACACCGGCCGCGTGCACGATCGCGGCCGGCGGACCGCTCTCGCGTCGTACGGCGTCCAGGGCGGCCGTCAGAGCGGCGCGGTCGGCGACGTCGGCGCGGGCGAGGTGCACGGTGACACCGCGCGCCTCGATGTCCTGGATCCAGCGGGCGGTATCCGCGTCGGGCGTGCCCCGGCTCAGCAGGGCCAGCCGGCGGACGCCCCGCCGGACCAGCCGTTCGGCGGCGACCCGGCCGAGGCCGCCGAGGCCGCCGGTGATCAGGTGGACGCCGTCCGGGGCGGTCGCGCGGCCCGCGTGGTCGTCGGGGCGGGTGCGGGCCAGCCGGGGCACGAACCGGCCCGCGTCGCGGACGGCGACGAGGCGTTCGTCGTCGGCGTGCCACAGCTGTGTCCACAGGGCGTCGGCCCCGCCGTCGGCGGGCAGGTCGACCAGCGTGGTCGCCAGCTCGGGGTGCTCCTGCGCCACGGTGAGCGCGAAGCCCCAGGCGAGCGCCTGTTGAGGGTGCGTCACCTGAGCGCTGTCACCGACGGGTTGGGTGCCGCGTACGACGACGAAGAGGCGGGGTGCGCGAGCGGCCCGCGGACGGTCGGCGAGCGCGCGCACCAGGTGCAGGGTGCTCAGGCAGCAGGAGCGGGCGGCTTCCTCGGCGGTACGGATGTCCTCGATCGCGGGGGCGTCGAGGGCGGCCAGCTGGACCACCCGCTCGGGCGGCCCGTCCGCGAAGGCCTCGTCCAGGAGGCGGGCCAGTTGCCGGGGGTCGGTGGTGTCGAGGACGTAGCGGCCGGGTCCCTCAGAGGCGTAGGCCCGGCCCCTGCGGGCGATCACGTGCGGTACCGAGGTGCCCAGCCGCCGGGCGAGGTCGGTGGCGGTGCCGGTGTCGTCGGCGAGGATCAGCCAGCCGCCCGTGGCGGGCGGTTCCTGGGCGACCGGGCGGGGCTGCCAGCGGGTCTCGAAGAGCGCGCCGTCCAGCGGGGAGAGCGCGGCGAGGCGGAACTCCGACGCCTCCAGCAGCAGTTGACCGTGCTCGTCCCACAGCCGCAGGTCGAGGGTGGCGGTGTCCCCCGTCATCGAGCGCAGGGCGCAGGTCACCCAGGCGGGTGTGGTCCGCGGTCCGGTGTGCCGCAGCCGTCCGAACCCGGCGGGCACGAAGGCCCGGCCCTGTGGCGCGTCGCCCGGCAGGGCGGCGGCGTGGAAGGCGGCGTCGAGGACGGCCGGATGCACCAGGTGTCCGGCGGCGGGGCGGGCACTGAGGCGGCCGACCGCCTCGGTGGCGGTGCGGTGACCGGCTTCCAGACCGCGGAAGAGCGGTCCGTAGTCGATGCCGAGGGCGGCCAGCCGGGCGTAGACGGCCGGGATGTCGACCTGCTCGGCGCATCGCTCGCGCACCTCGGCGAGCGATGTGCCCGTCGTGGTCCACGTGGCGGTGACGGCGACCCTGCCCTCGACGTGCCGTTCCCAGCGGGCGCGCGGCTCACCGGCCGGCCGGGAGGAGACGGTGAAGTCCCGGAAGCCGTCCTCGGCGGGCCGCAGCAGCAGTTGGAGCCGAACCGGCCGGTCCGCGTCCAGCCGCAGGGGCTGGACGAAGCGGACGTCGGCGAGCGTCACCTCGCCGCCGTCCTGGAGCGTGGCCGCGGCCTCCAGTGCCAGGTCGAGGAAGGCGGCGCCGGGCAGCCAGACCTCTCCGGTGACCTGGTGGTCGGTCAGGTAGGCGAATCGGCTGTCGCGCAGGTCGATGTCGCTCTGGAAGAGGTGCCGGCCGGGTTCGTCGCTGGCCTCGACGTGGGTGCCGAGCAGCGGCGAGCCGCCGGAGGGGGCGGCCGGTGCGGGGGCGAGCCAGTGGCGTTCGCGGGCGAAGGCGTAGGTGGGCAGACCGGACCGGCCGCCCTCGCCGTCAGGGAACAGCGCGGTCCAGTCCGGTGTGTGCCCGGCCGCGTACAACTCCCCCGCCCTGCGCAGGAGTACGGCGGGCCCGTCCTGCTGCCGGCGCAGGGAGCCGACGCCCACGGCGTCGATCCCGGCTTCGGCCGCGACCGCCTCGACGGCGGGGAGCAGCGAGGGGTGCGGGCTCAGCTCGACGAAGTAGCGGTAGCCGTCGTCCAGCATGCGCCGGATCGTGTCGGCGAAGCGGACGGGGCGGGCGAGGTTGGCGTACCAGTAGGCGGGGTCGAGGCGCTCGCCCGGTACGGGCTCGGCCAGCACCGTCGAGTACAGGGGCGTGCTGGTGCGTGAGCCCCGGACGCCGTGGATACGGTCGAGGAGTTCGTCGCGCAGGGGGTCCATCAGGGGGGTGTGCGAGGCGAACGGGGTCGACAACGGGCGTACGGTGACGCCCTGTTCGTCCAGTCGGCGGCGGAGTTCGGCCAGCGCGTCGGCGTCCCCGGAGATCGCGGTGGAGCGGGCGCTGTTGACGGCCGCGACGAACAGCCGGTCCGGGTGGGGCGCGAGGAGTGCCTCGGCCTCGGCGGCCGGCAGGTCCACGGCGAGCATGCCGCCCCGCCCGACGAGGGGGACGACGGTCTGGGCGCGGCCGGTCACGACGGTCACGGCGTCGTCCAGGGTGAGGGCGCCCGCGCAGTAGGCGGCGGCGATCTCACCGAGGCTGTGTCCGACGACGGCGTCGGGGGCGACGCCGAGAGCACGCCAGGCGGCGGCGAGCGAGGCGTTGACCGCGAAGAGGACCGGTTGCAGGTACTCGGTCCGCTCGAGCGGGGAGAACTCCTCCGGTGCCCGCAGCACGTTGCGGACGGACCAGCCCGCCTGGCGGTGGACCGCCTCGTCGATCCGGGCGAGCTCCGCCCGGAACGGCCGCGACCCGGCCGCCAGTTCCACGGACATGCCGGGCCACTGCCCGCCGTGTCCGGCGAACACGAAGGCCACCTTGCCGGTCCGGTCCTCGCGGGGCGCGGCGACGGGCGCGCGCCCGGACGCCAACGCGTCCAGATGAGCACGGAGTTCGTCGTGGTCGCCCGCGACGAACGCGGCGCGCCGCTCGAAGTGGCTGCGGTGCCGGGCGAGGGTGTGGGCGACGTCGGGCAGGGCCGTGTCGTCGCCGACGTGCCGGGCGAGCCGTGCCGCCTGCCCGCGCAGGGCGGCCTCGGTCCGCCCGGACAGCACGAACAGCCGCTTCCGCGCGCCGGTCTCGGGCCGTGCGGGGCGTGCGGTGGGCGGCGCCTCCTCGACGATCACATGGGCGTTGGTGCCGCTGATCCCGAAGGCGCTGACACCGGCCCGCCGGGGCCGCTCCCCCGTGGCGGGCCAGTCCACCGGCCGGCGCAGCAGTTCCAGTCCGCTGTCGTCCCAGTCGACGTGGCGGCTGGGCCGGTCCGCGTGCAGGGTGGCGGGCAGCGTCCGGTGCCGCAGGGACTGGATCACCTTGATCAGTCCGGCGACGCCGGAAGCGGCCTGGGTGTGACCGATGTTGGACTTCAGCGAACCCAGGTACAGCGGGCGGCCGGTGGGCCGCGAGGCGCCGAAGACCGCCGCGAGGGCGTTCGCCTCGATCGGGTCGCCCAGGGTGGTGCCGGTGCCGTGGGCCTCGACGTGGTCGATGTCGGCGGGGTCGAGCCGGGACAGCTCCAGGGCGCGGCGGATCACCTGTTCCTGTGCGGGGCCGTTCGGCGCGGACAGGCCCTGGCTGCGGCCGTCCTGGTTGACGGCCGTGCCGCGCAGCAGGGCGAGCACCTCGTCGCCGTCCCGGCGGGCGTCGCCGAGCCGCTTCAGTACGAGCAGGCCGGCGCCCTCGGCCCAGACGGCGCCGTCGGCGTCGTCGGAGAAGGAGCGGCAGCGGCCGGTCGTGGACAGTCCGCGCAGCCGGCTGAACTCGACGAAGGTCTGCGGCGTGACCATCAAGGTCGCCCCGCCCGCGAGGGCTAGGTCGCACTCACCGGAGCGCAGTGCCTGGGCCGCCAGATGGGTGGCGACCAGCGCGGACGAGCAGGCCGTGTCCACGGTGAGCGCCGGACCGTGCAGGCCCAGCGCGTAGGCGAGCCGGCCCGAGGCCACGCTCAGCGCCGACCCGGTGCCGACGTACCCGTCGAGCTGGTCGAGCCGGGAGCCGGACAGGTAGTCGCTGCCGAACATGCCGACGTACACACCGGTGGTGCTGCCCGCCAGGTCGGCGGGGACGATCCCGGCGCGTTCCAGGGACTCCCAGGCGAGCTCCAGGAGCAGGCGCTGCTGGGGGTCCATGGCGGCGGCTTCCTTCGGGGTGATGCCGAAGAACCCCGCGTCGAACGACTCGATGTCGTCGAGGAAGCCGCCTTCGCGGGCGTAGGTCTTGCCCGGGGCGTCGGGGTCGGGGTCGTAGAGCGACTCGACGTCCCAGCGCCCCGCGGGGAACGGGCCGATGGCGTCCTGTCCGTCGACGACCAGGCGCCACAGGTCGTCGGGGTCGCCGACGCCGCCGGGGAGGCGGCAGGCCATGGACACCACGGCGATCGGCTCGTCGGCGGCCGTGGCCGGGGTCCGGCGCGGGACGCTCGGGCGGAGCGCGCCGCTGTCCTGTGCGAGCGCGGTGCTGAGCAGGTACGCGGCGAGGCGGTCCGGGCTCGGGTGGTCGAAGAGCAGGGTGGCGGGGAGCCTGGCGCCGATGCGGGTGGCGATGCGGTTGCGGAGTTCGACGGCCGTCACCGAGTCCATGCCGAGGTCGCGCAGCGGCTGGTCGGGGCGGACGGAGTCGGCCGAGCGCAGGCCGAGGGCGCGGGAGGCCTCTTCGCGGACCAGGGCGACGACGCGTTCGGCGCGTTCGGCGTCGGGCAGCAGGGCCAGGCGCTCCGCCAGGCCTCCGGGCCGGCCGGTGGTGCGGGGCGCGGGAAGCAGCGACTGCCACAGCGCCTCGTCGGCTGCCGCGCTCTCGCGCAGCCGGGGCAGGTCCAGCACCCAGGCCACGAGGTGCGGGGAGCCGCGGCGCAGGGCGAGGCCGGTGAGGTCGCGGCCCTGTTCGGGGGTGAGGGCGCGGTGTCCCGCGCGGGCCATCCGCTCCAGGTCGGCGTGCTCGGCGGCCAGTCCCTCGCCGGCCCAGGCGCCGAAGGAGACGGCGGTGCCGGGCAGGCCCAGGGCCCTGCGGTGGTGGGCGAGTTGGTCGAGGAAGACGTTGGCCGCCGCGTAGTTGGCCTGCCCGGCGGTGCCGACGACCCCGGCCGCCGAGGAGACCAGCAGGAACAGGTCGAGCGGCAGGTCGGCGGTGAGCCGGTGAAGGTGGGCGGCTCCGTCGGCCTTGGGGCGCAGGACCCGGGTGAGGCGTTCGGGTGTCAGGTCGGCGATCACTCCGTCGTCCAGGACGCCCGCGCAGTGCACGACCCCGCGCAGCGGCCGCTCGTCGCCGATGGCGGCGAGCACGGCGGCGAGGGCGTCCGGGTCGGCGACGTCGCAGGCCGCGACGGCGGCCTCGGCGCCGAGTGCGGCGAGTTCGGCCAAGGCCTCGGCCGCGCGCGGGTCGGCGGCTCCCCGACGGGAGGTCAGCAGCAGGCGTGGCACGCCGTGTTCGGCGAGCAGGCGGGCGAGATGGCGGCCGACCGCGCCCAGTCCGCCGGTGATCAGCACGGTGCCGTCGGTGGGGAGGGGACCGGCCGGCTCGGTCGCGCGGGCCCGTACGAGTCGCGGGGCGAGCGGCGCGCCCGCCCGGACCGCGATCTCGGGCTCGGCGGGATGCGCGAGGGCGGAGGTGACGTCTTCGGGGACGGCGTCGTCGAGGTCGAGCAGGGTCAGCCCGAGGCCGGGGTGCTCGGTGCGGGCGCTGCGGGCCAGGCCCCACAGCACGGACTGGGCGAGCCCGGGTACGCCGTCGCCGTCACCGGCCGCGACCGCTCCGCGCGTCACCCACACGGTGCGAGCCGGCGCCTCGCCGGGCGGCAGGGCGATCAGCGCGCGCAGCTCGGCGAGCGCGGTGGCCGCCAACTCGTTCGCCACGAGACTCGGTTCCGCGTCGTGCGGGGGGCGCGGCCAGATCCTTACGACGACGTCGGCGTCCGTGTCACGCACCGGGACGCCCGCCGTGGCAAGGGCGCGCAGGGTCGATCCGACCAGCGGGTCCGACGGCTCGCCGCGCACGGTCCACGTGCCGCCGTGCGGCTCCGCCGGTGCCACCCGCGTCCAGGCCACCTCGTACAGGTGGCGGCCGTTGTCCGCGCCGGTGTTCAGGTCCGCCGGGTTCACCGCCCGCAGCCGTACGCCCTCCAGCCGGCCCGCCGGGAGTCCGTCGGGGTCCCACAGGGTCACGTCCAGCGTGACGTCGGTCGCCGAGGCGGCGGTCCGCCGCACGCGGGCGGTGAGGTCGTCCGCACCGCCGGACGGCAGCACGCAGCGGCCCACCGACACCGGCAGCAGCACCCGGGTGTCGGACGGGTCGAGCGCGGCGGCCACGTGCAGAGCCGCGTCGAGCAGTGCGGGGTGGACGGGGTAGGGGTCTGCCACGTCCCGGGCGACGGCGGGCAGCGACAGCCGGGCCAGTAGTTCGCCGTCGCCGGTCGGGACGGCTTCCCGCACGCCCCGGAAGGCGGGGCCGTAGCCGAGGCCGAGCGCGGTGAGGCGGTCGTAGCCGTCCGGGCTCCAGGCGGGTTCGGCGGCCTGCGGCCAGGCGGGCGGCGCCGCGGTCGTCACCGGTCCGGGCGGGGCGGCGGACGCCGTCGCGTGCAGGGTCCAGCCGACGGATTCGGCGCCGCGCGGGCGGCTGTGCACGGTGACCTCGGGCACCGGGCCCGCGGTGCTCACCTCGACGGACACCTCGACCGTGCCGGTGGACGGCAGGGTGAGGGGGCTGAGCAGGAGCAGGTCGACGACGTCGGCCGGGTGGTCCGGGCGGGCCGTGCCGAGGGCGGCGCGGCACAGCTCCAGCAGGGTCGTGCCGGACACCACGGTCCGGCCGAACACGGCGTGGTCGGGCAGCCAGTCGGTGGTGGCGGGCGACCATTCGTCGCGGAAGGTCCAGCGGGTCTCGTCGGCGGACTGGAGCTGGATGCCGAGCAACGGGTGCGCGGCACGGTCGAAGAGGCCGGGCCCGCCGGTGGCGGACTCGGGCTCGGTCCAGTGCCGCTGTGCGTCCCAGGCGTAGGTGGGCAGGTCGGCCGGACCGGTGTCGGGGACCAGCCGGCGCCAGTCGACCGGGCGCCCGTGGACGTGGAGTTCGGCCGCCGCCAGGTCCAGGCAGGAGGGTCCGTCCTCGTCGCGGCGCAGGGAGCCGACGGCGACGAGGTCGTGGCCGGCGTCCTCACCGACCGTACGCAGGGCGGTCAACAGGGCCGGGTGCGGGCTCAGTTCGACGAAGTGCCGGTAGCCGTCGGCCGCCATGCGCTCCACGGTGGCCGCGAAGCGCACGGGTTCGCGGAGGTTGGTGTACCAGTAGCCGGCTTCGAGTGCGCCGGTGACGGGTTCACCGGTGACCGTGGAGTACCAGGCGACGGACGTGGGGCAGGTGGTGACGCCGTCGAGTTCGTCGAGGATCGTCGCCCGGACCGCTTCGACCTGGGCGCTGTGGGAGGCGTAGTCGACGTCGAGGCGGCGGACGAAGACCTGTTCCCGGTCGAGGTCGGCGAGCAGGGCCTCCAGGGGCTCGACGGCGCCGGCGAGGACCGTCGAACGGCCGCTGTTGACGGCGGCGACCGAGACCGCGTCGTCGAGGCCGGCGAGCCGGGCCTCCACCTCGGTGTGCGGGAGGGCGACGACGGCCATGGTGCCGGAGCCGGACAGCCCGGTCAGGGCCTGGCTGCGCAGGGCGACCACGGCCGCCGCGTCGCTGAGACTGAGCGCCCCGGCGACGCAGGCCGCGGCGACCTCGCCCTGGCTGTGCCCGATCACCGCGTCCGGCCGTACGCCACGCGCCCGCCACACCGCGGCCAAGGACACCATCATCGCGAAGAGCACCGGCTGTACGACGTCCACGCGCTCCAGGGAGGGGGCGCCCGCGTCACCCCGCAGGACGGCCGCCACGGACCACTCGGTGAACGGGCGCAGGGCGCCGTCGCAGCGGTCGAGTTCGTCCGCGAACACCGGGTCGCGCTCCAGCAGGTCCCGGGCCATGCCCGCCCACTGCGCGCCCTGCCCGGGGAAGACGAAGGCCACCCTGCCCGCGGGGAGGGCCCGCCGGGGGCCGACGATCAGGTCGGGGTCGGCCGTTCCGGCGGCCAGCGCGCGCAGGGCGGTGCGCAGTTCGTCACGGTCTCCGGCGCGCACGACCGCGCGCTGCTCGAAGTGGGTGCGGTGGTGGGCGAGCGTCGCGCCGACCGAGGGCAGCGGCGGGCCGGGGTGCGCGTCGAGGGCGTCGAGGAGGCGGGCGGCCTGGCCGCGAAGGGCGGGGAGCGTACGGGCGGAGAGCGGGAAGAGGGCCGCGTACCGCCGGGGTCCGGCATCCGGCGAAGGGTCGGAAGCGGTGCGGGCATCGGCGGGGCGACCTCCGGCAGCGGCAGCAGCAGCACCGACACCGACACCGACACCGACACCGACACCGACAGCACGATCGCCACCGTCACCATCGGTATCGGCACCAGGGCCGTCGGCGGCACCCCCGCCGTCGGGCAGCTCCCCCGGTGCCTCCTCCAGCACCACGTGCGCGTTCGTCCCGCTGATGCCGAACGCGCTCACCCCGGCCCGCCGCACCCGGTCGGCGCGCCGCGGCCAGGACTCCGTTCCGCCGTGCACGCGCAGGCCGCCGCGTTCCCAGTCGACGTGCTCGGTCGGGGTCTGCGCGTGCAGGGACGCCGGGATCCGCTCGTGCCCGAGGGCCAGTACGGTCTTGATGACGCCGCCGATACCGGCTGCGGCCTGGGTGTGGCCGATGTTCGACTTCAGGGAGCCGACGCCGAGCGGCCGGCCGGCCGGGCGGCCCGGCCCGAAGACGGCGGCCAGCGCGTTGCCCTCGATGGGGTCGCCGAGCCGGGTGCCCGTGCCGTGGGCCTCGACGTGGTCGATGTCGTCGGGGCGCAGGCCGGCCGCGTGCAGGGCGGCGCGCAGCACCCGTTCCTGGGCCAGGCCGTTGGGGGCGCTCAGGCCCTGGCTGCGGCCGTCCTGGTTGATCGCCGAGCCCTTGACGACGGCGAGGACCCGGTCGCCGTCGCGGCGGGCGTCCGCGTGCCGCTTGAGCAGGACCAGGCCGCAGCCCTCGGCCCACACCACGCCGTCCGCGTCGGCCGAGAAGGGGCTGCACCTGCCGGACGGCGACAGGCCGCGCAGCCTGCTGAACTCGACGTGTCCGCGGGGGGTGACCAGCAGGGTCGCGCCGCCCGCGAGGGCCAGGTCGCACTCGCCGTTCGCCAGGGCCCGGGCGGCGAGATGGAGGGCGACGAGGGAGGAGGAGCAGGCGGTGTCGACGGTGACGGCCGGGCCGTGCAGTCCGAGGGTGTAGGCGATGCGCCCGGAGGCGACGCTGGACGCCGACCCGGTGCCCACGTGTCCGTCGAGCCGGTCGAGGGAGGCTGCGGCCAGGTAGCCGCTGTCGTAGAGGCCGATGTAGACGCCGGTGGAGCTGCCGTTCAGGGTCTGCGGAACGATCCCGGCCCGCTCGACGGCTTCCCAGCAGGTCTGCAGGAGCAGCCGCTGCTGGGGGTCCATGGCGGCGGCCTCGCGCGGCGAGACGCCGAAGAAGGGCGCGTCGAAGCGGTCGATGCCGTCTAGGTATCCGCCTCGCAGCGTGTAGGCCTTGCCGACGGCCTCGGGATCGGGGTCGAGCAACCCCCGCGTGTCCCAACGGCCCGCCGGCACGTCGGAGATGGCGTCCTCACCGGCGGCCAGCAGTCGCCACAGCGCCTCGGGGTCGTCGGCGCCGCCGGGGAAACGGCAGGCCATGGAGATGATCGCGATGTCGTCGTCGGGTCGTACGGGCGGCTGGGCGGACTGCGCCTGCGACGGGTCGAACTCGGCTCCACTGGTGAGCCGTTCGTCGAGGACTGCGTCGGCGAGCGCGGCGATGGTGGGGTGGCTGAACAGGAAGGACGGCTCCAGGGGGCGGCCCACCCGCTCGGACAGCTCGACGCCCAGGGCGACCAACTGCCGTGATCCCAGGCCGAACTCGGCGAGCGGCCGGTGCGGGTCGACGGTCAGCGGATCGAGTCCGGCCGTCTCGGCGACGGCCGACGCCAGCCAGGCCCGTACGCCCTCGGCGGTCGTCAGGGTCGGGTCGGGGGTCTGCTTGGGGGACTCGTTCGCAAGCATCGGGAAAAGGTGTCCTCGTGAACTGGGGCTCAGGCGGCCGTCCGTACGCCCGAGGCGTGAAGGCCGGTGGCGGGGATGCGGGCGCGCGCTGCCCGTGGGGCAGGACGGCGTACGCGGGGGCGTGAGCCGGGCCGCGGCCGGTGTCGGACCGCCGGCGCGCTCGGGGCACGTCGGCGGGGGGTGTCATCGCGGTGCGGGTGCGCCGACCGGGGAGAGGGTGCCGTCGAGGTAGGCGGCGCGGGTGGCGCGGCGCTGGATCTTCCCGCTGGACGTCTTCGGGATGGTGCCGGGGTGGACGAGGACGACGTCGTGCACGGGCAGGCCGTGGGCGTCGCCGATCGCGGCCCGCACCAGGTCGGTGATCTTCTCGGTCTCGTCCGCCGACTCGGCGGGCACCTCGGCGACCAGGACGGGCAGTTCGCCCTCCACCCCGGCGTCGACGGAGAAGGCGGCGGTGCAGCCGGGCCGCAGTGCCGGGTGGGACATCTCGGCGGCGAGTTCCAGGTCCTGCGGGTAGTGGTTGCGGCCGTCGACGACCAACAGGTCCTTCAGCCGGCCGGTGACGAATAGTTCGCCGTCGCGCAGGAATCCGAGGTCGCCGGTGCGCAGGAAGCGGCCCTCGTGGCCGGCCAGGGTGGCCCGGAAGGTCTGGCGGGTGGCGAGCGCGTTGCGCCAGTAGCCCTGGGCGACACTCGCACCGCTCACCCAGATCTCGCCGACCTCGCCCTCCGGGAGTTCGACGTGCCGTTCGGGGTCGGCGGCCACCACGGTCATGCCGGGGCCGGGCCGGCCGCAGCCGATCGCCGCCGCGTCCGCCGCACCGGCGTGCGGTCCGAGACCGTCGGCGGCGAGGAGGACCGGCGCGGTGCCGACCGTGCCGCCGGTGACCATCACGGTGGCCTCGGCCAGGCCGTAGCACGGATAGAAGGCCTCGCGGCGGAAGCCCGCCGGGGCGAACGTCCCGGTGAATCGCCGCAGGGTGGCGGCGCGCACGGGTTCGGCGCCGTTGAAGGCGACCTTCCACGAACTCAGGTCGAGGGCGTCGACGAGTTCGGGGGTGGCGTGCTTCAGGCACAGCTCGTAGGCGAAGTTGGGGCCGCCGCTGGTGTGCGGGCGGTAGCGGCTGATCGCGGTGAGCCAGCGCTCGGGCCGCTGAAGGAAGTGCAGCGGCGAGAAGAGCGTGGCGGTCACCCCGAGGTAGACGGTGTTCAGGACCGGGCCGATGAGGCCCATGTCGTGATAGGTCGGCAGCCAGCTGAGGAGCAGTTCGCCGTCGTACTCCTCGATGGTGTCGGGGGTGTGGCCCATCCGTTCGGTGATGACCCGCTCGTTGTCGAGCAGGTTCCCGTGGGTCACGGCCACGCCCTTGGGGGCGGAGGTGGAGCCGGAGGTGTACTGGAGGAACGCGACCGAGTCGGCGCCGAGGTCGGGCTCGGTCCAGGAGTCCGCCGCGTCGTCGGGTATGTCCTCGGTCACCACGAAGGTGAGGTCGGCGAGTTCGGGCAGGTGCCGGGCCATGTCGGCCAGGGCGGCGACGACTTCGCGGTCGCCCAGGATCACCCTGGCGTCGGCGTCGGCGATCAGACGCTTCATCCGGGTCAGGGCGCGGTGGTTCTGTGTCCGGCCCCGCGGCGGCACGCCCGGTACGGCGATCACGCCGGCCGAGAGGCAGCCCAGGTAGCCGGAGATGAACTCCAGGCCGGGCGGGTAGAGCAGCATGGCGCGGGAGCCGGCCAGGCCGCGGTCCTGGAGCCAGGCGGCGACGGCCCGGGAACGGCGGGCCAGGCGGGCGTAGGAGATGTCCGCTGTCTCTCCGTCACTGTCACCCGTGACGAGGTAGCGGTAGGCGATGCGGTCGGGCCGTTGCGAGGCGTGCGTGGTCAGGACATCAACCAGGGAACGAGCCATGTGACGAGATTCACCTGTCCGAATCAATGAGAAGGGAACTGGAGTTCGAGAGTCGCGTGCCGCCGGTCCGCGGAATTCGCTGTCGATCCGGCCCCCTTGCCGGATCACCCCTCTCGACAACCCGCCCGGGAAGTCGCGGCATCACGGCCGCCCACTCCCCACGTCCCCCGCTCGGCGTGTTACCAACGGGTAGACCATAGCGCGTCTGTTCGCCCGGAAGGCCGGACTCGTGTAAACCCTGCGTGTCGGCCAACTGGCCCGTGACCAGTGCTAATTGCGCGTTAAACCGTTCGTGTCGACGGATGTGCGCGGGCGTGCGCACGGGCCGTCGGAACTCGACAGAGTCCCGCACGATCGGACAGGCCACGCGGCGAAGCGACCCGGCCGGCCCGGCAGGAAGAGCGTCAAGGCAATCCGGCAGGGCGAGCGGCAGAGCAACGCGGCGGGGAGAACACGGCCCTCCGACCACGGAACGGACGACCAAGGTGGTCAAGGTCGGCACGGCCCGGCCTCGCCTCACCCACACGGGTGACCGCGAGCGACACCGGCAGCGGGCACCGCCAGCTGACACTGACAGCGAAATGCCCGGGATGATCCGCTTCACTCCCCCAAATGCCTGATACGCCGATCGGCCCTATCGTTCTGTTATGGAGCACGCACTCAGTCCCGCGACCCTCACCGAGCTGCGTCGGCCCCGCCCGTACCCGGCGGTGTCCGTCCTGACCCCGACCCACCGCCGCGAGCCCGGCAGCACCCAGGATCCGGTCCGCCTGCGCAATGTGCTGGCCGAGGCCAAACGACAGCTGGAGTCCGATCCCGCGGTCACCCGGGAGCGGCGCACGGAAGTGGTCGACCAGCTGGACCGGGCGCTGGCCGAGGTCGACCTCGCGCACGCCGAGGACGGCCTGGTGATCTTCGCCGCCCCGGGTGAGCACCAGGTGTGGTCGCTGGCCCGCGCGGTGCCGGAACGGGTGGTCCTCTCGGACACCTTCCTCACCCGCAACCTGGTCTCCGCGCAGGCCGCCGAGCGGCCCTTCTGGGTGCTGTCGGTCTCGGCGGACCGCGTCACGCTCTGGAACGGCGGCGTCGACCGCGTGGCCGAGGAACACCTCGGTGGCTTCCCGCTGACGCGGAGCAGCGAGAACTTCGACGCCGAGCGCCAGCAGCGGATCGGCGACCTGCCCAGCACCTTCCGCGACGAGGACACCCGCCACTTCCTGCGCGAGGCGGACACCGCGATGGGCAGGATCCTGCGCGGCGATCCGCGTCCGCTGTACGTCACCGGCGAGCAGGCGGCGCTGTCCCTGCTCGACGAGATCGCCGGCAGCGCCAGCGGGGACGCGGTGCACATCCCGCACGGCGGTCTGGCGCACGGCTCCCCCGAGGCGGTGTGGCAGGCCGTACGTCCCCTGGTGGCCGCCGAGGGCCGCAAGGGCGTGGACAACGTGCACCGGGAGCTCGAATCCGCCCGGGGCCGGAAGGAGTTCGTGGCCGGGGTGGACGAGGTCTGGCGCAACGCCCGGGAGGCGCGGATCCGGCTGCTCGCCGTCGAGGAGAACTACCGCGTCACGATGCGCGACGACGGTGACCATCTGATCCCGGCCGTGAGCGGCGATCTGGACGCCCGCGAGGACATCGTGGACGAGATCGTCGAGCAGTGCCTGGAGACGGGCGCGCAGGTGCGCTTCGTACCGGACGGCACCCTGGGTGACGCCCAGGGGATCGCGGGCGTGCTGCGCTACTGAGCCGGGTCCCCGCGCCCGGGCCCTCTTGACGACCATGAAACGCTGGTCGCCGTGGAGTCGCCCGAGCCGCCCCGGTGCGAACCGCCCGCGGACCTCGGTCCCGGCGCCGTGTTCGCGTGCCGGAACGCCGTGTCCGCGCGCCGGTCACCGGCGTCCCGAGCCCGCCCCGGCCGCCCGGTCGCGGCGCTCCCCGGCGCCCATGGCCTTCCCGCACGAGTGACCCTGCCCGGCGCAGTCGGCTTCGACGCGCCGGGCAGAGCCGCGTGGCGCGCCCGCCGGGAGGCCCGCTCGTCGTGGCCGGCCGGGCACGGCCGGCACCACCGGGCCGGCCTGATCGACGTACGTGACGTTCCGCGCCGGACCGCTCCGACGGGTGCGCGCGGGGCTCGGAGAGGAGGGGACGCATCGTGTCCGAACCGCTGGGAGTAGCCGTCCTGGGTGCCGGCCACATGGGGGCCGACCACATACGACGCCTCGATCAGGTGGTGAGCGGGGCGCGGGTGGCCGCCGTGGCCGATCCCGACTCGGCACGGGCGAAGGAGGCGGTCGCGGGCCTGGACGGCGTCTCGGTGCACACGGAGGCGGAGGCCGCCCTCGCCGCGCCCGGGGTCGAGGCCGTGCTCATCGCCTCGCCGGGTCCGGCACACGAGGAGGCGCTGCTCGCCGCGTTCGCCCGGGGACTGCCGGTGCTGTGCGAGAAGCCGATGGTGCCCGAGTCCGCCGGAGCGCTGCGCGTGGTCGAGGCGGAGGCACGGCTGGGCCGCAGGCTGGCCCAGATCGGGTTCATGCGGCGCTACGACGCCGAGTACGAGCGGCTCAAGTCCCTGCTGGACGGCGGGCGGCTGGGTCGGACGCTGATGCTGCACTGCGTCCACCGCAACGTCTCCTCCCCGCCCGGCTTCACCAGTGCCATGCTGATCGACAGCTCCGTGTCGCACGAGATCGACGCGGCCCGCTGGCTGCTGGACCAGGAACTGACCGCGGTCAGCGTGTTCCGGCCCCGGCCCGCCTCGGGCGCTCCGCAGGGCCTGCTGGACCCGCAGTTCGTGCTCTTCGAGACCGACGGGGGCGCGCTGGTCGACGTGGAGGTCTTCGTCAACTGCGGCTTCGGCTACCAGGTGCGCTGCGAGGCGGTCTGCGAGACGGGCAGCGCCCGGATCGGCGAGGAGCACACGATGGCGGTGACGGCCGGGGGCTCCCTCGCCCAGGACGTGCCGCCGGACTACCTCGTGCGGTTCGCGGACGCCTACGACCGGGAGGTGCGGGCCTGGGTCGAGGCGACCCGGCGCGGACGGGTCACCGGCGCGAGCGCCTGGGACGGCTACGCGGCCTCGGTCGTCGCCGAGGCCGGGGTCCGGGCGCTGGAGAGCGGCGGCCGGGAGGCCGTCGAACTGGCCCCGCGCCCGGACCTGTACGCCGGCGTCAGCCGCTGACGCTCGCCGCTCCGGTCTCCAGGTGGCCGGTGAAGCGGCGTGACCAGGTGGCGTCGGCGTCGACGGTGACCGTGAGGTCGTACCAGCCGTCCTGGTACGCGACCACGTTGAAGAAGTCCTCCGTCGAGGCGCCCGCCGCGACCGGGTAGGTCCACGGTCCGTCGCCGCGGTAGTGGTTGGCGGTGATCGTGAACGTCATCGCGGCGGCGGAGGAGTTGGTCATCTTCAGCCAGAAGGCCTGCTTCCCGGTGCCGGACTCGACGGCGTAGCGGGTGCGGACCTCGGCGGACTTCCCCGCCTTGGTCGCGTCGCCCCGGAAGCGGCGCAGGAAGCGGTTGGGGCCGGTCATGGTCAGGTCGTACTTGCCGTCTCCGTAGCCCGTGCCGATGTTGAAGGAGTCGGACGCGGTGCCGCCCGCGTCGACCGTGTACTGCCAGGGCGTGGTGTCGCGGTAGGCGTTGGGGTGGATCGAGAAGTGGGCCGCCCGGGTGGCCGGGGCGCCCTGGTTGGCCATGGTGAACCAGGCGAGGATCTTGCCGCCCGCGCCGAACTCCAGGCGCTCCAGGTGGCCGCCGGGCTGGTAGGGCAGCGCGCGGGCGGGCCGGGTGCCGGGCTCCTGCGCGGGCAGCGCGTTGGTGGTGGGCACCGGGTTGGGCAGCGGGCCGCAGGTGGCGAGGCCGATGACGCTCGTGGCGGGCAGGGCGACGGCGCCGTACACCGGGTGGGCGAAGTCGAAGACGCCGGTGAGGTCGCCGCTCACCTTGCGGCGCCAGGCGCCGATGTTGGGGCAGGCGGCGGGCTTGCCCAGGGCCGCCGTCCAGGTCTCCAGGAACCGCAGGACCGAGGTGTGTTCGAAGACCTCGGAGGACACCCAGCCGCCACGGGTCCAGGGCGAGACCACGATCATGGGGACCCGGAACCCGAAGCCGTACGGAACGCCGTTGAGGAACTCCCCGGCGGTTCCGGCGGGCGGGGCCGGCGGCGGTACGTGGTCGAAGAAGCCGTCGTTCTCGTCGTAGTTGAGGAACAGGACGGTGGAGTCGAGGACGTCGGGGTCCGCGGCCAGGGCCTGGTAGACGAGGTGCACGAAGTGGGCGCCGTCGCCGGGCGGAGCGTACGGGTGCTCGGAGAAGGCCTGGTTGGGGACCACCCAGGAGACCTGCGGGAGCGTGCCCGCGACGACGTCGGCCTTGATGGCGGCGGCGATGTCGTCGGGGGTCGAGCCGGTGACGCGGGGGACGGAGGACATGCCCCGGTCGTGGAGCGGGTTGCCCGCCGGGGCGCTCGTGAACGCCTTGAAGTAAGCGCAGCCGTTGTCTCCGTAGTTGTCCTGCGCGTTCTGGTAGACCTTCCAGGTCACCCCGGCGTTCTGGAGCGCCTCCGCGTAGTTCTGCCAGGTCAGGCCGGACTCGTCGCCGCCGTCGTAGCTCGAGGCGTCGACCTTGCCGCTCCACAGGAAGGTGCGGTTGGGTCCGGTCGCGCTGAGCGTGGAGCAGAAGTAGGCGTCGCAGATGGTGTAGTTGTCGGCGAGCGCGTAGTGGAAGGGAATGTCGGAGCGGTCCAGGTAGCCGAGGGAGCGGACGTTGCCCACGCCCGACACCCACTTGTCCAGGCGCCCCTTGTTCCAGGCCGCGTGCTGCGAGGACCACGAGTGCGGCAGATCGCCGTTGCACTGCGCGAGGGTCTCGCCGTCCGCGCCGCCCGCCGGCGGGGTGGCGCTGAGCTTCCACGGGTACTGGCGGCCGGTGCCGTTCGGCTGTTCGAAGACGGTACGGCCGCCGGCGAGCGTGATGCCGCTGCGGTCGTCGAAGCCGCGCACTCCCTTCAGCCGCCCGAAGTAGTGGTCGAAACTGCGGTTCTCCTGCATGAGGATCACCACGTGGCGCACGTCGGAGATCGTGCCGGTGGCCGCCGCCCGGGCCGCGGCGGCCGTGCCGGTCCCCGGTCCCATCGCCATGCCCGCCGCCATGGAAGCGCCGAGCCCCACGAAGCCTCTTCGGCTGATCGGTGTCATTCGCCCCGCCCTCGTCGCCGGAGTGCCCGTGCGGCACACCGCGCGCAAGGGTGCACGGGGCGTTCGTCATGGCTCATGCCTCCGCGGTGAGGCGGAGGTGAACAGAAGTCGAAAGCGTTGCCCCGCCGGGGCGGAGCGCGCTCGGACGGTACGGAAGTGCCCGCTCAGGCGGTGCGGAAGAGCTCGCTCAGGCCCTCGTCGACGGCGGCGGCGAGGTCCTCCTCGCCGGGCGCGACGACCGCGTAGGTGCGGATCAGGAAGCGGTGCAGCGCCGGGGTGTCGAACTGGAGCAGGGCCATCCCGTGCGGCGAGTGGAACTCCAGGACCGTACGGGCCCGGCCGCACGGCCAGATGTGCACGTCACCGCCGCCGGCCGGGCCCCGCAGCCCGGCCTCCAGCAGCGTACGACCGAAGGTCCAGGTGGCCCCCTCGCCGTCGAGGGAGACCTCGGGCGGGAAGTCGACGTGCACGGCGAGCGGGTCGGTGGCGGTGTAGCGGAAGACCGCGGGGACGGGCAGCTCCTGCTGCTCGGCGGTGATCAGGCGTCCGTGGCTGGGCTGTTCGACGGTGACGTCCATGGTCGGTCTCCCCCGGGTGATCGGCCGGCCTGTCGGCCGGATAGCCGTGTTGTCTTTACGACCCCGCAAGGGGCCTCTGCATTACGCGGAACCGGTAACAATTTGATGTGACCTGCGTCACTAGGGGCACGGTCCGCGTATCCGTAGAACAGAAGGGCGTCGAACAGATGGATGAGCGCGGCTCACGAGTGCCGACACTCCGTCAGATGTCGTACCTGGCCTACGACTTGTTCCCCAGATCACGTACATCATTCCCCCCGCCCCACTCCGACGGAGAGACTGTGGCATATGCCAGAAGCACCACCGGATCGGGTGTTGCCGAATCTCTTACACGGAGTCGCGGGCTGTGCAACAGTCGTAACGGTCCTTCCGTCAGCCTTGGTCGTACCGTCCCCGCATCGGAGTGCGTCATGCCGTCCCATCTCTCTGCGGACCGCCCCGCCGCCCAGCCGCCGGGACGCGGCTCGGTCGACGCGCTGATATCGCAGACGCGGCGGCTCAAGGGCGAGGTCGACGCCGTACGACGGGACGCACCGGCCGACGGGACCCACCCGGAGGGACGCTGGCAGCGCGCACTGTACGACCTGGCGCTGCACCAACTCAACGATCTCGACACGCATTTGGCGCAGCTGCGGGACGGTCCGCCGGCGGCGCCCGAGCCGTTGGCCGTCCCCGAACCCGCCCCGGCCGCGCCCGGACCCGACGCGCTGCTCAGCCGGGTCGGCAGTGCCGAGTGGAACCTGCTCACGGACGAGGCCAGTTGGTCGGGCGAGCTGTACCAGATTCTCGGCCGGGACCCCGGCGCCGCCCCGCTCACCCTCGACGAACTGCCGTCCCTGGTCCACGAAGAGGACCGGCCGATGCTGACGGCGATGGTCACGGACTGCCTCGTCGACGCCAAACCCATCGACGGGGAGTTCCGGGTCGTGCGCCCGGACGACGAGGTCCGCACCGTGCACATGATGGGCGAACCCGTGCTCGACGCCGACGGCGGCACCGTCTCGATGTGGGCCGTGCTGCGGGACGTCAGCGAACTGCGGCGCAGCCAGCGGGCGGTGAGCGAGACCCGTGACTCGCTCCAGCGCCACCGGCACCGCGCGCGGACCGAGCACCGGCTCGCGGTCGAGCTCCAGGAAGCCGTGCTGCCACCGTGGCGCGGCTCCCTGCGGCTCCCGCGCCAGGGTCCCCGGTCGCTGGACCTGGCCGCCCACTACCTCCCCGCGTCGGCCGGCGCCCGGATCGGCGGCGACTGGTACGACGCGCTGGAACTGCGCGACGGCGAGACACTGCTGAGCGTCGGCGACCTCACCGGACACGGACCGGCCGTCACCTCCGGCATGGCGATGCTGCTGGGTGCCCTGCGCGGGATGGCGATGGCCGGCACCGAGCCGGCCCAACTGATGACCCTGCTCAACCAGTTGCTCGACGCCGCCGTGCAACCCGCCCTGGGCAGCGCCATCTGCTGCCGCTACCGGCCCGCGACCCGCACCCTGTGCTGGGCCCAGGCCGGACACCCCGCCCCGCTGCTGTACCGCGGCGGAACGGGGCGCAGGCTCGACACCCCCGACGGCATGCTGCTCGGCGCCACCTCGGGAGCCGGCTACGGACAGGCCGAAGAGATCCTCGAGGTCGGCGACCTGCTCCTGTTGCACACCGAGGGACTGGTACCCGGTCACAGCCGGACGAGCGCCGTGGACCGACTCCTCGACCTGGCCCCGCGTTTCGGCCAGGCGCGCACCGCGCAGGACTGCGTACGCACGGTCGTGGAGGAGTTCGGCGGAACCGAACGGCAGGGCGACGGGTGCGTGCTGCTGGCCAGGGTGGCCTCGTAGCCCCCTAGGCCCGGGTGCTGTCAGCGCTCTTCGCCGGCTTCGGCAGCGCCAGAAGGATCTCCTCCCGCAGCTCGTGGATCTTCGGGTAGCCGGCGTACTCGGCGGTGAGCCGGTACATCTCGCGCAGCCGGTCCCAGGTGCGGTGCGAGGAGTTCGAGCCCATCGACACCAGCGCGAGCCGGGCATAACGGTCCGCCTGTTCGGGGTCGTCCGCGATGAAGCAGGCGGAGGCCATGGAGAGGAAGTCGAAGATCTTCGACCGCTGCCGTCCGTCGACGCGCAGGGCCAGGGCCTTCTCCGCGTAGTGCTGGGCGTGCGCGGCCGCTCCCGGATCGTGCTCGGCCAGCGTGCGGTAGGCCAGCGCCTGCATGCCGTACAGATCCTCCTCCTTGAACATCTGCATCCAGTCCGGCGGCTCCACGTCGGCCTTGTCGGAGACGAAGAGGTCCTCCGCCCGTCCGAGGGTGCGGCGCATCGCCTGGCCCTTGCCCATCGAGGCCTGCGCCCAGGCCTCCACGGTGTAGAGCATCGCCCTGGTGCGCGGCAGCACCTGTTCGCCGGCCCCGGACTTGGCGAGCTTCATCAGATCCAGGGCGTCGTCCGGACGGCCGAGGTGCACCATCTGGCGGGCCGCCCGGGAGAGCGCCTCCCCGGCACGCGGCCGGTCACCGCCCTCGCGCGCGGCGTGCGCGGCGATCAGGAAGTACTTCTGGGCCGTGGGCTCCAGGCCGACGTCGTGCGACATCCAGCCCGCGAGTACGGCGAGGTTGGCGGCGACGCCCCACAGGCGCCGCTGGAGATGAGAGGGATGATGGTAGGCGAGCATGCCGCCCACCTCGTTGAGCTGGCCCACCACGGCCTTGCGTTGCAGGCCGCCGCCGCGGGCCGCGTCCCAGGCCCGGAACACCTCGACGGAGCGTTCCAGCTCCTCCACTTCCTGCGCCCCGACGGGAGCGGCCTCGTAGCGGTCGAACCCGGCGGGGTCGGCGTGCAGGGGGTGGTCGAAGTGGGGAGCGTCGGCGGAGAGGGTCGGATCGGTGTGCAGCCATTCGTGCATGGCGCTGCTGAGGGCGGATCCGGCGGCGAGCGCGGCACCCGCGCCCACCAAGCCGCGTCGGTTGAGCATGAGGTCCATTCCCGTGAATTCGGTGAGGACCGCGGCAGTCCGCTCGGGCGCCCACGGCACACCGTCGGGATGCTCCACACCCCCGGCGCCCTGCCGTTTCCCCGCACGCCCGTGCCGGACCAGACCGAGGTCCTCGATGGTCACGACACGGCCGAGACGCTCGGTGAACAGGGCTGCCAGCACCCGCGGCACCGGATCGCGCGGGATCTCTCCCACGTCGATCCACCGCCGCACCCGGGAGGTGTCGGTCGACAGCTGGGGGTGGCCCATGGCCGCCGCCTGCCGGTTGACCAGCCTCGCGAGTTCACCCTTTGACCAGCCGGCCAGGCCGAACAGGTCCGAAAGGCGGGTGTTGGGTTCTCCGCTCACGTCAAGCCCCCAGGTTCTCGGCTGAGTTGACAGTAGCCCGGTGAGAGTTGCCGGGCGACTATTCGCCAGGCTTCGCCAGGGTGCGCCAGATGGTGTGCCACTGGGCGACGGGTGTCAGGTAGGAAAGCGCCACCCCGACCCGGTCGCCGAGGGACATTCCCCAGGATGCACTTGGGCGGCCGGGCGGGGCAGCGCACTGACGTCGCAGGCACACGAAGGGATCTGTTTCGCCCATGTACGCAGCATCGTCCTCCGTGTCCGCTCCGCCCCGGCCCCTGCACTCCCGCCCGGGCGGCAGCGGCCCCTACCTCGACCCCGCGCGGTCGACGGCGGCCCCCGTCATCGGGACGGGCCGGCCGCGGCGCGCCCCGGGTGTCGGAACCCAACCGCTCAGCGGGAGAATCGACTTGTCCGGCCCTCAGGGCGCCCAGCTGCGCGCGGCGATCGCGTCGGTGCACCGGATCTGCCCGGAGTTCGCCCCGGTGCAGGTGCTGCGCCGCAGCGGGCGCTCGGTGCTCCTCGTCGGCACGACGGGACGCAGCACGGCCGTCGCCAAGTGCTTACTGGATCAATCCCCCGTGTGGGCCGAGCGCTACCGGCACGAAATAGCCGCGTACCGCACGTTCGTCCGGCACCGCCCCCCGGTGCGGGCGCCGAGGCTGATCGCGGCGGACCCGGACAACTGCACCCTCGTGATCGAGCGGATGCCCGGACGAGTGGCGGCCCTCCAGCGACACCCGGCCGAGGCCCCGCCCCGGACCGACATCCGCACGGCGCTCGGCGCGATCTGCCGGCTCAACGCCTGGCGTCCGCCGGCGGGCACGTTCGACGCGCCCCTCGACTACGCGGCCCGCATCTCCCGGGACCACGAGCTGGGGCTGCTCACCGACCGGGACATGGGCGACCTCCAGAAGCTGCTGCACGGCATCTCGCTCGCCTCGGGCCGCCAGGGCATGGGGCAGTTCTGCCACGGCGACGCACTGCTCTCGAACATCCTGCTCTCACCGGCCGGTCCAGTGCTGGTGGACTGGGAGCACGCGGGCTGGTACCTGCCGGGCTACGACCTGGCGACGCTGTGGTCGGTGCTCGGGGACGCGCCGGTGGCCCGTCGGCAGATCAGCCAGGTCGCCCAGGCGGCGGGACCGGCGTCACGGGACGCGTTCCTGGTGAACCTGATGCTCGTCCTGACCCGTGAGATCCGCACCTACGAGACGGCCGTACAGCGGTCGCTGCACGAGGCGGCCCCGGCGGCACCGGGAGCGCCCTCCCAGGGGGCCGCGCCCTCCGGCGAGGAACAGCGGCTGCTGCTGCGCCGGCTGCACGAGGACTGCCAGCTGGCCCGGCGGGCCGTACGCGCGGCGGTCGGCACGCGCTGACGCGGACGTAGGGCGGCGGTGCGCACCGGGACGACCGGCGCGCACCGCCGCCCTACGTCGTATCCGACCCCATGCGCGGGGCGTTCGCCGTATCCGGCCTCTCCCACCCCGAACCTGCGCCACGTCCGCCCGCACGCACCACGAAACTTCGTCGTCTCCGGCCGTGCGCGGCACGGCCATTGGTGTAAGCCACTGACGCCCCGCAGGCCCGCGGGCCGCCGCCACGAAACTCCCCGCTCCCCACGCTGACATGGGAAAGAGCGCCCCACTGGGCATGATTGACGGATCGTCGCCGAGCCGGTAGCACTGTCACGCCCGGCCCCGCACGGCTCATCGCGCTCGACTGTCCCAGGAGGCTGCATTGCGAGGATCCACCGACCCCAACCGAACCTCCGGGCCCCGACGCGCACGCAGGACGGCGGGCACCGTAGCGGCCGCCGCACTCCTGCTGCCGCTGCTCGGCGCGGCCCCGTCCGCCGGCGCCGCGGACCCCGCGGGGAGCCTCCAGCGGGCGTTCGCCGACGCGTCCGCCGAGTACCACGTGCCGCAGAGCGTCCTGCTCGGCGTCTCCTTCCTCCAGTCCCGCTGGGACGCGCACGCGGGGGCGCCGAGCGTCACCGGCGGGTACGGCCCGATGCATCTCACCGACGCCCGCACCGCGCTCGCGCGGACACCGCACCACAGTGAGGGCACGGAGGACGCGCGCGGCGACAGCGCCCGTCCGGCCCTGGTCCCGAAGACGGAGGTGCCGCGCGACGCGGAACTCCCCGACCGGCTCAAGACGCTGGCGAAGGCCGCCGGACTGACCGGGCTGAGCGCGGAGAAGCTGCGCACCGACCCCGCCGCCAACGTGGCGGGCGGCGCGGCGCTCCTCGTCGCCGCCCAGCAGGACCTGGGCGAGCCGCTGAGCGCCGATCCGGCCGCCTGGTACGGGGCGGTGGCCCGCTTCTCCGGCGCGGACGACAGCGCGACGGCTGCGGCGTACGCGAACGACGTGTTCGACGTGCTGCGCGGAGGCCAGCAGCGCACCACGGACGCCGGGCAGGTGGTCGCCCTGACGGCGCAGCCCGCGCTCGCCCCGGACACCGCGCAGCTGGCGCGGACGGGTCTGCGCAAGGCGTCCGCCGACGGCACGGAGTGCCCGAAGTCGGTGTCCTGCGAGTGGATCCCGGCTCCGTACGAGGAGTTCGGGGACAACGACTACGGCAACCACGACCTGGGTGACCGGCCGGCGTCGCAGGGCATCCGGTACATCGTCATCCACGACACCGAGGGCGCCTGGGACGGGGTCCTCAACCTGGTGCAGGACCCGACCTATGTGTCGTGGAACTACTCGCTGCGCTCCACCGACGGCCACATCGCCCAGCATGTGAAGGCGAAGGACGTGGCCTGGCACGCGGGCAACTGGTACATCAACGCCAAGTCGGTCGGCCTGGAGCACGAGGGCTTCCTCGCCTCGCCGGACGCCTGGTACACGGAGGCGATGTACCGCTCGTCGGCGCGTCTGGTGAAGTACCTCGCCAAGAAGTACGACATCCCGCTGGACCGGCAGCACATCCTCGGGCACGACAACGTGCCCGGCCCGACCACGTCGACCGTCCCCGGCATGCACACCGACCCGGGCCCCTTCTGGGACTGGCGCCACTACTTCGAGCTGCTCGACCACCCCTTCGAGCGCGCCGCGGGGAAGAACGGCGGTCTGGTGACGATCCTCCCCCGCTACGCGGCGAACCAGCCGGTGTACACGGGGTGCGTCACCTCGGGCGAGCCGTGCGCGGCCCATGGCTCCAGTGAGGTCCGGCTGTACTCCGACCACGACACGAGCGCGCCGCTGATCAAGGACATCGGTCTGGGGACGACCCCGACCACCGGGGTGAACGATCTGTCCTCACGGGTGTCCACCGGCCAGCGGTACGCGGTCGCCGAGCGCTGGGGCGACTGGACGGCGATCTGGTACCTGGGCCAGAAGGCCTGGTTCCAGAACCCGCGCAAGCAGCCGACCGCGGTGAACGCGGCCGGACTGGTGATCACGCCGAAGGACGGTCTGGACAGCATCCCCGTGTACGGCCGGGCCTACCCGGAGGCGACGGCCTATCCGGCGGGTGTGCCCGCCCAGGCGGTGTCGCCGCTGCCGTACAAGGTGCTCGCGGGCCAGCGGTACGCGGTCGGCGACAAGGTGCCGGGCGAGTACTACTACGCGGTCACCTTCACCACCGACTCGCACAAGGTGGTCGTGGGCACGGATCTGTACTACGAGATCCAGTACGGCCACCGGGTGGAGTTCGTGCGCGCCGCGGATGTCCGCGTGGTGCGCTCCGCCCGCTAGCGGAGCGGCCTCAGCCCTGCTGGAAAAGCTCCGCCGGGAGCGGCTTCAGCAGGGCGTAGAGGTCGTCGGTGATGGGGCGGTCCCAGGCGGCGATGGTCACCAGGACGTTGTCGCTCCGGTCGAACTGGACGCAGGAGATCCGGCCCTCCGACAGCTTCAGACGGCGCACGATCAGCAGGTTGTCGCCCTGCATCACGGGCATGTCCTCGGTGCCGACGACGGTCACCTCCTCGTCGTTCTCCAGCGCGAGCAGCAGCTGGGCGACCTCGAAGGGGATCTCTCCCTCGGCGACCTCGCGGGCCGGGGAACCCTCGGGCAGATTCCCGATGATCATCGCGGGGCCGCGACCGCCGAAGAGGTCGTAGCGCAGGAAGACACCCTGGCAGCTGCCGTCGGGGGCGGGCAGCAGGCCCGCGCCCAGGTTGCCGGGCCAGTCGCCCGGGTCCATGGCCAGGACGTCGAAGTCGGGCCCGGCGGGAGTGGCGCTACGGCGGCGGAGGAACGACATGCGGCCATGGTACGTGCCCGGAGGTGTTCGGCGACGTGCGGGCGCCGTGTTCCAGCGGGCGGCCGAGCGGCTCGGCGGGACGCCGTCCGTGACCCGGGCGGTCCGGACCCGGCGGGACCGGGCCGCACCGGGCCGATCGGCCGGCGATGCCCGCCCCGGGGGCCTCCCGACGGGTCCCGGGGCACCGTGATCCGATCGGGTGCCGCCGGGTCCGGCGCGGCCGGGCCTCCGTCCGGCAGGTGATCGGGCCTCTGTCCGGCAGGTGGCCGGGACTCAGTCCGGCAGGTGGTCGGCCAGCGCGACGGGCAGTCCCGTACGGTCGGTGCCGATCTTGCGGCAGACGGCCGAGAGCAGGCGTACGACGGTCTGCTCGTCGGTCTGCAGTTCCCGGGCGATCTCGTGGTCGTCGATGCCCTGGGCGGCCAGGGTCGCCGCGGCGCGCTCGCGGGCGGTGAGGGTGTCGGTCTCGGCGGTGTGCAGCCGGCGGGGGCGCAGTCCGTTGGCGGCGAGTGTGTCGCGGGCCTCGGCGGCGAGGCCGTCGGCACCGCACTGCACCGCCGTGTCGAGGCCGCGGTAGAGATGTTCGGCGGCTTCGTCGGCGCGGCCGGCGCGGTAGAGCTCGGTGCCGAGGCAGACCAGGGCGCAGGCGAGTTCGTAGGCGGCCGGGGAGCGCTCCAGGTGGGCCACGGACTCCTCGAGGTACTTGACCCGGGCGGAGCCCGAGGAGACCTCGGCGGCGATGCGCAGCGCCTGGCCGATCGTGGACGGGGCGCCGAACTGGCGGGCGCGGGCGAGTGCTTCGAGGGCGGTGGCGACGGCGCGCTCGGGGGCGTCCTGGCTCTCGGCGCGGGCGAGGTGGAGCTGCCAGGGACACCAGGCGGGGTTGCGGATACCGCGCGGTTCCAAGCGGCGCCCGGCGGCGGCCAGTTCGGCCGCGGCCTCCTTGGTCAGGCCGCGCGCGAGCAGCAGTTCGCCGTGCACGGTCTGGGAGTCGGGGAAGACGACGGCGGCCGGGAACGGCGCCGAGAAGCAGTGCTCGTCGGCGGTCTGCGCGGCCTCGGCGACCCGGCCGCGGGCGATCAGGACCTCGATGAGGATGCCGACCGCGTACCAGTGGGCGGGGGTGTCGGGGCCGACCCGCTGGGCGAGCCGCAGGCCGGCGCGGACGAAGTCCTCGGCCTCGGCGAGCCGGCCGCGCCGGTAGCGGACGTAGGCGAGGAGGGTGTAGGCGAAGGAGAGGTGGGCGCCGCGCCAGCCCTGGCGTTCGTAGTCGGCGATGCCGGCGGCGAAGAGTTCCTCGGTGCGGCCCGGCCGGTCGGCGTACATGAAGGCGAGGGCGACCAGGACGGGCACCTCGAAGCCCCGGTCGGGTTCGGCGAAGCGCAGGCCGCCGTCCAGGGCGCGTTCGGCGTGCTGGAGGGCGACGTGGGCGGGTTCGCCGCGCTGGATCGCGTCCCAGGTGCGCAGCCCGATGATGTAGCGCTCGGTGAGGTCGCGGCCCTTGAGCCGGTCGGCGAGCCTGCTGAGGCGGCGGGAGCGGGCCGGGTGGTCGGGTTCGTCGGCGCGGAAGGCGTCCCACATGAACTCCTCCGCGACCATCCGCAGCCTGACCCGGGCGTCGTCGGTGACGCGGATCTCGCGGGCCAGGGTCTCGGAGGCCTCGGCGAGGCGGTCGCTGTGGGCGAGGACCTGGGAGAGGCGGTAGACGATGTGGTGGCGCAGCTCCGGGTCGGCGATCGGCTCCTCCAGGGCGGCCCGGAGGTGGTTGACGGTGGTCGCCGGTTCGGTGAGCAGGGAGGCGCAGCCGAGTTCGTAGAGGATGGCCGCCCGGTCCTCGGCGGTCGGGGGTTCGCGCAGGGCGCGGGCGAGGTAGCTGCGGGCGGCGTCGGGGGCGCCGGCCCGGAGGGTCTCGCCGGCGGCGGCGCGCAGCTGGTTCACGACCCAGGGGTCGCCGTCGGGGTGGGTCTCCAGGAGGTGGCGGGCGGCGGCCGCGGGGCCGAGTCCGGCGTCGACCACGCACCAGGCGGCCTGGCCGTGCAGGGCGACGCGGAACCCGGCGGGGATGTTGCGGTAGACGGCGGTGGCGATCAGCGGGTGGACGAACTCCAGGGTGCTCTCGCCGGTGAGGATGCGGGCGCCGCGCAGGGCGTCGGCGGCGTCGGCGGCCTCTTCGTGGCCGAGTCCGGCGACGGCGGCGGCGAGGGCGATGGGGATCTCGGTGCCGAGGACGGCGCAGGCCCAGGCGAAGCGGACGGTGGAGGTGCCGAGGCGCTCGATGCGGGCGATCAGGCCGCTGCCCTTGGCCGCCGCCGCGAGGTCGCGCAGCAGGTGGGCGCCGTCCTCGGTCGGCGTGAGTCCGCGGTCGCGCACCTTGGCCGTCAGTTCGACGGTCTCGAACGGGTTGCCCGCGGTGACGGCCCAGCACTCGCGGCAGAACGCGTCGTCGGCGTGGCCGCCGACCGCCTCGCGCACCAGCCGGGCGACGGCGCCGGCGCTCAGCGGCTCCAGGTCGATGGGGCGTGAGCCGGCCCGGCCGGGCAGCCGTCGGAACGACTCGGCGTGTTCGGGGAGTTCGTCGGGCCGGTAAGCGACGACGACCAGCAGCGGGAGTTCCTCGGCGCGAGGGGCGAACGCGGCCAGCCAGCCCAGGGATTCGGGGTCGGCCCAGTGCGCGTCGTCGAGCAGCAGGACCATCGGGGCGCGCCGGACAGCGAGGTGGGTGAGCACCCAGTCCAGCCCGTCGCGCAGGCCCTGCTGGTCGGGCGGGGCGCCCTCGGTCGGGGCGCAGATGCCGAGCGCGGGGCCGACGATGTCGTACCAACTGCCCAGCGAGGAGCGCAGTTCGGCCTCGGAGGCACCCGCGAACTGGGGCTGGAGGAGCTGGCGGGCGACGTGGAAGGCGACGCGCTGTTCCTGGTCGCCGCCGCGGGCGGAGAGCACGGTGCAGCCGAGGGCGTCGGCGCGGCGGCGGACCTCGCCCAGCAGGGTGGTCTTGCCGATGCCGGCGTGTCCGGCGAAGGCGAGCAGGGCGCCGCGCGGCCGGTCGGTCGGTTCGGCGCCGTCCGCGCGCAGGCCGGTCAGCTCGCTCAACGCCTCGTCGGCGGCGGCGAGTTCGCTCTCACGCTCGAAGAGGGTCCTTCTGCCGCGTGCGTGGTACTGCCCCATGGTGCACCCCCTGTCACGGTGGCCCACTCGCGCGGGGAGCGGACGGGCACCATGACCTACAGGCAGCTCAGCGTACGCCTTCCGGGGGTTGCGCGACCCGCCCTTGGGCGTTACCGGTCGAAGGTGTTCGGGCGTCCGGTCGGTGCCGTTCGTGATGGCGGGCGACCCGGGCGCGGTTGCCGCAGGACGGCTTGCACCATTCCTGGCGCGGGTGCTCCTTGAGGAAGTAGCGCACACAGCGCGGTGCGTGGCAGGCGCGCAGCCGGTGCCGGTCGGGGCCGGTGAGGAAGGCGATCGCGGCTGTGGCGAGCACCGCGGTGAGGTCGCCCCGCGCCACCGCGGCCGGGCGCCGCACGAAGGGGGCGGTGCTCTCGGGCCAGTGCAGGACGGGCACGGTGGGCCGACGGGCGGCGGCGGTGTTGAGGCGCTCGAGTGCCTCGGGCACGGGCAGCAGCCGGGCGGCGTCGGCGGGGCTCGGCTCGGCCGGCCGCACGGCGTGGGCGAAGAGCGCGCGGACGGCGGCGCGCAGGTCGTGCACGGCGGCGAGGGCGGCCGCGTCGGCGACGAAGCCGGCCGCGTCGGGTACGGCGTCGGGGTGGGCGCGGACCCAGGCGGTGAGACCGGCGGGGTCGGTCAGGTCGTCGGCGATCCCGCCGTTGCCGTCGTGCCTGAGGGTGAGCGCGAGATCGAGGGCGAGCGCGGTGTCCGTGCCGGGCGTGTCCTGCATGGGCCCGATGATAGGCGCGCGGTCTCCGGTCGGCTCCGGGGGAGGCGGCCGGCCGCTCGCGCGTCCCGGCGGACCGCTCGCGCGTCTCCGCGGACCGCTCGCACGTCACCCTTACGAGCGACGCCGGAACCCGCGTGCGGCGGTGCCGAACACCGCTTTCACGTCCTGGGGCGGCCTGCCCACGGCAATGGCCCCAGGACGGCGTACCGGCTCGCGAGGCCGCGACGGCGGGCGTGCCACGCCCGGAGCGGCCCGCGGTTCACCCCCGGCGGCTCATGTGAGGTCGAACTCCCCTTCCCGTGCGCCCGACACGAACGCGCCCCACTCCGCCGGAGTGAAGATCAGGGACGGGCTCTGTGGACGGCCGCTGTTGCGCATCGCGATGAATCCCTCGACAAAAGCGATCTGAACATCCCCCCGGCCTCGGCTGCTGGACTGCCACTCGGCGTTGCTGAGGTCCAGCTCCGGCTTGTCCCAGCTCGTGAACGGCTGCTGCTGGATGGTGCTCTCGGCCACGTCCGTGCTCCTCCCGATTCGTCGTCCGCGGGCCAGCCTAGCGATCGGTTCCTACCGCCGACAGGCCACGTGAGGGGGACCTTTCGGGAGGCGTCGGCGGGGTGCGCGCGCACGCGCTCTCAGGCGTCCGGGGGCTGTGCTCCCACGAGCCACATGGAGAAGAACTGGGAGCCGCCCCCGTAGGCGTGCCCGAGTACCCGGCGGGCCCGCTCCACCTGGTGTTCCCCGGCCTGCCCGCGCACCTGGAGCGCCGCCTCGGCGAAGCGGATCATGCCGGAGGCGCCGATGGGGTTGGACGACAGCACCCCGCCCGACATGTTGACCGGCAGATCGCCGTCCAGTTCGGTGACCCCCGCCTCGGTGAGTTTCCAGCCACCGCCCTCCTCGGCGAAGCCGAGGTTCTCCAGCCACATGGGCTCGTACCAGGAGAACGGCACGTACATCTCGACGGCGTCGACGTCCCGCCGCGGGTCGGCGATCCCGGCCTGCCGGTAGACGTCGGCGGCGCAGTCCTGTCCGGCCCGCGGCGACACCGCGTCCTTGCCGGCGAAGAGGGTGGGTTCGCTGCGCATGGCGCCGCCGAGCATCCAGGCCGGCGGCCGGGGGGCGCGTGCCGCTCCCGCCCGGTCGGTGAGGACCATCGCGCAGGCGCCGTCGGAGGAGGGGCAGGTCTCCGAGTAGCGGATCGGGTCCCACAGCATCGGTGAGGCCTGGACCTTCTCCAGGGTGATGTCGTGCTCGTGCAGATGCGCGTAGGGGTTCTTCAGGGCGTTGCGGCGGTCCTTGTAGGCGACCAGGGAGCCGACCGTGTCGGGGGCGCCGCTGCGCCGCATGTAGGCCCGTACGTGCGGGGCGAAGAAGCCGCCCGCCCCGGCCAGCAGCGGCTGCTGGAACGGGATCGGCAGGGACAGGCCCCACATGGCGTTCGACTCGGACTGCTTCTCGAAGGCGAGGGTCAGGACGGTGCCGTGCACCCGGGCCGCGACCAGGTTGGCGGCGACGAGCGCGGTGGACCCGCCGACCGAGCCGGCCGTGTGCACCCGCAGCATGGGCTTGCCGACCGCGCCGAGCGCGTCGGCGAGGTACAGCTCGGGCATCATGACGCCCTCGAAGAAGTCGGGCGCCTTTCCGATGACGACGGCGTCGATGTCGGCCCAGTCCAACTCGGCGTCGTCGAGGGCGCGTCGGGCGGCCTCGCGGACGAGTCCGGCGATCGACACGTCCTGTCGGGCCGCCACGTGTTTGGTCTGGCCGATGCCTACGACGGCCACGGGTTCCTTGCTCATCGCGGATCCCCTTCGAGTACGGCGACCAGGTTCTGTTGCAGACAGGGGCCGGAGGTGGCGTGGCCGAGGGCCCGGTCGGAGTCGCCCCGGTGGACGGCCGCGGCGGCCTCGCCGACGCGGATGAGTCCGGCGGCCATCATCGGGTTGGCGGCGAGCGCTCCGCCGGAGGGGTTGACGCGCACGTCGTCGCCGAGCCGCAGCGCCTTGCGCAGCACGACCTGCTGAGCGGTGAACGGCGCGTGCAACTCGGCGGTGTCCACGGGCCGTTCGAAGGCACCGGCCCGCTCGGCGGCCAGCCGGGCGGACGGGGAGTCGGTCAGGTCGCGCACCCCCAGGCTGTGCGCCTCGATGCGGTGGTCGATGCCGCGGATCCAGGCGGGCCGCGCGCACAGCCGCCTGGCCCGCTCCCCCGCCGCGAGGATCACGGCGGCGGCGCCGTCGCCCACGGGCGGGCAGTCGCCGGTGCGCAGCGGCTGTACGACGTAGTCCCCGTGCGGCACCGAACCCCGCAGCTGGGCGTGGGGGTTGGCGGTGGCGGCCGCTCTGTCCCGGGCGGCCACGGCGGCGAGCGCGGGCTCGTCGGTGTCCCCCGCGTCGATGAGTGCCCGTGCCTGGAGGGCGGCGAGCGCCACGGCGTCGGGCCACAGGGGGGCGACGTAGTACGGGTCGAGCTGCCGGGTCAGCACGTCGCGCAGGGAGCCGGGCGAGGACTTGCCGTACGCGTAGACGAGGGCCGTGTCCGCGTCGCCGGTGAGCAGCTTGGTCCACGCCTCGTACAGCGCCCAGGCGCCGTCCATCTCGACGTGCGACTCGGAGATGGGGGGCCAGGCGCCGACGCCGTCGAGGGCGAGCGTGAACGAGAAGGCGCGGCCGGCCAGGTAGTCGCAGGAGCCGGAGCAGGTGAAGTCGATGTCGGCGGTCTTCAGGCCGGTGTGGTCCAGTACTTCGTGCAGGACCGGCATGAGCAGTTCCACCTCGGAGAGCTCGTCGGTGGTGCGCCGGTGGTCGCTCTGGGCGAAGGCGACGACGGCGATCTCACGGCCCGGGGCCGGTTCGCGGGTCACAGCAGCTCCTTGTAGGTGTCGTAGTCCGCGTCGGGTTCGCCGGTGGGCCGGTAGTGGTCGGGGTGGCGGGAGTCCGGTGTCCACACGGGTTCGACGCGCAGGCCCATGCGCACCTGGTCGTAGGGGATGCCGCCGATGCGGCCGTGCAGCGCGAGGTCGGCGCCGTCGAGGGCGATGTGCGCGTAGACGTAGGGGACTTCGATGTCCAGGTTCTTCGCCTTGATGTTGACGATGCAGAAGGTGGTGACCGTGCCGCGTGGGCCCACCTCCACCCGCTCGGTGGTGGCGACGCCGCAGGTGGGGCAGGCGCCCCGGGGCGGGACGTACACCTTGTGGCAGGAGGGGCAGCGTTCGCCGACGGTCCGCCGCCGCGCGAGCGCGCCGAGGTAGGCGGTCTGGGCGCGGCCGGGCGAGTAGGTGTAGTCGAGGCGGGCGGGGGCGACGACACGGGTGACCGGGTCCTCGAACGTCCCGGCGCTGCCGGTCGGCCGGCCCGGCTCGCCGTCGTACGGTTCGAAGCAGGCGATGTCGGTGATGGCGCCGGTGCGCCGCTCGGCCCAGCGGATCCGCACGCGCAGACCGGTGTGCACGCGGTCGGGGCCGGGGGCGTCGAGGGCGTGCAGGAGGGCGGTGTCGGCGCCGTCCAGGCGGACCAGGACCCAGGCGAAGGGGGTGTCGAGGGGCTGGCCGCGGCGGGGGGCGTGGTTCCAGGCCCAGGTGGTGACCGTGCCGGTGGCGGCGACCTCGACGAGGTCGCGGATCTCGTCGGCGGTGACCGGGTCATACTCGACGGGCGGGACGAGGACGCGGCCGTCGCCGGCGCGCACCCCGAGGACGACGCGTTCGCGCAGTCCGGTCAGGAAGGCGCTCTGCACCGGGCCGAGGGAGCGGGTGAAGGGGAACTCGACGACGAGCGGGGCTTTGAGGACTTCGGGCATGGCGGCTCTCTCTCCTCGGCGGGTCGGGCGCGGGTCAGGCCCGCTTGTAGACGGGCGGCCGCTTCTCCGCGAAGGCGCGGGCGCCTTCCTTGGCGTCGGCGGTGTCGAAGACCGGCCAGCCGCGCTTGAGTTCGGCCGCGAGCCCGTCGGTCTCGGTCAGCTCGGCGGTCTCGTACACCGACGCCTTGACGGCTTCGACGGCGAGCGGGGCGCAGGAGTTGACGAGTTCGGCGATCTCCAGGGCCTTGGTCAGCGCCGTGCCGTCGGGGACGACGTGGCCGATCAGGCCGATGCCGGCCGCCTCCCGGGCGCTGTAGGGGCGGCCGGTGAGGAGCATCTCCAGGGCGTGGGTGCGCGGGATCTGGCGTTGCAGCCGGACCGTGGAGCCGCCGATGGGGAACAGGCCTCTTCTGACCTCGAAGAGTCCGAAGGTCGCGGACTCGCCGGCCACCCTGATGTCGGTGCCCTGGAGGATCTCCGTGCCGCCCGCGACGCAGTACCCCTCGACGGCGGCGATCACCGGCTTGCGCGGGCGGTGGTGGCGCAGCATCGCCTTCCAGTGCAGATCGGGGTCGGCCCGCAGCCGGTCGCGGTGGCGCTCGCCGTCCATGCCCTGACCGGCCAGGGCCTTCAGGTCCATGCCGGCGCAGAAGGCGCCGCCCGCGCCGGTGAGCACGACCGAGCGGACGCTGTCGTCCGCGTCGGCCTCGGTCCAGCCGTCGTAGAGGCCGACGAGCATCCCCAGCGAGAGCGCGTTCCTGGCTTCCGGCCGGTCGAGCGTGAGCACCAGCGTGGCGCCTTCGCGCCGCACGGTGAGGTGTTCGGTTCCACCCATCGCCCTCTCCCCTCTCGAAGAACGAGAACAGGTTGCAGTAGGCGGGGAGGCACTTCAAGGGTTTTCTGACAGTCAGTCAGATTTATTCGCGCGGACCCTTCACAGTTGTCGTGCCCTTTGCTCTGATGACCGGCGAACCGTCGGATGCCAGGCACGCCCGGGGTCAGGAGGAACGGTGGAGTACAACCTTGCCGACCTGTTCGAGTCGGTCGTCGACGTGGTGCCGGACCGCGAGGCGCTGGTGTACGTCGACCACCCCGGCACGGGCGCGCGGCGCCGTCTGACGTACGCGGAGCTGGACGCGGCGGCCAACCGCGTCGCGCACCACCTCGTCGCCGCCGGGATACGACCGGGCGAGCACCTCGGGCTGCACCTGTACAACGGCGTCGAGTACCTCCAGACCGTGCTGGCGTGCCTGAAGGCGCGGATCGTCCCGGTGAACGTCAACTACCGGTACGTGGAGGAGGAGTTGACCTACCTGTACCGGGACGCCGATCTGGTGGCGCTGGTCTTCGACGCGGAGTTCACGGACCGGGTGGCGGCGGCGCTGCCCCGGGCCCCGAAGCTGCGGCACCTGCTGCGGGTGGGAGAACCGGGAGCCGAGACGTCCCAAGCCGCTGTGAACGCGGTGCCGTTCGCGGAGGCGGAGGCTTCGGGGTCGCCCGGGCGCGGCTTCCCGGCGCGCTCGGGCGACGACCAGTTCATCATCTACACCGGCGGGACCACCGGCATGCCCAAGGGGGTGATGTGGCGTCAGGAGGATCTGTTCTTCTCCGGGCTCGGCGGCGGGGCGCCGACGGGCGAGCCGGTGCACAAGCCGCAGGAGCTCGCCGAGCGCGTCGCGGCCGGCGGCTCGGGCATCACCTTCTTCCCCACTCCCCCGCTCATGCACGGCACCTCCACCCTCACGGCGTTCATCGGCTTCAACTTCGGTCAGCGCATCGTGCTGCACCGCAAGTTCGTGCCCGAGGAAGTGCTGCGCACGGTCGAGACGGAGCGGGTCACCAGCATGTCGCTGGTCGGTGACGCCATGCTGCGCCCGCTCATCGACGCGCTGAGCGGCCCCATGAAGGGCACGGACTGCTCCTCGATGTTCAGCGTGTCGTCCTCGGGCGCGATCATGTCGGAGACCGTGCGCCGGCAGTTCCTCGCCCTCGTCCCGAACGTGATGCTCCTGAACAACTTCGGCTCCTCCGAGTCCGGCTTCAACGGCACCGCGACCGCGGACTCCGGCCCCGAACGCGGCTTCCGCATCCGGGTCAACTCCCGTACCCGGGTCGTCGATCCGGCGACGTACGAGTCCATCGCCGTCGGTGAGACCGGCCGGGTCGCGCAGTGCGGACACGTGCCGCTGGGCTACTACAACGACCCGCGGAAGACCGCCGAGACGTTCTTCGAGAAGGACGGCGAGCGGTGGGTGCTGCTCGGCGACATGGCGACCGTCGACGAGGAGGGCGTGGTCACCGTCCTCGGCCGCGGCTCGCAGTGCATCAACACCGGTGGCGAGAAGGTGTATCCGGAGGAGGTCGAGCAGGCGCTCAAGTCCCATCCGGACGTGTACGACGCGCTGGTGGCCGGGGTGCCGGACGTCCGCTGGGGCAACCACGTGGCGGCCGTGGTGGAGCTGCGCACGGGCGCGGTGCGGCCGTCCCTGGAGGACATCCAGGCCCACTGCCGCACCCACCTCGCCGGGTACAAGATCCCGCGCCAGCTGGTGATCGCCGACACCATCCGGCGCTCACCGAGCGGCAAGGCCGACTACCGGTGGGCGCGGGAGGTGGCGGTGGTCCAGGACCGCTGACGGCACCGGCCGCCGCGCCGAGGCCGGCGGCGGCGCGCACGGGGGCCGCCGGGACGGGCGGGCCCGCTCACACGTGGCCGTCGAAGCGCTCCCGCAGCTCCCGCTTGAGGATCTTCCCGCTGGCGTTGCGCGGCAGTCCCTCCACGAACAGCACCCGCTTCGGCGCTTTGAAGGAGGCGAGCTTGTCGCGGGCGTGGGCGATGAGTTCGGCCTCGGTGACCTCGCCGCGCGGGACGACGACCGCGGTGACCGCCTCGATCCAGCGCTCGTCGGGCAGGCCGACGACAGCGACCTCGGCGACCTGCTCGTGGGTGTACAGCGCGTCCTCGACCTGGCGGGAGGCGACCAGCACGCCACCGGAGTTGATGACGTCCTTGACCCGGTCGACGATGGTGAAGTAGCCGTGGGCGTCGCGCACCGCGAGGTCGCCGGAGTGGAACCAGCCGTCGCGGAAGGCGTCGGCCGTCTCCTCGGGCTTGTCCCAGTAGCCCTCGCACAACTGCGGTGAGCGGTAGACGATCTCACCGGGGGTGCCGTCGGGGACGTCCTTGCCGTCCTCGTCGACGACCCTGGCGTCCACGAAGAGGACCGTACGGCCGCAGGAGTCCATCCGGCCCTTGTGCTCGCCGGGGGCGAGGACCGTGGCCAGCGGGCCGATCTCGCTCTGGCCGAAGCAGTTGTAGAAGTCCAGCTTCGGCAGGCGCTCGCGCAGCCGTTCCAGGACCGGGACCGGCATGACCGACGCCCCGTAGTAGGCCTTGCGCAGGCCGCCGAGGTCGCGGGTGGTGAAGTCGGGGCGGTCGGCCAGGCCGATCCACACCGTCGGCGGCGCGAACAGGCTGTCCACGCTCCCCGCCTCGATCAGGTCGAACAGCGTGTCGCCGTCCGGCGCGTCGACGATGACGTTCGTCGCGCCGACCGCCAGGTAGGGCAGCAGGAAGACGTGCAGCTGCGCCGAGTGGTAGAGCGGGAGGGAGTGCACCGGGCGGTCGCCCGCGCTCAGGTCGAGGGCCGTGATCGCGCTCAGGTACTCGTGGACCAGGGCGCGGTGGGTCATCATCGCGCCCTTGGGCAGGGCCGTCGTGCCCGAGGTGTAGAGCAGCTGGACCAGGTCCTCGGCCCGCGGCTCCGGGCCGTCGTAGGCCGGTGCCGCCGCCTGCCGTGCCAGCAGGGAGTCGTCGCTGTCGCGCAGCGCGAGCGTACGGACTCCGGCGGGCAGCCGCCCGGCCAGGTCCGGGTCCGTCAGGACCAGCGCGCTGCCCGACTGAGCGACGAGGTACGCGAGGTCGTCGCCGGTCAGGTTCTGGTTGACCGGCACGTGCACCAGACCCGCGCGGGCGCAGGCGAGGAAGGCGATCAGGTAGGCGTCGGAGTTGTGGCCGTAGGCGCCGACCCGGTCGCCGGGGGCGAGTCCCTCGTCGAGCAGGACGCTCGCCGCGCGGGAGACGGCCGTGTCGAGTTCGTCGTAGGTCCAGGCGCGGTCGCGGTAGTTCACCGCGACGCGCGCCGGGGTGCGACGGGCGCTGCGCCGCAGCACCCCGTCGACCGTGCTCCCGTGTCCAGACGTCATGGGACCTGATCCTGCGTGCGCGGAAGAAGGAGGTCAAGCGGCTCGTCACACCGCCCGGGTCCGGCCCTCCCAGTAAGGATCGCGCAGCCGTCGTTTGTAGAGCTTGCCGTTGGGGTCGCGGGGCATCTCCGTGACGAAGTCGACCGTCCTCGGTCGTTTGTAGCCGGCGAGCCGTCCGGCGCAGTGGCCGAGGATCGCGGCGGCGAGGTCCGGGCCGGGTTCGTGTCCGGGGGCCGGTTCGACGACCGCCTTGACCTCCTCGCCCCAGTCGTCGTGCGGGATGCCGAAGGCGGCGGCGTCGGCGACGGCGGGGTGGGCGAGCAGCGCGGACTCGATCTCGGCCGGGTAGATGTTGACCCCACCGGAGATGATCATGTCGATCTTGCGGTCGCGCAGGAAGAGGTAGCCGTCCTCGTCGAGCAGGCCCAGGTCACCGACGGTGAAGAAGTCACCGATGCGGTTCTTGCGCGTCTTGGCCTCGTCCTTGTGATACGAGAAGCCGCCGGTGTTCATCTTCAGGTAGACGGTGCCGAGTTCACCGGGCGGGAGCCGGTTGCCGTCGTCGTCGAAGATCGCCAGTTCGCTGATGGGCCACGCCTTGCCGACGGTGCCGGGCTTCTTCAGCCAGTCCTCGGCGGTGGCGAAGGCGCCGCCGCCCTCGCTGGCCGCGTAGTACTCCTCCACGCAGTGGCCCCACCAGTCGATCATGGCGCGTTTGACGTGGTCGGGGCAGGGCGCGGCGCCGTGGATGGCGTGCCGCATGGTGGAGACGTCGTAGGACCGCCTGATGTCCTCGGGCAGCGCGAGCAGCCGGTGGAACTGGGTCGGGACCATGTGCGTGTGGGTGCACCGGTGGGCGTCGACGATCCGGAGCATGTCCTCGGGCGTCCACCGGTCCATCAGCACCAGGCGGTGGCCGATGTGCAGGGAGGCGCCCGCGAACTGGAGGACGGCCGTGTGGTAGAGCGGCGAACAGACGAGGTGGACGTTGTCGTCGTGGGGCCTGATGCCGAAGATGCCGAGGAAGCCGCCGAGGTAGGACTCCTCGGGGAGCTTGTCCGGCAGCGGGCGGCGGATGCCCCGGGGCCGTCCTGTGGTGCCCGAGGTGTAGTTCATGACCCACCCGAGGGTGCGGTCGGCGGGCGCCGACTCCGGTTGCCCCGCGAGGAGTTCGCCGTACGGGCGGAAGCCCTCGACCGTGCCGACGGCGTACCGGCGGCCGGCCGGCAGTCCGGCCTCGTCGGCGGCCCGGCGGGCGGTGTCCGCGAACCGTTCATGGGCGATCAGCACCTTGGCGCCGGAGTCGGCGACGATCCAGGCGATCTCGGGGGCGACGAAGTGGTGGTTGACGGGGACGAGGTAGAACCCGGCCTGGGTGGCGGCCAGGTAGGCGGTGAGGAACTCGGCCGAATTGGGCAGGACGACCGCGAAGGAGTCGCCGGGTCCGAGTCCGGCCGCGCGCAGTCCGTGCACCAGGCGGTTGGCGGCCGCGTGCAGGCGTCCGGCGGTCCACTGCTCGCCGTCGGGGGCGACGAGGACCGTGCGGTCGGGTTCGGCGGCGGCCTGGGCCCAGAATCCGGCGGGGGGTGTGCTCACGACTGTCCGCTCCTTCCGGCGATGCGGTTGATGCGGTCGACGGCCTGCTCGAAGCCGCGGGTGAGGTCGTCGAAGACGGCCTGGACCGGGCGTTCGCTGTTCATACGGCCGACGATCTGGCCGACGGGTGTACCGAGCAGGGGGTCGATCTCGTACTTCTGGATGCGGGAGACGGCGTCGGCGACCAGCAGGCCCTGGAGGGGCATGGGGAGGGTGCCGGGCCCGTCCGGGGCATCCCAGGCGTCGGTCCACTCGGTGCGGAGCTGGCGCGCGGGCTTCCCGGTCAGGGCCCGGGAGCGGACGGTGTCGCCGGAGCCTGCGGCGAGCAGTTTGCGGGTCAGGGCGGGCGAGGAGAGGTCGGCCTCGGTGGTGGTGAGCCACAGCGAGCCCAGCCACACGCCCTGGGCGCCGAGCGCGAGGGCGGCGGCGATCTGCCGGCCGCTGCCGATGCCGCCGGCGGCGAGGACCGGCAGCGGGTCGACGGCCTCGACGACCTCGGGGGTCAGCACCATGGAGGCGATCTCCCCGGTGTGACCGCCGCCCTCGTAGCCCTGGGCGACGACGATGTCGATGCCGGCGTCCTGGTGCTTGCGGGCGTGCCGGGCACTGCCGGCCAGCGCGGCCACGAGCACGCCCCGGTCGTGGGCACGCGCCACGACGTCCGCGGGCGGCGAGCCGAGGGCGTTGGCGAGCAGCCGGATGGGGTGCTCGAAGGCGACGTCGAGCTGGGTGCGGGCGACCTGCTCCATCCAGCCGGTGATGCGCCAGCCGGACGCCTCGCCCTCCGCGAGCTCGGGCACCCCGTACTTGGCGAGGGTGTCGGTGACGAACCGCCGGTGCCCCTCGGGGATCATCGCCTCGACGTCGGCCTCCGTCACGCCCTCGACCTTCTTCGCGGGCATGACGACATCGAGGCCGTAGGGCCTGCCGTCGAGATGGGCCTCGATCCAGTCGAGGTCGCGCTTGAGGTCGTCCGGGTCGGTGTAGCGGACCGCGCCGAGCACGCCGAAGCCGCCGGCCCGGCTGATGGCCGCGGCGACGGCGGGGAACGGCGTGAAGCCGAAGACGGCGTGCTCGACGCCCAGTTTCCTGCTCAGCTCCGTCTGCATGGGCGCAGGATGCCGCAGCCGTCCCGCCGACGGAAGACCTTTTCTGATGCTCCGTCAGATTTCTGGCCGCGGGTCCGCGCGGACCAGGGTGTGCAGATGGCCTTCGACGGGGAAGGCCGGCGGAGCCGCGGGCTGCGCAGCGGCGAAGGCGAACCCGGCCTTCACCGCGACGCGGCAGGATGCGGCGTTGTCCTGCCGGTGCAGGAGGTCGAGCCGGGTCAGCCCGTCGCCGGCGAAGGCGGTGAACGCCCAGTGCGCGAGTGCGCCCAGGGCCCGCGGGGCCACCGACCGGCCCCGGGCGTGCGCCGCCGTCCAGTAGCCGACCTCGGCGCACGGGGCGCCGGCGACGGGCCGCTTCAGGACCACGTGTCCCGACGGCCGTCCGTCGGCGCCGTCCGTCCCCGCCTCCAGGACAGCGAACGCGAACCGGTCACCCGCCGCCCACCCCCGTTCCTGCGCCCGGACCCAGCGCGCCGCGCCCTCCTCGTCGTCCACCGCCCCGCTGGTCCAGCGGCGCAGCGCCTGGTCGCGGTACACCTCGACCAGGCCGGGAGCGTCGGACCGGTCCCACGGGCGCAGGCGCAGGGCCGGCGCCGTGGGCGTGGCGGGCGCCTCCAGTCGTACGGCTGTCATGTCCATCGGCCGATCGTAGGCGCGCGGACGCCAGGACCCGATCAGCCGCACGTCCTCCGCCGCGGCCGGCCCGCGTCCCGTCGACGGTCAGTCCTCGCCCTCCTCCAGCACGGCCATCGCCGCGTTGTGTCCCGGCACCCCGCTGACCCCGCCGCCGCGCACCGCGCCGGCCCCGCAGAGCAGCACGTTGGCATGCCGGGTCTCCACACCCCAGCGGCCGGTGCCCTCCTGGACGTACGGCCAGGACAGGTCGCGGTGGAAGATGTTGCCGCCGGGCAGCCGCAGGTCGCGCTCCAGGTCCAGCGGGGTCTTCGCCTCCAGGCACGGGCGGCCGTCGGCGTCGGTGGCGAGACAGTCGGCGAGGGGTTCGCCGAGGTGGGCGTCGAGCTGGGCCAGCGTCGACTTCAGCAGCTCCGCGCGGACGGCGTCGTTGTCGCGGGCGAACAGGCGGGCCGGGGTGTGCAGACCGAAGAGGGTGAGGGTCTGGTAGCCCTGCCGGACCAGGTCCGGGCCGAGGATCGTCGGGTCGGTGAGGGAGTGGCAGTAGATCTCGGAGGGCGGCGCGGTCGGCAGGTCACCCGCGGCCGCCTGGGCGTGCGCGGCGCCCAGTTGTTCGTAACCCTCGGCGATGTGGAAGGTCCCGGCGAACGCCTCGCGCGGGTCGACGGAGCTGTCGCGCAGCCTCGGCAGCCGCTTGAGCAGCATGTTCACCTTGAGCTGTGCGCCCTCCGCCGGAGCGGGCGGGGTGTCGCCGGTGAGGGCGGCCAGGTGCTGCGGGGAGGCGTTGACCAGGACGTGCCGGGCCTCGGCGACACCCTCTCCGTCGGCCGTGCGGTAGATGACCTCGGCGGTGCGCCCGTCCGTGTCGATCCGCAGCGCCTCGTGCCCGGTCGCGAGGACGGCACCGGCCTGGCGCGCCGCGGCGGCCAGGGCGTCGGTCAGGGCGCCCATGCCGCCGACGGGGACGTCCCAGGCGCCGGTGCCGCCACCGATCACGTGGTACAGGAAGCAGCGGTTCTGCTTCAGCGAGGGATCGTGGGCGTCGGCGAAGGTGCCGATCAGCCCGTCGGTGAGGACGACACCGCGGACCAGGTCGTCGGCGAAGTTCTCCTCGACGGCGACTCCCAGGGGCTCCTCGAACAGCATCCGCCAGGCGTCCTCGTCGTCGACCCGGCGGCGCAGTTCCTCGCGGGTCGGCAGCGGTTCGGTCAGGGTCGGGAACACGCGTTCGGCGACCCGGCCCGTCATGGCGTAGAAGCGCTGCCACGCCTCGTACTCGCCCGGGCCGCCGGTGAGTCGCGCGAAGGCCTCCCGGTTGCGCCGTTCGCCACTGGCGACGAGCAGGCCGGTGGGCCGTCCGTCGCGTTCCACGGGCGTGTACGAGGAGATCGTCCGCCCGCGTACCCGGAAGTCCAGGCCCAGATCGCGCACGATCTTCTTCGGCAACAGGCTGACCAGGTAGGAGTAGCGCGACAGCCGTGCGTCGACGCCGGCGAACGGTCGGGTGGAGACGGCGGCGCCGCCAGTGCGCGCCAGCCGCTCCAGCACCAGCACGGAGCGTCCGGCACGGGCCAGATAGGCGGCGGCGACCAGGCCGTTGTGCCCTCCGCCGACGATGACGGCGTCGTAACCGCGGTGTCCCTCATGAGCAGGCATGGTCCTTGGTAACACGAAGTGATCTAGGTCGGCCAGAGGGCGGACGCCGGGGTCAGCGGCCGCCCGACGTCCGCTGCTGCCGCAGCACCGCCACCCTGCGGTACAGCTCGACCGCCTCCGCGCCGCGGCCGAGTTGTTCCAGGCAGTGGGCCTCGTCGTTGCGGCTGGCCAGGGTGTCGGGGTGGTCGGCGCCCAGCACCCGCTCACGGGCCGACGCCACCCTCCGGTACTCGGCCAGCGCGTCCGGCCAGCGGCCGAGCCAGCCCAGACCGACGGCGACCTCACGCCGGCTGACCAGGGTGTCCGGATGGTCCGCGCCCAGCACCCGCTCGCGGATCGCGCACACGTCACGGGACTCGGCGAGGGCCTCCTCCCAGCGGCCGAGGCGGCCGAGGTTGACGCCGAGTCCGTGCCGGGCGCGCAGCGCCTCGGGGTGGCTCGGGCCGTGGACGCGGGTGCGGTCGTCGACGAGGTCGCGGTAGAGGGTGAGCGCCTCCGCGCTGCGGCCCAGGCGGCCGAGGCTGATGCCGGTCTCATGGCGGGCGGCGAGGGTGTCGGGGTGGTCCGGGCCGAGGGCCCGGGCGCGGGCCTCGGCGACCTCGCGGTACGTCTGGAGCGCCTCCGGCCAGCGGCCCAGCTGACCGAGCGCGTAGGCGACCTCGTAACGGGTCACCAGGGTGTCCGGGTGCTCGGCGCCGAGCACCCGGCCGCGGGCGACGGCCACCTCGCAGGCCATGCGGTACGAGTCCTCCAGGCGCCCGAGCCTGCTGAGGTTGAAGGCGAGGTTGTGGCGGCAGCGCAGGGTGTCGGGGTGGTCGGGGCCCATGGTGTGCTCCCGGGCGGCGAGCACCGCGCTGTAGACCTGGTGCGCGTCGAAGTGGCGGCCCAGCTGTCCCAGCACGTAGGCCATCTCCTGGCGGACGGCGAGCGAGTCGGGGTGGTCGGCGCCGAGCGCCTGGGTACGGGCCGCGGCGACCTGCTTGTACGCGCGCAGCGCGTCGGCGGCGCGCCCGGTGCGGCTGAGGGTGAAGGCGACCTCGTAGCGGCTGGCGAGCGTGTCGGGGTGGTCGGGGCCGAGGAGGTGTTCGCGTTCGGCGGCGACCGCGCGGTGCACCTCGCCGGCCTCGCTCCAGCGGCCGAGGCGGCCCAGGCTGAGCCCGGCGTTGTGCCGTCCGGCGAGCGCGGTGAGTGTTCCCGGGCCGGGGGCGGGCGGCGCGTCCGGCCGGGGCCGCGCGGGCCCGCCGGTGGCCGGGCGCGCGATCCACTCGCCGGTGAGCGCGGCTCCGGCGTCCGGGGGCGTGGCGCGCGGCCCGGCGTCGGCCGCCTTGTGACCGGTGGTCATGCCCCGGGTCCAGGACGGCAGGCGTGGCTCGCGGGCGGCCGGCTCGGACGGCCGCGGTGCGGGCCGGGAGGTCACCACGGTCGGCACGTACGTCGGTGTGGTGCGGCCCGCGCTGATCCGGCGGCCCAGCTCGCGGGCGTCGTACGGTCGTTGCTCGGGCTGCTTGGCGAGCAGGTCCAGGATGATCCGCTCGAAGTACTCGGGCAGTTCGGCGCGGTGGCTGCGCGGCGGCCGGGGCGGGGTGTCCCGGTGGCCGATCAGGACCGCCCAGGCGTCGTCGAGGTCGAACGGCGGAGCCCCGGTGGCGATCTCGTACAGCACGCAGCCGAGCGAGTACAGGTCGCTGCGCTGGTCGACCTCGGTACCGCCGATCTGCTCCGGCGACATGTAGTGCGGGGTGCCCATCGCGATGCCGGTGCCGGTCAGCCGGGAGGTGAAGCCGATGTCGTGGCCCAGACGCGCTATGCCGAAGTCGCAGATCTTCGCCGTCCCGTCGGTGAGCCGGACGATGTTGGCGGGCTTCAGGTCGCGGTGCACGATGCCCTGCCGGTGCGTGTAGGCGAGCGCGGCGGCGACCTGGTCGGCGATCTCGACCACGTCCGCGACGGGCAGCGGGTGATTCTTGTTGTCCTCCAGCAGCTGACAGAGGTTGCGGCCCTCCAGCAGCTCCATGACCAGGAACAGGACACCGTCGAACTCGCCGAAGTCGTGGACCACGGTCACCCCGCGGTGCTGGAGGCCCGCGGCCACCCGGGCCTCGCGCCGGAACCGCTCCCGCAGCACCCGGGTGAAGGACTGGTCGTGCGACGGCCCGATCGGCTTGAGGCACTTCACGGCGACCTGCCTGCCCAGGGACTCGTCGCGCGCCCGCCACACCTCGCCCATGCCACCGCGCCCGATCAGGTCGAGCAGCCGGTACCGGCCCTGGATCAGCCTGCTCTCCGCCATGTCGTACGGTCGCCCCCGTTCGCCCCGCCCTCCCCTGGCTCGTCCAGTATGGCGACCTATCGCCCGGCTTTGTACGGTGCGGGGCGAGCGTCGGGGCCGAGCCGTGCCATCGCGCGCAGGATGTGTTTGGGCGGGAGTTGCCAGCGCAGACGTGCGGGAACGCAGCGCAACAGGGTGCCGGTGGCACGCAGCCGGCGGGTGACCGTGTCGGCCGCCGGGGCCGGTCTGCCGTACAACGTGTGGGCGTACGGCGGCAGAGCGGCGTACGCCAGCTGCGCCACGCGCCGCCACAGCACCTCGCGCGCCGGGACGAGGAGAGGGTGCGTCGGCGGGCGGAGCAGGAAGTCGTCCACCGCGTGCGCCTCGGGCCCGGCGGCGAGTCGGGGGCGCGTCTTCTCGAAGTAGGCCGCCATCTCGGCCCGATTCGCGGGGACGGCGTCCGGGTCGAGGCCCACCAGGCGCGCGCCGACGCGGTGTTCGGCCAGATAGCGGTCGGCCTGGGCGTCGGTGAGCGGGTAGCCGGAGCGCCGCAGGACGTGCAGATAGGAGTCGACCTCGGCGCAGTGCACCCACAGCAGCAGCTCGGGTTCGTCGACTCCGTAGCGCTCCCCGGTCTCCGGGTCGGTCGCCGACAGCATGGTGTGGATCTTCCGGACCCGGGCGCCCGCCCGCTCGGCGGCCTCGGTGGTGCCGTACGTCGTCGTGCCGACGAAGTTCGCGGTGCGCATCAGCCGGCCCCATGCGTCCCGGTAAAAGTCGGAGTTCTGCATGACCCCGCGCACCGCGCGCGGATGCAGCGCCTGGAGGTACAGGGCGCGGATCCCGGCGACCCACATCATGGGGTCGCCGTGCAGCTGCCAGGTCACGGATCCCGGGCCGAACAGCCCGGGGTCGGGTGTGGATCGGGACTCCATGCCCGCAGGCTAACGCCGTACCCGGGGCATACCCAGCCCTATCCACGAGATGATCTCCCGCTGGATCTCGTTGTTGCCGCCGCCGAAGGTGAAGATCACCGCCGAGCGGTAGCCGCGTTCCAGTTCGCCGTGCAGGACCGCGCCCGCCGAGCCGTCCTGGAGCGCGCCCGGGGCCGCCACGATCTCCAGGAGCCAGGCGTAGGCGTCCCGGCGGGCCTCGGAACCGTAGACCTTGACGGCGGAGGCGTCCTGCGGGGTGAGGGTGCCGTTCTGGACGGCGGTCACCATCTGCCAGTTCAGGAGCTTGAGGGCGTCCAGCCGGACGTGGGTCCGTGCGAGCAGACGGCGCACCCACGGCAGGTCGACGACCCGGCGGCCGTCGGCGAGCTTGGTCTCCGTGGCCCAGCGCTGGACGTCGTGCAGGGCGCGGACGGCCATGGTGCCGTGCGCGGCGAGGGTCACGCGCTCGTGGTTGAGCTGGTTGGTGATCAGCCGCCAGCCCTGGTTCTCGGCGCCGACGCGGCGGGAGACGGGGACGCGGACGTTCTCGTAGTAGCTCGCCGTCGTGTCGTGTCCGGCGAGGGTGTTGATGAGGGTGCAGGAGTAGCCGGGGTCGGTGGTCGGCACCAGCAGCATCGTGATGCCCTTGTGGGGCGGGGCGCCGGGGTCGGTGCGCACGGCGAGCCAGACCCAGTCGGCGGTGTCGCCGTTGGTGGTCCAGATCTTCTGGCCGTCGACGACGTACTCCTCGCCGTCGCGCACCGCGCGCGTGCGCAGGGCGGCCAGGTCCGTGCCCGCGTCGGGCTCGCTGTAGCCGATGGCGAAGTCGATCTCGCCGGACAGGACGCGCGGCAGGAAGTAGGACTTCTGCTCCTCGGTGCCGAACTGCATGATCGTCGGGCCGACGGTGTTGAGGGCCATCAGCGGCAGCGGCACGCCGGCCTGGGCCGCCTCGTCGAAGAAGATGAACTGCTCCATCGCCGTCAGGCCGCGCCCGCCGTACTCCTTCGGCCAGCCCACTCCGAGCCAGCCGTCCGCGCCGAGCCGCCGGACGGTCTCGCGGTAGAACCGCTTCTGGGCGGCCGGGTCGGTGTGCCGGGTGGAGGCGTCGTCCGGCACCAGTCCGGCGAAGTAGGCACGCAGTTCGGTACGCAGCCGCTGCTGCTCGGGCGTGTGATCGAGGTGCACGGCGCCTCCAGGGTCCCTGTGACCGGTCCTGACGGCGCACACCGTAGAACGTGTTGCAGAAATTGGGAACCGTGCTCACGGCACGCGTGGCCGCGCGCGGGACGCGGGACAGGGGCTCAGGCCGGCGCGGCCCTCGAGCTCACGTCGGCACCCTCGGGCTCAACGTCGGCGGGGCCACGGAACTCACGTCGACACGGCCACGAAGCTCACGTCAGCGTGGCCATGAAATCCGTGCAGGCCCGGGCGCACGCGCGGCAGGCCGCCGCGGCTCCCTCCGCTCCCGGCTGCTCGTCGAACAGATGCGCGCACTCCAGGCACACGGTCCGGCACCACTCCAGCTGGATCCGGATGCCGGGCTCGTCCACGTCGCCGTTCTGCTCGGCCAGCAGGCGGCAGGTGGCGTCACACACTTCCGCGCACATGATCCCCTTACGTCGTACGAGTTCCCGCTCCACGCTTCCGCCCGGATCGACCAGACTCGCGCTCAGGGCACAGGCCCGGGCGCACTCCGCGCACGCCTGCGCACACGCGAACCGGTCCTCCAGGAAGCGGAACAGCTCCTGCTGGGATGTCGTCGAGGTCACCCCCTGCGGGTAGCCGCCGCGGTCGCCGTCAAACACGGCACCCCGGAGGCTGTTCCGAAATGCGTGATTCGCCCCGTCTTCATGGGGTATTCGGACTACATGATGGATACCGCAACCATGCAGATAGCGGAACAAAGCGGGTGGCTCACCCTCGGACCGTTCCTGGCGGGTGTGGTGGTCGTGGCCATGCTGCTGGGCGGGTTCTGGATGGGCTACATCGTGCGACGGCGCGAGTCGCCTCCGCCGCGCCCCGAGGAACAGCCGCACCTGCCGCCGGGCGGCGCGGTGCGCGAGGTCCAGGAGAACCGAGAACCCGACGAGATGCCCCAGGGCACAGGCCGGGTACTGCCGCACGATCTGCACGGCTTCGGCAACCTCGGCACCCGTCCCAGCGCGTCCACGACACGCCCCCGCTGGAGCAGGGGCACCAGCGGGTCCTTCGGCGGCGGCGGACTGGGCGGGCACTGACCTCCGACATCTGCGCCGGGCAGGCCGGGAAACCCTCTCCGGGGTCTCCCGGCCTGCTGGGCACGCAGGGCAGACGCGGTCTCCTGGGCAGCACCCAGCACCGCCTCCGGGTGCGGGCAATCCGAACAGGTCCAGCGGCGCCAGACCGGTCCCCCGGTGGTCGCCGTGCGGCGCCCCCCCAGCACGTCGCCGTTCCACAGGTCGCCGTGCGGACTGGTGGGCTGCTCGGCGGGCTCCGCGAGGTCGGGCAGCCAGGCGCAGACCCGCTCGATCGCGCCCGCGTCGGCCCGGTCCGGGGTCCCGTCGTCGACCGCCGCCCGCAGACAGGGCAGCACCCGGTGCCCGGCGTACCACCGCGGCCGGTCGGCGCCGGTGACGTCGCGCGTCGGGGCGAGCCCGATGTACGTGTCTTCGGGGCCCCCGGGCGGCGCGGCACCGAAAAGAGCGGGCGCTCCGGCCGCGTGCAGCACGGCCGGGCCTCGGCCGAACCGGGCCGCCGCCGCGCGCGCTCGGCCGTCCGGCCAAGACCGGGTCTGTAACCAGCCACTGGCCGGCATGGCCGTGCACGGCCGTGACGCGGACCACTCCCGCGTCCGCCGGACGGCGCAGTCCGGCCGCCTCGGCCCGTACCGCGCCGGGGTCGTCGCCACGTGCCCGTCGTCGAGGACGACCTCGGTCAGCGTTCCGCCGCGGCCGCCCGCCGCCCAGTGATCCGGTCCGCCACGGTGCCAGGACCGTCGCCGGGACCGGCCCTGATGCGCCGGTGCGGGAGGCGCGCGGGGCGGGGATACGTACGGGAGCAGCTACGACCGGTCCGGCGCCGGGCCGGACCGGATCCTCCGGGCTTCGGCACCGTGCTGAGAGGCACAAGGCACGAGCCGCAGGGCGCCGCGCCGCCGTCCGTGGGCGCGGCAGCCAGGCCTGCGCACCGCGATCCGACCGCGCTGGTCACGTCGGCCCCCGCGGGGCACGGGCGTCCGCTCGGGTCACGACCGTCACGCGGGTCGCGACCGTCCGTGTGCGCCGCGCCGTGCGTGTCGTCCGGCGGCGCGGATCTTCTACGGGTGTTCCCTAGACTTCGAGCGTCCGGCGCACCGGGGCGGGACGCCCCGGGGCCGTCCGGCGGTGAGGCGTCAGGGTGCCGGTCGGCCGAATGGCGCGCAGCTCGTCGAGGGGAAGTCGCGGTATGGCCGACAACGAAGCGGCGAAGCTGCCGCGCAAGACGTACGAGCGGGAACTGCTGCGGCTCCAGACGGAGTTGGTGAGACTCCAGGAGTGGGTGCGGGCGGAGGGCGCCCGGCTGGTCGTCGTCTTCGAGGGGCGGGACGCGGCAGGCAAGGGCGGCACCATCAAGCGGATCTCGGAGCACCTCAACCCCCGCGGCGCCCGGATCGCCGCGCTGCCGAAGCCGACCGAGCGCGAGCGCACCCAGTGGTACTTCCAGCGGTACGTGGAGCACCTGCCGGCCGCCGGCGAGATCGTGCTGTTCGACCGGTCCTGGTACAACCGAGCCGGTGTCGAGCAGGTGATGGGGTTCTGCACCAAGGAGGAGCACCAGCTCTTCCTGCGCCAGTGCCCGATCTTCGAGCGGATGCTCGTCGAGGACGGGATCCTGCTGCGCAAGTACTGGTTCTCGGTGAGCGACACCGAACAGCAGGAGCGTTTCCGGCGCCGGCTGGAGGACCCGCTGCGGCGCTGGAAGCTCTCCCCGATGGACCTGGAGTCGATCAGCCGCTGGGAGGCGTACTCCCGGGCCAAGGACGAGATGCTGGTGCACACCGACGTCCGGGAGGCGCCCTGGTACGTCGTCGAGAGCGACGACAAGCGCCGGGCCCGCCTGAACACCATCGCCCATCTGCTGAGCACCCTGCCGTACCGCGACGTTCCGCCGCCGGTCCTGGAGCTCCCGCCGCGGCCGCCGTCGACCGGTTACACGCGGCCGCCGCGCGATCTGCAGACCTACGTCCCGGACCACACGGCGAGCCTGTGACCCCGGCCCACCCGGTCGTCGACTACGGACAGGTTCGGGCAGCGGACGGACAGTAAGCGACAACCCGGCACGAGGGCGGCCGGAAAGCGCTGGGATGTCCTGAACCGTTGCGCAGGATGGGGTGGTGGGACGTGGCCGACCTGGTGGAGGCTGAACCGGCACGGACGGCGGGCGCGGCACGGCAGAAACGGTGCCGCTGCGACACCCCGGCAGGTGAGGACGGGGCCGAGGAGCGGTTCCGGGGACTGCTGGAGGCCGCGCCCGACGCCATGGTGATCGTCGACGACAGCGGGGCCATCAAGCTCGTCAACGCCCAGACCGAGGCCCTGTTCGGCTACCACCGCAAGGAACTGCTCGACCACCCCGTCGAGTTGCTGATCCCGCAGCGCTTCCGGGCCCAGCACACACAGCACCGCGGGGGCTACACGGCCAACCGGCAGGTGCGTCCGATGGGGGCCGGGCTCGAACTGCACGGGGTGCGCAAGGACGGCACCGAGTTCCCCGTCGAGATCAGTCTGAGCCCACTGGAGACCGAGGAGGGACTGCTGGTCTCCGCCGCGGTGCGCGACGTCAGCGACCGCAAGGCCGCGGAGGCGCGCATCAACGAACTCGCCGCGCTCGTCGAGTCGTCCCAGGACGCGATCCTCGCCAAGACCCTCGACGGGTACATCACCTACTGGAACGCGGCCGCCCAACGGCTGTACGGGTACACCGCGGAGGAGGCGATCGGCCGGCACGTGTCGCTGCTGGCCCCGTCCGAGCGGGAGGACGAGATCAGCGCGCTGCTGGAGCGGCTGCGCCACGGTGAGAAGGTCGAGCACTTCGAGACGCTGCGGGTGACCAGGACTGGCGGACTGCTGGACGTCGACGTCACCCTCTGGCCCACCCGGGACACCCACGGCACGGTGGTCGGCGCCTGCGCCATCGTGCGGGACATCAGCGACCGCAAGCGCGCCGAGGCCGAGCTGACCGCCCTGTACGAGCAGCAGCGGCACATCGCGCTCACCTTGCAGCGCAGCCTCATGGGCACCCCGCCCGCCCTCCCCGGGCTGGCCACGGCGAGCCGCTACCGGCCGGCCACCCAGGGCGCCGGCGTCGGCGGCGACTGGTTCGACCTCATCCCGCTGGGCGCCGACCGGGTCGGCGTGCTGATCGGCGACGTGATGGGTCGCGGTCTGGAAGCGGCCGCGGTCATGGGCCAGTTGCGCTCGGCGGCCCACGCGCTGGCCAAGACCGGTATGCAGCCCCGTCAGCTCATGCAGGCCCTGGACACCTGTGTGGCCGACCTGGACGTGCCCGACCAACTGGTCACCTGCTGCTACCTCGTCATCGCCCCCGACGCGGGCACCGTCACCGTCTGCTCGGCCGGCCATCTGCCGGTCCTCGTCGCCGGGACGGGGGACGGGATCCGCGAACTCCCCTCGCCGGTCAACGCGCCGCTCGGGGTGGGCGGCATCCTCTACGAACAGTCCAGCAGCGAGATACCGCCCGGGGCCACCCTGGTGCTCTACACGGACGGCCTGATCGAGACGCCCGGCAGCGACATCGAGGTCCGGGTGGGCGAACTGACCGTCGTACTGGACCGGTTCTTCGACGGGACGCCGTGTCTGGAGGCCGCGGCGGACCATGTGCTCGCGAGTCTGCTGCCGGACGCCGAGAGCCACAACGACGACGTCACGCTGCTGCTGGCGCAGTTGCCGGCCGCGCCGCTCGCGGCCCTCGCCACCGATCTGCCGGCCGAGGCGGCTTCGGTGCCCGAGGGCCGTGCGTTCCTGCACAAGGCGCTGACCTCGTGGAACTGTACGGCGAACGCCGACGACGCCCTGCTGCTGCTGTCGGAGACCCTCACCAACGCCGTCCAGCACGCGGAGGGCCCCCTCGGGGTGCATCTGCACCGCACCGTCACCGACCTCACCGTCGAGGTCAGCGACCGCAGCCCGCAACTCCCCCAGCCCCGGCTGGCGGCCGAGGACGAGGAGTCCGGCCGGGGCCTGATCCTCGTCCGCACCCTCGCAAACGACTGGGGCGTCCGGCCGACCGACCAGGGCAAGACGACCTGGTTCTCGCTGAAGCTGTGAGGCGGGGGCCCGGCGCGGTCAGGCGGAGAGCTGGCTCCCCCGGTCCAGGACCCCTCGCGCCGGGTGCGGCAGGATGCGGCGCTCCCCGCGGGCCACGGCCAGGGCGTCCAGATGGGCCTGGATGTACGGCACGGCCACGGTCTCCAGCTCGCCTTCCACGAAGGCGGGCTGGACGTTCACCTCGAAGACGACCCCGCCGTTCTCCACCGCCAGGTCGACGCCCGCGAAGGGCAGCCCGACCGACTCGGTGGCGGCGACGGCCAGTTCCGCGAGGCGCGGCGGAAGCTCCCGTGGAGTCAGATGGACGGGGGTGGCGCCCCGGCAGGTGTTGCAGGGCGTGTCGGGTTCGGGCTGGAGGTGCTCGCGGGCGTGCACGATCCGGCCGTCGAGGACGAACACCCGGAACTGGTGCCGCATGCCGTCGGCGGTGATGTTCCCCGCGTCACGCGACAGCAGCCAGTCGGAGTCGCGCCGGACGTAGAAGTCGGCGGCGCTCTCCAACTGGGCCTCGGTGGTGATGTGGAAGGTGTCGTTGCCGCCGGTACCGACGACGGGCCGGGCCCAGACATCGCCACCGAGCCGGTCGAACACGGCCGCCGCCTCGGACCTGCCCGGCCGGGACAGGACGACGGTCTCCATCTGGGCGACGCCGTCACGGGCGAAGCGTTCCACGGTGAGGTTCTTCTCGGTGGCCGTCCGCCAGGCGGCCGGCCCGGTGCCGAGGGTCACCACCTCGTGCTCCTCCAGCAGGTCCTGGAACGCGGCGAGTTCGTGGCGGCGGTGGGGCTGGATCTCGTAGAGCACGACCACGTCGGGAAGGACGTCCGTCGCCTCCTCGGGGACCCGCAGCCGTAAGCGGCCTCCGTCGAGGCTGCCGCGGCCCGTTCCGCCGGTCCCGAAGTGCCGGGCGTCGATCCGGACCGGCGGGGCGCCGGTGAGCAGTTCCACGGCCTGTGCCAGGTACTCCCGGCAGCCTTCGGTGGACGTGGGGTCGGCGATCAGGGCGATGCACGGTCGGGACACAGCGGCCTCCAGGGACTCTCGACGCGCGCTCGTACCGCGGGACACCCGGCTGCGCGGCACGAGCGGATTCACGGGGGTGGTGCCTGTCGCGCGGGTGGTCGTGGGCACCCTCCGCTCCGAAGGGCCGCCGCGTGCCGGTGTGCGGGCCGCGGGCCCGCCCGGTCGGCGCCGCGCCGGGATGGCCGGTGACCACGTGGTGGGGCTGGGCTCTGCCGTATCCCCGTCACAGAGCCGTGGGGCGACACTGTAGGCGCCCGGCGAGAGGCCGTACCAGGGCGCACGGGATTACCGCCCCCTGCTCCCGCCTCTGCGCCGTCCGCACCCACCCGTGCGCCCTGTCGTACCGCGATGACGGGGCCGGGAGCGGCGGCGCCGCTCCCGGCCCGGTCGACTCAGCCGTCCCACGTCCAGTCGGCGACCTCCGGAAGGTCGGTGCCGTGTTCACGGATCCAGTCGTGGTGGCGCTGGCGCACGTCCACCATCCGCTGGCGTACGGCCGCCGCCCGCACCGCGAGCCCCGGGACGCGGTCGATGACGTCCATGACCAGGCGGTAGCGGTCGAGGTCGTTGCGGACGACCATGTCGAACGGTGTGGTCGTGGTGCCGATCTCCTTGTATCCCCGTACGTGCAGATGCCGGTGGCCGGTACGGCGGTAGGCGAGCCGGTGGATCAGCCACGGGTAGCCGTGGTAGGCGAACACCACGGGCCGGTCGGCGGTGAACAGGCCGTCGTACTCGAAGTCGGCCATGCCGTGCGGGTGTTCCTCACTCGGCAGCAGCCGGGCGATGTCGACGACGTTCACCACGCGCACCGCCAGCTCCGGCAGGTGACGGCGCAGCAGCCAGGCCGCCGCCAGCACCTCCTGGGTGGGCACGTCCCCGGCGCAGGCGAGCACCACGTCGGGCTCGCGGGACCCGTCCTCGGTGCCGGCCCACTCCCAGATGCCGGCGCCGCGGGCGCAGTGGACGCGGGCCTGCTCCATCGACAGCCAGTCGAAGCAGGGCTGTTTGCCTGCCACGATCACGTTGACGTAGTCGCGGCTGCGCAGCGCGTGGTCCGCGACCGACAGCAGGGTGTTGGCGTCCGGCGGGAAGTAGACCCGTACCGCCTCCGGGCTCTTGTTGAGGATGTGGTCGACGAAACCGGGGTCCTGGTGGGAGAAGCCGTTGTGGTCCTGGCGCCACACGTGCGAGGTGAGCAGGTAGTTGAGGGAGGCGATCGGCGCGCGCCAGGGCAACCGGCGGGTGACACGCAGCCACTTGATGTGCTGGTTCACCATCGAGTCGACGATGTGCACGAACGCCTCGTAGCAGGAGAACAGACCGTGCCGGCCGGTCAGCAGGTAGCCCTCCAGCCAGCCCTGGCAGGTGTGTTCGGACAGGATCTCCATCACCCGGCCGTGCCGGTCGAGGTGTTCGTCGACCTGGAGGGTCTGCGCCTGCCAGGCCTTGCCGCTGGCCGCGTAGACCGCGTCGAGGCGGTTGGAGGCGGTCTCGTCGGGGCCGACCAGGCGGAAGTCGCGCCGCTCGGCGGTGGCCTCCATGACGTCCCGGAGCACCTCGCCCAGCACCCGGGTGGGTTCGTGCAGGGTGCGGCCGGGCTTGTCGACGGGGACGGCGTACGTCTCCAGGGCGGGCAGGGGCAGTTCGCGCAGCAGCAGTCCGCCGTTGGCGTGCGGGGTGGCGCCGAGCCTGCGGGTGCCCTCCGGGACGCAGGCCAGGACGTCCGGGCGGGGCCTGCCGTGCCCGTCGAACAGCTCCTCGGGGCGGTAGGAACGCAGCCACTCCTCCAACTGCCGCAGATGCTCCGGGTTGTCCCGGACGGCGGCGAGCGGGACCTGGTGGGCGCGCCAGGTGCCCTCCACCGGCACTCCGTCGACCTTCGCCGGTCCGGTCCAGCCCTTCGGGGTGCGCAGCACGATGACCGGCCAGCGGGGCCGCTCGGTGGCGTGGTCCTCGCGTGCGGCGCGCTGGATCGCGGCGATGCGGTCCAGGGCGCGGTCCATGGCCTCGGCCATCGCCCGGTGGACGCCGGCCGGGGTGTCGCCGGTGACGTGGACCGGGTCGTGGCCGTAGCCCCGCAGGAGTTCGTCGAGCTCGGACTCGGGGATACGGGCGAGCACCGTCGGGTTGGCGATCTTGTAGCCGTTGAGGTGGAGGATCGGCAGGACGGCGCCGTCGTCGCGGGGGTCCAGGAACTTGTTGGAGTGCCAGGAGGTCGCCAGCGGTCCGGTCTCCGCCTCGCCGTCGCCGATCACGCAGGTGACGAGCAGGTCGGGGTTGTCGAGTGCGGCTCCGTAGGCGTGCGACAGCGCGTAGCCGAGTTCGCCGCCCTCGTGGATGGAGCCGGGGGTCTCGGGCGCGACGTGGCTGGGTACGCCACCCGGGAACGAGAACTGTTTGAACAGACGCGCCATGCCGGCCGCGTCCCGTGTGATGTCCGGGTACGTCTCGGAGTACGAGCCCTCGAGCCAGGAGTTGGCGACCACCGCGGGCCCGCCGTGGCCGGGCCCCCACACGCACAGGGCGTGCAGGTCACGGGCCCGGATCACGCGGTTGAGGTGGGTGTACACGAGGTTCAGGCCGGGCGAGGTGCCCCAGTGGCCGAGCAGCCGCGGCTTGATGTGCTCGGGGCGCAGCGGTTCGGTCAGCAGGGGGTTGGCCATGAGGTAGATCTGGCCTACGGCCAGGTAGTTCGCGGCGCGCCAGTGGGCGTCCAGCGTCCTGACCTCGTCGTCGGAGAGCGGGACGGACGCCTGCTGCGTGTCGACGGACATCGCGGGTTCCCTTCCGGAAGGGTGTCCGGCCGGAGCTGCCGGTCCGCTACCCACCCTTCCTCGTCCGCCCCACCCCCGCCCGACCCGACCGCCCCATCCGGCCGAACCGCACGGGCCACACGGGGGCCGAATGAGCGAGCGGCACTACGCCCCTTCGAAGGGCCGCCCGATCCACGCAGCCCCTTCGGGCAGGCCGGGCGGAGCGCCGGACCCACCCGGTCGGCCTACGCCGCCGGACCACACCACACAGGGTCCGCACCGCGCAGACCAGGCCGTCCCCACCCCCGCCGGACCACACCGCACCGCCCAGGACCGGAACGCGTCGCCGCGACGTGGCTCGCGGCGGCCCGGCTGGGCCGCCGCGCCAGGGCCACGGCTCGCCCGCCTGCCGCAGGAGCCCCGGCCGACCCGAATCAGCCCCCCGCTCCTCGCGCGCGCATCGGTCAGGTGCTCCCCAGGCGCTCGGCGCGTCCCGGCCGCACGCTGGTCGCAGTCGTGCGGCCCGGGGCGCCCGACCGCCGCGCCGGTGTCCCCGTCGTGAGCGTACGGTGAAGAGGAGGTGCGAGCCCATGAGCGGTGAGAACGGCGTCAGGAGGCACCGCCTGTGGCGGTGGCGGAAGAGCCCGCTGCGTCGGCGTGAGGACATCGTCGAGGCGTGGGTCGTGCTGTTCGTCTGGGTCGCCGTCGTGGTGGGCGGGGTGCTCGCCGGGCTGGTGACGGCGTGGGCCGCCGACGACGCGTTCGCCCGTCAGCGCGCCGAACGGTACTCCGTCGAAGCCGTCCTCCTCACGGATGTCGCGCCACCCGTGGCCGGGGCGGAGGGCACCCATGAACGCGTCGCGACGAAGGTCCGCTTCACGGCGGCCGACGGCTCCGTCCGCACGGACCGGGCCCTGGTCGACCCGGGGCTGAAGGCCGGTACCACGGTCGAGGTCTGGCTGAACGCCCGGGACGAGCTCAGTGTCGAGCCGCCGAGCATGGCGGCGGCGTCGTTCGAGGCGGCCGTGATCGGCACGGGCGCGGGGCTGGCCCTGGCCTCGCTGGTCCTCGGCGCCGGGGCGGTCGCCAAGTGGCGGCTCGACCGGCGGCGCATCGACGAGTGGGGCCGGGAATGGGACCTCGTGGGGCCGCGGTGGGGTCACAAGACCGGCTGAGGTGCGCTTGGCCGCCGGGGACCGCCCTCACGCGCTCCGGCCGAGGTCGAGCCGTCCCACGTGGGCCACGTTGGCCCGGTCCTCCGCGTCACCGGCCTCGGCCGCGAACCACGCGTCGAGGATCTCCGTCAGCAACGGCCCGGACGTCAGCCGCAGGCTCAACGCCAGGACGTTGGCGTCGTTCCAGCGGCGCGCGCCGTCCGCCGTGTACGCGTCCACGCACAGGGCGGCCCGTACACCCGGCACCTTGTTCGCGGCGATCGACGCGCCCGTCCCGGTCCAGCAGCAGACCACGGCCTGGTCCGCCGTCCCGGCGGCCACCTCCCCGGCCGCCGCCGCCGAGCACACCGCCCACCGGGCGTCGTCGCCGGGACGCAGCGCGCCATGCGTCACCACGTCGTGGCCGCGCCGGCGCAACTCGGTGACGACGGAGCGGGCCACGGGTTCGTCCAGGTCCGAGGAGACAGAGATCCGCATGCCCGGAGGCTACCGCCGCGACGAGGGGGGACGCCGGTCGGTTCCGTCCGGCGGCGTCGGTACGGGTGACCGGCGCCGTCCCAAGGTCGATACTGCGAGGAAGGAGTTCCCGCGCGCCCGCCGACCGCACTGGACGACCTGACCTGACGACGCCTCGACGAAGTCTCTGACCAGCGCGAACACCGGTCAGAGGGCCAGCTGCCAGCCCTATCAGGAGGTACCCGTGAAGATGCTCATCAACGTTCCGGAGACGGTGGTCGCGGACGCGCTGCGGGGCATGGCGGCCGCCCATCCGGAGCTGACCGTCGACGTGGAGAACCGCGTGATCGTACGGCGGGACGCCCCCGTGGCCGGGCAGGTCGCCCTGGTCTCCGGCGGCGGGTCGGGGCACGAGCCGCTGCACGGCGGTTTCGTCGGTCCCGGAATGCTGTCCGCGGCCTGCCCGGGCGAGGTGTTCACCTCACCGGTGCCTGACCAGATGGTGCGGGCGGCGGCCGCCGTGGACAGCGGGGCCGGGGTGCTGTTCATCGTGAAGAACTACACCGGCGACGTCCTCAACTTCGACATGGCGGCCGAGCTCGCCGAGGACGAGGGCATACGGGTCGCGAGGGTCCTGGTCAACGACGATGTCGCGGTCACCGACAGCCTGTACACGGCCGGCCGGCGCGGCACCGGGGCCACCCTGTTCGTGGAGAAGATCGCCGGCGCGGCCGCCGCGGAGGGGCGGCCTCTGGAGGAGGTGGAGTCGCTCGCCCGGCAGGTCAACGAGAGGTCCCGCAGTTTCGGGGTGGCGCTCAGCTCGGTCACCACGCCCGCCAAGGGCAGCCCGACCTTCGACCTGCCGGCGGGCGAGCTGGAGCTGGGCATCGGCATCCACGGCGAGCCGGGCCGCGAGCGACGGGCGATGATGACGTCGGGCGAGATCGCCGACTTCGCCGTCCACGCCCTCCTGGAGGACATGCCCACCCGCGGTCCCGTCCTCGCGCTGGTCAACGGCATGGGTGCGACGCCGCTGCTGGAGCTGTACGGCTTCAACGCCGAGGTGCACCGGGTGCTGCGGGAACGCGGTGTGTCCGTCGCCCGCACGCTGGTCGGCAACTACGTGACCTCGCTCGACATGGCGGGCGCCTCGGTGACGCTGTGCCAGATCGACGAGGAACTGCTGCGACTGTGGGACGCACCGGTGAACACGCCGGGTCTGCGCTGGGGCGTCTGACCCGGTGGGAGCGACGGCCGACGTACCTACCACGCAAGGAGTTCCCGTGCTCGACGCCGACTTCTTCCGCCGCTGGATGACAGCGACCGCCGCCGCCGTCGACCGGGAGGCCGAGCGGCTCACCGCCCTCGACTCGCCCATCGGCGACGCCGACCACGGCAGCAATCTCCAGCGCGGGTTCACCGCGGTGACGGCCACGCTGGAGAAGGAGGCGCCACGGACTCCCGGCGCCGTCCTGACCCTCGCCGGCCGACAGCTCATCTCCACCGTCGGCGGTGCCTCCGGCCCGTTGTACGGGACGCTGCTGCGCCGCACCGGCAAGACGCTCGGCGACGCGGTCGAGGTGGACGAGGAACAGTTCGCGACGGCGCTGCGCACGGGCGTGGACGCCGTGATGGCGCTCGGCGGTGCCGCGCCGGGCGACAAGACCATGATCGACGCCCTGGTGCCGGCCGTCGACGCCCTCGGTGACGGTTTCGCCGCCGCGCGCGCCGCCGCCGAACAGGGCGCGGAGGCGACGGTCCCGCTCCAGGCCCGCAAGGGCCGGGCCAGTTATCTGGGCGAGCGCAGCATCGGGCACCAGGACCCGGGTGCCACCTCGTCGGCGCTGCTGATCGCCTCACTCGCGGAGGCGAACGGTGAGTGACGAGAAGCTGGTCGGGATCGTGCTGGTGTCGCACAGCGCGCAGGTGGCCGCGTCGGTGGCCGAGCTGGCGAAGGGACTGACGGGCGGCGGTGTCACGGTGCCCGTCGCCGCCGCGGGCGGCACCGAGGGTGGCGGGCTCGGCACGAGCGCCGAGCTGATCGCCGCCGCGGCGGCGTCCGTCGACCGGGGCGCCGGGGTCGCCGTGCTCACCGACCTCGGCAGTGCCGTGCTGACGGTGAAGGCGCTGCTCGCGGAGGGGGACGAGCTGCCCGACGACACCCGTCTGGTCGACGCCCCGTTCGTCGAGGGGGCGGTGGCCGCGGTCGTGACGGCGGCCACCGGTGCCGACCTCGGCGCGGTGGAGGCGGCCGCGGCGGAGGCGTACTCCTACCGGAAGGTGTGAGCGCGACCGCGGCGCGTACGGCGGCGGGGAGCGAGGCGCGGGCACCGCTGGGCCAAGCCCTCCGCCGGCACCGTGATCGGCGCGCGCGGGACGGCGTCGACGGCGTGGTCCCGCGCGTGGACGGCGGCTGTCAGGCGGTCTGACGGCCGCTCAGCCGCCCTGTACGAACAGTCGCGCCAGCCGCTCGCCCGTGGCCACCGCGGCCGCGTGGTCCTCGATCGGCTTCACCTGGGCGTCCTTGAAGACGATGTAGGTGACGCCGGAGGGCGTGCCGCCGGCGTGCGGGTCGGGCGAGATGCCGAGCGCCTGGGCGGTGGCGTAGGACGCCTCGCCGATGATGCCGGCCGGACCGGTGTCGCCGACCACCGCGTACTGGACCCGGTCGCCGTGGACGACGGCCGCGACCGAGCCGCCGTGCACGCCATGGGCGCGGTAGTCCCAGACGGGGCTCGCGGTGGGTACGACGATGTAGGGCAGTTCCTCGGCGCTCAGATAGCTCCCGTCGGACTGCGTGAACGCGGTACTGGCGGAGAACAGCCCGTCGGCGCTGTCGTTGCAGTGCGGCCCCGGCCGTCCGTCGCAGTCGATGTCCATGTCCGCCGTCCAGTGGACGGCGGTGTCGGTGCCGCAGACGGGCACGGTGGCGGGCGCGCCCTCGTCGGTGCGGTACAGGCCGTCGGAGACCTGGGCGCAGTCACGGACCCGGGCCAGCAGGTCGGCGGCGCTGACGGCGCCCTCGCCGAGCGACGCCACCCGCTGCCGCGCGGCGGCCTCCCCGGGGGCGTCGGCCGGGGGCAGCGTCGGGGCCAGCAGGGCGAGGCCGGCCGCAGCCAGCGTCAGCGACCGGGCACGCACGATGAAGGACCCTCTCGTGGGGGACGTGACGAACACCCGGCCTAATGTGAGGCCGGCCGGAGCGCTCGTCCACCCCGAATGGGCCGTACGGTCCAAGCCTTCTGACGGTGCGACAGGGGACCCGGGGCCGGAACCCTTTCAGGCTCCGGCCGCCCGGGCACCCGCGCCGGCGCGGGATCAGCGACGACAGCGGTCCGCGCCACAGGCGTGAACTCCCCGACTCACCGGACGAGTTCAGCCATGAGGAACTTCAGCATACGTAACTCTCCCGGCCCGTCACCCAGGACGGCACTCTTGACCGTCCTCCCGCCCGCCCGGCTCCCCCGCCGTCCCGTCCCCCCGTCCGCTCCGCCGGCCGACCGCCCGGCTGAGCGACCGTCCTCGTGACCGCCCTCTTGATGGAACGGCGACACCGGGGCCATATTGGTCCGGACCATTGCCGCCGTGCCAGGCCGGGAGGCGAGTCGTGCGACGCGTACTGCCGCTCTGCGGACTTCTGCTCGTCGCGTCCTGCGGCTGGGCGGGGGCCGACGACGGCGAGAGCGGCCGGCTGCCCGGCGCTCCGACCGGAGTCACCGCCGCCGCGGGCAGCGCGACCAGCGTGCACGTCATGTGGAACGCGGTCGCCGCGGCCGAGGGCGTCGGCGGGTACGAGGTGTACCGCGGCCCCACGAAGGTGACGGACGTTCCCGCCTCCTCGCACATGGTGGACGTCACCCGGCTGCGCCCGTCCACCACGTACGTCTTCACCGTGCGCGCCCGGGACTCCGCCGGGCGGCTCGGGCCGCGCAGCCGCGAGGTGCGCGCCACGACGCCGGCGGCCGTCGCCGCCGACCGCTCGGCCCCGACCCGTCCGGGCGGCCTCGCCGGACGCGCGGCGGGCAGCCGGGCGGTCCAACTGTCGTGGTCGGCGTCGACGGACGACCGCGACGTGGTCTCGTACGACGTCTACCAGGGCGGCGTGAAGATCCACAGCGTCGGCGGGGGCCAGACCGCGACGGTCGTCACGGGGCTGCGGCCGGGCACGCGTTACGCCTTCACCGTCCGGGCCCGGGACGCTGCCGACAACCTCTCGCCCGCCGGCGGGACCGTCCGCCTCACCACCGCGCCGGGCACCGACGACGGACGCGACACCGCGCCGTCCGACTTCCGCGCGACCACCCACGCGGCCGACGGAGCGTACTACCTCGACCTGTCCTGGGTGCCGCCGCGCACGGACGGCGTGGTCACGGAGTACCAGATCCAGCTCGACGGCCGGCCGGCCACCTCCCTGGTCTGGGGCGGGAACCCACCGCGCGGCCGGGCGGCCTACAGCTTCTACGTGGGACGGGAGGCGGGGGTCCGCCATCGGGTACGGCTGCGGGCCAGGCTGCCGGACGGGACCTGGGGCGGCCTCTCGGCCGAGGCGACGGCGACGACGGGGGCGGGCGGCACGGCCGCGCCGTGAGGCCGCCCGGGGTTGCGCCGTCCGAAGGACGCCGTCACCTGTATGGGGCGGCCGGAGTGCGGGCCGTGTCCAGGGCACGTTGGCTGCACTTCAGGGGGCACGGCCTTCCCGATCCTCGACGGCGCCAGGGATGTGCCGCCGACCGTGCCGCCGGAGGACAACCGATGCGCACTACCCACTTTCTCCTCCGCGCCGGCCTGACCGTCACCGCCGCCGCGACGCTGCCGCTCGCCCTGGCTCCCGCGCCGGCCCTGGCCCGGGGCCCGGGCATCTCTGTGAGCACGACGGGATCCACCGTCTCGGTGACCACCAGCGCGTGCGCGCAGCTCAACGGCAGTTGGGGCACCGCGTCGCTGCTCACCAGCAACCAGGGGGCCTTCTCCGAGGGCCGTCAGGTGGCGCTGTCCGGCACGAGCGTCGGCCAGTCCGCGGCCTGGTCGAACGTCACCCCGGGCACCTACACGGTGGCCGTCACCTGCTCGAACAGCTCCACGGCGGGCACCCAGACGGTGGTCGTGTCCGGGTCCACCGGTCCCTCCGCTCCGTCCGCCCCGGCGGCGCCGACCGGCGCGCCGCCGCCCCCCTCCCCGCCCGGTGGCGTCCTGGGCGGTCTCGGCGGTACCACCCGGGACTACGGCGACCTGACGATGGCGGCGGGCGGCGCCCTGGTGGGCGGCGGTGTCGTCGCCGTCGCCTGGATCCTGCGCCGGCGGTCGAAGCCGCACCGGTTCTAGCCGGCGGCCCCGCGCACGACCCCGCGCACCGGCGCGGCCGCGCTCATGTCCGCTCGTCGCGCTCCAGCTCCGCGAACTCCTCCAGCGCGTGGGTGAGCCAGTGGGTCCAGAAGGTCTCCAGATCGATGCCCGCCCGCAGCACGAGATGCCGCAGCCGGTCCTCCGCGCTGTCCCTGCCGGGCGGGAAGTCGCGCTCCTCGATCTCCTCGTACTCGGCCAACTGCCGCCGGTGCAGGTCGAGATGACGGCGCAGATCGGCCGCCAGGCCGGCGGTTCCCACCACGGCCGCGGCGCGCAGCCGCAGCAGCAGCGTGTCGCGGTGCGGTTTGGGGTCCTGCTCGGCGGCGGTCCAGCGGGCCAGTTCGGCGCGGCCCGCGGGCAGTACCTCGTAGGTCTTCTTCTGCCCGCGGGCCGGCTGCTCGGCGGGCAGCGCGCGGATGTACCCCTCGGTCTCCAGTCGGCCCAGCTCGCGGTAGATCTGCTGGTGCGTGGCCGACCAGAAGTAGCCGATCGACCTGTCGAACCGGCGGGTCAGATCCAGCCCGGCCGACGGCTTCTCGAGCAGGGCGGTGAGGATCGCGTGCGGGAGTGACATGGAGTCATCCTAGGGAGCGGCCGGGCCGCTCCCGGGACAGTTCCTAGAGGGCCGCCGCCAGCTCCGTGCCCTGCTTGACGGCACGCTTGGCGTCGAGCTCGGCGGCCACGTCGGCGCCGCCGATGAGGTGCACCTCGCGCCCGGCGGCGAGCAGTTCCTCGTACAGGCCACGGCGCGGTTCCTGTCCGGTGCACAGCACGATCGTGTCGACGGCCAGGACGGTGCTCTCGTCGCCGACGGTGATGTGCAGTCCGGCGTCGTCGATCCGGTCGTAGGTCACGCCCGGGACCATCGTCACGCCGCGGTGTTTCAGCTCGGCGCGGTGGATCCAGCCGGTGGTCTTGCCGAGCCCTGCGCCGACCTTGCTGGTCTTGCGCTGGAGCAGGTGGACGGTGCGCGGCGGGGCGGGCCGCTCGGGAGCGGCCAGGCCGCCGGGCGAGTTGTAGTCCATGTCGACACCCCACTGGCGGAAGTACGTCGCCGGGTCCTCGCTCGCCTTGTCGCCGCCGTCGGTGAGGTACTCGGCGACGTCGAAGCCGATGCCGCCCGCGCCGAGGATCGCGACGCGCTCGCCGACGGGGGCGTTGTCGCGCAGCACGTCCAGGTAGCCGACGACGCTGGGGTGGTCGACGCCGGGGATGTCCGGGGTGCGCGGGGTGACGCCGGTGGCGACGACCACCTCGTCGTGGTCGGCGAGGTCCTCGACGCCGACCCAGCCGCCGAGGCGTACGTCGACGCCGTGCGCGTCGAGCTGGTGGCGGAAGTAGCGCAGCGTCTCGTCGAACTCCTGCTTGCCGGGGACCTTGCGGGCCACGTTGAGCTGGCCGCCGATCTCGTTCGCCGCGTCGAACAGGGTGACGGCGTGGCCGCGTTCGGCCGCGCTCACCGCGCAGGCCAGACCGGCCGGTCCGGCGCCGACGACGGCGACGCGCTTGCGCAGCCGGGTCGGTGAGAGGACGAGTTCGGTCTCGTGGCAGGCGCGCGGATTGACGAGGCAGGAGGTGATCTGCCCGCTGAAGGTGTGGTCGAGGCAGGCCTGGTTGCAGCCGATGCAGGTGTTGATGGCCTCGGGACGCCCGGCCGCGGCCTTGGCGACGAAGTCCGGGTCGGCGAGCATCGGGCGGGCCATCGACACCATGTCGGCGCAGCCGTCCGCGAGCAACTGCTCGGCGAGTTCGGGGGTGTTGATGCGGTTCGTCGTCACGAGCGGCACGGAGACCGCGCCCATCAGCTTCTTGGTGACCCAGGTGTACGCGCCGCGCGGCACGGAGGTGGCGATGGTGGGGATACGGGCCTCGTGCCAGCCGATGCCGGTGTTGATGATCGTCGCCCCGGCGGCCTCGACGGCCCTGGCGAGCGTGACCACCTCGTCGAGCGAGGAGCCGCCGGGCACCAGGTCCAGCATGGACAGCCGGTAGATGACGATGAAGTCGTCGCCGACCGCCTCGCGCACCCGGCGCACGATCTCCACCGGGAAGCGCGTGCGGTTCTCGTACGAGCCGCCCCAGCGGTCGGTGCGGTGGTTGGTCCGCGCGGCGATGAACTCGTTGATGAGGTAGCCCTCGGAGCCCATGATCTCGACGCCGTCGTAGCCGGCCTGCCGGGCGAGGCGGGCGGCGCGGGCGTAGTCGTCGATCGTCCGCTCGACGTCGGCGTCGGTGAGCTCGCGCGGCGGGAAGGGGCTGATGGGCGCCTGCTCGGGGCTCGGCGCGACCAGGTCGGGGTGGTAGGCGTACCGGCCGAAGTGCAGGATCTGCATCGCGATCCGGCCGCCCTCGCGATGCACGGCCTCGGTGATCTCGCGGTGCTGCCCGGCCTCGGCCTCGGTGGTGAGCTTCGCGCCGCCCTCGTACGGGCGTCCCTCGTCGTTGGGCGCGATGCCGCCGGTGACGATCAGGCCCACTCCCCCGCGGGCCCGGGCGGCGTAGAACGCGGCCATGCGCTCGAAGCCGCGCTCGGCCTCCTCCAGGCCGACGTGCATGGAGCCCATCAGGACACGGTTGGGCAGGGTGGTGAAGCCCAGGTCGAGCGGGCTCAGCAGGTGCGGGTAACGGCTCATCGGGGCCTCCGTGGGCGGTGTCGTCACCTCCTGTTGTAGAGGACCGGCCAACGTTTTTGCAACTAGTTGCATAACCGATCGGGGCCTGTGTCGCGGACGTCACGTGACCGGGAGCGCGCGGGGGCGCGGAGGGAGCGCGCGGGGAGCAGCCCGGGGAGGGTGCGCAGCGACGCGCAGGGGCGAGCGGAGGCCGGGCGCGGGGCGGGGCGGACGGTGCCGGACGGCCTGGACCGGAGCGTGCGGCTCGCGTCGCCGTCCGCGGCCACGCCCCGGTCCACGCTCCGGTCCTACGGCGGGCCTCGCTCGGCCCGCCCGACGGTCGGCCGACCCTAGATGCTCTCCAGCCTGAGGTGCAGTTCCCGCTCCTGGTCGCCCGAGGCGCCGCTCAGGTTCTGCACGGCGAACAGGGAGTCCAGGGTCGTACGGAACCGGTCGATCGCCCAGTAGCCGCCCTGTACGTCGGCCGTGACGTGCCCGGCGAGCCGGGCCGGGTGGTCGCAGGCGTGCGTGTCGGCCACGTCGAACGTGCCGAGCCACACCATGGGCCGTGTCTCGTGGAGCTGTGTCGGTACGTCCTCGGCGCACCTGTCGGACTCGAAACACGCGCACAGCGTGTCGAACACGATCCGGGCGTCCTCCTTGCTGCAATCGCTGATCGCGACGGAGACGGATTCCGAGTGCGGTCCTTCACTGTCCATCGTGATCGCTCCTCTCGTCACCAGGTGGTGGTGCCGCGGGTTCCCCGTGACACCACACCCCATCCCAAGAAAAGCACCACCCGCGACGAGCGACCACCGGCGACGCCCGGCCGCGACCCGGTTCCGGACCGGCTCCGACCCCCGGCCGGCCGGCCGCCCGTCATCCGCCCGTCCACCCTTGCACCCTTACGCCCGACCGTCCGCCTGCGGTCCGCCCGTCCGTTCGGCGGCTAGCCGCGCGTGAAGCGGTACGTCTTGCTGTCCGTCAGCACACAGAAGCCCGGGGACACGACGATGACGCGCAGTGTGCCGGTCCGGCGGTCGTAGTCGATGCCCTCCGCCTCGAACGTGCCCGAGCACGAGCTGCGCAACGGCAGCTGCCGCAGGGCGGTGACATGGCCGACGACGTCGGTCGTGCCGTTCGGCTCGGCGGACAGGTCGATCTGGAGCAGCGGCTTGGTCACGCCGAACAGGGTGCCCGCCGGGTCGTCGGAGGAGCACAGCAGCCGCGTCGGGCCGGCGAAGTCACAGCCCTGGACGTCGCGTACGGCGTGGTCCAGGTTGACGGTGGAGACCTGCGGGAGGTTCGCGGAGGGCGAGGTGGCCGGGTTGACACCCGGGGTGGGGAAGACCAGCAGCCGGCTCATGGTGCCGTACTCCCCCGACAGCATCCACTGGCCACCCGGTGAGATCGCGGCCCACGAGTTGTTGAGCGCCTCGCCGGCGCCGAGCGTGTGCACGTACTCGGACCAGCCACCGCCCGGCGCCTGCACCCGGAACATCTTCGCGCCGCCCGAGTCGCGCTGGTAGGGCTCGACGTAGTAGCCGTCGTAGGAGGCGTCGGGGTCGCCGACGTGGTTCCAGCCGCGGCTGGAGACACCGATGGGGATCGTGCCGATGCCCGTGTAGTGGTTCGGGCTTCCGGCGGGGACTTCCACCGAGGTCAGGCCCTGGCTCTCGGTGAGCGGGTCGGCGCGGTCGGAGCCGACCTCCGTCCATGTGTCGGCCGCGGCGGCGGGCGGCGCGGCGGACAGGGTGACGACGGTGGCGGTGGCGAGGGCGATCAGACCCGTCAGGGCGACGTGACAACGTTGCCGGGCGAGACGCGGGCGCAGGGGCATCGGGACGGCTCCTCCGTGGGGGGTGGGACGCGTTCGGCCGACAGTCTGGCGTGGCGTCATGGTCATGTACAGACCAACCCGAGGAACGGTTGCCGTCACGTACCGGAACGACCGCTGTCCGTTCGGCGACGCACCGTGCGCGGCCGGACACCCCCCGAGGTATCCGTGTCGAGGGATGGTGCAGGAGGGCGCGGGTGGCGTACGAGAAGGGTTGAGCGCGATAGAACAAGGGGAGTCGGCATGGGCGACGGCGTGCCGCGTGAACGGTCGGAGGCGGTGCGTGGGATGAGTGCAGCCGGATCACCGGTGGACCAGGACGGCGAACCGGTAGGTGGGCCGGAGCAGCCGAGCGGGCTGCTCGACGTGCTCAACGTGGCCTCGGTGGTGCTGGACACCGAGGGGCGCATCGCGCTGTGGAGCCCGCAGGCCGAGGAGCTGTTCGGCTATCCGGCGCACGAGGCGCTGGGCCGGTTCGCGGCCCACATCATGGTGCACGAGGAACACGTCGACCTGGTCGTCAAACTGTTCGCCGACGTCATGGCCACCGGTGAGGGCTGGGCCGGGGCGTTCCCGATCCGCCGCAAGGACGGCAGCACCCGGCTGGTGGAGTTCCGCAACATGCGGCTGCTGGACGAGCGGGGCGACGTCTTCGCCCTGGGACTGGCGACCGACCAGTCGACCGTGCGCCGGCTGGAACGTGACGTGGCACTGTCGTCCCGGATGGTGGAGCAGTCCCCGACCGGGCTGGCCGTCCTCGACACCGACCTGCGGTTCGTGTCGGTCAACCCGGCCCTGGAGCGGATCGACGGCATCCCCGCCAAGGAGCACCTCGGGCGGTCGGTGCACGAGGTGCTGCCCCTTCAGGACGCCGACGTCCTGGTGGCGGAGGCACGGCAGGTGCTGAGCACCGGTCTGCCGGTCATCGACCGGCACATCGTGGGCCGCACCCCGGCCGATCCGGACACGGACCGCACCTGGGCGGTCTCCCTGTACCGGCTGGAGGACGCCCGCGGCACCGTGCTGGGGGTGGCCGCCTCGACGGTCGACATCACCGAGCAGTACCAGGCGCAGATCGAGGCGGAGGCCGCCCGGCGGCGGCTGGCCGTCATCGCCGACGCCTCGGCCCGGATCGGCACCACGCTGGAACTGGAGCGCACGGCCTGCGAACTGGCCGACGTGGCGGTGCCCGAGCTCGCCGACATCGCGGCCGTGGATCTGCTGGAGACGGTGATGGAGGGCCGCGACAGCGGCCTGGGCCCCGCCGAGGCCGCCGTCATCCGGGCACTGGCCGTACGGGCCGACGACGCCCCCGAGGTCCTTCGGGCCGCCGACCCGACCGGCCGGGTGACCCGCTACGGACCCGACCGGCTCATCACGCAGTGCGTGCGTACCGGCGATCCGGTCATGGTGGCGCAGGTCAAGGACGAGGACCTGGCCAGGATCGCCCGCTCCCCCGAGATGACGGAGGTGCTGGCCCGGGCGGGTGTCCACTCGTATCTGGCCGTGCCGCTGATCGCGCGGGGCCAGGTGCTCGGCGCCCTCGACCTCAAACGCTTCCGCAATCCGCTGCCCTTCGACGAGGACGACCTGTTGCTCGCCCGGGAGCTGGCCTCCCGGGCGGCCGTGCAGATCGACAACGCCCGCTGGTACCAGAACGCCCGCGACACCGCGCTCACGCTCCAGCGCAGCCTGCTGCCCAGTCATCCGTCCGTCACCGGCGGCCTCGAGGTCGCCTCCCGCTACCAGCCCGCGGGCGCCACCACCGAGGTCGGCGGCGACTGGTTCGACGTCATCCCGCTGGGCGACGACAAGACGGCGCTCGTGGTGGGCGATGTGATGGGCAGCGGCATCAGCGCCGCCGCCACCATGGGCCGGCTGCGCACCGCGACCAACACCCTGGCCGCGCTCGACCTCGACCCTGCGGTGCTCCTGCAACATCTGGACCGGATCACCGCGGAACTCGACCACTCCATCGCGACCTGTGTCTACGCCGTCCACGACCCCCGGCGGCGGCAGTGCCTGATCGCCAACGCGGGACACCTGCCCCCGGCCAGACTGCGCCCCGGACACCCGGCCGAGCTGCTCGACCTGCCGACGGGCGTACCGCTGGGCGTGGGCGGCGTCGAGTTCACGACCGTCACCGTCGGCTTCGACCCCGGGGACCAGCTCGTCCTGTACACCGACGGGCTCGTGGAGACGCGCCGGCACTCGATCGACGAACGCCTCGACACGCTGCTCACCCTCCTCGACGACGCCTCGCGCCCGTTGGAGAACCTCTGCGACCACCTGCTGCGCACCCTGCACCACCCCGACAACCACGACGACGTGGCGATCCTCGTCGCACGGGCCCGCCAGGAGCCCTCGCCGACCACCGTGTGAGGAGAGCGGGAACCCGGCACGCCGTGGACGGAACCGGCGGAAAGGGTCCTCAGCCGGCGTCCACGAGGTGCCGTCCTCGCTCCGGACGGTAACCCGGTCGCCCTCCACCGTCCCGGCCGCGTGCACGGCTGCCGGACCCGTACGACCTCCCGGTCGGTGTCGCGGTCCTTGACGGTCGTCTCCCCGTGCGCCGCCCCGCCGCACGGTCCGGAGCGAGCCCGCCGAAGCCGGGCCGGCCGCCGGGACTACCGGGCGAGGGCGGCGCGGACGAGGCCGCGGCCGGGACCTCGCCGGTGGGCCACCCGAGGCCGCCGCGTAGGCGACGGTGCCGCCCAGCGCCGAGGCGATGGCCCTGGCAGCGGTGCTCACCCGCCGTCCGCCTCCGGGCGGAGCGCCGTCGGAGCCCCCGTACGGAGGCCGCCCGGCGGGTGCTCCCGTTCCGCGCCGCCCGGACCCTCGGCTCGGACGCCACCCTCCGCGGCGACGACTCGGGCTCCGGGTCGGCCGCGCCCGAGAAGCACGAGAAGCCCTCCTGGTCAGCACGGTGGCCTGACGCCGACCGGTTGCCGGGGCGCGCGTCGCGGGGCCTCCCACCTACCCGCCCTTGACCCCGATCACCACGTGCGCGTGCAGCTCCTCGGACTCCGCCAGGGAGGCGGTCAGACCGGCGCGGGTGAAGGCCTCGACGGCCGCCGGAGCCTGGCGCTCGCTCGTCTCCACGAACAGACAGCCGCCGGGGGCGAGCCAGTCGGGCGCCTCGGCGGCGACGCGGCGCAGCAGGTCGAGGCCGTCGGCGCCACCGTCGAGGGCGGCCAACGGTTCGTGGTCGCGCGCCTCGGCCGGCAGCAGGGGGACCTCGTCGGTGGGGACGTACGGCACGTTGGCGGCGAGGACGTCCACACGGCCCCGCAGGCTGTCCGGCAGCGCCTCGAAGAGGTCGCCCGCATGGACGTGCCCATCGATGTTGCGGCGGGCGCAGCGCACGGCGACCGGGTCGATGTCGGCCGCGTGCAGTTCCACCGGGCCCAGTGCGCCGGCCAGCGCCGCGCCGACCGCACCGGAGCCGCAGCACAGGTCCACGACGACGGCGGCCCGCGGAACCCGGACGAGGGCCTGGGTGACGAGGAACTCGGTACGGCGGCGGGGCACGAACACCCCGGGTTCCACGGCGATGCGCAGCCCGTGGAACCCGGCCCAGCCGAGGACGTGTTCGAGGGGCAGGCCCGCGACGCGGCGGTCCACCATGGCGGTGAGCTCGTCCGGCGTGCGGGCGGTGGCGAGGAGCAACTCCGCCTCGTCCTCGGCGAAGACGCACCCGGCGGCGCGCAGCGCGGTGACCACCGGGGAACGGGAGACGGACAACGAGGGAGTGGGTGAGGGCATGGAGCCGAGAGCCTTTCGGAAGCCGAAGGGCGCTCTCGCGGTCAGCCGCAGTCGGTGGACCGCGCCGTCGCGACGAGGTGAGAGCACCCGATCTGACCAGCGGTAATGGGTCTCACCTCCTCGTTCTCACCAGGCCGGGGTCGTCCACAGCCGGATCGCCACCCTACCCCAACGGCCAGGTCCGCACGGTCTCTTCGGACCGTGGGTCGGCTGGCGCGCCCCAGGTGGCCCGGCAGCCGTCCCGCTCCTCCGTGCGGCCGAGCGGCGCGGGCGGGACGAGCGAGGGTCCGGGGTGCGACCTGGCCGCGTCTCACGGCCTCGACAAGACCGTCAGCCGTCGGGTCGTCGCGCCGGAGCGGGCCGGTCCGATCGAGCGCCGCCGCGACCCGGACGACCCTCGCGTCCGGGTTCCGCGGTCGCTGTGACCGGTAGGCCGCTGTGACCGGACTCCCGCGTCGTCCTGGTCGTAGCCGGTCGCACCTGGTCGCAGACGCTCACCCGCCGCCACGGACGGCTGACCGCACCCCCGTGTCCCGGCGCGGGCGAAGGACGCGGCGCGGGCGCGACCCCGCGCGTCGCCCGGGGCCGCCGACCGACACGACCGCCCGCTACGACACCGCCACCGCCCGCCCCTCCGTCAGCCGCTCCGGCGCTCGCGCCGCCATGAAGGCCGTTCTGAGCCGCAGCCGGAAGCCCAGGGACTCGTACAGCCGGATGGCGCCCGTGTTGCCGGCTCCGGTGTGCAGGAACGGGGTCTCGCCGCGGGTGCGGATGCCATGGCCGACGGCGCGGATCAGCCGGGTCGCCAGGCCCTGGCCGCGGACCGACGGGTCGGTGCAGACCGCGCTGATCTCGGTCCAGCCGGGCGGGTGCAGCCGCTCCCCCGCCATGGCGACGAGGACGCCGTCGCGCCGGATGCCGAGATAGGTACCGAGTTCGACGGTACGGGTCTGGAAGGGGCCGGGCTGGGTGCGGGCGACCAGGTCGAGCATCTCGGGCACGTCGGCCGTGCCGAGGCGGACCGCCTCCGGGTCCGGCGCGGTGCTCATGCCCTCGTCCACCAGCTGGACGCCGGCCACGTGGAAGGTGATCTCCCAGTCGGGCGGGACCTGCCCGCGGAAGCCGAGCAGCGGGACCTCGGCCCCGGGGCCGGCGAGTGCGGCGAGGTCCGCCCAGTCGTCGGCGTCCGGCTCGTCGGGCAGGGCCTGCCAGGGCGAGACGTCGACGGGATAGCGCAGCACCCGGCCGCGCCGCTCGGCGAACCGGGCGTGCGGGCCGGTGAGGGAGGCGAGGGCCGGGTTGTCGAGGACGTGCCGCTGCCTCGGCTCGGGGATGGTCAGGGGGGTGTCCTGGGGAGTGCTCATACGGCGACCTCGATCACGACCTTGCCGCGGGCGTGGCCCTCCTCGACGGTACGCAGCGCCTCTCCGGCCCGCTCCAGCGGGAACGTCAGGGTGACGTGCGGGTCGAGGGAGCCGTCGACCACGAGGTCCGCCACCGCCGCCAGGACGGCCGCGGTGCGCGCCCGCTCGACGCGGGCGCCGCCCAGGCGCACGACCTCCTGCTCCGGCGCCCCGGCGGTGATCAGCCGGGTGCGGTCGGTCAGTGAGGTGCGGTCGGTCAGCAGGGTCGCCGCGTCGGCGAGCACCTGGCCGCCGACGAGGTCGTAGACGCCGTCGAAGCCGTCCGGGGCGGCCGCGCGGGCCCGCTCGGCCCAGTCCGGTCCCGAGGACACGTGGACGGCGCCGATGGACTCGACGAAGTCCTTCTTGGCCGCGCCCGCGACCCCGACGACGCGCAGCCCGAGGGCGCGGGCGATCTGCACGACGGCCGAGCCGACTCCGCCACCCGCTCCGGTGACCAGGAGGGTCGCGCCGGCGGGCAGCCCGAGCTGGCGGACCCCGTCGTAGGCGGTCGCGGCGGCCACCGGCAGGGTGGCGGCGTCGGTGTGCGACAGGCCGGCCGGCTTGTGCGCGGTGACCGCGGCGGGCAGCAGCGCGTACTCGGCGTAACCGCCGGCTGCCGTGTTGCCGAAGACCTCGTCACCGACGGAGAAGCCGGTCACGCCTTCTCCGGTCTCCTCGACGACTCCGGAGACCTCGTTGCCCAGGACGACGGGGAACTCCCGCTCCGCGCTCTCACCGGGCCGCCGGAAGCCCGTGCGCTGCTTCCAGTCGACGGGGTTCACGCCCGCCGCGCGGACCGCGACGAGGATCTGGCCGGGGCCGGGGCGGGGCCGGTCCACCTCGGCCGGCTCCTGCGTCTCCGGGCCTCCGTACCGGGTGAAGACGTACGCCTTCGGCATCTGCTCCCACTCTCCTTCACTGTCGCCGTGCCACCCCTCGTGCGGATCGATCCGGTGGACGGCACGCCTCGTGCAAGGGAGATCGCCGGTCGGCTATTCCCGGGCGCGGGAGAGTTCATACCGCCGTCACGATCGCGGGCGGAACACCGCCGGAGGCCCTCACGGTCGCGGGCGGCGCGCCTCCGGGGCCCTCACGATCGTCGCGGGCGGAACACCGCCGGGGCGCGCCTGACGTGCGCGTACGCGGGATGGGGCGCGGGCCGCCAGCGCGGGCGCGCGACCCGCTGGAGCCCGCCGGGGCTCGCGCGCCCCTCGCGGCGCCCGCCCCCGCGCGCACACGGTCCGCGAACGGCCCGTCCGCCGCGAGGGGCGCGGCCCGCGATCGATATCGCCCGAAAGGGGTACGAAACTGATGTGGCTCTCGCGCGTGGCGCGGGGGGAGTGACACACCGGGCCTCCGGTACCGCTCCCTCCGGCCCCTCGGCTCCGGTGACGGGGAGGAGGTCGGTCGACATGCGGACCCGGACACGGCTTCGGCGCCTGCGGCGCAGTGCGCTGCGGCGCAGGTCGGACGTCATCGAGGTGTGGACGGCGCTGCTCGTCACCGTCCTGCTGCTGGTGGGCGCGCCCCTCGGCGGGGCGTTCGCCGGCTGGTGGGCGCACGGCGAGGCGCGGGCGCTCGCCGCGGCCGAGCGGGCGGAACGCCATCGGGTGCGCGCCGAGATAACCGGCCGGACACCCGACACGCAGCCGTACATGGAGGCGGCGACCACTCCGCACACGTATCGCGTCGCCGTGCGCTGGTCGGAGCCGGACGGCCGGGTGCGGACGGCCACGGCACGTGTGCCGGCCGGGGCGCACCGCGGTGACCTGGTCGACGTGTGGCTGGACCCGCGGGGCAGGAGCGTCGCCGCGCCGTCGACCCGGACGGCGGTCTGGCAGCACACGTTCTGCGCGGGGGCCTGCGGCACGGCCGCGGCCGTCGCCCTGGTGCTCCTCGGGCAGGGGGCGGTCCGCCGGGTGGCCCTGCGGCACCGGCTGGCCGAGTGGGAGCGGGACTGGGCCCGGACCGAGCCGGAGTGGACGCGCCGGCATCGCACGTGACCTCTGCGGCACCCGCGATTGAACCGTTTCACAGCGCCCTGGCGCGCGTTTCGCCGCGACACGTACGGTGTGATCGTCCGCACGCTCCGTTCGCACCGAAGGCGGTCCTCGATGGCCCTGTTCGACCTTCCCCTCGACGAGCTCCGTGAGTACCGCAGCGAGTCCGCCGAACCGGAGGACTTCGACGCGTTCTGGTCGAAGACGCTCCAGGAGGCACGCGGACACGACCTGGACGCCCGCTTCGAGCCGGTCGACACGGGCCTGGCCACGGTGCGGGTGTACGACGTGACGTTCGCCGGGTTCGGAGGCCATCCGGTGAAGGGCTGGCTGACGTTGCCCGCCGGGGCCGGGGAACCGCTGCCGCTGGTGGTCGAGTTCGTCGGGTACGGCGGCGGGCGCGGACTGCCGCACGAGCACCTGCTGTGGGCGTCGACGGGCCGCGCCCACTTCGTCATGGACACCCGCGGCCAGGGCAGCGCCTGGGGCGGCGGTGGCGGCACCGCCGACCCGGTGGGCGGTGCGCCCGCCTACCCCGGGTTCATGACCCGGGGCATCGACGCGCCGGAGAACTACTACTACCGGCGGGTGTTCACCGACGCCGTCCGGGCCGTCGAGGCCGCCCGGTCGCATCCGCTCACCGACGCGTCCCGGACGGTGGCGCTCGGCGCGAGCCAGGGCGGCGGCATCACCATCGCCGTGGGCGGCCTGGTCCCGGATCTGGTCGCCGTAGCCCCTGATGTGCCGTTCCTGTGCGACTACCCGCGCGCCGCGACCCTGACGGACCGTCACCCCTACCGGGAGATCGGGCTCTTCCTCAAGACGCACCGCGGTCGTGCCGCGGACGCCCTGCGCACCCTCTCCTACTTCGACGGTGTGCACTTCGCGGCCCGCGGCCGGGCCCCCGCGCTCTTCTCGGCGGCCTTGGAGGACCAGACCTGCCCGCCCTCGACGGTCTTCGCGGCCTTCAACGCCTGGGCGCCCGACGACAAGGTGATCGAGGTGTACGACTTCAACGACCACGAGGGCGGCGGCCCGTACCAGGAGGCGACCGAGCTGCGCTGGCTGCGGTCGTACGCCTGAACCGGCTGGGACGCGCCGGACGAAGGGAGTCCCCCGTTCCTGGGCGGGCCGCACCCGCACCGGCCTTCGGGCGAGTCGACCCTCTGGCCGCCGTGCGGTCTTTCCGCCACTCTTCCCTCCAGTCCGACCAGTCGGTACGTTCTGGGGGCCCGGATCGCCGCGTCGCGGCCCGGGGTTCCGGCGGACGACGGAGGACGTATGCCCGAGCAGCACGAGCCACAGGTCCACGGCCACTGCGACGCGCGGTTCGCGCCGGTGCGCACGGCGTTCGAGGAGAACTTCCGGGAGCGGGGCGAACTCGGCGCCGCGGTGACCGTCACGGTCGACGGCGTGACCGTGGCCGATCTGTGGGGCGGCTGGGCCGACGCGGCGCGCACCCGGTCGTGGGAACGGGACACGCTGGTCAACGTGTGGTCGACGTCGAAGGGCCCGGTGGCGCTGTGCGCGCACATCCTCGCCGACCGCGGGCTGCTGGACCCCGACGCGCCGGTGGCCACGTACTGGCCGGAGTTCGCGGCCGCGGGCAAGGAGAGGGTTCTCGTACGGCACCTGCTGTCGCACCGCGCGGGCCTGTCCGGCCTGCGGGAGCCGCACACGCTCGACGACCTCTACGACTGGGAGCTGACGACCCGTCGGCTCGCGGCAACCGAGCCGTGGTGGGAGCCGGGGACGCAATCCGGGTATCACGCGCTGACGTACGGCTTCCTGGTCGGCGAGGTGGTCCGGCGGGTCTCGGGCCTGCTGCCGGGCGCGTTCCTGGAGCGGGAGGTGACCGGGCCGCTCGGGATCGACTTCACCGTCGGACTGCCCGAGAAGGAGGCCGGACGGGCGGCCGAGCTGGTGCACCCGCCGGCTGCCGCGAGCAGCGAACAGGCGGCGATCTTCGCCCAGTTGGCGCCCGCGGCACTCGCCGCGCTGACCAACCCGGTGGCGGGGGCGGCCGAGGCCAACACACCCGCGTGGCGGGCCGCCGAGATCCCCGCCGCGAACGGCCACGGCACGGCCCGCGCCGTGGCCGCGCTGTACGGGATCCTGGCCGGCCAGGACTCCCGCACCGGGCGACGGGTCCTCTCCCCCGAGGCCGCCGAGCGGGTGCGCGAAGGGCAGGGCAGTTGCCGCGATCTGGTCCTGGGGGCCGGTTTCGCCCACGAGACGGAGATCGGGCTGGGGCTGTGGCTCAGCGGCCCGAACGGATCGTACGGACCCAACCCGAGGGCTTTCGGACACGACGGCTTCGGCGGTTCCTGTGGTCTGGCCGACCCGGAGGCCGGGCTGTCGCTCGGTTATGTGATGAACCGGATGGGGCCTCATATCGCCGACGACCCGCGGAAAATGGCGCTGCTCGACGCCGTGTACAGCGTGGTGTGACGGGCGATCCGTGCGGGCCGGTTTCGGCCGAACTCGCGGGCCCACCTTCCCTGGTGGTTTAGACCAATGCTAGATCTGGTCGCGCACCGAGCCCGCACGGCTACGTCTTGTCACCGACAGGAGGCGCGGCATGGCCCGCACCACCCCCCACGACCACGGCCACGACCACGAAACCGGCCACGACCTCGACCACGGCCCCGGACACCCCCTCAACCATGACCCCGCGCGGACCGAGGACCGGCCCCTCTACTGGCGCATCGCCACGGAACTGCTGGGCGAGCTGCGCGACGGGACCGTCCCGCCCGGCGAACGGCTGCCGGGCGAGCGGCGGCTCGCCGAGCACTTCGGGGTCAGCCGGGAGACCGTCAGGCAGGCGCTGGAGGTGCTGCGGCACGACGGCCTGGTCGCCACCGACCGGCGCGGCAGCCACGCCACCCTGCCGGGCCAAACCCTGGAGGACCCGGCCTCGCTCGCCTTCCCGGTCGGCGCCCGGGCCGCGGACCCCGGCGCCGTGGACCGGGCCAGCGTCACCTGGGAGCCGCCCTCGCCGGAGCACGCCGAGGCGCTGGGCCTCGCCCCGCACCGGCCGACCCTCGTCCACCGCTACGAGTCGGCCGGAGCCGACGGAGGCGGGCGGCGCACGGCGGTGACGTCGTTCTCCGCCGTGGCGCTGTCCGAGGTCGAGGAGCTCGCCCGCTACCGCGACCGCGCCGACGGCACCGCGGCGGCCCAACTGCGCCGGGCCTACGACTGGATGCGCAGGGCGGGGCTGACCCTGCACCACCGGGACTCCATCACCCGGCTGGAGGGGGCACCCTCGATGCGGGTGACACGGCGCGTCCATGACCAGTACGCCCGCCCCCTGGAGATCACCGACCTGGTCGTGGACGCCCGGCAGGACGCACTGGTCTACGAGTTCACCCTGCCCGCGGCCGGCTGACGGCCGACCGGGCGGCGCACCACGCCACTCCGCGGGGGCGGCGGGGTGGCGCGGTACGCCACTACGCCGCGCCCTCGGCTCAGGGGCGGGGCCCCGGATGCGGCCGCTCGGCCGTGACCAGCCGCGCGCGCGGGCTTCCGTCGCGCCGCCGCCCGAACTCGGGCAGCGCCCGCAGGCCCACCCGCATCCCGGCCCGCTCCAACTCCCGCAACGCGTCGCCGAGCCGGAAGGCGCGGTAGTACATGACGAACGGCGGGCGCCACACGGCGTTGCGCACCCGCATACCCGCGTCGAACCCCCACAGCGTCCAGAACGCCGGGGACGACGGGCGGGGCGGCGCGACCACCGGGAACACGAAGCGGCCGCCGGGCCGCAGCACGGAGTGGACCTGGGCGAACAGGCCCGGCAGCTCCCGGGGCAGGAAGTGGCCGAAGGCCCCGAGACTCACCACGAGGTCGAAGGAGGGGCCGAACGGCAGGGCGCGGGCGTCGGCCCGCACCCAGGAGACCCGCACCCCGGGGTCCGCCGTACGCCTGCGGGCCTCGGCGAGCATGCCCGCGCTGAAGTCGACGCCGGTGACGCTCCCGCGGCACACGCGGACCAGGACGTCCGTCCCGGCGCCCGTGCCGCAGCACAGGTCCAGTCCGTCGTCGACGGGCCCGTCCGCCTCCAGCGCGGCGGCCATCGCGTCGAGGACGGAGTCCGGGGTGCGGAAGGGGGTGTGGTCGAACTTGGGCGCGAGCAGGTCGTAGCCGTGTTCGACGGAGGACAGCGCCTGGACGGCGAGTTCGCGCAGGGTGGGACCTTCGGGGCTGAACATCAGGGCCAGCCTAGAGGAACCGGTTCATGGACACGCTCGGCCGCGGGTGACTACCCTGGTCACCACTACTCAACTAATTGACTATGAGGTGATCCGATGCGCGCGTTCCGTGAGGCCGTCGAGGCGGGCGATCTCGACGCCGTGGAGGCGTTGCTGGCCGAGGACGTGGTCTTCACCAGCCCTGCCGTGTTCAAGCCGTACCCGGGCAAGGCGATCACCGCGGCGATCCTGCGCGCGGTCAGCCAGGTCTTCGAGGACTTCCGCTACGAACGCGAACTCACCGGGGCCGACGGCCGCGACCACGCGCTGGTCTTCGCCGCGCGGGTGGGCGACCGTGAGCTCACCGGCTGCGACTTCATCCACGTCGGCGACGACGGCCTGATCGACGAACTGACGGTCATGGTCCGCCCGCTGTCCGGCGCCCAGGCCCTGGCGGCGGCCATGGGCGCACGCTTCGAACAGATCGCGAAGGAGGCGGAGGCGCGCTCCGTCTGAGCAGGCCTCTTCGCCCGGCTCTCAGCCCGGCGGGCCTACGGGTTTCCCCGGCTCTGAGTCCGGCGGGTCGGCGGGCTTCCCCGGCTCTCGGACCGGCGAGTCGGCGGGGCGGCGGCGCTCGCCGACCGCCTCGGGCCCGGTGCGCGGGGTCCGGGGCCGGTCCGGCGGAGCGCTCCTCGGACCCGGCCGGCAGGCGGCGAGCCGACGTTCCAGGAAGCGGCGTTCCGCCGCGTTCTCCACCAGGTCCAGCGCGTCCTCGTACGCCTCGGCGGCCCGCGCGGTCCGCCCCGCGCGGCGCAGCAGGTCGGCGCGGGTGGCCGGGAGCAGGTGGTAGCCGGCGAGATCGCCCTCCCGCTCCAGTTCGGCCACCAGTTCAAGGCCCCGCTCCGGGCCCTCGGCCATGCCCACGGCGACCGCGCGGTTGAGCCGGACCACGGCCGAGGGCACCAGGCGGTGGAGTTCGCCGTAGAGGCCCGCGATGTCGGCCCAGTCGGTCTCGGCCGCCGTGGCCGCGGTGGTGTGACAGGCCGCGATGGCCGCCTGGATCTGGTACGGGCCGGGCCGGCCGCGGCGCAGCGCGCCCTCCAGGAGGCCGGCGCCCTCCTCGACGGCGGCCCGGTCCCAGCGCGAGCGGTCCTGGTCCTCCAGCGTGACCAGGTCGCCGGCCGGGTCGACGCGGGTGCCGCGGCGCGCGTCGTGCAGGAGCAGGAGCGCGAGCAGGCCGAGCACCTCGGGCTCGTCGGGCATGAGGCGGGCGAGCAGCCGGGCCAGCCGTATCGCCTCCGCGCACAGGTCCGTACGGACCAGGTCGGCGCCGGCCGTCGCCGCGTACCCCTCGTTGAAGAGCAGGTAGAGCACGGCGAGGACGCCGGTCGTGCGCTCGGGCAGCAGATGCGCGGGCGGTACCCGGTAGGGGATGCCGGCGTGCCGGATCTTGCGCTTGGCGCGGACCAGGCGCTGCGCCATCGTCGCCTCCGGGACGAGGAAGGCGCGGGCGATCTCGGTCGTACTGAGGCCCGCGAGCGTCCGCAGGGTCAGGGCCACCCGGGCCTCGGCCGGCAGGGCGGGGTGGCAGCAGGTGAAGATCAGCCGCAGCCGGTCGTCGTGCACTCCGCTGTCGTCGTCGGGGCCGTCCGGGTCCTCGGTCCGCGCGAGCACGGCCGCCTCCTCGAGTCTGCGCGCCCCGACCGCCTCCCGCCGCAGTACGTCGAGGGCGCGGTTGCGGGCGGTGGTGGTCAGCCAGGCGCCCGGGCGGCGCGGCACGCCGTCGCGCCGCCATCCGTCGAGTGCCCGGGCGAAGGCGTCCTGGGCGCACTCCTCGGCGAGGTCCCAGTCGCCGGTCAGCCGGATGAGACCGGCCACGATCTGGCCCCACTCCTCGCGGAAGACGGCGGCCACCGCCTCCTCGACCTCGTGCCGCGTCACTCCCACACCGGCCGCACCTCCACCATGCCGCCGCCCAGCGCCGCGCAGTGCCGGGCGGCGAGGGCGACGGCCTCGTCGAGGTCGGCCGCCTCGACGAGGTCGAGCCCCGCCACGTAGGCGGCGGAGTCGGTGAACGGTCCGTCGGCGAGCAGGATCTCGCCGTCGTCGGCGCGCACGGTGGTGGCGTCGGCGGGCGGGCGCAGCCAGATCCCGCCGGGCATCCGGCGGGGGCGGCTTCGCTCGCCGTCGGCCGGCGCGCAGACGAGGAGCGCGTACCTCACGACAGGCCGTCCCCGGCGGCCGAGACGTGCTCGTGGGCGATCAGCCAGCGGTCCGCGACGGCGCGGTAGCCGGTGCTCACGTGCAGGGTCAGGGTCCGCGCGGTGCCGTCGGCGCGGTCGGCGTCGATCCGGACCAGGGCGTGGGCGAAGGCGACGCTCTCGTCGACGCGGAGGCGGAAGGAGAGCACCTCACGGCGCACCGGGCCGAGGAGGTCGGCGTAGGCGCCCTGCTGGGCCTTGCGGAGGGCTTCCCTGTCGAGCGGTTCCGGGCCGCTGTCCGGCAGGACGACCGACGTGTCGGGCGCGTAGCAGGCCAGTGCCCGGTCGACGTCCCGGTCGCGTGCGGCCTCGGTCAGTTCGGAGTCGAGGCGGCGGATCCGCGTCTCGGCCTCCTCCTCGCCCGCCATCGGCCAGAAGGGGCGCACCTCCATGGCGCCGAGGGCGGCCACCGGATGCCTCGCGGCGGCCTCGACCGCCTCCTCCAGACTCGCGCACTCCAGGATGTCGTAGCCGGCGACGTACTCCTTCGTCTCCGCGAACGGTCCGTCGGTGCGCAGCACCTCGCCGCCGCGCATCCGTACGGTGACGGCTTCGGCGGGCGGCGCGAGGCGGTGCCCGTGCAGTCGTACGCCGCGGTCGCCGAGGTCCTCCACCCAGGGTTCGACGGGCGCCATGCCCGAGGCGTCGGCGGTGTCGTCGCCACAGACGAGCAGCATGTACTTCATGGGTCCTCCGGTCGTCACTTGGTTCCTCCACCCCACCGACGAACGCCGGCGGCACGGATCGACACCACGCCGGAAGAAAGTTTCCCGGAGACGCCGGGCGCCCGGGGCCGGGTCGTCACGCCTCGGCGTCGACCTCCCGGACGAGCTCGATCGCCCGGCCCAGCGTGGCGAGCCGGGCGTCCAGCGTCCGGCCCGCCGGGTACAGCCGTACGGTGTCCACGCCGGCGTCCCGCCACACCCGCAGCCGTCGGCGGACCATGGCCTCGGTGCCGATCAGCGTCGTGCCCAGCACCATCTCGTCGGTGACCAGACCGGCCGCGCCGTCCCGGTCGCCCGACTGCCAGCGCTCGCGCACCTCGGCGGCCACCTCCGCCCAGCCCTGGCGGCTGTAGGCCCGGTTGTAGAAGTTGGTCGACGACGAGCCCATGCCGCCCAGGCTGAAGGCGAGTTCCTTCTTGCGGTCGGCCACCATCGCGCCGAGCGCGTCCTCGTCGGGGGCGAACGCGACCTCGGCGCCCTGGCAGACGTCGAGGTCGGCCCGGGCGCGCCCGCGTCGGGCGAGTCCCTCGTCGAGCGGGGCGAAGTAGGCCCCGGCCGCGCCCTCGGGCACGAAGCTGGTGCCGAGCCAGCCGTCGGCGACCTCTCCGGTGAGCCGCAGCATGGCCGGTGACAGGGCGGCGAGGTAGACGGGGACGGGGTGTTCGGCCCGCGCCGAGAGGCGCATCGGGACCGCGTCGCCGCCGGGCAGCGGGATGTGGAACTCCGTGCCCGAGTAGGAGAGTTTGCCGCCGTCGAGCACGCGCCGCACGATCTCCACGGTCTCCCGCATCCGGGCCAGCGGCTTGGCGAACGGGACGCCGTGCAGGCCCTCGATCACCTGCGGGCCGGACGCGCCGAGTCCCAGCAGGAAGCGCCCGCCGGAGAGGTTCGACAGGGTGATCGCGGTCTGCGCGACGGCCACCGGGGTGCGGGTGCCGATCTGGATGACGCCGGAGCCCAGCAGCATCCGGTCGGTGCGGGCCGCGTAGTAGCCGAGGGCGGAGGGCGCGTCGGAGCCCCAGGCCTCCGCGACCCAGCAGACGTCGAGACCGAGCTTCTCGGCCTCGACGACGAAGTCGGTCCGCTCGGACCAGGGTGTGCCGCCCGAGGCCTCGACGGTGGTCGCGGTGCGCATCAGTCGTCCTCCGCCCGCTTCTTGATGTGGTTCAGGGTGGCGGTCATGTTCTGCTCGAACTCGCGCAGCCGCACGAACACGATCTTCTGTTCCTTCTCCGGCATGTGGTCGATGGCGACGGACAGTCCGGAGCGGCCGGGACCCATCTGCATCCACTGCGACAGTTCGGTGCCGCCCTCGCCCGCGTGCAGCCGGAAACGCCAGACCGCCGACGGGTCGGCGGGGTCCTGTACGGCCCAGGCGAGGACGCGGCCGGGCTCGCACTCGATGACGTACGAGGTGGTCGACCACTCGCCGAAGGACTCGTGCCTGCTGCGGCCGAGGAAGCGGGCCCCGACGGCCGGCCGGGTGGCGCCGTCGAGCCACTCGATCGACTGGAGTTCGTCGCTCATGCTCGGCATCAGCCCGACGTCGGAGACGAGCTCCCACACCCGCTCGGGTGGTGCGTCGATCCAGGTCCGCACCTCGACGGTGGGTGTGTCCGTGTAGCGCGCGCCCGTCCACTTCACGCCGGTCGGCCTCCTCATCAAGGGGTCTGGCCTTCAGAGTTGCGTCATTGGACTCACTCGTCAAGGGAGCTCGCGGCATCGGCGTGGCCGGGCGTGTCGAATCGGCGCCGGATCTCCGGCCGGTGCCTCAGACGCTCCGGATAGCCCGGGCCCATCCGCATCGAGGTGTCCTCGGCCCGCAGCGGCTCCCGGCAGGCGGCGCAGACCACCTCGGCCTCGGTGTCGTGCCCGCAGCTCCGGTGCCGAAGGACGACCGGAGCGCCCTCCTCCCCCGCGAGCCACCGGTCGCCCCACCGGGACATCACGGCGAGCACACCGAAGAAGTCCCGCCCCTTCTCCGTCAGCACGTAGTCGTAGCGCCGGGGTTGCTCCTGATAGGGCCGCTTGTCCAGCATGCCCTCGGCGACCAGCAGGCGCAGCCGGTCGGCGAGCGTGTTGCGCGCGATGCCCAGTTCCTGCTGGAACTCGTCGAAGCGACGGATCCCGTAGAAGGCCTCGCGCAGCACCAGGGGCGTCCAGGCGTCACCGAGCAGGTCCATGGTCCTGGCGATGGAGCACGGCCAGTTCGAAAAGGATGTTCGCCGCATGTCGTAACGATAGCCAACCGTCAACTTCACTTCTTTCCTTAAGAGTTGACGCACCCCTCCGCACCTGCCATGGTCTGGACCAGTTGGCATCTCGGCTGCGCTCAGGTGCCCTTGGACCCACCCTCACCCCCCACCTCACCGCCAAGGAGTGACGTCCATGATGTCCACCCTTCGCTTCAGCCCGTTCCGCCGCAGACGCCTCGCCCTCGACCGTCTGGCCTTCGCCGCCGCACTCGCCGCCCTGCTGACCGCGCTGCTGACCGTCACGCCCGCGCGCGCGGCGGACGGCCAGATCAGCGGCCTGGCCGGAAAGTGCGTCGACGTGGCGGGCGCGAGCAACGCCAACGGGACCGCCGTACAGCTCTACGACTGCAACGGCACCGGCGCCCAGATCTGGTCCAACCCGGGCGACGGCACCCTGCGCGCGCTCGGCAAGTGTCTCGACGTCGTCGACCGGAGCACCGCCGACGGGGCCGCGGTCCAGCTGTGGGACTGCGCCGGCAGCGCCAACCAGCAGTGGGTGGTCACCGCGGCCCGCGACATAGTGAACCCGGCCGCGAACAAGTGCCTCGACGTGCGGGACAACAACAGCGCCAACAGCACCCGGCTGCAGATCTGGACGTGCTCGGGCGGCGCGAACCAGAAGTGGAACGCGCCCGCGAGCGGTGGCGGCGGCAATCCCTCGGGCTTCGTGGTGAGCGAGGCGCAGTTCAACCAGATGTTCCCGGGCCGCAACGGCTTCTACACCTACAGCGGGCTGACCGCCGCGCTGTCGGCCTACCCGGGCTTCGCCAAGACCGGCTCCGACACGGTCAAGAAGCAGGAGGCGGCCGCCTTCCTGGCCAACGTCAACCACGAGACCGGCGGACTGGTCCACGTCGTCGAGCAGAACACCGCCAACTACCCGCATTACTGCGACTGGAGCCAATCCTACGGCTGCCCGGCCGGCCAGGCCGCCTACTACGGCCGCGGCCCGATCCAGCTGTCCTGGAACTTCAACTACAAGGCCGCGGGCGACGCTCTGGGCATCGACCTGCTGAACAACCCCTGGCAGGTGGAGAACAACTCCTCCGTCGCCTGGAAGACCGGCCTGTGGTACTGGAACACCCAGTCCGGCCCCGGCACCATGACCCCGCACAACGCCATGGTCAACGGCGCCGGCTTCGGCCAGACCATCCGCTCCATCAACGGCTCCCTCGAATGCGACGGCAGGAACCCCGCCCAGGTCCAGAGCCGCGTCGACGCCTACCAGCGCTTCACCCAGATCCTCGGGGTCAGCCCCGGCGCCAACCTCTACTGCTGACGCGGGCGGTCCCGCAAGGAGACGTGATGCACAACCTGAGGTCTCTCACCAAGGGCCTGCTCGGGGTCCTCGGCGCGCTGACGCTCGTCGTCGCGGTCCCGACGAGCGCCCACGCGAGCGTGCTCCAACTGCTGCCGCAGAACGCCGACGGCCTGGAGCAGAGCTTCTCCCCGGCCTACGACTACGACGGCGACGGCTGCTACGCCACGGCGGCCATCGGCGCCGACGGCACCATCAACCCCGGCCTGAAGCTCGGCGGTGACGTCAACGGGCACTGTCACGACTACGCCCAGCTGGCCAACGCCAACACCTACTCGCGGGAGAAGTGCAACAACGGCTGGTGCGCGGTGGTGTACGCCAGCTACTTCGAGAAGGACCAGGCCACCCTCGGGCCGGCCGCGATCGGGCACACCCACGACTGGGAGCACGTCGTGGTGTGGATCAACAACAACGAGGTCCAGTACGTGTCGGTGTCGCAGCACAGCGGCTACCAGGTGGCCGCCCGCTCGGCCGTGCGTTTCGACGGCACCCACCCGAAGATCGTCTACCACAAGGACGGCGTCTCGACGCACTGCTTCCGCTTCGCCAACACCAACGACGACCCGCCGGAGAACGCGACCGGCGGCTGGTTCTACCCGCGCCTCGTCGGCTGGGACGGCTACCCGGCCGGTTTCCGCGACAAGTTGCTGAGCGCGAACTTCGGCAGCGCCACCATCAAGATCAAGGACGGGGACTTCGCGTACGCCCTGTCCCACTCCATGCCGTCGGGCATCCCGTTCGACCCGAACGCCTGACGCCAGGACGCGAGCGGGGGCCGGGGGGTGTGATCCCCCGGCCCCCGCTCGGCGTTTCCCGTCCCCTCCCGTCCACGCTCATCGACTCCCACCAACTCCCGTCGAGTCCCATCGACTTCTGTCGACTTCCGTCGACGCGGGAGCCGGTGTCCGGCTCAGGGCCGCGGGCGGACCGGCAGGACGCGGACGCTGTTGCCCACGAAGCTGGCGTCGCGCGCGAGTGCGGCCTCCGGCACGGCGAGGTCGAGGTCCGGGAAACGGGTGAACAGCCGCTCCAGCGCCGTGGTCGCCTCCAGTCGGGCCAGCGGGGCGCCCAGACAGTAGTGGGCGCCGTGGCCGAGCGAGAGACTGCGCACGGCACCGGCCCGGCGGGGCCTGGTGACGTCGAAGCGGTCGGCGTCGGGCCCGTGGGTGGCCGGATCGCGTCCCGCGGCGGAGTAGCCGGCCAGGACCGGCGTGCCCCGGGGGATGACGGTGCCGTCGAGTGTCAGGTCCCGCACCGGGTAGCGGAACGGGAAGTAGCTGACGGGCGCGTCCCAGCGCAGCGTCTCCTCGACGACGTCGGCCCAGTCCGCCGTCCCCTCCCGCACGCGGGCGAGCTGTTCACGGTGGCCGCACAGGGCGCGTACGGCGTTGGTGATGAGGTTGAGCGTGGTCTCGTGCCCGGCGATGATCATCAGTACCAGGGTGCCGATCAGCTCGGCCGGGCTGAGCCGGTCACCGTCCTCGTCCCGGGCCGCGATCAGCGCGCTGGTCAGGTCGTCGCCGGGCCGCTCGGCCTTGGCGGCGGCGATCTCGGCCAGGACGGCGACGAGTTCACGGTTGGCGGCGACGGCCTGCTCGGGGCCGATGTCGGTCGCCACCACCTGGTTCGACAGGTGGTGCAGCCGGTCGCGGTACTCGGCGCCGACGCCGAACAGTTCGCCGATCACGCCCATCGGCAGCGGCAGCGCGAAGTACCGGCGCAGGTCGGCGACCCCCTCCGCGTCCGCGACGGCGGCCCGGTCGAGATCGTCGAGCAGCGTCTCGGTCAACTCCTCGACCCAAGGGCGGAGTTCCTCGACGCGCCGGGTGGTGAAGGCCCGGCTGACCAGGGACCGCAGGCGCCGGTGGTCGTCGCCGTCGGCGGTGGTCATGCCCTGCACGGTCGCGAAGGTCAGCAGCGGCCAGCCCGCGCCGACCCGCCCCTCGCGCAGCGCCGTGAAGTGGCTCGCGTTCTTGGCGACTTCAGGGTGTGCCAGGAACTCCCTGAGCGCCTCGTGGCCGAGGACGGCCATCCCCTCGATCTCCCCCGGCAGAACGACCGGGGCGACGGCACCTCGCGCGAGCAGCCGGGCGTTGCCGGCGTGCGGGCAGCCGCCGGAAGGGTCCATGCGATGGGGCGTGACAGGCCGGTGGTCCACGGACGACTCCTGGTCGCAGGGGGTGGGTTCGACGCCGTACGGCGATCGATTCTGCCCGTTCACGGCAGGACACGCAGCACCTCGGCGAAGGCCCTGAGGCGGGGTGGCCGCGTTGCTGACCGTCGGGGCGCGGCGGAGCGGCGACCCCTCGGTGTCGATCCCGTCCGGCGGGAGCCCGAACCCGGCGATCCGGCCGCGCCGCTCCATGTCCACGCCAGGGCGGACCTCGCCATCGGCGAGTCCGCCGCCCGCACGGGCCGCCCCCATGAACCTCCCGCAGGGCGCCCGGGACCGGCCCCGACCAGGACCGGTCCGGTCCGACCGGCGACCGCCGACGCGCCCCGCAGCGGCGGAACCTCGGCGGTGGCAGGCCCCGATGAGCCGTACGTCACTGCCGCGACCGCCCATCAGGTGGTACAGTGCATGCAGCACTTGTGTACGCCCTGTTGTAGGCGCCGGTGCTGTTCCTCCTCACCTCGCTGATTCGCCCACCGTGTCCCGGTCGGCGCGACAGCTTCCCGCAACACCTCGCGTGCGAACCGTTTTCCGCGGTCACAGGCGTTCCCGCCCTGCCCGAGGTGCTGTTCCCGCCGCCCGGAGACGCGCATGCCCGCCTCTCCCCCGCGGTCCCTCCCCTTCCTTCCGCATGTCCCATGCCTGCCGTCCTCGAAAGGACCGCCCCTCATGACCACCACACTCGAACACCCTCCCCTGCGGCAGCAGGACCCCGCCGCCCCGACCGTCTCCGGTGTCCTCGACATCGACGCCGGCGGGAAGGGGTACCTGCGGGCCGCGAACTGCCTGCCCACGTCCGACGACCCCCAGGTCTCCCCCGCGCTGATCCGCCGTCACGGCCTGCGCAAGGGCGACCTCGTCGAAGGCGTACGCGGCGACCGGCGCGCACTGGCCTCGGTCGAGCGCGTCGACGGCCGCACCCCCGACGAGCTGCGCCGCCGCCGGGCCTTCGGCGACCTCACCCCGCTGCACCCTCGCGAGCGGCTCCGCCTCGAACACCCCGCGTCCGGGCTCGCCGGCCGGGTCGCCGACCTGATCACCCCCGTCGGCAAGGGTCAGCGCGGGCTCATCGTGGCGCCGCCCAAGACCGGCAAGACCGTACTGATCCAGCAGATCGCCGCCGCGGTCGCCGGAAACCATCCGGAGTGCCGCCTGATGGTGGTGCTGCTCGACGAGCGCCCCGAGGAGGTCACCGACATGCGGCGCTCCGTGCGCGGCGAGGTGTACGCCTCGACCTTCGACCGGACGCCCCGGCAGCACATCGCGCTCGCCGAACTCGTCATCGAGCGGGCCAAGCGACTCGTCGAGGCCGGCGAGGACGTCGTCGTGCTCCTCGACTCCCTGACCCGCCTGTGCCGGGCGCACAACAACGCCGCCTCCGCCGGTGGCCGCACCCTCAGCGGCGGTGTCGACGCGGCCGCGCTGCACGGCCCGAAGCGGCTCTTCGGCGCCGCCCGCCTGGCCGAGGAGGGCGGCTCGCTCACCATCCTCGCCACCGCCCTGGTCGAGACCGGCTCGCGCGCCGACGACCTGTTCTTCGAGGAGCTCAAGAGCACCGGCAACATGGAGCTCCGCCTGGACCGCGAACTGGCCTCGCGCCGGGTGTTCCCGGCCGTCGACATCACCCCGTCCGGCACCCGTCGCGAGGAACTCCTCCTGTCCCCGGCCGAGTTGACGGTCGTCCGGGGCCTGCGCCGCGCCCTGCTGTCCCGCGACGGCCACACGAACCTGGAGACCCTCCTGGAACGGCTGCGCGCGACCCCCGACAACGCCACGTTCCTGCGGCGGATCCAGCCGACGCTGCCCACCGGCTGACGCGGCGGCGCGAGGCGGCCAGACCGGGCCCGGCGTGCGGCATCCGGGTGCTCGCGTGTCGCGTTCGGCCCTGGCAGCGCGCCACCGGGACAGTCCGTTCCTACGTTTGCGGTATGACAATCGGATTCCCCTCTCGGACGGTCCTGTCGACCTGCGCGCTCTGTGTGGCGGGCGTCCTCGCCCTCACGCCCGTCGCGGCGGCCGCCGAGGCCGCGGCGAACCCCGGTGCGGCGGGGCGGGCGCCGGCGGCGGCGGTGCGGCCCGATCCGCTCAAGGGGTCCGGCACCCAGGTCCGGCCCCGCGCCGGGGCGCCCGAGGTCCCGGACGTCTCCGCGCTGTCCTGGGTGGTGGCCGACGCCAAGAGCGGTGCCGTGCTCGCCGCGCACGACGCGCACCGCAAACTACCGCCCGCCAGCACCCTGAAGACCCTGTTCGCGCTGACGGTGCTGCCGCTCCTGCCCGCGGGCATCCAGCACACCGTCAAGGCGCGGGAACTGGAGGGCATCGGACCCGGCAGCAGCCTCGTCGGGGTCGACGCGGGGCACACCTACCGGGTCTCCGACCTGTGGCACGGGGTGTTCCTCAACTCCGGCAACGACGCCGTGCACGTACTGGCCGCGCTCAGCGGGGGCTGGGACGCCACGTCCTCCCTCATGCAGGACAAGGCCCGCGCCCTCGGCGCCCGCGACACCCACGTCCGCTCACCCGACGGCTACGACGCACCGGGCCAGGTGTCGTCCGCGTTCGACCTGGCCGTCTTCGGCCGGGCAGGGCTGCGCAACGCCGAGTTCGCGCGGTACTGCAGCACGGTCGAGGCCACCTTCCCGGAGGGCGACGGCTGGTCGTACGGGATCCAGAACACCAACCGGCTGCTCACCGGCGAGGACGACGTAGCCCCGTATCCGGGGCTGATCGGTGTCAAGAACGGCTACACCAGCAACGCCGGCAACACCCTCGTCGCCGCGGCCGAGAAGGGCGGACGCACGCTGGTCGTCACGGTGATGAACCCTCAGGCGGACGGCGGCTTCACCGTGTACGAGGAGGCGCGCGAGCTGCTCGACTGGGGGTTCGCGGCGGCCGGCCGGGTCGATCCCGTGGGGTCGCTGGACGCGCTCCGGGTCACACCGCAGGCCGGTCCCGTCGCACTGCCGGTCGCGGCGGCCGTCGCCCCCGACGGCGGACCCGGCTGGCCGGAGACCTGGGCGATCTCGGCGGCCGCCGGTCTCGGCGCGGGGGCGGTGGCACTGGCACTGCGGTCCAAGGGCACCCGCACACCCGGCGACTGACCGAGGGGCAGCCACAGCAGCAGGCCCAGCGTGATCCATGCGTAGGTGCTGCCGCCGAGGAAGCCGTCCACGCCGGAGGAGTCGTCGAACCAGAGCCACACCACGCTGGTGCACAGCACCGCGTAGAGGGCACCCGCCACCCGCGGGTGCCCTCTGCGGACGAGCAGGACGAAGGACGGCAGCAGCCACACCAGGTGATGCACCCAGGTGATCGGACTGACCAGACAGGCCGTCAGTCCGGTGAGCGCGAAGGCCGCCTGCCAGTCGCCTGCCGCCACGGCCCGCCGCGCCCGGAACACCCACACACCCAGGACGAGCAGGACCACCGTCGCCCAGGCCGCCCGGTCCAGGACGCCCGCACGGGCGAGAATGCCTTGCAGCGACTGGTTCGAGACATAGTCGAGACGGCCCACCCGGGTGGTGTCCCACATCGCCTCGGTCCAGTAGAAGCGCGAGGGGCCCGGCGCCACCCAGGCGGCCAGCGCCGTCGCCGCGACCGCCACCGCCGTCGCCACCGCCGCGGCGCGCCAGCGGCGGGCCACCAGCAGCAGACCGATGAAGAGCGCGGGCGTCAGCTTGATGGCCGCCGCGAGACCGATGCCCACCCCGGCCCAGCGGCCGCGCCCGGTGGAAAGCAGCCATCCGTCGGTGAGGACGAGGGCCAGCAGGAGCACGTTCACCTGGCCGAAGCTGAAGGTGTCCCGCAGGGGTTCGAACAGCGCCAGTGCGCAGAGGGCGAGGGCACAGCCGTACCAGCCGTGGCGGCGCCACGCGCGGCCGGTGAGCATGCGCAGCACCGCCGCCAGCGCCAGCAGGTTCAGTACCAACGCGACGGCGATGGCGGTGTGCAGGCCGAGCAGGGCCATCGGCAGCATCGCGACGGCCGCGAACGGCGGGTAGGTGAAGCCGTACGTCGTACCGGGCACCTGGTAGTCGTAGAGCCTGCCGCCGTGGTGCACCCAGGTGTCGACGGCGCCGTAGTAGACGCGCAGGTCGAACCAGTCGCGCAGGAGCGGGACCGTCGCGGTGAACACGGTCACGGCGGTGGCGAGGGCCAGGACGAGGAGGAGCCGGGCGGCGTCCGTGCGGGGCGCTCTCATGCCGTCCGCCCGAGGGCCGGTGCCTGGGCGGCCTGGTGCGCCTGCCACAGGACGACCATGGCGAGGGCGCCGCCGGAGACCGCGAGCACCAGTTGTCCGACGTCGGCCGGGCCGCCGCTGGGCAGCACGGCGAGGGCGAGCACCGCCGTGACGGCGGCCACCCGGTGCCGTACCGAGGTGCTGGGCGCGGCGGCCGCTATGAGGAACAGACCCCACAGGGCGTACCAGGGACGTATCGCCGGGCCGAAGGCGGCCACCGCGGCGAGGCTCAGACCGAGCGCGTACACGGGGTGCGGGCGCAGCCGCCACCATATGACGAGGACGACGACCGCGGTCACCGCGAGGCCGAGCACGTGCCAGGCGGGCATCGCCAGCGGCGCGAGGTCGCTGCCGAACCGCTGGAGCAGGGCGCCGGTGGCCTTGCCGAGCAGGCTGCTCAGCGCCCAGTTGTGCGGCGAGACCGGGGTGTCCAGGGCGCCGGTCCAGCCGTATCCCGTGCCCGCCAGGGCCGTCGCGGCAACCGTGGTGGCGCCGACGGCGACCGTCGTCGTCAGGACGGCGCGGGCGGGGCGGTGGCCCGCGCGGATCTGGAGCACGAGCACCGCGGCCAGTCCGAGCGCCGCGGGCGCCTTCACCAGCGCCGCGAGGGTGATGAGTACGGCGCCGAGGACCGACCGCCCGCCGAGCGCCGCGACCAGGCCGAGGCCCAGCAGTCCGAGCATCATCGCGTCGTTGTGGGCACCCGCGACCAGGTGCAGCAGCACGAGCGGGTTGAGCACGCCCAGCCACAGGGCGGCGGCCGGATCGGCACCGCTGTGGCGGGCGAGGCGGGGCAGCGCGGCCGCCATCAGGGCCACGCCGACCAGCGCGACCAGCCGCATGCCGATGAGCCCGGCGGGGAGTTCGCCCCGGGTGAGGCCGGACAGCGCGGAGGCGACGCCGAGGAAGACCGGGCCGTAGGGGGCCGCGGTGTGCTGCCACAGCGGGGCGACCTCGTCCGCGAGCGGGCCGCCCAACTGCGCGGGCCCGTGCGCGTAGACGTCGATGTGGGCGTCCACCATGGCCCCCTGGGCCAGGTAGCTGTAGACGTCCCGGCTGAACAGCGGCGGCGCGATCAGCAGCGGGGCCGCCCACACCGCGAGCACCAGCAGCAGGGCGCGCGGGGTCGGCGGATCGGCGCTGCGGACGAGACGCCCGAGCAGCGCCCAGGCCGCTATCAGCAGCACGACGCCGAAGTACACCCCGACCAGGCCGAGGGCGGCCTGCGCCGAGGCCGGGGCGGGCAGTTCCCGGGCCGGCAGGGCGCCGGCCGTCTCACCGCCCAGCGCGAGAACGGCGGTACCGGCCAGGCCCAGAGCCTGGCAGCGGCGGAGATCGACGGGAAAAGCCATGGCCAACACTCGGTCAGGGTGTCAACGCCGGATGGCCGGAAGGCGACGGAGCGACTTCCACCCGACGGCCTGCGTATGACCGCCATGTGATCGGGGCACGAAATCGCCCACTCAGCCAGGCGCACACGACCGCCCACCCCGGAGGGGACGCCAAGTCGGCTGCCCGGTCAGGCACGCGGAAACGTCGGTCAGGCCGGCCAGGCGGGAGCTGGAACTCGTCCGCCGGGACCGGACGCCGAGGCACCCGCCCGGCCAAGGTCGCGGAACCGTCATTCCGGACGCGAGCGTGAACCCCCCGTGTCCGGGGTCGAGGAGTGGTCAGATGAACCTGGAGCTGCGTACGGGGCCGGCCGAGTTGAGACCCGCCCGGTCGCCCCGCAGCCAGGTGCCGCGTACGGCGGTGACGAACTCCGCGAGCCGGTCGTCCGGGTCCGCGGGCGTGGCGCCGTCGCCCTCGTCGGGCGCCGGGTCGGCCGCCACGATCTCCGCGGCGATCTCCGCCGCCGGGCGGTCGTCGGGTGCCGTGCGTTCCACTTCGCCGCTGTCCCCCAGCCCCAGGTGTCCCTCCCAGGGCGCCGACGCCGACTGGTGCAGCAGCGTGACGCTGTCCGCGGTCACGACCGGCAGGTCGGTCCAGTTGCTCGCGTGCTCGTGGAGCACCTGTCCCGCCGCCCGCTCCAAGAGCTGCCCGATGATCTCGGGGCCCTGGTCCGCCCGGGCCACCTCGTTGAGGTCGTAGGCGATGACGACGGTGTCCTGTCGTCCGGGAGCGAAGTCCCGCGCCGGAAGGCCCAGTACGTCGGCGGCGGCGAGGCCCAGGATCCGGCTGCCGCGGTCGGGCAGCAGCGACACGGAACGCGGGCGCGCCTCCGCGGCCTCCAGCACCGTCCGCAGCCGCAGCAGCCCCCGCAGGCACTGGTCGTGGGTGTCCTGGAGCCAGGCGAACCGTCCGGTCATCCCGGCGTCGAAGCCGTACGGGGACAACGTGCCCAGCACCGTGCCGCCCAGGACGAACTGCCAGCCCCGCAGGTCGCCGAGGTCGAGCGCGCTCAGCGCCTCGGCGCTCGCCGCGCGCTCCAGCATGCGCCCCTGACGGGCCCGCGCGCCCAGCCACCGCTGGTCCTGCGGATCCGGCAGCAGCGCGTGCTGCCGACGGGCCAGGGCCAGGTCTCCCGCCATCAGGGCGTTGTAGACGAGCAGATAGCGGTCGGGCCAGTCGGCCAGCCCGTCCTCGTGCGCGCTCAGCACCGCGACGGCCTCGGCGTGCCGGCCCTCGCGCTCGTACGCCGAGACGAGTTCGCGCAGCACAGCCGCCGAGCCGGGCGCCTGGACGAGGGCCTCACGCAGGGCGGGTATCGCCAGGTAGGGCACGTCACGCTCGACGCACGCGTAGCCATACGCGTACAGCGCCTGCGCACGGTCGGGGTCGGCGGCGAGCTCCGTGGCGGCCCGGTGGAGGTCGTCGAAGCCGGCCGTCCGCGCGGCTCCTGCCACCACGAGGGCCACCTCGTTCAACGGCAGGTTCTCGGCGCCGTCCCGCAGCGCGCGCAGGGCGCCGGGAATGTCTCCCTGGTCCAGCAGCTGCCAGGCCTTGAGCAGTTCGGGGGACTTCGAGCGGCGATTTCTGCGCGAGAACATGCCGACGATCATCGCCGACGACCCGTACGGCACTCAACCGCGTTTCCGAGCCCGGCTCTTGGACGAGTCACGCGTCCGTACGCGTTGAGTATCCGTACTCAGGACGCCGCACGGTACGGGACAGCACGCTGGTGCCATGACGACGGCACCCGTACCGCCCGCCCCGAGGCGCGACCACCCGCACCCGGTGGCCGATGTGTTCCTCGCCCTCGTGCTGCTCGCCGTGGATGCCTTGGCGGCGGTCGTCGCGTCCCTCGCGGGCCAGGCGAACGCCGGTTACGCGTTCTTCGACACCGGCGCCGACAACTCCGACGTCAGCATGACCGAGTCGGGCGTGTACGTCGCCGTCGTGGGCGTCGTCGTCCTGGTGACGGCCGTGGCGGCGGGCCGGGGGCGGGCGTACTTCACCGCCGTCGGACAGGTCGTCGCCGGACTCGTCCTCCTCGTGGTCGCGTCGGTCGCGCTGGCCGAGCAGTACCACCAGGACCACCCTCCCGCGCCGCGGCCCGGTCACAGCGGACCCCGGTCGCAGTGCCGGTCCGGCGGCGACAACAGCGAGTGCCAGGGCTCCTGAGCCGGCCGGGCGTCGACGGACCGGCTCAGAAGACGGACAGTCCGGTGAGGGTCGTGAAGCGGTCGAGCGCCGCGACCCCCACCACCGAGTTGCCGCGCTCGTCCAGACCCGGACTCCACACGCACAGCGTGCAGCGGCCCGGCACGACCGCGATGATCCCGCCGCCGACGCCGCTCTTGCCGGGCAGGCCGACACGGTAGGCGAAGTCGCCCGCCGCGTCGTAGGTGCCACAGGTCAGCATCACCGCGTTGACCTGCTTGGCCTGGCTGCGGGTGAGCAGCCGGGTGCCGTCGGCGCGAATGCCGTGGCGGGCCAGGAACGAGGTCGCCAGGGCCAGATCGGCGCAGGAGGCGGTGATCGCGCACTGGCGGAAGTACTGGTCCAGCAGGACCGGCACCGGGTTGTCGATGTTGCCGTAGGACGCCATGAAATGGGCGAGGGCCGCGTTCCGGTCGCCGTGGGCGTTCTCCGAGGCGGCGACCTCCTCGTCGAAGGCCAGGTGGGCGTTGCCGCTCTCGGCGCGCAGGAAGGCGAGCAGTTCGCCCGCCGCGTCTCCGGTACGGGTGTGCAGGCGGTCGGTGACGACGAGCGCGCCCGCGTTGATGAACGGGTTGCGCGGGATGCCGTGCTCGTACTCCAGCTGCACCAGGGAGTTGAAGGGGTTGCCGGAGGGCTCGCGGCCCACGTGCTCCCACAGGGTGTCGCCCTCACGGGCCAGGTCGAGGGCGAGGGTGAAGACCTTGGTGACGGACTGCGTGGAGAACGGCTCGCGCCAGTCCCCCACGCCGTACACCGTGCCGTCCAGCTCCGCGACGGCCATGCCGAAGCTGCGCGGGTCGCGAGCCGCGAGCGCCGGGATGTAGTCGGCGGGCCGGCCGCGGCCGGGGGTCCGTCCGACCTCGTCGGCGATGCGTTCCAGGACCGGCTGGAACGTGAGGGACGACGTCGTCACGATCACCATTCTGCCGCCGGGCCGGTCCGCGCGCGTCGCCGACGGTCGGGCCGCTCGGCGATCAGCGGGGCGGCCTCGTCACGGTGCCTCCACGACGACGGCCCTCATCGCACGGGACCGCGAGGGACGGCCAGGGACGGAGAGGGACGGAGAGCGACGGCCAGGGACGGCGCGGGACCGCGACGGACGCAGAGGGACCGCGCGCCGGCCGCTCCGCGTCGCGTGTCCTGGCTCAGACGGCTGAGTACGCGGGCAGCGTCAGTGGGTCGAGTGCGCGCACCGGCCTGACGCCGCCCACCGGCCGACCGCCCCCGAGCAGCGCCTCGCCCGCGAACTCGGCAAGGGCCGCCGGGTCGACACCCGCCCGGGCGAGGGCCGCCGCGGCGACCGGGACGCGGGCCCGGTTCGCGCCGTCGGCGATCTTGACCGCGATGGCGCGGCCGTCGGGGAGGGCGGCGACCTGGACGCCCTCGAAGCCGTCCTTGGCGAGCAGGCCGGGCACGGCCCGCATCAGCGCGGCCACGTCACGGCCGGCGCCTGAGGCCATCTCGGCGTGCTCACGCATCGCGTCCGCCACCCGCGCCTCCGGGGTGCCGGGGACGGCGGTGGTGATACGGGCGACCGCGCGGGCCAGGCCGTGCAGGGAGACGGAGAACAGCGGAGCACCGCAGCCGTCGACGCTCACCTGGGCGATGTGCTGTCCGGTGAGGTCCTCGACGATCTCCGCGATGGCCGTCTGGAGCGGATGGCCGGGATCAAGGTAACTGTCCAGGGGCCAGCCGTTGAGCCTGCACGTGTAGAGCATGGCCGCGTGCTTGCCGGAGCAGTTCTGGGCGAGCCGGGAGGGCAGCCTGCCTTCGCGCACCCAGGTGTCCCGCACGACCGGGTCGAACGGCAGGTCGGGGACGTTGCGCAGGTCGTCCTCGGTGACACCGGCGAGCTCCAGGATCCGCCGGGTACCGGCGAGATGGCGCTCCTCACCGGAGTGGCTGGCGGCGGCCAGGGAGAGCAGGTCGCCGTCGAGCGGGAGCCCGGCGCGCACCATGGCGACGGCCTGGACGGGCTTGATCGCCGAGCGCGGGTAGAAGGCGGCCTCGATGTCGCCGAGCTGGAGCCGGACCTCGCCGTCGGCGGCGAGGACGACGACGGAGCCGTAGTGGATGCCCTCGATCACCCCGCCGCGTATGAGGTGGGCGACGGGAGCGTGGAGGGGTTCACGGACCGCGGGGGCGTCCGCGAGACAACTGCTGTACATCACTGCCTGGATCGCTCGTGGGTGGACGGGGAGCGGCTCGCGGGTCACGTGCCGGCCCCGGTGGACTTGCGCGCGCCGGCCACGGCGTCGGCCTGGTGTGCCCGGCGCACGATGGCGGTGAGGCTGGTCTCGACGCGGTCGAGGTGGTGGGACATGGCCTCCACCGCGGCCCGCTCGCTGCCGTCGGCCAGTGCCTCGACGATCGCCCGGTGCTCGCGGTCGGACTGCTCGCGCCGGCCGCCCAGTTCGTTGAGGAACGCCGACTGGCGCGCCAGCGCGTCACGGATCTCCTCGATGACCCGGCGGAAGACCGGGTTCTGGGCGGACTCGGCCACGGCGAGGTGGAAGAGGGTGTCCATCGCGACCCACGCGGCGGTGTCCGTCTCCCGCTCCATGCGCTGCAGCAGCTGAGACAGGCGGTCCAGGTTCTCGGCGGTGCGGCGCCGAGCCGCGTACCCGGCGACCGGGATCTCGACGTGCCGGCGCACCTCCAGCAGGTCGCTGGCCGCGTAGTCGCCGAAGGTGGGGTCCTCGACGGCCCGGGCGATCACGAAGGTGCCCTTGCCGGTCCTGGAGACCGTCAGTCCCATCGTCTGCAGGGCGCGCAGCGCCTCCCGCAGCACGGGCCGGGAGACCTCGAGGGTGCGGCACAGCTCCGCCTCCGAGGGGAGCTTGTCGCCGATCGCGTAGGTGCCGCGCTCGATGGCGGAGCGGAGGTGGCCGAGCACCGCTTCCATCGCGCTGACGCGTCGCGGTGCCCCGCCACCTGTCTGGCTGTCTGACAGGTTCACAGGAACGATCCTGCGGCGGACGGGACGGCGATGTCAAGGCGGCGGCGACGGAGCCCGCGTGCGCGCGACCACCAGAAGCGCCCGGCCAGGAATGCCCCCGCAGGCGCGCGGCCGGAACACCCCGCCGGGAACGCCCGCGGGGTGGGAAGCCGCACGCCCCGGCTTCCCACCCCGCGCCGCACCACCGCCGCTCAGCGGTCGCTCAGCTCTCGCTCAGCTGTCGAGCACGCCCGTGGCCAGCAGACCGAACAGTGCCACGCCGATGACGATCCGGTAGATCACGAAGGCGTTGAAGGAGTGCTTGGCGACGAACTTCAGCAGCCAGGCGATCGAGCCGTAGGCGACCACGAAGGAGACGACCGTGCCGACGGCCAGCGGGGCGGCGCCGACGCCCGCGCCCAGGGCGTCCTTCAGTTCGTAGAGGCCGGCGCCGGTGAGGGCGGGGATACCGAGGAAGAACGACAGACGGGTGGCGGCCACCCGGTCCAGGTCGAGGATGAGCGCGGTGGACATCGTGGCGCCGGAGCGCGAGAACCCGGGGAAGAGCAGCGCGAGGATCTGGGAGCTGCCGACCAGCATCGCGTCCTTGAAGGAGGTGTCGTCCTCACCGCGCTTGTGGCGGCCCATCTGGTCCGCCGCCCACATCACGCCACTGCCGACGATCAGCGAGCCCGCGACCACCCACAGCGAGGCGAGCGGCCCCTCGATCAGCGGCTTGGCGGCCAGGCCCACCACGACGATCGGAATGGTCGCGTAGATGACCCACCAGGCGAACTTGTAGTCGTGGTGGTAGCGCTCCTCGCGGTTGGTCAGCCCTCGGCCCCACGCGGAGACGATGCGCACGATGTCCTTGAAGAAGTACACGAACACCGCGGCGATCGCGCCGACCTGGATGACGGCCGAGAAGCCGACGACGGCGTTGTCGTCGACGGGGATGTCCATCAGCCCCTCGGCGATCTTCAGGTGGCCGGTGGAGGAGACGGGGAGGAACTCGGTCACTCCCTCGACGGCTCCGAGGATGACGGCTTGGCCGACGGAGATGGCGCTCATGTAATCCGGAATCCAGTTCTGAGGAAATTGGTCGACAGTGCTGTAGACAGTCTTACTACGGCGGGGGCCTTCCGACCGCCTGCGCCCGCACTCCACGGGCGATTCACACCCTGGCGAACGCGCCGCCGAGGCCCGTCGCCGCGCTCGCGACGGCGTTGGCGGAAGCGTAGAGGCCCGCGCCGGTCCCGGTCGGCCGCGGCGTTTCGCGCGAGAAGGCCGAGTATGTCGTCAGGGCCTCGAACCGGCCGGTCGGTCAGGTGGCGCAGCGGGCGCCCACCATGCCGACGATGACCACCAGAGCCCAGTTCTCAACGACTTCTTACCTTCCCCGTCGTCCCCTATGACCGCTTTGTCAGCTTCGGCGGGTCAGTGCTCCCCTCCCGGCGTCACCCGTCACCCTCGAAGACCCGGAGGGGGCGGTACCCGCCGCACGCGGTGAACAGGGCCGGTCGACAGGGGACGCCGGGTTCATCGGACGGTCGGCGCCTCGCACACCGCGACGCCCCGCTCCCACAGACTGCCGAGGATCAGATGGCCATCGGCCTGACAGACGCTGGTGACCATGCGGAATCCGGAACGGCGGCGGCCGAGGTGGTGCAGCACCCGGCCGTCGTCGTCCACGGCGAGGACGCCAGCCGCTCCGATGGGACGGAAGGGTGCGCGCACGGCCAGGCCGGCCGCGGCGCGACGCACGGACGGCGCGGCGCGGTGGAGCAGGTCCAGCGGGGGCACCCGCGGTCCGGCCAGCGCCACCCAGATCGGTCCGTCGGGTCCGCCGCGCCAGATGTTGTCCGGCATGCCCGGCAGGTCCTCGACGAAGGGCTCGGCGTGGCCGGCCCGCGGTCCGGTGAGCCGGTAGCGGGTGAGCCGGCAGGCGCCGGTCTCGGCGAGGACCAGGGAGGAGCCGTCCGCGCCGAAGGCCAGACCGTTGGCGAACTGGAGCCCCTCCAGCAGCACTTCGGGCGTCCCGCTGCCGGGCGCGAGGCGCAGCAGCCGTCCCGTGCCGGTGTGTTCGACCAGGTCGCCGATCCACTGTCCGAGCGGGTAGCGGCGGCTGGAGACGGTGAAGTAGGCGGTGCCGTCGGGCCCGGAGACGACATTGCTGCAGAACCGCAGCCGCTCCCCCGCCACCGAGTCCGCGAGGATGCGGACGGTGCCGTCGTCGAGGTCGACGCGGAGCAGTCCGCGTTCCGCGTCGCACACCAGCAGGGAGCCGTCCGGCAGGAGTTCGAGGCCGAGGGGCCGTCCGCCGGTCTCGGCCAGCACCTCGACCTTGGCCGGCCCCGGGCCGGCCAGCCCGTCGAGGCGCAGGATGCGGCCGTCCTCGACGCCGGTGAGGACCCGGCCGCGGGCGTCGGCGACGACGTCCTCGGGGCCGCGGCCGCCGATGCCGACATACCGGACGGGTGCGAGAGCGGTGGATCGTCCCACGGGTACCTGGCCTTCGCTCGGGGAAGGAGCACGGCGACGCGGACTCCCGGGGTCGTTCCGGACGTTCACCAGCCCTTTTCGAACATGCGGGCCACCTCGGCCACCCGGATCTCGTCCCTACGGTAGTAGGTGCGGCGCCGGATCCGTCTGGTGCGCAGCAGGCCGATGCCCGCCAGCAGGCGCAGGTGGGTGTCGGCGACCGAGCGGCGTACGCCCATCTTCGCGGCGACGGCACCGGCGGTGACGCCGTCCTCGACGAGGTCGCCGTGCCGCTGAGGAGGGAAGTGCGCGGCGGGATCCTTGAGCCAGTCCAGGATGTCCAGACGCCTGTCACCGACCGGAGTCCTCAGCATCTCGTCCCCTCCGTCCGAGCCTCCTCGTACCGCGTGCTCCCCACTGTCGCGCAGTCGGGACCGCTTCGTCCGGGGCTTGGGCACTGCTGACCGATATCGAACGTCCAGCGCCGCGGGCCGGTCCGGCGGCGGCCGGCCGCGCGGAGACAGGCCCGGCCGCCGCCGAGCGGCCGGGCCCCGCGTCACGCGCTCAGCGGTGGCCGAACCACGCCATCGACGAGAGCGCCCTGTCGTCGTAGCCGAACAGCGCCTGGTTCTCCCAGCCGTTGCCGGACGTGGCGTCGGCCGGGTCCCAGCCGTTGCCGGTCACCGCGGTCCAGGTCGCCTCCCAGTAGAAGACGCCCAGGCCACGGCCGTTGGGCACGGCTTCCACGATGTTCGCCACGCTGTTCGTCCACGCCAACTGCCCGGCAGGCGTCGCCGGATAGCCGGAGACCAGCTCACCGGTGGTGTCGATCTGGTCGGGGAGCGAGTCGTCGCTGTCGAGACGGAAGGGGTAGGCCGTCTCGGCGACGAAGACGGGCTTGCCGTAGCGTGCGGCGACGTCGTCGAGGGTGGCCTGCGCCGCGGCGAGGGTGCCGTGCCAGTAGCCGTAGTACGACAGCCCGATCACGTCGTAACCGATGCCGTACGCGGCCGCGTTGTCGAACCACCAGCGGACGGTGGCGTCGTCGCCGGCGTTGGCCAGGTGCAGGGCGACCCGGGTGCCGGAGGAGACCGCCTTCGCCGCGCCGTAGCCGGAGTTGATGAGGCCGGCCAGCTGCGACCAGTGGTCGGTGGAGCCCTCGGACCACATCATGCCGCCGTTGATCTCATTGCCCACCTGGACCATGTCGGCCGTGGTGCCCTGCGCCTTCAACGCGTTCAACACGTCGTACGTGTGGTTGTACACGTCGGTCCTGAGTTGAGCGTACGAGTGGCCCGCCCAGGCGGCGGGCTTCGTCTGCTTGCCGGGGTCGGCCCAGGTGTCCGAGTAGTGGAAGTCGACCAGCAGCTTCATGCCCCGGGCCTTGACGCGCTTGGCCATGGCCAGCACGCGCGTCCTGTCGTTGTAGCCGTCGGCCGGGTTCACCCAGACCTTCAGGCGCGCGTAGTTCATCCCGGCGGACTTCAGGATGGCGAGCGCGTCGCCGGCGGTACCGGAGCCGGTCCGGTAGACGCCTCCGTAGGCCTCGCTCTTGGCGAGGGACGAGATGTCGGCACCCTTGATCGGCAGGCCGGTCGTACCGGACGTGAAGGTCAGGTCGTCGACATTGATCCAGTTGCCCGCGTTCGCGTCGCTGTTGACGCTGATCGTGCACTGGTTGTTCGTCACCTTGACCGACGTGACGATACGGATCCAGCTGCCGGACGAGACCGGGAGATCGGTGCGCTGCTCGGCGCTTCCGCAGTTCCTCAGGGCCAGGTAGGCGGAGTTCTGGCCGCCGCCCGAGCGGACCCAGGCGGTGAGGGTGTAGTTCCCGTCGGCCAGCCCGGACAGGTACTGATACGTCTCCACCTTGTAGGCGGTCGACGCGTACTGGCTCAGGCGGTGACCGCCGCCGTGGCCACCGGACTCGACGTACGAGGCGCCGGTGTCACCGTACTCGGACCAGCCGCCGGGCGTGGCCGTGCCGGTGCCGTCGGTCTCGAAGCCCCCGTTGGTGAGGGTGCCGGCGGCCTGTGCGCTCTGGGCGGGCGGCGTGACGAGGGCGAGCCCGGCGAGGAGCGGGAGCAGCAGGGCCCTGATGGTGCGTCTGGGATGGAACATCTTCGTTCGTCGTCCCTTCGACGTGGTGGGGTGGTGCGACGGGCGTGGGGGCGTACCCCTCCGGCCGCGCCTCACGGCTCGCACGGACGGAGGGGGGTCGGCTCAGCCGTCGAGGCGTACGACCCGGACGGCTCCCGCCGGGACCGCGAGGCGACCGGCGGCGCGTTCACCGGTGAGCAGCTCGGTGCCGTGCGTCTCGATCGGCACCTTGGCGTCCGTGGCGGTGTGGTTGATCGCGAACAGGAAGCTGCCCGGGTCGCCGGTGCGGCGCACGACCTCGACGTCGTGGGGCAGCTCGGCGCGTGGGGCGACACCCGCGTCCTGGGCGGCCCGGCCGAGGATCGTGTCGAGGCCCTGGGGGCCGAGGCGGGTGGAGACGTACCAGGCGGTGCCCTCGCCGAGCCGGTGGCGGGTGACGGCCGGGCGGCCCGCGGTCAGCCCGTCGGCGTACGTCCACACGGTCTCGGCGCCGCGCGGCACCACGAACTCCGTCCAGACGTCGCCGCCGAGTTCGCCGCCGTCGGGGCCGGTGAGCCGTACCGACTCGCCGGCCAGGAGGGGCGAGAACTCCTCGACGGTCAGGCCGAGGACGTCACGCAGCGCGCCCGGGTAGGCGCCTTCGTGGACGGCGTCGTGCTCGTCGACGATGCCGGAGAAGTACGACACGACGAGGGTGCCGCCGCCCTCGACGTACTCCTTCAGGTGGTGGCCGGCCGCCTCGGTCATCAGGTAGAGCGCGGGTACGACGACAAGGGGATAGGCCGACAGGTCGGCTTCCGGGTGGGCGAAGTCGACCGTGAGGTGGCGGTCGTAGAGCGCTTCGTAGAAGGCGTCGGCGCGTTCGCGCGGGTCGTGGTCCTCGCTGGGGCGCCACTGGAGGGTCTGCGCCCACCAGGAGTGCCAGTCCCACAGGACGGCCACGTCGGCCCGCGTGCGGGTGCCGCGGATCACGTCCAGCGCGTCGAGGCCGGTGCCGAGTTCGACGACCTCGCGCCACACGCGGGTGTCGGTGCCGCCGTGCGGGAGCATCGCCGAGTGGAACTTCTCGGCGCCGCGTCGCGACTGGCGCCACTGGAAGAACATGGCGCCCTCGGAGCCGCGGGCCACGTGGGCGAGGGAGTTGCGGGCCATCTGGCCGGGGGCCTTGGCGGGGTTGCGGGCCTGCCAGTTGACGCCCGAGGTGGAGTGTTCGAGCAGCAGCCAGGGGGCGCCGCCGGCGACGGAGCGGGCGAGGTCGGCGGCCATGGCAAGGTTGACGTGGGTGCGGCGGCCGTCGGTGATCAGGTAGTGGTCGTTGGTGACGATGTCGACCTCGCGGCCCCAGGCCCAGTAGTCGACCGAGTCGCACTGGCTGAGGGCCGTCATGAAGTTCGTGGTGACCGGGACGCCCGGCGCGAGGCGGTGCAGGATGTCCCGCTCCCGTACGAAGTTCCCGCGCATCGTGGCGTCGGCGAAGCGCCGGTAGTCCAGCGCCTGGCCGGGGTTGCCGACCGTCGGCGTCAGGCGGGGCGGGTCGATCTCGTCCAGGTCGCTGTAGCGCTGACCCCAGAAGGCGGTGCCCCAGGCCTCGTTGACGGCTTCGACGCCACCGTAGGAGTCCGCCAGCCAGTGCCGGAAGCGGGTGGCGCAGGAGGCGCAGTAGCAGGCCGAGACGGGGACGCCGTACTCGTTGTGCACGTGCCACATCGCCAGTGCCGGGTGCTGGGCGTAGCGCTCGGCGAGCCGGGTGGTGATGTCGGCGGCGGCGGCGCGGTAGTCGGGGTCGCTGTGGCAGATCGCGCCGCGCGAGCCGAACGCGTAGCGCGTGCCGTCGGCCGCCACGGGCAGCGCCTCGGGGTGCGCCCGGTAGAACCAGACGGGCGGCGCCGCGGTGGGGGTGCCCAGGTCGACGCGGATGCCGTTCTCGTGCAGCAGGTCGAGCAGTCGGTCGAGCCAGCCGAAGTCGTGGACCCCCGGCGAGGGTTCCAGGAGCGCCCAGGAGAAGATCCCGACGCTCACCATGGTGACGCCGGCCTCGCGCATCAGCCGGACGTCCTCGTGCCAGACGGACTCCGGCCACTGCTCCGGGTTGTAGTCCCCGCCGAAGGCCAGCCTGGTGAGGCCCCTGGGGGTGGTGTCCGGCATGGATCTCTCCCGTTTGAGTCGTTCATTTGGGAACGTGCACACACATGGATGACGGCGTGAGCCCAACATAACCGCACAGCAACAACCTTTGACAAGCGTCCAGGATGTTTCTCTACTGTGAACGCTCACAGAGCACGGCAAGGGCCCCCGGCTAATGGGGGCCACGCCATGTGAACGCTCACAGAAGCAGGGCGGGCGGCCCCCGCAGCAGGGCGGGGGCCCCAGGTCAGGGGAGAGATCCATGCCGAACACGAAACGCCGCCGGCTCCGCCGGGGTGTCGCCGTCACCGTCGCCGCCGCCCTCGGCGCCACCGCCCTCGCCGCCTGCGGCTCGTCGGACGACACCGGCGACGCCGAAGCGGGGCCGGTCTCGCTGACGTACTGGACCTGGACGCCCGGCATGGACAAGGTCGTCGACCTGTGGAACAAGGGCGCGGGCAAGAAGGCGCGGATCAGCGTCACGGTGAAGAAGCAGGCGTCCGGCGACACGCTGGTCACCAAGATCCTCACCGCGCACAAGGCCGAGCAGGCGCCGGACCTGGTGCAGGCCGAGTACCAGGCGCTGCCGACGCTGGTCAGCAATGACGCGCTGGCCGACATAGCGAAGGACGTCGGTGACGCGAAGAGCAAGTTCGCCGACGGCGTCTGGCAGCAGACCACCCTGGGCACGGACGCGGTGTACGCGGTCCCGCAGGACATCGGGCCGATGATGTTCTACTACCGCGCGGACCTGTTCAAGAAGTACGGCCTGACGGTGCCCACGACCTGGGACCAGTTCGCCGAGACCGCGCGCAAGCTGAAGAAGGCGGCGCCCGACACGGACCTGACCACGTTCTCCGCCAACGACTCCGGCCTCTTCGCGGGCCTGGCGCAGCAAGCAGGCGCCCGGTGGTGGACGACCTCGGGCGACAAGTGGAAGGTCGGCATCGACGACGCGGCGACCCGGAAGGTCGCCGAGTTCTGGGGCGGCCTGGTCAAGGAGGGCGCCATCGACAACCAGCCGATGTACACCCCGGCCTGGAACAAGGCGCTCGACACCGGCAAGCAGATCGCCTGGGTCAGCGCCGTGTGGGCCCCGGGCACGCTGACCACGGCCGCGCCCGACACCAAGGGCAAGTGGGCCATGGCCCCGCTCCCCCAGTGGTCCGCGAGCGACAACGTCACCGGCAGCTGGGGCGGTTCGTCCACCGCCGTCACCACGGACTCCCCGCACCGGGCGGCCGCCGCCGAGTTCGCGGCGTGGCTCAACACCGACAAGGAAGCACTGAACGCGCTGGCCAAGGAGGGCGGCATCTACCCGGCCCCCACGGCCGCCCAGCTCAGCGGCGCCTTCCTCACCCCGCCGGACTACTTCTCCGGCCAGGCCGACTTCTACACCGAGGCCGCCAAGATCGCCGAGACCACCGCGCCGTCCGCGTGGGGCCCGAACGTCAACGTCGCCTACACGTCCTTCCGGGACGCCTTCGGCGCCGCCGCCAAGAACAAGTCGGACTTCCTGACCGCCCTGCGCACCATGCAGGAGGAGACGGTGGCCGACCTCGAGAAGCAGGGCTTCGGAGTCGCTCGGTGACCAGCCCGGCGCGCCGGAGGGCGTACGGGGTCAAGGGGGCCCCGTACGCCTTCCTCCTTCCCGCGACGCTCCTCTTCTGCCTGTTCTTCGCGCTGCCCATCGGGTACGCCCTCTGGCTCAGCTTCCGCAAGGTGCGCGTCTCCGGGCTCGGCCTGGGGTCGGGCGCCCGGCGGGAGGTCTGGGCCGGCGTGGAGAACTACACCGCCGCCCTCACCGACGACGAACTGCTGGGCGGCGCGCTGCACGTGCTCGGCTACGGCTGCGTCGTCGTCCCGGTCATGCTCGGCCTCGCCCTGCTGTTCGCGCTGATGCTCGACACCGACCGGGTGCGGCTCGCCCCGTTCACCCGGCTCGCGATCTTCCTGCCCTACGCCGTCCCCGGCGTCGTGGCGGCGCTGCTGTGGGGCTTCCTGTACCTGCCGGACGTCAGCCCCTTCTCCTTCGTGCTCGAACGGCTGGGGCTGCCGCAGCCGGACCTGCTCGACGGCGGTCCGCTGTATCTGGCCCTGTCGAACATCGCCGTCTGGGGCGGCACCGGTTTCAACATGATCGTCATCTACACCGCCCTCCAGGCCATCCCGGCCGAGGTGTACGAGGCGGCCGAGCTCGACGGCGCCACTCCGCTCCAGACCGCGCTGCGGATCAAGATCCCGATGGTGGCGCCCTCGCTGGTGCTGACCTTCTTCTTCTCGATCATCGCGACGCTCCAGGTGTTCAACGAGCCCACCACCCTGAAACCGCTCACCAACTCCCTGCCCAGCACCTGGAGTCCGCTGATGAAGGTCTACCAGGACGCCTTCGGCAAGGGGGACATCCACGCGGCCGCCGCCGAGGCGACCCTGATCGCCCTCGTCACACTGGCGCTGTCCTTCGGGTTCCTGCGGACCGCGAACCGCCGCGACAAGCAGGAGGCAGCACGATGAGTTCTCTCGCCCTCGGCGAGGCCGCTCCCGCCGCGGGCACCGCCCCGGGCACCGTCCAGGGGCCGCCGCGCCGCCGTATCGCGCTGGTCCCGACCGTCACGCTGCTGCTCGGCGCGCTCTACTGTCTGCTGCCGGTGGCGTGGGTGGTGATCGCGTCCACCAAGTCCGGCAGCGAACTGTTCTCCACCTTCACCTTCCTGCCGGGCAGCGGCTTCGCCGACAACCTCGAGGATCTCGGCGCCTACCGCGACGGCGTGTACTGGACGTGGATGGGCAACTCCGCCCTCTACGCCGGCCTGGGCGCCCTCCTGTCCACGGCCGTCTCGGCGGTCAGCGGCTACGCGCTGGCGATGTACCGCTTCCGCGGCCGCGAGACGATGTTCGACATCCTGCTGGCGGGCGTGCTCATGCCGCCGGTGATCCTCGCCGTCCCGCAGTACCTGCTGATGGCGAAGGCCGGCCTCACGGACTCCCACCTGTCCGTGCTGCTCCCCCAGATCCTCTCCCCCTACGGCGTCTACCTCGCGCGGATCTACGCCACCGCCGCGGTCCCCTCCGACGTGGTCGAGGCCGGCCGGATGGACGGGGCGGGCGAGTGGCGGATCTTCACCCGGGTCGCGCTGCCGATGATGGTGCCCGGCCTGGTGACGGTGTTCCTGTTCCAGTTCGTGGCGGTGTGGAACAACTTCCTGCTGCCGTACATCATGCTCAGCGACGACGAGAAGTTCCCGGTCACGGTGGGCCTGTACACGCTCCTCGAACAGGGGGCGAACACCCCTGCCCTGTACACCCTGGTGATCACCGGAGCCTTCCTCGCCGTGCTCCCGCTGGTCGCCCTCTTCCTGGTCGTGCAACGGTTCTGGAGCCTGGATCTGCTGTCCGGGGCCGTAAAGTCATGACCATGAACAATGCGGGGGGCCGACGCAAGCCGCCGACCATCCATGACGTGGCGCGCGAGGCAGGAGTCTCACGGGGCACCGTCTCGCGTGTCCTGAACGGCGGCCACTACGTCAGCCCTTCCGCGCGGGAGGCGGTCGACGCCGCCATCCGCAGAACCGGCTACGTCGTCAACCGGCACGCCCGTTCCCTCATCACCGGACGCTCGGACTCGGTCGGCTTCCTGCTGACCGAGCCGCAGGAGAGGTTCTTCGAGGACCCCAACTTCAACATCCTGCTGCGGGGTTGCACACAGGCCCTGGCGGCGCACGACATCCCGCTGCTGCTGATGCTGGCGGGCACCGAGGACGAACGGCGGCGCATCGCGCGCTACATCACCGCCGGTCACGTGGACGGGGTGCTGCTGGTCTCCAGTCACTCCGGCGATCCGGTGGCGCAGGAGCTGTGCGCGGCGGGCGTGCCGCTGGTCGCGTGCGGCAAGCCGATCGGGCTGGGCTCCAAGGTGAGTTACGTGGCCGCCGACGACCGGGACGGTGCCCGCGACATGGTGCGCCATCTGCTGTCGCTGGGCCGCCGCCGGATCGGCGTGGTCACGGGTCCGCTCGACACCCCCGGTGGTGTGGAGCGCCTGGCCGGCTACCGGGAGGTGCTGACCGAGGCGGGTGTCGGCCTCGACGAACGGCTGGTCGTCTCCGGCGACTACAGCCGGGCCAGCGGCGAGGCGGGCGCCGAGCGGCTGCTCGCGGCGGCCCCGGACATGGACGCCGTGTTCGTCGCCTCCGACCTGATGGCCCAGGGGGTGCTGGCCACTCTGCGGCGGGCCGGCCGGCATGTGCCGGATGACATCGCTGTCGGCGGCTTCGACGACTCTCCCGCGGCGACGGCGGCCAGCCCCGCCCTCACCACCATCCGCCAGCCGTGGGACCGGATCAGCAACGAGATGGTGCGGGTGCTGCTGGCCCAGATCGGCGGCGAGGACCCGGCGGCGGTGATCCTGCCGACGGAGCTGGTCCGGCGGGAGTCGACCTGAGCGCGCGACGGCGGGGCTCCGCCGCGGCGCCGGTCCCGCACGGGGCCGTCGACAACAGGTCAGGATCGGAGAAGCCACCCGGCGCTCCCCCGGCCTAGCGTGGGAAGCACCGACCCAGACGCGTCGGTCCCTGTGACGAAGGAGCACCCCATGACCGCCGGCCTCAAGACGATCATCTACCCGGTCAAGGATCTCGCCCGGTCGAAGGCCTTGTTCAGCGCGCTGCTGGAGACCGAGCCGTACGCGGACGAGCCCTACTACGTCGGTTTCAAGGACGCCGGCCAGGACGTGGGCCTCGATCCGAACGGGCACGCCAAGGGCATGACCGGACCGGTGCCGTACTGGCACGTCTCCGACATCCGGGCCCGGCTGGCGGCCCTGCTGGCGGCGGGGGCCGAGCCGCTGCAGGACGTCCAGGACGTCGGAAACGGTAGGCTGATCGCCTCGGTCAAGGACGTCGACGGGAACCTCGTGGGGCTCATCCAGGACCCGGCGGCCTGAACCGGGACCGACCGCCGGCCGCCGGCCGCTTGCGTGCGCACTAGTTGCACACTCAATGAATGGCCGATTCGGTGTACCGTGCGGGTATGGCAGTGAAGACGCCGGCCGCCCGGCTCGAAGAACGGTGGCGGGACATCCTGTCCGTGCACGCACGCACGATGTGCGAGATCGACCGCGTACTGCACCCCCACGGCCTGGGTGCGAGTGATTTCGAGGTGCTCGACCTCCTCGCCACCGAGGCGCGCGAGGAGGGCGACCACTGCCGGGTGCAGAACATCGCCGGGCGGATCCATCTCAGTCAGAGCGCGCTGTCCCGCCTCATCGGACGGCTGGAAAAGGACGGCCTGGTCGAACGCTCCGTCTGTGTGGAGGACCGGCGGGGCGTCTGGGTCGCCCTCACCCGCAAGGGCCGCGACCTGCACACCGAGGTACGGCCCCTCCAGCGCGCCGCGCTGACACGGATGCTCGACTCCTAGGCCGTTCGCCCCGTCGCCTTCGCTACCCCTCAGCGGGCGCCTGCGGCTGCCGGTCGGCCGGACGCCGGGGTGGGACCGACGCGGCCGGGAAGTCACGGGGTCCGGTCCACGGCGCCGGGACCGCGTCGCAGCGGCGGCACAGCGCGTAGGCGACGGCCTCGTAGTTGACCCGCCAGCCGTGGAAGTGCGGCCAGGCCTGCGCGGGGGTGCGCTGGGCCCGGAACTCGGTGGTCTCCAGCATCGCCACGGCCGACTCGAACTCGGCGAACGTCAGCTGGATCGGGGCGTCCGGAGCCGGATCGGGATCGAAGGGGACACGGACCGCGCGGGCGATGTCCCGCAGCGCGGTGAATCCGGCGCGCAGCACCAGCCGGGCCTCCGTCGGGGCGTTGCGCGGGGTGAGCGCGAGCTGGAGGGCGGCCGCGTCCATCACGGCCACCAGTCCGACCAGCCAGTTGCGGTACGGCCGGGGCGACCGGAAGGCCAGCAGGACCGGATAGGTGGAGTGGCTCTCGCCCATGTCCGCCGCCAGCCGCTCCCAGGACCGGTACAGCTCCGGCAGGGCCGTCTCGGTGTCGACCAGCCACTGCCGGGCCAGGATCTCCGGCCCCCACGCGGGCTCCCCGGCCCGGGACTGGAGCAGGGTGACCTCCAGTTCACGCCGGTTGTAGGCGGCGTACAGCGTGGGCAGGTAGGCGATCTGGAGGGCGATGACGACGGGACCGGTGGCCGCCGCGACGAAGTCGAGGGCGGACAGGCTGCCCCGGGCTCCGCTGGCGAAGCCGAGCGTGAACAGGCTGGACCCGGCCTCCCGGAACGCGGTCTCCCAGGACAGCGGGGACAGCGCGTACAGGAGCATTCCGTAGCCGATCAGGGCACCGCCGAGCCAGGTCGCGAGCATGCCGATCAGCATGAGCGGGGCGAGCCAGGTCTGCGCGCGGTCGATGGCCCGGTAGCCACCGGAGAGCGCGGCCAGGCGCAGCAGCCGCCGCAGGCCCCACCACAGCCGGAAGACCAGCACGGAGTACAGGCCCCGGGGCACCACGAGGGTGCGCACGATACTGCTGAACACGAGAAGGAGGACGAGTCCGCCGGCCACGCCCGGGATCAAGAGCATGCGGTCATTCTGGACCGCGCCCGCCTCGGACCGGCGGCTCGCGTGCGGCCACGGTCACGGCCTGCCCACCCGGCCGGCCGGGTACAGCCTCCGGCCGCTCAGCCGTGCGGCCGGGCCAGCAGGGTGCGTACGCCTTCCGAGGTGAGGGTGAGGGCGTGGGTCCCGGCGGCGTCGATGGTGAGCGACAGGTCGCCGGACGGCCACTGCGCGGCGAGGGCGCCGAGCGGCACCAGGCGGTAGCGCGAGACGAAGGGCAGCAGGTGGGCCATCTCCGGCTCCGAGGTGAACACGGGCACCACCGAGGCGCCGTTCTGCTGTTCGAGGACGGGCAGCGACACGGAGGTGGCGTCGCTCGCCTCCTCCTCCGGGGCGTCGTCGGGCACGGGCACGAGCACGTCGCTGTGGGCGAGCGTGTCCAGCGCGGCCGTGTCCTCGGTGTTGTCGGCCAGCACGGCCAGCGCCCGCTGGGCGGTGCTGCCGGTGTCGTCGTGCGCGGGTGTCTCCATGGTGGATCCCCTGGTAGCGGCGGTCATGGTCCTGCCCCGTCCGGGCGGGACCCGGGCGCGGCTGGGATCGCGTACCCGATACGGACGGGACCATTCCCCGGACCGGGCCTACCGTGCCTCGCGGTAGAGGGCTGTGAGCAACTCGATCGCGTGCTGCGTGGCGGGATGCGGATCGTCCCGCCACCAGGCGAGCCGTACGGCGACGGGTTCGGCGTCGCGCACGGGCCGGTAGACCACGCCGGGCCGCGGGTACTGGTTGGCGGTCGACTCCGCGGTCACGCCGACGCACCGGCCGGTGGCGATCACGGTGAGCCAGTCGTCGACGTCGTGGGTCTCCTCGACGGCCGGGCGCGCGTCGGGCGGCCACAGATCGGGGGTGGTGGTGCCGGTGCGCCGGTCCACCAGCAGCGTCCGTCCGCCGAGTTCGGCGAGCCGCACCGAGCGGCGCCGGGCCAGCGGGTCGTCGGTGGCCAGGGCGCACAGGCGACGCTCCAGCCCGACGATCGCCGAGTCGAACCGCCGGTCGCCGGGCGGTCTGCGCACCACCGCGAGGTCGCAGCCGCCCTCCGCCAGACCGGCCGTGCCCGAGTTGGCGCGGACGAGGTGCAGTTCGGTCTCGGGACGGGTGTCGCGCCAACGGCGCTGGAAGGCCAGGGTGTGCCGTCCGAGGGCCGCCCAGGCGTACCCGACGCGCAGCCGGGTGTGGCCCGACGTGGCCTCCCGGACCAGGTCGTCGACCTCGGCGAGCACCCGCCGGGCGTGCGCGAGGACCCGCAGTCCGGTCCCGGTCGGCGTCACCTCGCGGGAGGTGCGCCTGAGCAGCCGGGTGCCCAGGGCGCGTTCGAGCGAGGCGAGGGTGCGGGAGGCGGCCGCCTGGGAGACGCCGAGCGCGATGGCGGCGTCCGTGAACGTGCCCTCGTCGACGATGGCGACGAGACAGCGCAGCTGCCGCAGTTCCACGTCCATGACTCTCGCGCCCATGACCCTCGCGCCCATGGCCCTCGCATCGATGACTCTCGCATCCATGACCGAAGCGTATAGATGGACCGCCGCATGCATTTTCCGTAAGGACGTGGGCCGCCGCACGATCGGGGCATGCGATCAGCTCCCGCACGTCCGTCGGTGCCGGTGGTCCACGCCGAGAGGGCCTCCCTGGCCGGCGTGGGCACCATGGTCGGCAGCGGCCTGTCCAACCAGGTCGGTGCCGCGGTCGGCTCGCTCGCGTTCCCGGTGCTGGGTCCGGTCGGGGTCGTCGCGGTCCGCCAGTACGTCGCCGCGATCGTCCTGCTGGCCGTGGCGCGGCCCCGGCTGCGCGACTTCACCCGGGAGCAGTGGTCGCCCGTACTGCTGCTCGCCCTGGTGTTCGCGACGATGAACGTGTCCCTGTACACCGCCATCGACCGCGTCGGCCTGGGTCTCGCGGTGACGCTGGAGTTCCTGGGCCCGCTGAGCATCGCGCTGGCCGCGGCACGGCGGCGCGTGGACGCGTGCTGTGCGGTGATCGGCGCGGCGGGCGTCGTCGTCCTGCTGCGGCCGCGGCCCTCCGCGGACTATCCCGGGATGGGCCTCGGCCTGCTCGCCGCGCTCTGCTGGGCGTCGTACATCCTCCTCAACCGCACCGTGGGCCGCCGGCTCCCGGGAGCGCAGGGGTCGGCGGCCGCCGCGGGGGTCTCCGCCCTGGCGTTCCTGCCCGTCGGGCTGGTCGTCGCCCTGACGCGTCCGCCGACCATGGGCGCCGCGGGGTGCGCGGTGGTGGCGGGCCTGCTGTCGTCCGCGGTGCCGTATCTCGCCGACCTGTTCACCCTGCGCCGGGTGTCCGCGCAGGCCTTCGGGCTGTTCATGAGCGTCAACCCGGTGCTGGCGGCGCTGGTCGGCCGGGTCGTCCTGGGCCAGGAGCTGGGCCGGGTGGAGCTGGCCGGCATCGGGGCCGTGGTCGCCGCCAACGCGGTCAGCATGCTCACCCGGCGCCGCTGACCTGCGATTCTCCGCCTCCGGTCCCGGCCGTCGCGGTCGCTCCCGCGACCCTCCTCGGGGCCTGGATCCGCCACGGGTTAACATCTGAGCACCGCCTAGCTCGAAAGATGAACCTGTGACTGTCAACGAGGACTCGTTCACCAACTGGAAGACCCGCGAGGAGATCGCGGAGTCCATGATCCCGATGATCGGGAAGCTGCACAGGGAGCGGGACGTCACCGTTCTGCTGCACAGCCGTTCGTTGGTGAACAAGTCGGTGGTCAGCATCCTCAAGACCCACCGATTCGCCCGGCAGATAGCCGGTGAGGAGCTCTCGGTCACCGAGACGCTGCCGTTCCTCCAGGCCCTGACCGTGCTCGATCTCGGCCCTTCGCAGATCGACATCGGCATGCTCGCCGCGACCTACCGCACCGACGACCGCGGTCTGTCGGTGGCGGAGTTCACCTCCGAGGCCGTCGCCGGCGCCACCGGCGGCAACAAGATCGAGCGCCGTGAACCGCGTGACGTCGTCCTCTACGGCTTCGGACGCATCGGCCGCCTCGTCGCCCGTCTGCTGATCGAGAAGTCCGGCTCCGGCAACGGTCTGCGGCTGCGCGCCATCGTCGTGCGCCGGGGCGGTGAGCAGGACATCGTCAAGCGCGCCTCGCTGCTGCGCCGCGACTCCATCCACGGCCAGTTCCAGGGCACGATCACCGTCGACGAGACGAACAGCACGATCGTGGCCAACGGCAACGAGATCAAGGTGATCTACGCGGGCGACCCCTCGGAGGTCGACTACACGGCGTACGGCATCAGGGACGCCATCCTCATCGACAACACCGGCAAGTGGCGTGACCGCGAAGGCCTGTCCCAGCACCTGCGTCCCGGGATCGACAAGGTGGTCCTCACCGCGCCCGGCAAGGGCGACGTCCCCAACATCGTGCACGGCGTCAACCACGACACGATCAAGCCGGACGAGCAGATCCTGTCCTGCGCGTCCTGCACCACGAACGCGATCGTCCCGCCGCTGAAGGCGATGGCGGACGAGTACGGCGTGCTGCGCGGCCACGTGGAGACCGTCCACTCGTTCACCAACGACCAGAACCTGCTGGACAATTACCACAGTTCCGACCGCCGGGGCCGCTCCGCGCCGCTCAACATGGTCATCACCGAGACGGGTGCCGCCTCCGCCGTCGCCAAGGCGCTGCCCGACCTCAAGGCGCCGATCACCGGCAGCTCGATCCGGGTCCCGGTGCCGGACGTCTCGATCGCGATCCTCAGTCTGCGGCTCGGCCGCGAGACCACCCGCGAGGAGGTCCTCGACCACCTGCGCGAGGTGTCGCTGACGTCGCCGCTCAAGCGCCAGATCGACTTCACCACCGCACCCGACGCGGTGTCGAGCGACTTCATCGGCTCCCGCCACGCGTCGATCATCGACGCCGGTCCCACCAAGGTCGACGGCGACAACGCGATCCTCTACCTCTGGTACGACAACGAGTTCGGCTACTCCTGCCAGGTCATCCGGGTCGTCCAGCACGTCTCCGGCGTGGAGTACCCGACCTACCCGGCCCCGGCCGTCTGACGCACCCGGCCCGCCCGGTCCGCACGTACGGGGACCGGGCGGAGGCGGAGGCCGGTCCGGCCGGCGCGCGGGTCGGCCGGCTCGTGGGTCCGCCGGAACGCAGGTCGCCCGTGGGTCCGCCGGAACGCGGGTCCGCCGGAACGCATTTGCGGTATCCCGTGCCCGGTTGACACGCTGCGATCATGACCTCCGAGTTCGACGACGTCCCCGGCTCCGCCACGCCGAGCCGGGCGACGGACTGGATCAGTACGCCCATCACCGCGGACCTCGTGCGTGGCGCCCTCGAACTGGAGCGCACCGAACTGGGTCTGCTGCCGCACCGGCTGCCCGCCCGGGCCCGCGCGCAGTCCTCCGACCCGCAACTGGCCATGGCGGAGGCCCAGCCGTCCGGAGTACGGCTGGTCTTCCGCACCCGGGCCACCGCCGTCGAACTGGACGTGCTGCCCACCAAGATGTCCTATCCGGGCCTCCCGTCCCATCCCCACGGCGTGTACGACCTGCTGGTCGACGGCCGTCTCGTCCACCGGGCCGTGGCGACCGGCGGGAACCTTCTGATCGTGGATATGACCAAGGGGACCAGGCAGACGCGGCCCGGCCCGGTCGGCAGCGTCCGGTTCGGGGCCCTGCCCGCCGACGCCAAGGACGTCGAGATCTGGCTGCCGTACACGGAGATCACCGAGTTGGTCGGCCTGCGCACCGACGCCCCCGTCGAGGCGGTGCCGGACCGGGGCCGCAAGGTGTGGCTGCATCACGGCAGTTCGATCAGCCACGGCTCCAACGCCGAGAGCGCGAGCACCACTTGGCCGGCGGTGGCCGCCTCCCTCGGCGGGGTGGAGCTGGTCAACCTGGGCCTCGGCGGCAGCGCCCTGCTCGATCCGTTCACCGCCCGCGCCCTGCGCGACACCCCTGCCGACCTGATCAGTGTCAAGATCGGCATCAACCTGGTGAACACCGATCTGATGCGGCTGCGCGCCTTCGCGCCGGCGGTCCACGGCTTCCTCGACACCATCCGCGAGGGGCATCCGACCACTCCCCTGCTGGTGATCTCGCCGCTGTACTGTCCCCTCCACGAGGACACTCCGGGTCCCACCGTCCCCGACTTCGTGGACGGGAACGTGTCGTTCGTCGCCGCGGGCGACCCCGCCGAGCGCGCCGCCGGGAAGCTGACGCTCCAGGTCATCCGGGAGGAACTCGCCCGGATCACCGCCGACCGGGCGGCCGGCGATCCCCGTCTGCGCCATCTCGACGGCCGTGAACTGTACGGCGAGGCGGACTTCGCCGAACTGCCGTTGCCCGACCGGCTCCATCCGGACCCGGCCGCCCACGTGCGGATCGGCGAACGCTTCGCCGGGCTGGCCTTCGACGCCGCCGGCCCGTTCGGCGAAGCGGGCGCCTGAACGGGCCCCGGGGCGGGACCGCGGCCGCCGAGTCAGCGGTCGCGGCCCGCACCAGGGGCCTGGTCCCGGAGGCGTCGGTTCGGCCTCCGGGGGGCGACTACCGGCGCGGACGCTCGAAGGTCAGCAGCAGTCCCTCGACGGCTCCGGGACCTATCCGGCCCTTGACGTCGGCGGAGGTGATCGCCTTCAGGCCCCACCCGTCCTCGGCGTGCTTGTTCAAGACCTTCTCCAGCTTGTCGCTGTCCAGCGCGTCGCCGATGAGCGACTCCCGGAAGGTGACGACCTTGTACTCGTAGCTGTAGGGGCTGCTCATGGTGGCGAAGTCCTCCTGCGGTCGGGCCGAATGGTGGTGTGGTGACCGGGGCCAGCCAATCATCCTCGGCGGCGCCGGACACCGACGGCCCCACCGCGCGGGACATCATCCGGTGATCCGACTGTCGTGTCACCGGGACGGCCGACGGGCGAAGACGTAGCGTTGCCCGCGGTGCGGAGGACGGAACCGACGGTGAATCCCTTGGTGGCGTGATGTGTTGGAGTGCGACGGCCGATCTCGTCGTGGGCGCCGGTGTCACGGCGGTCGGCGCGGCCTGTGTGGCGCGGGTGCGCGAGCCCCGGGATCTGCTGCTGGCCGGGCTGCCGTTGCTGCTCGGCGCCCATCAGATCACCGAGTCGCTGGTCTGGGACGCGGGCGGGGGCGGCGGGCCCGCCACCGTCGTCTGGGCCGTCATCGCCCTGCCCCTGCTGGCGCTGTGGGTGCCGGCGGGGGTGATGTGCGCCGCTCCGCCGCACGCCCGCCGCCGGCTGCTCCTCCCGCTCGCCGCCGGAACCGCGACCGCCGCGGTGCTGGCACACGCCGTGGCCACCGGCCCGGTGACGGCCGAGATCCGCGGTCATACGGTCGGCTACGTCCTCGGCCTCTCCCACGCGTCGCTGCTCGTCCCGGGCTATCTCCTGGCCACCGTGGGCTCGCTGCTGCTGTCCGGTGACCGACGGCTGCTGGTGCTGGGGATCCTGGTCGCGGTGGGCGCGGCGGTCTGCTGGACCGTGTGGCGGATGGAGTTCGTCTCGACCTGGTGCGCGCTCGCGGCCGTGTGCTCGGTGGTGCTGTTCGGCTGGGTACGCGCGCGCCGGGCCGCCGCGGCGCCGCTGCCCGGGCCGTTCGCGGGAGTCTGACCCCTCACCCGTCCCACCCCCACCGCCCTGCGCCGACCGAGGCGACGGGGGTGGTCGGCGTCCGGGCTCCCGCGCGACGGGAGCCCGGTCCGTCGTCAGCAGATCCTGGGCAGTTGTTCCCCGAGCGGCAGGTCGACCACGCGCGTGCCGCCCAGCCCGGTACGGGCCACCACCATGCCCGGGTGCTCCTCGACCGCCTCGCCGATGATCACGGCGTCCGCGCCCAGCGGGTGGGCGCGCATCGCCGCCAGGACCGCGTCGGCGTGCTCACGCGGCACGAAGGCCACCAACTTGCCCTCGTTGGCGACATACATGGGGTCCAGCCCCAGGATGGCGCACGCGTTGGCCACGGTCGGCGGGACGGGCAGGTCCCGCTCCCGGACGACGACGCCCGCGCCGGAGGCCGCCGCGATCTCGTTGAGCGCCGCCGCCAGACCGCCGCGGGTGGGATCCCGCAGCACGTGCAGATCCGGAGTGACCGCGAGCATGGCGTCGACGAGCCCGCCGAGCGCCGCGCAGTCGCTCTCCAGCTCCACTCCGAACTCCAGGTGCTCACGGACGCTCAGGATCGCCACGCCGTGGACGCCGATCCCCCCGCTGACGATCACGACGTCGCCGGGGACGACCCGCTGCGGCCGCAGGTCGACGCCCTCCGGGATGAGCCCGATCCCCGCGGTGTTGATGAAGATCCCGTCGCCGTGACCGGCCTCCACCACCTTGGTGTCGCCGGTCGCCACCTCGACCCGGGCGGCCCGCGCCGCGGCGCCGAGCGCCTTGGCCACCCGGTCGACGACGTCCAGTTCGACGCCCTCCTCCAGGATGAACCCGCAGGACAGGTAGGCCGCGCGGGCACCGCTCATGGCGAGGTCGTTGACGGTGCCGTTGACGGCCAGGTCGCCGATGCTGCCGCCGGGGAAGAACAGCGGTCGCACCACGAAGGTGTCGGTGGAGAACGCCAGCCGTACGCCGCCCAGGGTGAGGGCCGCGGCGTCGCCCATCCCGGCGAGCGCCTCGCCCCCGTAGGCGGGCGCGAAGATGTCCCGCACGAGCTCGGCGGAGAGTGCCCCGCCGCCGCCGTGGCCCATGACGACCCGGGGCCGGTCCCGCAGCGGAGCCGGACAGGACCAGGCCGCGGGGTCGAGGGTGATCTCAGACAACGGGGCTCGCCTCCCGGGGCGCGGTGGGGATGTCCAGTCGCCGGTAGAGGTAGTACGCGGCGCAGGCGCCCTCGCTGGAGACCATGGTGGCGCCGAGCGGGGTGCGGGGGGTGCAGAGGGTGCCGAACGCCGCGCACTCGTGCGGCTTGAGCAGGCCCTGGAGGACCTCGCCGCTGCGGCACTCCTCCGGTTCGCGGGTGCGGATGCCGGTGACGGAGAAGCGGTGCTCGGCGTCGTAGGCCCGGTACTTCGGGGACAGCCGCCAGCCGCTGTCGGGGATGACGCCGATGCCGCGCCAGGCGCGGTCGGTGACCTCGAAGACGTCCTCCAGCATGGCCTGGGCGGCGGGGTTGCCCTCCGGGCGGACGGCACGGGCGTAGGCGTTGTCGACGGTGTGCTCGCCGCGTTCGAGCTGGCGGACGGTCCGGCGGACGCCCTCCAGGATGTCCAGCGGCTCGAATCCGGTGACGACGATCGGCACCCGGTGGCGTTCGGCCAGTTCCGGATACTCCCGCACGCCCATCACGCTGCACACATGGCCGGCCGCCAGGAAGCCCTGGACCCGGCAGCTCGGGGACGTCATGATCGCCTCGATGGCCGGGGGCACCCGGACATGGGACACCAGCAGGCTGAAGTTGCGGATGCCGAGCTTGCGGGCCTGGTACACCGTCATGGCGTTGGGCGGCGCGGTGGTCTCGAAGCCGATGCCGAAGAACACCACCTCGCGGTCCGGGTTCTGCTGGGCGACCCGCAGGGCGTCGAGGGGCGAGTAGACGACGCGTACGTCGCCGCCCTCGCCGCGCACCTGGAACAGGTCCCGGCCGGTTCCGGGCACCCGCAGCATGTCGCCGAAGGAGCAGAAGATCACCCCGGGCCGGGAGGCGATCTCCAGTGCCTTGTCGATGACCTCCAGCGGGGTCACGCAGACGGGACAGCCCGGGCCGTGGATCAGTTCGACCTGGTCCGGCAGGAGTTGGTCGATGCCGTGGCGGATGATGGTGTGGGTCTGTCCGCCGCACACCTCCATCAGGGCCCAGGGCCTGGTCACCGTGGCGTGGATGTCGTCGAGGAGCCGGCGGGCCAGCTCCGGGTCCTGGAACTCGTCGATGTACTTCACTTGGACGCCTCCTCTACGGCGTTCCCGGCCATGGGCGGGGCGGCTCCGCCCGCGGCGGCCTCCCAGGGGTCGCCGAACTCCTCCTGCAGCATGCCGAGGGTGGCGAAGAGCTCCAGCGTCCGCTTCGCCGACTCCTCGTCCAGCCGTTGCAGGGCGAACCCGACATGGACGATGGCGTACTCACCGACCTGGAGGTCGGGCAGGTACTCCAGGCACACCTCCTTGACCACGCCGCCGAAGTCGACGTTGGCCATCCGGGTACCGTCACGTTCCTCGATGTCCAGCACTCGGCCGGGTACCGCCAGGCACATGGGCCTCTCCTCGCTGTGGGTCGTGTGCGTCGCCCGGTGCTACCGGGGCGGTTGTCGGTCGGCGCCCTCCGGCCGGGCCCCGGTGCGGGCGGCCACCACCAGCTGGCCGAGGGCGAGTCCGCCGTCGTTGGGCGGGACCAGGCGGTGGCGCAGGACGGTGAACCCGTCCGCGCGCAGCGCCGTGGCGCAGGCCGAGGAGAGCAGGGTGTTGGCGAACACCCCGCCGCTGAGGGCGACCGTGTCCAGCCCGTGCCGCTCACGGGCCAGGACACACATCGCGTGGACCAGGGCGCTGACGGCCCGGTGGAAGCGGGCGGCGACGAGGTCCGGGGGCGTGCCCGCCCGCAGGTCCTCGACGATCCGCGCGAGGACGGGCGCCGGGTCGGCCCGTACGGGGCCGTCGCCGTCCGGTTCGGGAGGCCGCAGGTCGAACGCGTAGGCGGTGGTGCCGGTGTCCTGTGCCGCGCGCAGGGCCGCGGCCTCCAGCTCGACGGCGGCCTGGGCCTCGTATCCGGCCCGGTGGCAGACGCCCACGAGCGACGACACGGCGTCGAAGAGCCGTCCCATGCTGGAGGTGGGGACGCAGTTGAGCCCGCGTGCCAACTGCGTACGCAGCACCCGGCGTTCGTCCGCCGGGCAGGCCGTGACGCAGGCCAGGTCGTCCGACCAGTCGACACCGGCCGCGCTCAGGTGCGCGAGCGCCATGCGGTACGGCCGGCGTACGGCGGTGTCGCCACCGGGCAGCGGGACGTACGCGAGCTGCCCGAACCGGGTGAAGCCGTCGTAGTCCGCGAGCAGGATCTCCCCGCCCCACACCGCGCCGTCGTCCCCGTGGCCGGTGCCGTCGAAGGCGACGCCGATCACCGGACGGCCGCCGTCCAGCCCGTGTTCGGCCATGGCCGAGGCGACATGGGCGTGGTGGTGCTGGACGCGGACGACGGTCCGCCCGTCCGCGTTGCGGTCGGCCCACCCGGCGGAGCGGTAGCCGGGATGCCGGTCGGCCGCCAGCAGTTCGGGCCGTACCCCGGTGATCGACTCCAGGTGTGCCGCGGCGCGCTCGAAGGCCCGCTGGGTGCTCAGTTCGTCCATGTCGCCGATGTGCGCGGACAGCCACGCCCGGCGTCCTTCCCCGACGCAGAACGCGTTCTTCAGGTCCCCGCCGACGGCGAGCGCGGCCCGCACCGGCACCGGGAGCGACACGGGAAGCGGCGCGTAGCCCCGGGCGCGCCGGATCACGAGGGGCTCCTGGTCGCAGATGCGTACGACGGAGTCGTCGCACGGCACGCGGATCGGCCGGTCGTGGGCGAGCCAGGCGTCGGCCAGGTGCGCCAGCCGCCGCAGCGCCTCGCCGTCGTCGGTGACGATCGGCTCACCGGCCACGTTGCCGCTGGTCATGACCAGCAGCCGGGGCCCGTCGGGGTCGCCGGGCAGTCCGAGCAGCAGATGGTGCACGGGCGTGTACGGCAGCATCACACCGAGGTCCGGGCTGCCGGGCGCGACGTCCGCGGCCGGGCACGGAGCCTGCGACCGCGCTGCCGGGCCGGTGCGGCGGCGCAGCAGCACGATGGGCCGGGTGCCGCTCTCCAGCAGGGCGAGCTCCTCGGGACCGACGCGGACGAGGTGGCGGACGTCGTCCACGCTCCTGGCCATGACGGCGAACGGTTTGTCGCCGCGGGCCTTGCGGCGGCGCAGCAGCGCGACGGCGTCGGGATTCGAGGCGTCGCAGGCGAGGTGGTAGCCGCCCAGTCCCTTGACCGCGAGGACGGCGCCCGCCGCCAGCAGCGCGCGGGCGCCGGCCACCGGGTCCGTCCCGGCGTCGGGCGCCGCCCGCCCGCCGGGAGCCGGTCGCGGGACGAACAGCCGCAGCCGCGGACCGCAGGCGGGACACGCGACCGGCTGGGCGTGGAAGCGGCGGTCGGCCGGATCCGCGTACTCCCGGGCGCAGTCGGAGCACATCGCGAAGCCCGCCATGGTGGTGTGCGCCCGGTCGTACGGCACACCGGTGACGATCGTGAAGCGTGGTCCGCAGTGGGTGCAGTTGACGAACGGGTGGCGGTGGCGGCGGTCGGCCGGGTCCGCCAGTTCGCGCAGGCAGTCGGCGCAGGTGGCCGTGTCCGGTGAGACCAGGGTGCGGGCGGGGCCGCCGGTGTGGGAGGCCAGGATGGTGAACGCGGTGCCGCCCGCGACGGGTACCTCCCGGTGCTCGACGGACTCGACCCGGGCCAGCGGTGGCGCCTCACCGGCGATCCGCTCGCAGAACCGGGCGACCGCCGTGGGCGCTCCCTCGATCTCGGCGACGACGCCCTCAGGGGTGTTGGTCACATGGCCGGACAGGTCGAGGCCGGTGGCGAGGCCGTAGAGGTAGGGCCGGAAGCCGACGCCCTGGACCACGCCCCGGACGGTGACGCGGCGGCGCTGCGGCGGGCCGCCGGCCACCGCGGGCGGAGCGGTGCTCACGGGTGGGTGTGGGCCACGGCGCCGGCGTGCGGGTGGGAGTGAGGATGCGGGTGCGTGTGCTGATGGGCGTCCGCCGTGCGGGCCATGACGGGCCGGTGGACCGGCGCGCCCTCCGCTGCCGCCAGTGCCCGGTCGAGCAGCGCGCCCACGCCCCGGCCGCGCCGGGCGGAGGTCAGCACCACCTCGACTCCCGGGTTGACCTGCTCGACGTGCGCGCGGAAGGCCGCCTCGTCGAACTCGACGGCCTCGGCGATGTCGGTCTTGGTGACCAGCACCAGGTGGGCGAGTCCGAAGGCGGTGGGGTATTTCAGCGGCTTGTCCTCGCCCTCGGTGACCGAGGCGAGGACGACGCGCAGGGTCTCGCCGAGGTCGTAGGTGGCGGGGCAGACGAGGTTGCCGACGTTCTCCACGAACAGCAGCCGGGTGTCGTCGGGCAGCCATCCGCGAAGGTGCCCGGCGAGCATCTCGGACTCCAGGTGGCACAGACCGTCGGTGAGGATCTGCTTGACCGGGACGCCCGAACGCGCGAGCCGCGTCGCGTCGTTCTCGGTGGCGAGGTCCGCGGTCAGCGCCGCGACGGGCACCGACCGTCGGCGCGCCAGCAGCAGTTCGCTCTCCAGCAGCGCGGTCTTGCCGCTGCCGGGGCTGGAGAGGATGTTGACGACGGCGGTCCGGCGCGCGGCCATCTCCGCGCGCAGGGTCTGCGCGCCCGCGTCGTTCTTGGCGAGTACGGCCTGTTGCAGGTCGACCACACGGCACATGGCTTTCAGCGCTCCTCTGGGCTCGGTTCGCGGTCTTGTGCGTGCGTCCGGCCGTCGTCCCAGTGCACGCTGACGATCTGCAGTTCCCGTCCGGCCAGCAGATCGGTGTCGGTCCCGCCGCACCCCGGGCAGCTCAGCCGGGGCGGCATGCCCACGGCCCACTCCTGTGCGCAGGGCGCGCAGCGGGCTCGGCCCGGTACCGCGTCGGTGACGAGCTCGGCGCCCTCCAGGAGGGTCCCGGCGCAGGCCAGTTCGAAGGAGAAGGAGAGGGAGTCGGCTACGACACCGGCCAGTTGACCGACCTGGAGACGTACCGATCGCACCGCCGTGACGTCGCCGGCCTGCCGTGCGGCCCGCTCGACCTGGTCGATCACCGCCAGCGCGATGGACATCTCGTGCATCGGTACCCGTTCTCCCGCGGGCCGGTGCCGTGGCTCGGCCCTAGGCCCTCATTACAGGGGAGGGGCCGGTGCCCGGGGTCCCGGCACGCCGTGCCGGGGCGGTGGGGTCCGCCGTTCGACGTAACGGCACGGCGCACCGGACCGGGCGCCGTGTGCGTCGCTCGCCGACGGGTCACATCCTGCGGATCCGCAGGTAGCGCATGATGTCGGGAAGGACCTGCTTGACGAGGGCGGCGACGACGACGGCACCCGCTCCGCCCATGATGGCCTTCTTCATCCCGTGTCTCCTGTCATTTCGCGACTCGTTCGGCGGCCTGGCCGGCCGTGGTCCGCGGCGCGGACTCTCCCGGCCCGTCGGCCGACAGCAACTCCTCGATCAGCCGGACGGCCCGGGGTACGGCGTCGGAGACCGGGCCGCTGAGACCGATGCCCTCCTCCAGCGAGGCGGGTTCGCATCCGACGATCAGGGTGCGCCGGGGCGGCTGTCCGCCGGTTCCGGCGCAGAGCGTGCCCAGCAGCGCCAGGACGGTGTCGGGGGTCATCCGGTGGCCGTCGAGCGCGGGGGCCCCGGCGGGGTCGTGCGCGGCGGTGCCGTCGTGCTCGATCACGTACAGCGTGCCGGGGGCCTCGCCGCGTGCCGTGGCGTCCACCAGGACGAGGGTGTCGTAGCCGTCCAGGAGCTGGTAGGCGAGGTGCACTCCGCGTACGCCGATGTCGGCGACCTCGATGTGCGCGGGCAGGTCCCGCTCGGTGAGCCGGCGCGCGGTCTCGACGCCGAAGCCGTCGTCTCCGAGGAAGATGTTCCCGATGCCGGCGACCAGGGCTCGGGAACCCGTCGGCGGGGAGGTGGTCACGCGTCCTCCAGCGGTGCGACCTCGTCGGGCTGGAAGTACAGGAACCGGCCCTGCTCCCGGCGGATGTCGGCGCCCGGATCGCCCTCGACCGTGACGGCCAGGTGCACCCCGCCGTCCACGTCGTGCAGCACCGCCTCGACCGTCGCGCCGCGGCCGTGCAGGAAGAGGTCCTGCGCGTCGGTGCGGCGCAGGCCCGGGCGCAGCACGACACGGCTGCCCGCGCCCAGCGAGCGGCCGTCCACGACGACGCGGTCGCGCGCCGGGTCGAAGCCGGCGTCGCTCGCCGGGTCCCACCACGGGGTGTCCTGGCGCCGCACGCCGTGTTCGTCGGGGAACCCCGGGCCCGCGGCGCCGGACGGGTTCGCGGGGCCGGGACCGGTCACCTCGCGCAGGCCCCGTACCGCCCCGTGCAGGCGTTCCAGGACCTCGGGGGGCATCGAGTCGGCCAGGTCGATCACCGCGGCGGCCCGTTCGTCGGTCCCGCGGGCCTCGCGCTTCTCCTCGTCGGTGAGGGCCGCGGTGCGCAGCGCCAGGATCTCGTCGATCTCGGTGGCGTCGTAGAGCGCTCCGGGGCTCTCCGGGGCGATCGCGGGGTGGTCGTCCAGGATGATCGGCGAGGACAGCACCAGGTCGCCGCGGCCGGGTTCACCGGCGAGCACGGGCCAGGTGTGCAGGTTGCGGCAGGACGCGACGGCGCCCTTGGCCCACTCCGGGGGGTCCGTCATGGACAGGAACGACCCGGCGCTCAGGCCCATGAGGAGGTGTGCGGCGACCAGGCAGTGCGGCAGCGCCGCGTCCCGGTCGGCGGTCCGCCCCTGCGGGGGCGTCCAGGGGTTGGTGTTCTCGACGACGGCGGTGAGCCGCAACGCCCGGTAGGGCCCGTCGAGTTCACGGGCCGAAAGCCGGATCGCGCCGCGGATCTCCTCGCAGCGGCGGACCAGCCGGCCGACGGTCTCACCGGACGGGCCGAGGACGGGCTCGGTCTCCTCCCGGGCGGGGCGGGTGAAGGGCACGGTGACGCCGTCCCCGAGAAGGTCCTCCACCGGGGCGACGACCTCGACGTGTTCCTCGGTCCCCTCGTCCCAGGGGACCAGGACCCGGTCGTCCAGGCGCAGTTCGGGCACCGTGTCGAAGTCGCCGTCCGGGCGGAGCCGCTGCACGGTGCGCCGCCGGGCGTGCAGGAAGCGCAGTTCGACCGACAGGGCCGCGCCCGCCTTCGGTTCCATCAGGCACTCGGTGTGCTGGAAGTCGTGTTCCTCGCACTCGGCGCCCCAGGCGGGCGGGACGAGCACGCCGAACTGCCAGCGCAGCCGGTTCTTGGCCGCCGAGGCGCGGTACGGGTAGAGCACGTAGCCCTCGAAGAGGACGGCGTCGGCGACCTTGCGGGCCAGGGCGAACCGTTCCTCGACGGCCGGGGTGAACGCGGTCACGGTCATGGGGCCGTCCTTCCGGTGCCGCGCGTCAGCGCCGCGAACGGGTCCGTACGCGGCGCGTCCGGCCGGGCCCCGGCGGCGGGGCGGACGGCTGCGCCGCTCGCGTCGAGGAGCGCCAGCAGGGTGGCCTCCCAGGAGGGCAGTGCCTGCCGTGAGCGGTAGGCGAGGAGGGCGTCCATGGTGTCGCGGGGCAGCCGGATCCAGCCGCAGCCGGGGAAGTGCTGCTCGACCATCTCCCGCCATGCCGTGACCGGCATCCGGAAGGACGCCTCCCGGTCCCACGGCACCGGCTCGACCCGGAAGCCGGCGTCCCCGGTGAACGCCGTACCGGAGAAGAGCATCAGCAGCGGGACCTCGCCGCCGTCGAGGGCGTCCAGGTAGCGGGTCGCGGCGACGTCCATGTCGTAGGTGCAGGGCACGACGAGGTCGGTCTCGGTCTCGCCGGTGAAGCTGGGCACCATCACCGAGACCTGCGCGAACTGCACCGGCTGGAGAGTGCTGCCCCATCGCGAGCGCTCACCGAAGAGGTCCTTGAGTCCGTCGGCCTCGGCGGGCTCGTAGCCGCGCCGGGCCGGTTCGATGCGGATCTGGCAGCGCAGCGCGAGGGCGTGCACCCGGGCGTCGTCGGCGGCGGTGACGCGCAGCCGGAAGACCAGGGTCGGTCCGGCGGCGTAGCGGTCGGCGCGCACGCCGGTGCACGCGAAGGAGAACGTCGTCACGACCGGCCCGCCTCGCCGACCGCTCGCGCCCGCCGCGCGACGTGCGCGAAGAACGCGTCGAGGGCGGACCGGGCCTCGGCCCCGCCGTCGAAGCCCTGCCACAACAGCCGCATACGGCCCACCAGTTCGTAACAGATGTCGACGGGTACGAGGTAGCACTCGCAGCGGCCCTCGGTGCGCCGCAGCAGCAGGGCCTCCACGTCGGGTTCGAGCAGCGCGGCGAGCCGGCTGTCGCCGAGGGCCGCCGTCCAGACCGCCGGTTCGAGTTCGCTCTCGGTGGCTCCGGCGGGGCTCGGGTAGAGGGCGACGAGCCGGTCCAGGGCGGCGTTGCGGAAGAAGAAGGCGACGCCGACCGGGATCTGGAGCGAGTCCCACGCGCTGTCGTCGAGGCGGTGTTCCGGGTCGGTGAGATACCGGTCCGGGACCGCGCGGAAGCGGCCGGCGGCGGCGCCCGGCTGTTCCATCAGCAGCGCGCACGCGGTACAGGCGCAGACCAGGGCCCGCTGTTCGATGTCGACCAGGTGCCGGTGGTCGGCCTCGGGTACCGGCGCCGCGCACAGCTCGCAGCGCTCCGGCCGGGGCGGCCGCTCGGTGAGGAACCTGCGCAGGCCGCCCACGGCACGCGCGGTCGGCCCGGGCGGCGGGACGAGGGGTGTCCGGGATGCGCTCATGGTGTCTTCGCCGCCAGGGGGGCGCTCTTGGGGCGGTCGCCGATCTGGAGCAGCGCCGGTCCGGCGGGGGCGGCGGCCTGGATGTCGACCGTCGTCACCTCCGGGGCGAAGCAGGCGAGGGCGTTCTCGACGGCCTGCCGGGCGGGCGGGGCCGTGGCGGCGGCGCAGCCGCACCCCGAGCCCGCCGCGGTGGCCCGCAGCCGCAGGGTGCCGCTGGGCTCGTCGAAGTCCACGACCTCCAGTTCCTGGTCGCGTACGGCGCCCAGGGCCCGGGCGATCCGCGCGTCCAGGTCCTCGGGATGGAGATCGTGCAGGACGAGCAGGCTCGCCACCAGTTCGTCGCCGAGCAGCGCGGCCAGCGGATCGCCCGCGGGGCGCCGGTCGCCGGTCGCCGACAGCAGCTCCACGACACGGGTCAGGCCGGCGCCGTAGAAGTCCATGAGGGACCGGACGAGTTCCTCCGCCGCCGCGGCGGCGGCCCCGTCCCCGGTGGCCGCCAGCCGGTCCAGCACCTCCTCGACCCGGCGCCCGGTCTGTTCCGCGTTCACCGCGCGCACCGCCTCGTTCCTCGCCTCCACCGCGCTCAACCGCCCAGTCCGCTCAGCCCGGTGGGTACGTGCATCTTCTGTACGGTCTTGCCGCCGCCGACGTACATGTGGACGCCGCACGGCAGACAGGGGTCGAAGCTGCGGACGGCGCGCATGATGTCGATGCCCTTGAAGTTCTCCGGGGTGTTCTCCTCGAAGATCGGGGTGTTCTGCACGGCGTCCTCGTACGGGCCCGGGGTACCGTAGGAGTCGCGGACGCTGGCGTTCCAGGGGGTGGGCGGGTACGGGTGGTAGTTGGCGATCTTGCCGTCCCGGATCACCATGTGGTGGGAGAGGACGCCTCGGACGGCCTCGGTGAAGCCGCAGCCGATGCTCTCGTCCGGCACCTCGAACTTCTCCCAGGTCTGGGTGCGTCCGGCGCGGACCTCGGCCAGCCCCTGCTCCGCGCAGTGCAGGGCGACGGCGGCGGCGTAGGCCTGGAAGTAGGTGCGCGCGCGGTTGCGCTCCAGCGCGTTGGACCACTTCGGGATCTTCCACTCGAAGGTGGTCTCCGGTTTGGTCATGGTGCGCGGCAGGTTGATGACCACGCTCTGGCCGGTGGCCTTCACGTAGCCGATGTCGACGAGCCCGGACAGGGCGGTGGACCACAGACGGGCGAGGGGACCGCCGCCGGTGTCCAGCGCGAGGTGGTCCTTGCCGTCGAACCAGCGGGGTGACATGACCCAGCTGTACTTGTCGTCGAAGTTCCGCTTCTGCGGGGCGGGGATGGTGTGCTGGTTCCACGGGTGGCGCGGGTCGACCGGGTTGCCGAGCGGGTCGTGGGTGACGAACTGCTCCTGTCCCTGCCAGTCCTCGTAGTACGAGCTGCCGAGCAGGATGCGGATGCCGAGGTTGATCTCGGTCAGGTCGTTGGTGACCAGCTTGCCGTCCACCACGACACCGGGCGTGACGAACATCCGCCGGCCCCAGTCCGTCATGTTGGCGTACGTGAAGTCGCAGTACTCGGGGTCGTTGAGCGCGCCCCAGCAGCCGAGCAGGACGCGCCGGCGGCCGACCTCCTCGTAGCCGGGCAGCGCCTCGTAGAAGAAGTCGAAGAGGTCGTCGTGCAGCGGCACCACGCGCTTCATGAACTCGACGTACCGCATGAGGCGGCTGAGGTAGTCCGTGAAGAGCTGTACGGAGGCGATCGTGCCGACACCACCGGGGTAGAGCGTGGAGGGGTGCACATGGCGCCCCTCCATCAGGCAGAACATCTCCCGGGTGTAGCGGCTGACCTGGAGGGCCTCGCGGTAGAACTCGCCCTCGATGGGGTTCAGCGAGCGCATGATGTCGGCGATCGTGCGGTACCCGTGGTCCGCCGCGTGGGGGGCCTCGGTGCGCTCGGCCAGCTCCAGGACGCCGGGGTTGGTCTCCTTGACCATCTTCTCGCAGTAGTCGACCCCGACCAGGTTCTCCTGGAAGATGTTGTGGTCGAACATGTACTCCGCGGACTCGCCGAGGTTGATGATCCACTCAGCGAGGTGCGGGGGCTTCACGCCGTACGCCATGTTCTGCGCGTACACCGAGCAGGTGGCGTGGTTGTCACCGCAGATGCCGCAGATGCGGCTGGTGATGAAGTGCGCGTCCCGCGGGTCCTTGCCGCGCATGAAGACGCTGTAGCCGCGGAAGACCGACGAGGTGCTGTAGCACTCCGCGACCCGCTTCTGCTTGAAGTCGATCTTGGTGTGGATGCCCAGGCTGCCCACGATCCGGGTGATCGGGTCCCAGGCCATCTCCACCAGGCCGCTGCCGTCGCCGGCCGCCTTCGTCGTCGGTGCCATCTCTGTGTGCCGTGCCCTTCGTTGCGCGCGAGTGGGGGTGGTGGGTCGGGTCAGGGGCTCACATACGGCGGGGACTCACCACGGGGGCCGGTAGCCGGTGGTGATGCGCTCCCCGGTGTGGCGCCACTTGGGCTCCTTGTCCAGGGTCCGGGCCGTCACGGAACGCAGCTTGCGGATCACGGCGCCATAGGCGCCGCTCGCGGTGCTGGACACCTTGGCCCCGGGCGGTTCGTCCATGAAGGGCATGAACTTGTCGGGGAAGCCGGGCATGGTGCACGCGATGCAGATGCCGCCGACGTTCGGGCAGCCGCCGATGCCGTTCATCCAGCCGCGCTTGGGCACGTTGCACTTGACGACCGGACCCCAGCAGCCGAGCTTGACCAGGCACTTCGGCGAGTCGTACGTCTCGGCGAACTGGCCCTGCTCGTAGTACCCGGCGCGGTCGCAGCCCTCGTGCACGGTGGCGCCGAACAGCCAGGTCGGGCGCAGCTTGTCGTCGAGCGGGATCATCGGGGCGGCACCGGCCGCCTGGTAGAGCAGGTACGTGAGCGTCTCGGAGAAGTTGTCGGGCTGGATCGGACAGCCCGGGACGCACACGATGGGGATGCCGGCCTGCGAGGTCCAGTCCCAGCCGAGGTAGTCGGGCACACCCATGGCACCGGTCGGGTTGCCGGCCATCGCGTGGATGCCGCCGTAGGTGGCGCAGGTGCCGATGGCGACGACGGCGAGCGCCTTCGGGGCGAGGCGGTCGATCCATTCGCTGGTCGTGATCGGCTGGCCGGTCTCCGGGTTGTCGCCGAAGCCGCACCAGTAGCCCTCGGGCTTGATCGCTTCATTGGGGATGGACCCCTCGACGACCAGCACGAACGGGTCGATCTCGCCCCGCTCGCCCTTGAAGAACCACTCGATGAACGTGTCCGCGCCGCCGACCGGGCCGCACTCGAAGTCGATCAGCGGCCAGTGCACCGCGATCTTCGGCAGGCCGGGCAGCACGCCGAGCACGATCTCCTCGATGCTCGGCTGCATCGCCGCGGTCAGCGCGACCGAGTCGCCGTCACAGCTCAGACCTGCGTTGATCCAGAGGATGTGGATCGTGGGTGCCTCGTCTGCGGGCGCGTTTCCGTCGTCCACAGCCTCGACCGGGTTCGGCGTTGCTGCAGTCATAGGGACCGCCTCCTCGCGGCGTAAGGAACAAAGTCCTACATATCGACCCTCAGTCTTCTTGCTACCAGCGATCCGGACCCGGCGGGACGTCTGATTGGGCCGTTCCAGTGACACGCCCCGAGGAGTGATCTGCTCCGATCGTCGTCACGCCGCGAGGCCGGGAGGCGGAGGCAGGCTGTGAGGTCACCTGAAAGCACGCGCCGCGACGGGGGGGCGGGGATGGGGGGCGGGGCGGGGCGCCGGGCGCCGAGGCGGGATCGCCGGACCAACCCGCTCGACCGAGGCCGAGCGGCAGGCGGCAGGCGGCAGGCGGCAGGCGGCAGCAGATATTCCGTGACATGCCTCATATCGGCGCCACGCACTAAGCGGGCCGAATAGTAGATGCCGCTCTGGCGACATGGCGGATTTGTCCGGCTTGACCCGAGCCTCTATCACGCCGAACGGGACGGCATCCCGCACAGCGGGCGATTTCACCCGCGCTCGGCCGCACAGCGGTTTCTGACGCGGCGACAGTCCCTCCCCCGCGTACGCGTGGACCGGGGCAGCACGCCCGCACGCCCCTGGCAAGGGTCATGGGTGCCTACGAAGCGGGGTAGTACGAAGGCCCTTTGCGCTCGATGTGAGGACTTCCCAAGAATGCGAACCTCAGGACGTCCTCGCAGCTCAGGAGCGGAGTCTGCGCAGAGCAAGCCGCACAAGGGGCGCCGCGACTACCGAGTGAGGTCTCTCATGGGGAAGCATCGCAAGAACAACCACCTCCGACGGATAGCCGTCGCCGTCATCGCCGTGGGCGCCGTGGGCGTGCCGTCCGCCGCCATGGCCTGTACCGACTGGCCGAACGGCGGAGGAGAGCAAGCCTCCGCCGCCACCGCGCGACCCGTGTCCACGTTCTGGCGGGGCGAGGCCGCGTGGGACCACGACTGGAACGGCGCCGGTATCGCCGCGCCCGCTTCGACGGCACCGGGGACGGCGGCAGCCGCCGCGAGCCCTTCGAAGACCGCCACGCCGAAGCACCGGCCCACCACGCCGAAGCACCGGCATGTCGTGCCGAAGCACTGGCACGCCGCGCCGTCCGGCACCGCGACGACCGCGGCTCCCAAGCCCTGGACCACCAAGGCCCCCCGCCCTCCGCAGACCGTCACCCCCACGACTCCCTCCACCCCCGCCACGCCGACGGCCCCCACCTCCGCGACGCCCACGGCCACCCCGTCCCCGACGGCCACCGCGTCCGGTGACGTCGCCCGTGTCGTGCAGCTCGTCAACGCCGAACGCGGCAAGGTCGGTTGCCCGGCCCTGACCCTGAACGCGACCCTGAGCAAGGCCGCCCAGGCGCACAGTGCGGACATGGCCTCCCACCAGAACATGTCGCACACCGGGTCCGACGGATCCGACCCGGGTCAGCGGATCACCGCCGCCGGTTACACCTGGCGCACCTACGGCGAGAACGTCGCCTACGGTTACGCGGGCCCCGAGCAGGTCATGGCCGGCTGGATGGCCAGCCCCGGACACAAGGCCAACATCCTCAACTGCTCGTTCAAGGAGATCGGCGTCGGTCTCGCCGAGCCCAACAGCTACTGGACCCAGGACTTCGGCACCGCCAGGTAGGCGTCGACAGGACAGCGGACATCGGCTCACATCAGGCTCCCGACGACCGACGCGCGGTGGCGCGCGAGGGTCGCCGGGAGCCTGATGTCGCTGTGCGTGACGAAGCCGGCGGCGGGGTCAGCTGAGGATTCTGCGCTTCTGCTCCGCGAACTCGGCCTCGGTGAGGGCACCCTCCGCCTTGAGGTCCCCCAGCTCCTTCAGCTGATCGATCTTGATGCTCATGGTCTCGGCGAGATCGAGGTCAGCGGGGGTGACGGGCAGGGGCGCGACAGCGGACGCGGGCTGCGACGGCGCGCCAGGCCGAGGGTCCTGCTGGGCCCAGCGGCCCTGCTGCCGGCGCGACACGCGGTTCGACACGGCAGTGGCCGTACCGGCCACCACGGCTGTGCGGGCGACCCCGCGGAGAAGACCTGGCATGGTGGTTTCCCTTCTCCCAGGAGGCGTACGAGACACCGCCGCGTGAGACATTCATGTCCAGGTGAGACATCCACGTCCATTGGAACACCGCGGGGAGACCGACGCACCTCAGCCCCGGGGAGGACCGACGCCTACCTCATCGGCTGGCTCACGTCCGTCGCGTCCAGTGCGGCCAGGACGGCCGGCACCGGGATCCGTCCGGAGGCGACCATCTGCGCACCGCCCCGGCGCAGGGCGGCGGCGAAGGGCGCGGCCCAGAGGTTCTCGTAGACGAGGATCCCGGCGGAGTTGCCGGGTGCCAGCACGGCGGCCGCCTGCTCGATGTCGTCCTGGCCCAGGATGCCGGAGGACACGCCCTCGAAGACAGCCAGCTCCGGGGCGCCGTCACGGGCGAGGTCGGCGATCTCCAGACCGACCACGGATCCGTCGGCCCGCTTGCCGACGAAGATCAGATCGAGAATCCGGATGAGACCCCGGTCCACCAGGTCGACCAGGATCGGAAAACCCTCGCCGGTCATGCGGTTGCCGGGAAACTCGACCACGACGTAGTCGATCGGTCCCATGTCGACAGATTCATCGCCCACGATGTCACCCCTGGGTGGTCACGGCGTTCTCGCTGCCCCGCCTCCCATTGCAGCATCGGAGCGGAGCCACCGCATTTCGGTCCGTCACCGACAGCGCGGGCACCGTGCCGAGACCGAGTCCTCGACCCTGCCGTCCCCGAGCGCGCCGAGACCGAGTCCTCGATCGTGCCGAGACCGGGCGTGCCGAAGCCGACTCGCCGGGGACATCACCCGGAGATACCTTGGTGGGTGCCTCGGACGTCCTCTTCTCCCGGCAGGGCTTCACGACTTCTCCCGGCAGGGCTTCACGACTGCCGCTCGTCGACTGAACGCGGCAGCAGGGCAGCGGAGTTGACGGTGACCGGCGCGACGCCGTCGGGCCCCAGGGCGGGCGGCGTCCAGTCGGCCCGCGTGTCGGCTGCGGCGGCCCGGCAAGGAGAGCAAGCATGGATCGCTATCCGCCCATCGCCGAGCACGGACTGGTCGGCGACCTCCAGACCGCGGCGCTGGTGTCGTCGCACGGGGTGATCGACTGGTTCGCGGCCCCGCGCTTCGACTCGCCGAGCATCTTCGCCGCCCTGCTCGACCACGACGGCGGCGGCCATTTCCTGCTCGCGCCCGAGAGCCCCGAAGGAACCTGGAAGCAGCTCTACTACCCGGACACCGCTGTCGTGGTGACCCGCTTCATGTCACCCGACGGCGTCGGCGAGATCATCGACCACATGCCGGTCCACGCGAGCCTGACGCCGAACGACCGGCACAGCCTGGTGCGTGTCGCCCGCGCGGTGCGCGGCAGCGTGCGTTTCGTCCTCGAGTGCCGGCCGCGGTTCGACTACGCGCGGGCCGCCCACGAGCTGGAACTGACGCCCGGCACGGCGACGTTCCGGGCTCCGGGGACGACGGCCCACCTCCAGAGCACCTTCCCGCTCGAACGGGACGGGCAGGACGTCCGCGGTGCCGTCACCCTCAACGACGGCGAGTCGGCCGCCGTGGTGTTCACCACCTGCGCTCCGGGCGCGGAGCCGCCGCCGCCTCCCACTGTCGAGAGGATCACCGAGGCGCTCTGGGACAACGTCGACTTCTGGCAGCGGTGGGTGCGCACCTCGCGTTACCGCGGCCGCTGGACGGAGGCGGTGCACCGCTCCGCCATCACCCTCAAGCTCCTCACCTACGCTCCCACCGGCGCACCGGTGGCCGCCGCCACGATGGGGCTGCCCGAGCGGGTCGGCGGTGAGCGCAACTGGGACTACCGGTACACCTGGGTGCGGGACGGTTCCCTGTCCGTGCGGGCACTGCTCGACCTCGGCTTCGTGGAGGAGGCGACGCGCTTCACCCGCTGGCTCGGCGACCGGCTGCACGACCGCGAGGGGCCGGGCGACGAACCCCTCCAGATCATGTACCGGGTCGACGGCGACCCGCTGTTGGCGGAGGAGATCCTGGAGCACTTCGAGGGCTATCGCGGCTCCTACCCGGTCCGGGCGGGCAACGCGGCCACCGAGCAGCTCCAGCTCGACATCTACGGCGAGGCCCTCTACGCCCTGGCCGAGAGCCGGGCGGTCGGCGAACAGTCGGGCTACCACGGATGGAAGGGCCTGGCCGCGACCCTGGACTGGCTCGCGGATTCCTGGGACCGGCCCGACGAGGGCATCTGGGAGATCCGGGGCGGCCGCAAGGACTTCACCTACAGCCGGGTGATGTGCTGGGCCGCCTTCGACCGCGGTCTGAAGCTGGCGGCCGAGTTCAGCAGACCGGCCGACACCGTGCTGTGGACCCGGGCCCGGGACACGATCCTCGAACAGGTCATGGAGCGTGGCTGGAGCAAGAAGCAGGAGGCCCTCGTCCAGCACTACGACGGTGACGTCCTCGACGCCTCCCTGCTGCTGGCGGCCCGGGTCGGATTCATCTCCCCCCGCAGCCCCGGCTGGCTCAGCACGCTCGACGCCATCGACCGCGTCCTCGTCTCCGACAGCCTCGTCTACCGCTACGACCCCGAGGCCTCCCCCGACGGACTGCGCGGCACGGAGGGCACGTTCAGTCTGTGCACGTTCCTGTACGTCGACGCCCTCGCCCGCGCGGGGCGCCTCTCCCCGGCCCGCTACACCTTCGAGAAGATGCAGACGTACGCGAACCATGTCGGCCTGTTCGCCGAGGAGATCGGCCCGAGCGGCGAGCAACTCGGCAACTTCCCGCAGGCGTTCACCCATCTCTCGCTCATCATGGCCGCGACGACCCTGGACAAGGCCTTGGACGAGGCCCTCGACGCCCGCCGCCGCTCCTAGCCGGAGGCACGCCCTGGCAAAGACCGCACGGAGCGGTCAGCCGCTCGGTGGAACCGCGCGGCTGACCACTTCGTGGAACCGCGCGCGGCAGGCCGGCCGGGGCTTCACCCGGCCCAGGAATCCGCCCGGGCAGCGCTTCACTCGGGCCGGCGCCTCAGTCGGCCCAGGGCTTCACTCAGGCCCAGAGCGCCGGTCGGCCCTGGCCTTCACTCGGCCCAGGGCTGGAAACCGGTGTCGAGGACGGCCGCGAGGGATGTGCGCAGCCGGGCCGCGTCGTCGGCGCCGAAGGCCTCCTCGAACCGGGTCTGCACCGTGCTCCACAGCGGCAGCGCCGCCTTCAGCCGCGCGTGGCCGTCCGGTGTCATGGTGACGATCCGCGCGCGGCGGTCGGCCGGCGACGGCTCGACGGTGACCAGGCCGTCCCGCACGAGCGGCTTGAGGTTCGTCGCCATCGTCGTACGGTCCATGGCGATCATGTCGGCAAGGGTGGTGATGGTCGTCTCGCCGTGCGCGTTGAGCTTCTGCAGGATGCTGAACTGTGTGGCCCGAAGACCGACCGGGGCGAGCGCCTTGTCGTAGGTCGCGCTCAGGTACCGGGCCGCCTTGCGCAGGGCCAGGTTGTTGCAGAACTCGGTGGTGTGCGGGGGCGCGGGGGTCGTCGGCGCAGGGGTCATGTTCTTCTCCAGGGTCGCCCGTCCATGATACGAGCCTATGCGCCTAATCCCTCGTGCGAATTTGCCCTCCCTCCATTAGGAGCATATGCTCCTAATTATGATCGGGGCGTGCCGCGTCACGCCCGCCCGGCCGAACCCGCGCCGCACCCCCCTCCCCAGAAAGCTCCCGCATGGAAACCCCTGTCGGATCCGCCCCCGAGAGCGAGCAGATCCCCGCCGCGGCGCCCACGCGGCACCGGCGCCACGCCGTCCGTCACCGGCCTCCGGTGCGGGCCTGGCTCCAGCCGGCCGTGATCGCCCTGGTCGTGGCGACAGCCTTCATCAGCTGCTACGTCGGCCTTCAGCGCAACCCCCAGCCGCATCAGATCCCGCTCGCCGTGGCCGGGCCGGGCCTGCCGGAAGCGATCCACCAGGCCCTCGGCGACAGCGTCGAGGTCCGTCCGGCCGCCGACGCCCAGGCCGCCCGCCAAGCGCTGGAGAACCACGACGTCGTCGCCGCGCTCAGCTCCGGGAGCCCGCACCAGCTGCGCCTGGAGGTCGCGGGCGCCGCCGGATCGTCCACGACAGCGGCGGTGAAGAACCTCGTCAGCGCCTACGCCCACGGCGCGGGCGAGCACGTCACCACCGCGGACGTCGTACCCCTCGACCACTACGACGCCCGCGGGCTGGCCGGCTTCTACATGGCCTTCGGGGTGACGCTGGCCGGTTTCGTCCTCGGTTCGAACGCGCTCGGTCTGGCCGGTCTGCTGCTCCTGCGCCACCGGTTCTGGCTGCTGGCCGGAGTCTCCGTCGCCATCGGCGCCATCGCCGCGATCATCGCCGGCCCCATCCTCGGAGCGGTCCCGGCCCCGGTCGCCCCGCTGATCTTCACCCTCGCGCTCCTGGCCGCCGCGGCCTCGTTCACCACCAAGCTGCTGGGGACCTACCTCGGCCCCGTCGGCGTACCCGTCGCCACCCTTCTGCTCCTCACCGTCGGCAACGCCACCAGCGGGGCCACCATCGGCGCCGATCTGCTGCCCACCGCGGCCCGGACCGTCTCCGCGCTCCTGCCGCCGGGCGCGGCCGTCCGCGCGGTCACCGACCTGAGCTACTTCGACGGCGCGCACGCGGCGGGTCCTGTGATCACACTCGCACTGTGGGCCGTCATCGCCGCGCTGCTGCTCGGCATGCGCCCGCGCCTGATCCGGCGGCGTGCCGTAGCCCTCGCCTGAGGGCCGCGCCGCCGGTCGCGACCGGGTGAGCGCACCCCGATCAGCCGATCAGCCGATCAGCCGACCAGAAGGAGTCCGATCGATGGCTACCAACAACCTCGTTCTCGTCGGCAACGCCGGTGAGGTGGGCCGTGGCGTCCTCGAACAGTTGCGCGCTCAGGATGTACCGGTGCGCGCGGTGGTCCGCCACGACGACGACCGCGCGGCGGCGCTGCGCGCGCTCGGCGCGGAGGTCGTCATCGGTGATCTGACCCGGCCCGAGTCCGTCGCGGCGGCGCTGAAGGGGGTCGCGAGGATGTACTTCGCGATGCCCGTGTCCCCGAGCCATCTGCTGGCGACGACCGTGGTGGCCACCGTGGCGCGCGAGTACGGGCAGCTGGACTGTCTGGTCGACATGTCCCAGATGACGGTGTCGCAGATGACCGCCACCAGTACCACGGAGTCGGACCAGCAGCGGCTGCACTGGCTTGGAGAGCAGGTGCTGGACTGGTCGGGTCTGCCGGTGGTGCACATCAGGCCGACGGCGTTCCTGAACAACCCGCTGTTCACCACGCTGGCGGCACGGTCCATCCAGGAGAACGGCACGATCGTGCTGCCCTTCGGCACCGGGCGCACCTCGCCGATCGCCGTCGACGACGTCGCCCGGGTGGTCGCCACCGTGCTGCGCGACCCGGCCCCGCACGTCGGCGGGGTCTACGAACTGACCGGGCCGCGCACGCTCGACATGACCGAGATCGCCGAGGAGTTCTCCCGCGGGCTGGGGCGGACGGTGACGTACGTGGACATGCCGCTGGACCGGTGGCGGGCCGAGGTGCTCGTCAAGGCGGGACTGCCCCCGCACACCGAACAGCACATCGCCACCATGGCCCGGTTGCACCGCGAGAACCGCTACGACCGCGCGTCCGACGACGTCGAACGCGTGACCGGCGTACCGGCCGGGTCGGTCGAGGCGTTCGTGGCCGCCCGCAAGGACTTCTACCTCGGCCACCCCACCCGGGAGACCGGCCACTGACACCGTGACGGCCCGCCGACGCGCCGCACCGATCCTCGGGCGGGTGTCGGACCGGTCCTGGGCCTACCCCCGATCGCGTCGCCGGCCCTCCCGCGTCCGCGTCCGTCGGTCCCCACATCCATGCCCGCCCTTCTCCACCGGAGAGGCGGACATGGGCGTATCACGTACACCTCTCCCCCGAACTATGTAGTCCCACCACATGTGCGCCAGACCTGCGGCTTCCTACGGTGTGCCGACACCTACCGTCCCCACCGCACACGAGGAAGTGGCGCACATGGCCTCAGCAGCATCCGCTCCCCCGACACCCCCCGCCCATCTCAAGCGCATCGTCGCCGCCAGCCTCATCGGCACCACCATCGAGTGGTACGACTTCTTCCTCTACGGCTCCGCCGCCGCGCTGGTCTTCAACAAGCTGTTCTTCCCGGACTCCGACCCGCTGGTGGGCACGCTGCTGTCGTTCCTGACGTACGCCGTCGGGTTCGCCGCCCGGCCGCTGGGCGCGCTGGTGTTCGGGCACTTCGGCGACCGGCTCGGCCGCAAGAAGCTGCTGGTCCTGAGTCTGCTGTTGATGGGCGGGGCCACCTTCGCGATCGGGCTGCTGCCCACCCACGCGACGGTCGGGGCGGCCGCCCCGGTGCTGCTGACCGCGCTGCGCCTGGTGCAGGGCTTCGCGCTCGGCGGTGAGTGGGGCGGAGCCGTCCTGCTGGTGTCCGAGCACGGGGACGCGCGGCGGCGCGGGTTCTGGGCGTCCTGGCCGCAGACCGGGGCGCCGGCCGGGCAGCTCCTGGCGACCGGTGTGCTCTCTTTGCTGACGGCCGTGCTGTCGGACGAGGCCTTCGGCAGCTGGGGCTGGCGGATCCCGTTCCTGCTGTCCGGTGTTCTCGTCGTCGTCGGTCTGTGGATTCGTCTGTCTGTCGACGAATCACCGGTCTTCCGGCAGGCGCTGGCGCAGGCCGAGGCCCGCAAGGCCGCGCACGCGCAGGAGGACGAGGACGCCGTCGCCGGCAAGGCGGCCGCGGAGACCGACGAAGCGGAGCGGCTGCCGCTCGTGTCCGTGCTGCGGTACCACTGGCGCGACATCCTGGTGGCGATGGGCGCGCGCATGGCCGAGAACATCAGCTACTACGTCATCACCGCCTTCATCCTCGTCTACGCCACCACCTCGGCCGGCGTCTCCAAGCAGACCGCCCTCAACTCGGTGCTGATCGCGTCGGCTGTGCACTTCGCGGTCATCCCGGCGTGGGGCGCGCTGTCGGACCGGGTGGGCCGTCGGCCCGTGTACCTGCTGGGCGCGGTCGGTGTCGGGCTGTGGATGTTCCCCTTCTTCTCGCTCGTCGACACCGGCGACTTCGGCGGCCTCGTCCTCGCGGTGACGGTGGGCCTCGTGCTGCACGGTGCGATGTACGCGCCCCAGGCCGCCTTCTTCTCCGAGATGTTCGCGACCCGGATGCGCTACTCCGGTGCCTCCATCGGTGCCCAGTTCGCCTCCGTCGCCGCGGGCGCGCCGGCGCCGCTCATCGCCACCGCGCTGCTGGCCGACTACGGCAGCTCCACTCCGATCGCCCTGTACGTGATCGGCGCGGTCGTCGTGACGGTCGTCGCCGTGGCGGTCGCCAAGGAGACCCGGATGCGCGACCTGTCGGCCATCGAGCCCGCCGCCGGGACCGAGCTCTCGACGGCTCCGGCGGCGGACGCGCACCGCGTCTGACGTACCGGACCGCCGTCCGCCCCTGACCCTCGCGGTCAGGGGCGGCGCGCGTCCGACAAGCGGTGCAGGCGCAGGGCGAGCTGGATCTCCAGGGCCCGGGCCGAACTCTGCCAGTCGTCGCCGAGCAGCCGACCGACCCGCTCCAGCCGCTGGGCGACCGTGTTGACGTGGACGTGCAGTGCGTCCTTGGTGCGCGCCGGGCTCATGCCGCAGGCGAAGTACGCGTCCAGGGTGTGCAGCAGTTCGGTGCCGCGCCGCTCGTCGTAGTCGGCGACCTGGCCGATGGTGCGGTCGACGAAGCCGGCTATGTCCCGGTCGCCGGCCAGGAGCAGCCCGAGGAAGCCGAAGTCGTCGGCCGCCGCGCCGTCTCCGCCGCGGCCGAGGAGCCGGAGGGCGTCGAGGCAGCGCCGGCCCTCCGCGTACGCCGCGGCCACGGCGTCGGGGTCCGCGGCGAGGCCGTCCACCGGAGCGGAGGCGCCTACGGTGACGGCTTCGTGGACGGCCGTGCCCAGGTGTCGCGCGGTGCGGCGGGCGAGGTCCGTGACCGTGTCCCCGGCGGCGAGGGGCAGCAGCAGGACGGTGCCGCCGTCGCGCGCCGCGGCCAGGCCCTGTCGGGTGGCGGCGAGGTGGGAGGCGGCCGACCACAGGCGCCGACGGGCGGCGGCCTCCTGGTCGGCGTCGGCCGCGGCGCCGTCGAGACGGGCCGCCAGCACGACGTGGGTGGCGTCGAGGTCGGCGTGCAGCCGGGTCGCGCGCTCACGCAGCAGGCGGGGGTCGCGGTCGCGGGCGTCCAGCAGGTCGTCGAGGAGTTCGCCGCGTACCCGCTGTTCGGCCTCGGCGGCCGAGCGCCGGGCGAGGAGGAGCAGCGAGGTGACCATAGCCGCCCGTTCCAGGGTGCGCTGGTCGACCGGGTCGAGGCCCGGGTGGCCGTGCAGCACCAGCGCGCCGAGCAGCTCGCCGCCGGCGGTCACGGCGGCGATCCAGTCCGTACCGTGCCGTACCGCGTGCCCTTCGGCGCGGGACGCCTCCACAGCGCGGGCCGGGGTGTCGGCGGACTCGGTGAACTCGACGGTGCCGTCCAGGACCTGGGAGACCGCGGCGGCCACGTCGTGCACGCCGCCGCCGCGCAGGACGAGTTCGGCGAGCCGGTCGTGGACGTCGGAGGCCCGCTCGATGACGCCGCTGCGGTCCTGGATGATCTCGTTGGCCCGTTCCAGGTCGGCGAGGGCGGAGCGGGTCTCCGTAAGCAGGTTGGCGGTGTCGATGGCGGCCGCGGCGAGGGCGGCGAACGAGCCGAGCAGCGCGATCTGTTCCCGCTCGAAGACACGGGCCCGGCGGTCCGCGGCGAACAGGACGCCGATGACGTGCGGTCCCAGCATCAGGGGCACGCCGAGGATGGCGACCAGGCCCTCGTCCCGTACGCCCGCGTCGATGGTGGAGGTGTGCTGGAAGCGGCCGTCGCGGAAGTAGTCGTCGGTGACGTAGGGGCGGGCGGTCTGGGCGACGAGGCCGCCGAGGCCCTCACCCATCCCGAGGCGCAGCTGCTGGAAGCGGGCCGCGACCGAGCCCTCGGTCACGCGCATGTACGTGTCGCCCCTGGCCGGGTCGTTCAGGCTGAGGTAGGCGACGTCCGTGCCGAGCAGCGACCGGGCGCGCTGGACGATGGCCGGCAGGACGGCGTCGAGGTCCCGCAGCCCGGCCAGGTCGTGCGCGGTCTCGAAGAGCGCGGACAGCTCGGCCTCGCGCCTGCGCCGTCCCTCCAGTTCCGAGCGCACCCGCAGGGCGAGCAGCTTGGCGTGTTCGAGTGCGGCGATCCGCTCGGGCGGCGCGTCGGCGGCGCGGGCGAGCAGCACGGGCCGCTCGTAGGCGTCGACGGCCGCGCCGCGGGCCAGCAGCTCCAGGAACGGCGCGCCGGCGCCGTGGGGCGACGGCTCGGCGCCACTGACGGAGCGTTCGGCGGGCAGGTGATCGCGGGACATGTTCACAGGATTCCTCATCACGCGGCCGCGCCGTCAGGCCTGTGGACAACTCGGACGCCGAGCGGCGCGGTCCGGCTCAGTGCGCAGTCCAGCCGCCGTCCAGGACCAGCGAGGTACCGGTCACGAACGACGCCTGTGGGCTGCACAGATAGGCCACGGCCTCGGCGACCTCCGCCGGTTCGATCAGCCGTTTGACGGCGCAGTCCTGGAGGAACACCTCGGACAGCACGCGCTCCTCGGGGATCCCGTGCGCCCGCGCCTGGTCGGTGAGCTGCGTCTCGATCAGGGGGGTCCGCACGTAGGCGGGATTGACGCAGTTCGAGGTGACGCCGTGCGGCGCGCCTTCCAGGGCGGCCGTCTTGGACAGCCCTTCCAGGCCGTGCTTGGCGGCCACGTAGGCGGACTTGTAGGCCGAGGCGCGCAGCCCGTGCACCGAGGACACGTTCACGATGCGGCCCCACCCCTGCCCGTACATGTGCGGAAGGGCGCCGCGGATCAGCCGGAACGGCGCTTCCAGCATCACGGTGAGCACGGTGTGGAAGACGTCCGGCGGGAACTCCTCGATGGGGCGCACCAGCTGAAGGCCGGCGTTGTTGATCAGGATGTCGGTGCCCGCGGCGGCGAGTTCGGCGGTGTCGAGGTCGGTGAGGTCGAGGACGTGCGGCTCGACACCGCCCGGCAGGTCCGCCGCCAGGCCGGCGAGCGCCTCCAGGCCTCCGGCGTCCCGGTCGACCGCCCTCACCTCGGCCCCGGCGGCGGCCAGTCGCAGGACGCAGGCGCTGCCGATGCCGCCGGCGGCACCGGTGACCAGGGCGGTGCGACCGCCGAGGTCGAGGGGGAGAGCGTGGGGGGCGGGGAGGGCAGTGGGCGCGGTCATGGTTCGACCCTAGGCAGCCGCACCGCGCCACCCCATGTGCGCATCGCCCATACTTCGGAGTGATCTCATGGGAGCACCAGCCATGCCCACACCCCTGTGTGCGTCCTACGGCTCCCCGGCCACCCCGTCGTCCCCCTCGGCTCCGGCGCCCGGGACCGGATCCGCCGGGTCGAACCAGGTGGCCGTGTCCGACAGCGCCTGCTTGATCCGCGACTGTCCGAACGCGTTCAGCTCCGGCAGGGCGTCCACCTCGAACCAGCCCACCTCCAGCGACTCGTCGTCGTTCACCCGCGCCTCCCCGCCGACGGCGCGGCAGCGGAAGGTGATGTCCATGTACTGGCAGATGTCCCCGTTGGCGTAGGTGACCGGCTCCAGTGCCTGGACGAGGACGACCCGCTCGACGACGCACCGCACCGCGGTCTCCTCCTCGACCTCCCGTACGGCGCAGGCCGCCGGCTGCTCCCCCGGCTCCGGGATTCCGCCGATGACGGACCACTTGCGGGTGTCGGAGCGGCGGCCCAGCAGCACGCGGCCCGCGTCGTCGAAGACGATGGCGGTGACCCCGGGCAGCCAGAGCAGCTGGTGGCCGGCGGAGGCCCGGAGCGTGCGGATGAAGTCAGGAGTAGCCATGGCCCGACCCTAACGGTTCGGCCCTGTCGCCCCAGGTGGACGGCGGCGGCGTACGCCGGGTGTACGGCTACACGCCACCGGCGCGCCGCCCGCGCACCCCGGCGGCGACGGCCCAGCCGAGTCCTCCGGCGGCCACGAGCACGAGGGCGATCTCCGGCAGGATGCCCATTCGCGTCGCGGGCGTCTCGGAGGAGCGCAGCGGCACCTTCTGCACGAGGGAGTCGGCCACGAACATGCCGGTCTTCTGAGTGATCTTCCCGTCCGGCATGATGATCGCGCTGACGCCGCTGGTCACCGGGACGGTGACGGTCCGGCTGTGCTCGACGGCGCGGACCCGGGACATGGCGAGCTGCTGGTAGGTCATCTCGCTGCGGTCGAAGGTGGCGTTGTTGCTCGGCACGGAGATCAGCTGGGCGCCGTGGGTGACGTTGTCACGCACGGCCCAGTCGAAGGCGGCTTCGTAGCAGGTCGCGAGGCCGACCTTGGTGCCGTTCATGTCGAACACGCCCGGCTCGGTGCCCCGGCTGAAGTCCTGGCGGACCATGGTGGTCCAGTCCTTGTTGATCGCGCCGAGGAGCGAGCGCAGCGGAAGGTACTCGCCGAACGGCTGGATCTGCCGCTTGTCGTACGTGTCGACGGCGCCCTTCTCCGGGTCCCAGAGGATCTGCTCGTTGAAGAGCTTGCCGTCCCGCTCGACGACGCCGCCGACCGAGATGGGCGCGCCGATCGCCTTGGCCGCCTGGTCGATGACGGCGGCCGCGTCGGGGTTGGCGAAGGGGTCGATGTCGGAGGAGTTCTCCGGCCACAGCACGAAGTCGGGCCGGGGCACCTTGCCCGCTTCGACCTCGGCGGCCAGTCGTTCCGTCTCGCGCGCGTGGAAGTCGAGCACGGCCCGTCGCTGCGCGTTGAACTCCAGGCCCAGGCGCGGAACGTTGCCCTGGATGACGGCGACGGTCGCCGTGCCGTCCTCGGCCTTGTCGCTGACCAGCGGGCGGGCGGCGACGGCGGCCGCCACCGGTACGGCCACGCTCAGCAGGGCGACGGCCGCGGCGGACCGCCGCACGCTGCGCGTACCGCGCGCCTCGACGGCCAGTCGCACGACCTCGTACAGGCCGAATCCGCACAGGACGACCGCGAAGCCGAGCACGGGTGTGCCGCCGACCGCCGCGAGCGGCAGGAACACGCCGTCCGCCTGCCCGAACGCGATCTTGCCCCAGGGGAAGCCGCGGAACGGCACCCGCGCGCGTGCCGCCTCACCGGCGATCCACACCGCCGCCGCCCACAGCGGCCAGCCGGGGAGCCGGGACACCGCGGCGACGCCCGCGCCGACCAGCGCGACGAAGACCGCCTCGATCACGACCAGGGCGATCCAGGGTCCGGGGCCGACCTCCACACCGGTCCACACCAGCAGCGGCAGCAGGAAACCGAGGCCGAAGAGGTAACCGAGGCCCAGGGCCGCCTTCCAGCTGCGGCCGCGCAGCACCCAGCCGAAGACGGCGAAGGCCGGCAGGGCCAGCCACCACAGGGTGCGCGGCGGGAAGCTGACGTAGAGCAGCACTCCGGAGAGCACCGCGGCGATGGCCGGGACGAAGCGCACGAGCCGCGCGCCGCGCGAGGCGGGCACGATCGGGGGCTCCAGCTGGTCCGACTGGCCCACGGAGGTTGCGGTGACGGTCACTCCGGGAGTGTACGGCGGGTGACCTTGCCCCCGACAGTTCGGCCCGTGGGGCCACCCCGCGCCCTCCACCCGGCACCGGGGGGTCGCGCCCGCCACGGCGGGCACCCCTGCCGCAACGTTCCTGCGCATCTCGGCGCAACTCATCCACAAACCGTCCATCAGCCGTTACGGTGTGCCGAAGCCTCAGTCGCAGGGCCGTTCACGGCCCTGGCGGAGGGCCGGACGGCGGGGTCCGGCACAGGTCGGGGGCGACCGGGTTCGGGGGGACGGAGTGGGGTCCACGGGCAGGACGTCTACGGCCGGTCCGGCCACGGACGGCGAAAGACGCAACGGTTCCGACACCGCGGGTGTGGTGGTGCTCGGGGCCTGTGCCGCCTGGTCGCTGATCACGGCGGCCGCGCACGACGGCCGCCCGGAGGGCGTGCTGCTGGCCGTCCTCGCCGTGGCCGCCGGCTTCGCCGCGGGACGGATCTTCGGGGCACTGCTGCCGGTGGCCGCGCCCTTCGTCGGCGCGCTGGCCGGGGTGTGCCTGGCGGTGACCCTGCCGCAGCTCGCGGCGCCGCAGCTCGTCACCCCGCTCGGGCACGCCGGGGCCACCGCCGCGCTGCTGACCCTCTCGGCCGGCGCCGCGTGCTGCGCCGCCTGGGCCGCACCCACCGTGGCGGCACGGCTGGCACTGCGCCTCGCGGCCGCCGCGATCGCCGTGACCGCCGCGGTCCTCGGCTCGGTCACCGGCGTCGTCACCTGTACCGCGGTGCTGCTGTGCTCGCTCGCCGCGGGCCGGATGCGCCACCGCGGCCCGGGCATCGCGGGACTGGCCCTGGCCGCCGCCCTGGTGACGGGGCTGACCTGGGCGGTCGCCGGAAACGCGCTGCCGGACGGGCTCGCCGCGTCCCTGGAGGGTCAGCTCACGTCACACCGGGTCGCGCTGTGGCACGACGCCCTGCACCTGGCGCACCAGGACAGCGCGCTGGGCGTGGGCCCGGGCCGCTTCGGGGACCTCAGCACGACGGCGGCCCAGTCGACGCCCGCCGACGGCAAGCCGCACTCGGCGCCGTTGCAGCAGGCGGCCGAGCAGGGTGTGGCCGGGGTGGCGCTGCTCGCGGCCGCCTTCGGCTGGCTGCTGTTCGCGCTGTGGCGCTCGCCGCGCCCGACGCCCGTCGCCCTGACCGCGGGCGCGGCCCTGACGGCGCTGGCGGCCATCGCGGCGGTGGGTGACGCGCTGAGCTTCACCACGGTGTCCGTGGGCGCGGGCCTGCTGGCGGGCCTCGCCACGGCGCGGCCGCTGTTCCAGGAGCCCGTGCGGAGCGCGCCGGACGTACGCGCGCGTGGTGAGCGGTCGAGTCCGTGACGGCGGCCGGGTGACCGTCAGTGCAGCGGACCGTGCGCGTTGGGGCGCAGCCGGTCGCGGATGACCCGTACGGCTGCCTCGGCGTCGTCCACGGTGATGGTGAACGTGTGACCGTCCCACAGGCGCAGCACCACGCCCTCGCCACGGCGGACGACGACCGCGGTGCCCTTCTCGGGCAGCCAGCGATAGCCCCAGCCGCCCCAGTGGCGCGGGGTGACGAGGGGGGCGAAGTCGGCGCCCTCGACGTGCGACAGCGGGATGCGGCGGCGCGGCACACCGATGTGGCCGCAGCGCACTTCGAGGGACTCCTTGTCGAGCTTCAGGTCGACGTGCACGAAGGCGAGGGTGCCGAAGAGAACGAGCAGCCCGGCCGCGATGCATCCGACCACGGCCATGACGAGCGCGGCCGAGCCGGACGTCCACGCGGAGTCGACGGCCAGCTGGATGCCGAGCGCCAGGCAGGCGGCGCCGCTGAGCGCCAGTAGCCACTGGAAGCGGTTGGTCGCGCGCCCGGTCCAGATGTCCGGGTGCGGGACCTTCTCGTCGTGGGGGTGGTCCCTCATGGCTATGAGGTTACTCAGGTTTCGCTGCGCGGGTAGCTCGTCGCACAAGGTGACTCCGCCACCCGGGGGTCCCGCGCGGCGAAGACGTCCGGCCGGCGGCCGGGGATCACGAAGCCGGATCGGCCGGAGTCACGAAGCGGGGCTGACCGCCGGCAGCATCCGCCCCTCGGCGTACGCCAGCGCGGCCGCGGGCAGGGTGCCCGCGCGCCCGCTGAGCAGCACGGTCAGGGAGCCGACCGGCGGGGCCTCGGGGGCGGGGAGCTCGCCGATGCGGCGCAGCGCCTGCGCGGCCACGGCACCCGCGGAGCCGTGCAGGACGAGCGGGGGACGGCCGGGGCGCTGCACGGCGGCCCTGATGCGGTCCGCGACCAGCTCGTAGTGGGTGCAGCCGAGGACCACGGTCGTCACGTCCGCGGGGGTCAGCGCGGCGGCCGCGGTGACGGCGGCCTCGATGGCCGCCTCGTCCGCGTGTTCGACGGCCTCGGCGAGTCCCCAGCACGGCACCTCGGCGACGGCCACACCATCGGCGAAGTCCCGGATCAGTCCCCGCTGGTACGGACTGCCGGTGGTGGCGGGCGTGGCCCAGATCGCGACGGGACCGCCGCCGGCCGCGGCCGGCTTGATCGCGGGGACCGTTCCGACGACCGGAACACCCGGTTCCAGGCGAGCGCGCAGGGCGTCCAGGGCGTGCACGGTGGCGGTGTTGCAGCCGACGATGAGAGCGTCGGGCCGGTGGACGGCGGCGGCCTCCGCGACGGCCACGGCGCGCCCGGTGAGGTCCTGCGGAGTGCGCGGCCCCCAGGGCATGCCGTCGGGGTCGAGCGACAGCACGAGATCCGCGTCGGGCCGCAGGCGCCGCACCGCGGCGGTGGCCGCCAGCAGACCGATTCCGGAGTCCATGAGCGCGATCTTCACCCGGCCACGATAGACGATGGGCTCCGGCGCACCGGTGGCGTGGGGCAGACTGCGCGGGTGAGCGCCATCGTGTGGACCGCCGCCGCCTCTCTCGCCGCCTGGCTGTGGCTGCTGCTCTTCCAGGGGTTCTTCTGGCGCACGGATGTCCGGCTGCCGCGCCGCCGGGATCCGCGCGTGTGGCCGTCCGTCTGTGTCGTCGTACCGGCGCGCGACGAGGCCGAGGTGCTCCCCGCGAGCCTGCCGTCCCTGCTCGCCCAGGACTATCCGGGCCGGGCCGAGGTCTTCCTCGTCGACGACGGCAGCCGCGACGGCACCGGTGACCTGGCGCGCGAGCTGGCGGCGCGGCACGGCGGCCTGCCGCTGACCGTGAGTTCGCCGGGCGAGCCACCCGCGGGCTGGACCGGCAAGCTCTGGGCGGTGCGTCACGGCATCGGCCTGGCACGCACGCGTGACCCCGCCTACCTGCTCCTGACGGACGCCGACATCGCCCACGCCCCGGACAGTCTGCGGCAGCTGGTGGCCGCCGCGGACAGCGCAGGCTTCGACGTCGTCTCGCAGATGGCCCGGCTGCGGGTGGAGAGCCTGTGGGAGCGGCTCGTCGTGCCCGCGTTCGTCTACTTCTTCGCCCAGCTGTATCCGTTCCGCCGGATCGGCAAGGAGGCCGAGCAGCGCGGGACGACCGGGACGACCGGGAAGGCGGGTAGGACGATGAAGAGGAAGGGGACCCGCACGGCGGCCGCCGCGGGCGGCTGCGTCCTGCTGCGTGCCGAGGCGGCGGAGCGGGCCCGGATCCCGGACGCCATCCGGCACGCCGTGATCGACGACGTGGCGCTCGCGCGGGCCGTCAAGCGGAGCGGCGGCCGGGTCTGGCTCGGGCTGGCCGACGGCGTGGACAGCGTGCGTCCCTATCCGCGCCTGCACGACCTGTGGCGGATGGTGTCCCGCAGCGCGTACGCGCAGTTGCGGCACAACCCCCTGTTGCTGGCCGGCACGGTCGCCGGACTGGCGCTGGTGTACCTGGTGCCGCCCGTGGCGGTGTTGGCCGGTGCGGCCACGGGCAGCGCCGCGGCCGCCCTCGCGGGCGGCGCGGCCTGGCTGGTGATGGCGGGAACGTACGTACCGATGCTCCGTTACTACCGTCAGCCGCTGTGGCTCGCTCCTCTGCTGCCGTTCACCGCGTTCCTGTACCTCCTGATGACGGTCGATTCCGCGGTGCAGCACTACCGGGGGCGAGGTGCCGCCTGGAAGGGCCGCACCTACGCCCGCCCGGACGCCGTCCCCGACGAGGGCTGACCCGGCGCCCGCCCGCCGCCTACTTCCGGCCGGGGGTCCAGTCCATGCCCCATCCGTAGGCGTGGTCGACGGTCCGCTGCGGGCTCACCCCGCGCTGGGGCACCAGGTAGCGGGCCTCGCGCTGGACGACCAGGTCGCCTCCGTTGTTGGTGATGAGCGCGAGCGCGCACACCGTGGAGGGGACGGTGCACTCGTCGAGCGAGAAGTCGATCGGGGCCCCGAACTGGGGGGTGAGGGTCACCGTCGCGTGCAGATCGGCGAAGGAGCGGGCGCCCTCGTAGATCGTCACGAAGACGAGGACGCGCCGGAAGTCCCGGGCGTGGTCGAGATTGATCGTCAGGTTCTCGCCGCTCGCCGACGCCCCGGTGCGGTCGTCGCCGTCGAGATGGATGTACGGCGGCTGCCGCAGGGCCCCGAACGCGTTGCCGAGCGCCTGGACGACCCCCTTGCGGCCGTCGGCGAGTTCGAAGAGGGCGCACAGGTCGAGGTCGAGGTCCGCGTGCATCGCGACGGCCCGGCCGCGCTTGCTGCCCCACCCGGAGAACTGCTTGCGCACCTCCCAGTTCAGGTTCACGCGCATGGCACCCGAGGTGCCGCCCTGCTTGGTCAGCGAGACCGACGGGGAGGCCTTCGTGAGCGTGACCTTGGTCAGCCGGACCGGCTGGACGGGCGGCGCCGGGTGCTGCGGCGGGAGGGGCGGCGGAGCGGGGTGGACCGGCTGCACCTGGGGCGGTGGCGGAGCGTGGTGGACCGGCGGCGGGACCGTCACCGGCGGGGCCACCGGTGGCGCGGGGGCGACCGGGCCGGCCGCCGGTGCCGCGCGCTGCGGCTCGTCCACGGCGATGCCGAAGTCCGTCGCCAGGCCCTCCAGGCCGCTGTCGTAGCCCTGGCCGACGGCACGGAACTTCCAGGCGCCCTGCCGGCGGTAGAACTCCCCCAGCACGAACGCCGTCTCGACGGTCGCTCCCGTGCTGTCGAAGCGGGCGACGACCGTCCCCTGCGCCGCCTCCCGGACCTCGATGTACAGGTCCGGGACCCGCCCGAACGTGCCCCCGTCCGAGGAGGCGGCGAGGACCACGGTCTCGACCGCGGGCTCCACGCGCGCGAGGTCCACGAGCAGCGTGTCGGTCACCCGGCCGCCGCCGTCCCGCTTGCCCTCGTGCCGGACCGCGCCCGAGGAGTGCGCGGGCTGGTTGTAGAAGACGAAGTCCGCGTCGGAGCGGACCTTCCCGCCCACGAGCAGCAGCGCCGACGCGTCCGCGTCGGGCACGCCGGGGCCGGACCGCCAGCCCAATTCGACGCGCAGCGCCGTGGTCGGCACCGGCGCATTCGATCCTTTCGGCATTGACATGTCCGCCCCCATCGCGAGTCGCCGTGCCGGTCCACCCGGCACTCCATTGGCTGCCTACAGGGTCAACCTATTCCGAGGGGCCGAGAAGTCCCACGAACAGCACAGGAACACGCGAGGTCAACCGCTGGTAACCCGCTGGGCACTTGGCTTTTACGGGATCTGAACCCTGCTTGGCGCCCCTTTTTCCCAAGTTCGCTCGCATTGGGGATACCGGGTCACTGCGGACACGGAAAACAACCCTCTTATCGGTCTCCCCAACCAGCACATCGTGGGCTTAACTTATGGCCATGACCTCCCCCCGCTCCACCTATGGCGGCGGCTACTACTCCGCCTCCTTCCCGGACACCCCGATCTACGACTCGCTCGTGGCCGAGCGGGGCACCCCGCAGATCGCCCCGATCCGGGTTCCCGCCGCGTACGACATGGGCAGTCACCTCCCCGCGCTCCCCTCGGCGCTGCCCGCCCTCCCGGCCGCCCCGTCCCACCAGTCCTACGGATACCCGCAGGCGCAGCAGCCCTCCCCGTTGCAGCAGGCGCCCACGGCGTACATCCCGCAGCAGGCGGCGGCGCCGCGCGGCTACCCCGGTCCGCAGGCGCAGCAGCCGCGTCCGGCCCAGCCCGGCATGGGCTACGAGGCGATGCGCCCCGCGGCTCCCCGGCCCGCCCCGGCTCCGTACCAGGACCCGTACAACAACCAGCAGCAGTACCGCGGCGGCTACTGAGCCGTCCGGGCACTGTCCGTATTGCCTGGCACGATGGAGTCATGGGCAATACGGAGCTGCAGTCGATCCACGTTCATCCGGTCAAGGCGTTCCGGGCTCTGTCGCTCCGGGAGGCCGTCGTGGAGCCCTGGGGGCTGGCCGGTGATCGACGCTGGGCGCTGATCGACGACGGGGGAACGGTCGTCACGCAACGCCGGTATCCGCGCCTGGCACTGGCCGCCGCCGAGCTCGTGCCCGGCGGCGTCAGGCTGTCCGCGCCCGGTCTCGAACCGCTGACCGTCCCGGTCCCGGAGCCGATCGGCACGACGACCGTCGAGATCTTCCGCGACAAGGTGGAGGGCGTCCTCGCCGTCGCCGCCGCCCACGCCTGGTGCAGCGCCTTCCTCGGCACCGACGTACGTCTCGTACACATGGACGACCCCGGCACGCGCCGCCCGGTCGACCACGACTTCGCGCTGCCCGGGGAGACCGTCTCCTTCGCCGACGGCTTCCCGCTGCTGGTCACCACGACCGCCTCGCTCGACGCCCTGAACGCACTGATCGCGCGGGACGGCCACGCCGGCGAGGGCCCGCTGCCCATGAACCGCTTCCGGCCGAACGCCGTGGTGTCGGGAACCGCCCCGTGGGCCGAGGACGACTGGTCGCGTGTCGCCATCGGCGAGGTCACCTTCCGGGTCGCCAAGATGTGCGGCCGGTGTGTCGTGACCACCACGGACCAGACCACCGCCCAGCGCGGCAAGGAGCCCCTGCACACCCTCGGCCGCCATCGCCGCATCGACGGCAGACTGGTCTTCGGCCAGAACCTGGTGCCCCAGTCACCGGGCACGATCCGGGTCGGCGATCCGGTCACCATCCTCGACCAGCGTCTTTCGTCCTGAACAGGTCGGCCGTGGACGGCGGAGTGGTTCGGCCCGGTCAGGGGCGCGCGGCCGCCAGCACGCGCTCGATCGCGGGGGCGAGGAAGGCGCGGGTCAGTTCGGCCCGGCGGGCCGGCCACCGGTCGGACGCGGACGGCGGGCCGCCGTAGCGGCGCTGTCGGATGTCGTGCACCACGTCCGCGGGGGCGCCCAGCGCGGTCAGTTCGTCGAGGGCCTGCGCCTTGCTGATCAGTCTGCCGGTCCGCAGCGTCACGGCGGCCCGCGCGAGCGTCAGCAGACCGAGGTCGACCCAGACCTCGCGCAGCCAGCGCTCCGGGTGGTCCAGGGCAGGCCGCCAGAAGCGCGCCAGGTCCTCGGCGACGAAGTCCGTGAGCTCCCGGTCGGTGACCGGCGGCAGCAGGACCGCCGGGCGCGGCCCGTGCAGCACCGTGCCGAAGGCGTGCAGCTCCCGCCGGGTCACCGGGGTCACGGGACGGCGCATCAACTCCTCGTGCGCCCAGGTGAGGTGAGCGGCGCCGTGGTCGCCCCACTCGTCGGCCGCGACATAGCTGCAATGCAGCTTCGCCGCCAGGGGGTGGGTCGCCGCCAGCTTCTCGTGCGCCGCGACGAGCCGCTCCTCCAGCTCCGGCGGACACCGGCGCTCGACGACCGCGACGAGGTCCAGGTCGCTGCGCCCCGGCTGGTAGTCGCCCCCGGCCAGGGAGCCGTGCGCCCAGACGCAGACCAGCGAGGGCACGGGTACGACCGCGCCGAGGAACAGGTCGAGCAGTTGACGGGTCGACGCATCTGTCACACCGCCAGTGTGCCGCCCGCGGTGGAGCACCGGGAACGTTTCGGGAACCCCGCGCGGGAACCCGCTCGTTGGGATTTCGTGCGGAGTTCATGAGACGTCCCGGTCAGAGGTGATTTCGCTCTCTCTTGGGCCGGACTCACGCGTGAACGGTTCCGCGGGGGGTTATCACGGAGCGGGAAAGGGGGTGCGGGCCGGTGCGAACAATCGGCGGACTCTGGCGGTGGCGGCACAATCCGCTGCGCCGCGTGACCGACCTGGTCGAGGCCTGGGTGGCCCTGGTGGCCCTGCTGTTCGTCCTGGTCGTCGCGCCCGTGACCGGCTCCCTGGTCGGCGGCGTCGCCCAGGACGCCCTGCAACAGGCGGTCCGCGACCAGCGCACGGCCCGGCACCAGGTGACGGCCACCGTGGTCCGCGGGTTGAACCGCTCCTCGCTGGAGGCCGATCCGGAGACCTCCACCGCGCGCGACGCCCGCAGTCATGTGCTCGCCGACTGGCGGGCACCGGACGGCACCACACACCGCGGCCCGGTCCTGGCGAGCGTCGACACCCCGCACGACGGCGACCACTTCACGATATGGACGGACGCGCACGGCGGCGTCGTGGCCCGCCCGCTGGACTCCGCGACGGCGACCACACACGCTGTCCTCGCCGGGTTCGGCGCGGCCATGCTCACCGCGGGGCTCGTCGAGGCCTGCCGACGGCTGGTCGTCTGGCGCATGGTCCGCCGTCGGTACGCGCGTTGGGACCAGGCCTGGGACCGAGCGGGCCCGGACTGGGGGCGGACCGGAACCGGCAGCTGACGGCGCTTCGTCACGCCGACCGCCTTCCGTCTCTGGTCAACCCATCGCCCGCGCGCACGCTACGGTGGACCGGCCGGGTCTTCGGCAACAACCCGCGTACGACGAGGTGGGGGCACAGCAACGCCATGGCACAGGGCACGGTCCAGGTGACGCACACCGGCACATCGAGGTGGCGGCGCCGCACAGGTGAGTACGCCTCGCTCGCCGCCGCCCTGGAGGCCGCGGCCGAGGGGGACGTCCTCACCATCGCTCCGGGCACCTACCGGGAGAATCTCGTCGTCCAGCGGGCGGTGACCCTGCGCGGCCCCGAGGGCTCCGCGGGGTCGGTGCGGATCGCGCCCCTGGACGGAGTGCCGCTGACCGTGCGCGCCTCCGCGGTGATCCAGGATCTCTACGTGGAGGGCCAGGACGCGGCGGCGCCGGCCCTGCTGGTCGAGGAGGGCACGCCGGAGCTGCGGGACGTCCGGGTCGTCACCCGGTCCGCGGCCGGCATCGAGGTGCGCGGGGACGCCCGGCCCACCGTGCGCCGCTGCACCGTCGACAACCCGGCGGGCATCGGCATCGCCGTGGTCGACGGCGGCGGCGGGGTGTTCGAGGACTGCGAGGTCGTGGCGGCCGGCCAGTCGGGGGTGGCGGTGCGCGGGGGCGGTCATCCCCGTCTGGAGCGCTGCCGGATCCACCACACCTCGGGCTCCGGTCTGACCGCCACCGGCGACAACTCCGCGCTGGAGGCGGTGGGGTGCGAGATCTACGAGGTGCGGGGCAGCGGCGTGCAGATCACCGCGCGGGCCACCGGCCACCTCACGGACTGCGATGTGCACCGCACCACCGCCGACGGAGTCACCCTGGACACCGACGCGGTGCTGACCCTCGCCGACTGCCGGATCCACGACATCCCCGAGAACGCGGTCGATCTGCGCTCCCGTTCCGTGCTGACGCTGACCCGGACGACGGTGCGCCAGTTCGGCCGCAACGGGCTGTCGGTGTGGGACCCGGGCACGCGGGTGGACGCCAATCAGTGCGAGATCTTCGACAGCACCGGCGACTATCCGGCCGTGTGGGTCAGTGACGGCGCCACCGTGGTCCTCGACTCCTGCCGGGTGCACGACGTGCCGGACGCCCTGTTCGTCCTCGACCGCGGCTCACGCGCGGACGTCGTCGACAGCGACCTCTCCCAGGTCCGCAACACGGCCGTGTCGGTGAGCGACGGCGCCACCGCGCAACTCGACGACTGCCGCATCCGGGACGCCGCGACCGGGGCCTGGTTCCGTGACCACGGCAGCGGCGGCACCCTCAGCAACTGTACGCTGGACGGCACGCAGACCGGTGTGATCGTCACCAAGGGCGCCGACCCCACCATCGAGCGGTGCACCGTCGACTCCCCGGCGGAGGCCGGCTTCTACGTCTCGGCGGGCGGCCGCGGCAGCTTCCTCGGCTGCCGGGTCACGGGCAGCGCGGGCTACGGCTTCCATGTCCTCGACGGCTGCCGTACGACGCTGAAGAAGTGCCGTACGGAGCGCTGCGCGCGCGGTGGTTACGAGTTCGCGGAGGGCGGTCCGGACTCGGCGTCCGGCACGGGACCCGTGGTCGAGGACTGCACGAGCGACGAGAGCGCGAGCCTGCGCACCCCGACGGCCGCGCCGGAGCCGGTCGTCCAGACGGCGGCCCAGACCCCTGGCCTGCTCGGCGCGATCCCGGGGCAGCGCGTCACCGAACAGGAGCCGTCGGTGCCCGTCGCCGAGCCGGCGAAGGAGGCCCGCACCTCGACGGCCGTCCTCGGTGAACTCGACGCGCTGGTGGGCCTGGACAGCGTCAAGCGCGAGGTGCGCGCCCTCACCGACATGATCGAGGTGGGCCGGCGCCGCCGGGAGGCGGGCCTGAAGGCCGCCTCGGTCAAGCGGCACCTGGTCTTCACGGGCTCCCCCGGCACCGGCAAGACGACGGTCGCCCGCCTCTACGGCGAGATCCTCGCCTCCCTCGGTGTGCTGGAGAAGGGCCACCTGGTCGAGGTGTCCCGCGTCGACCTGGTCGGCGAACACATCGGTTCCACGGCGATCCGTACCCAGGAGGCCTTCGAACGGGCCCGCGGTGGTGTGCTGTTCATCGACGAGGCGTACGCGCTGTCGCCGGAGGACTCCGGCCGTGACTTCGGCAAGGAGGCCATCGACACGCTGGTGAAGCTCATGGAGGACCACCGGGACGCGGTGGTGGTGATCGTCGCGGGTTACACGGCCGAGATGGAGCGGTTCCTCTCCGTCAACCCCGGTGTCGCGTCCCGCTTCTCGCGGACCATCACCTTCAGCGACTACGGCCCCGAGGAACTGCTGCGGATCGTGGAGCAGCAGGCCGAGGAGCACGAGTACCGGCTGGCTCCGGGCACGGCCCAGTCACTGCTGAAGTACTTCACGGACCTCCCGAAGGGACCCGCGTTCGGCAACGGCCGGACCGCCCGCCAGACCTTCGAGGCGATGGTGGAGCGGCACGCGGGCCGGGTCGCGCAGGTCACGGAGCCGAGCACGGACGACCTGACCCTCCTCTACGCGGAGGACCTGCCCGAACTCTCCTGAACGGCGCCGTTCGTGTGGCGCGGGCCCGGCAGGTCCGGCCGCAACCGGGCCAGCAGCCGCTCCCGTTCCACCGCGAACACCGGGTCCGCCTGGTAGTCGGAGTGTCCGAGGATCGGCGCCGGGAGCGGGTGCCGGTCGGTGCGGCCGTACGCCATCGGGTCCTTGAGGGGTTCGAGGTCGACGTCGGGGCCGCAGTCGCCGGGCAGCCGGACCGGGCCGCCGATGGGGTCGGTGAGCCGGTGGAGGTTGCGCCAGCAGGCGACCTCCCGGTGCAGGGAGCCGAGCGCGGACGGTCCGAAGTGGGCCGGGAACCAGCGGCCGTAGAGCCGCTCCAGCGGGGAGCCGTAGGTCAGCAGGGCGACCCGGCCGCGCTCGGACGGCTTGAGCTGCCAGACCGCGGCGGCGGCGAGCACGCTGCCCTGGGAGTGTCCGGAGATGACCAGGCGGCCGCCGGTGTCGCGGGTCCAGGTGGCCATCCGCCAGGTCAGGTCGGGCACGGCGCGCTCGGCGTAGCAGGGCGGGGCGAAGGGGTGGGCGGCGCGCGGCCAGAACGTGCCGACGTCCCACAGGATGCCGATGGTGCGCCGGGCGGCGGCGTCCTTGTAGGCGCGTCGGCCCCAAGTGACGAAGAGCAGGAAACCGAGGCCGATCAGCCAGGAGCCGAGTGCCTGCGCGGCGTCGGCGGCGCCGTGCACAAAGGCGGGAGCGGTCTGGGCGGCGACGGCCGGGGTCTTCCCGGTGGTCAGGGCGCCGACGAGGGCCGCGGTGCCCAGGAGCAGCGTCGTGGCGGAGGTGACGGCGAGGACGAGGGGACCGCGGTCGGTGAGGGAGGCCATCGCGCGGGCGCCGGCGATGCGGCGGGTGCGTGCCGTGTCCTTGGTCTCGCCGGGGTAGTCGCGGCCGACCTCGTCCAGCCCGGCGCGGCGCAGCCGCGCGGTGCGCCACCCCAGGCGGCCGCAGAGCACGAGCAGGACGACGAGCATCGGAGGGATGACGGACGCCTGCCAGGTCAGCAGGACCGGCGGACCGGCGATCGAGGCCCTGGTGCCGTCCAGCCAGTCGGCGACCCGCTGGGACACTCCGCCGGACATCACGCCGCCGAGGGCGCAGGCCAGCATCGCGACGGCGGGTCCGCCGAGGCCGCGCATCGCGGCCCGCGGTTCGGGCCGGGTGCGGTGCAGGAGGTGGGCGACCCCGGCCAGTGCGATGACGAGCAGGCCCTGGACCAGGGCGAGGGCCCCGAAGGTCGCGTCGCCGGGCAGCCGTCCGTGCGAGCGCCAGTGCGGGCGCTCCCAGCCGGCGTACCCGAGGGCGAGGGCGAGCAGGGTGAGGGCGGCCAGCGGCAGCCGGTGCACGAGGTGCGCGTCGAGCTCGCGGTCGAGGCGGTGCTCGCTGCGGCCCCGGCGGCAGACCACCCACACCACGGCGGCCGCCCCGGCGGCCAGCGCCCCCGACACCAGCCACCCGGCCACGTCCAGGGCGGCCGGTCCGCCCGGCGCGCGGTCGAAGCGGGCGGCCGGGGATGCGACGGCCGCGGCGACCGTGAGCAGTCCGGCGGCGGTGTGCGCGGCGCGCAGCCGGGCCACGAGTCGGCGTCCGTACCAGAAGCCTGGCCGGCCCAGCGCGGTGCGCCCGGTCTCCTCCTCGGGCTCGGCCGGCTGGAAGAGCGGCTGTTCGGATTCGTACGCGCTCCAGGTGCGGTGGGAGAGATACCACAGCAGGACGGTGACGGCGGTGGGCACCGCGGCGGCGAGGGCGAGTCTGCGGCCGGGACGGCTCCACCAGCCGCCGTCCGAGACGGTGGGCGCCAGGAAGCCCAGCCAGGAGTGGCGCGCGGCGCACGCGGGTGTGCCCGCGCACTGCCAGGCCGCGAGGTCGAGGGCGACCTCGCAGGCGGCCGCGACCAGCAGCACGGTCAGGGTCAGTCCGGCCAGTCGCACCAGCAGTCCGTACAGGCGCACCGTGCGGGTACGGCCGCGCACGCCGGGGCGCATCCAGTGGGCGAGGTTGACCACCATGAACGGCAGCAGCAACAGCCACAGCGCGCGGGCGCCGTTGCCCGAGGTGAGGTTGGACCAGACGTAGGCCTCGGGCACCGGGCCGCCCCGGTCACCGGGGCCGCTCTCCGCGTCGACGTCGTCGGCGCGCCGGTACACGGCCGCCGTGTCGTCGCCGGTGATCCGCACCGTACGCGGGTCGTTGAGCATCTTCTCGGGCGTGGCGCCGCCCACGCCGTGGACCAGGAGTTCCAAGGCGGCGCCTCTCTCCGCGGGCCGCTGGGCGGGGGTGGCCGCCCCGCCGGCAGAGGCTCGTTCCTGCGCGCGTTCCACTGTTCGCACTTCCCCCGTGACACACCGTCGGCTGCTCTGCGTGCGGGCACAAGGATCTCCGTTCCGGGCGTGGTGTACACCTCCCGTCACGGAATCTCCCCGATACGTGCGAGAACGCGGCGACACCACCCGCTCAATGACATGACCGCGTCGGAGCAGGCGGTGGCGCGACGGGGGTCACCCCGTGCGAGGATGGGACGCCCACGCACCCCGGACGGCAGGAATGTCCTCGTCGGAGCGGGTGTGCGGGGCTGAAGGCGGCCGAGGCGAAAGGACCGGAGCGTACGTGAGTGAGAATCAGAACCTCCTCGCGGAGCAGCGGCGCGCCCTGATCCTGGACGAGGTCCGGCGCCGTGGCGGGGTCCGGGTCAACGAGCTGACGCGCAAGCTCGGTGTGTCGGACATGACGGTGCGCCGCGACCTGGACGCGCTCGCCCGGCAGGGCGTGGTGGAGAAGGTGCACGGCGGCGCGGTCCCGGTGGTCGAGGCGAGCACGCACGAGCCGGGTTTCGAGGCCAAGTCGGCGCTGGAGCTGAGCGCCAAGGAGGACATCGCGCGGGCGGCGGCCGAGCTGGTGGCGCCGGGTTCGGCGATCGCGCTCTCGGGCGGTACGACGACGTACGCGCTGGCGCACCAGCTGGTGGACGTGCCGGATCTGACGGTGGTCACCAACTCGGTGCGGGTGGCGGACGTCTTCCACGTGGCGCAGCGGACCTCGGGCCAGCGGCAGGGCGCGGCGACGGTGGTGCTGACCGGCGGGGTGCGCACGCCGTCGGACTCGCTCGTGGGGCCGGTGGCCGACCAGGCGATCGCGGCGCTCCACTTCGACGTGCTGTTCCTCGGTGTGCACGGGATATCGATCGAGGCCGGCCTGTCGACCCCGAACCTGGCGGAGGCCGAGACCAACCGGCGTCTGGTGCAGTCGGCGCGGCGGGTCGTCGTGGTCGCCGACCACACCAAGTGGGGCACGGTGGGCCTGAGTTCGTTCGCGGCGCTGGAGCAGGTGGACACCTGGGTGACCGACGCCGGGCTTGCGGCCCGGGTCCGCGCCGACATCTCGGAGCACGTTCGGCGCCTGGTGGTGGCGGGCGAGCCCGACGAGGATACAGACATCTGACGGTACGTCAGCTAGGGTTCTGTCGGCTCAACCGCCCGCTCTCCTTCGCCTGTTGACCTGAGGGGCTTGTCGATGGCTCGTCGTCTGCGCCCGGTGGGGCTCGACTTCGTCGAGACCGCGCCGGTCCGTATGGTCTTCGCGCGGGATGTCGCCGCCGCCCCCGGTCCGCTCTTCCGGGCGCTCGCCGAGGACGTGCCGGGCTGGGTCGCGTGGTTCTCGGCGGTGACGCTCGCCCGGCCGACCGACGACGGCGCGGGACGGGAGATCCGGCTCAGGGGCGGCACCCGCTTCGAGGAGACCGTCCTCGCGGCGAAGGGCCCCGAGGTCTACGCCTACCGGGTGGACGCGACCAACGCGCCGGGTGCCCGGGCACTGGTCGAGGAGTGGCGGCTGACGCCGACGGACACCGGCACCCGCGTGCGGTGGACCTTCGCCGCCGACGGTACGGCGAGCTTCCGCTGCGTCCTGCGGCTGGCCCGGCCGGGGCTCGGGCGGGCCTTCCGGAACGCGGTCACCTCGCTGGACGGACGGCTGGCGCGGTAGCCGGCGGCTCCTGGCTCGGTGGCTCGCGGCTCCTGGCTCGGCATGGAGCGGCCGGCCCGGTCACGCGGCCGGCCCTGCGGTGGCGTCGCTCCCGGACCGGCGAGTGTGCGGCGGCCGGTCAGTGCGGCCACACGCCCGTCTCCAGCAGCGAGTCGATCGCGGCCGTGTAGGGCTCGATGTCCAGGCCCTGTTCGGCCAGCCACGCGTCCGCGTAGTACTTGTCGAGGTAGCGGTCCCCGTGGTCGCACAGCAGCGTCACCACGCTCCCCCGGTGCCCCTGCGCCACCATCTCGGCGACGATCTTCAGGGCGCTCCACAGCCCGGTGCCCGTGGAGCCGCCCGCCTTGCGGCCGATGGCCCGCTCCAGGGCCCGCACGGCGGCGACGCTCGCCGCGTCGGGGACCTTCATCATGCGGTCGACCGCGCCGGGCACGAAGCTCGGTTCCATCCGCGGCCGGCCGATGCCCTCGATGCGCGAACCGCAGTCGCAGGTGACGTCCGGATCGCCGGTGGTCCAGCCCTCGAAGAAGCAGGAGTTCTCCGGGTCGGCGACGCAGATACGGGTGTCGTACTGCATGTAGTGGACGTAGCGCGCGAGGGTCGCCGACGTGCCGCCGGTGCCGGCCGTGGCGACGATCCACGCGGGTTCCGGGAACCGCTCCAACTCCAGCTGCCGGAAGATCGATTCGGCGATGTTGTTGTTGCCGCGCCAGTCCGTGGCCCGCTCGGCGTAGGTGAACTGGTCCATGTAGTGGCCGCCGGTCTCCGTCGCGAGGCGTGCGGACTCCTCGTACATCCGGCGCGAGTCGTCGACGAAATGGCACTGGCCGCCATGGAATTCGATCAGTCGGCACTTCTCCGCGCTCGTCGTGCGCGGCATCACGGCGATGAACGGCACGCCGATCAGCTTCGCGAAGTACGCCTCGGAGACGGCCGTCGAGCCGCTGGACGCCTCGATCACCGGGCGGCCCGGCCGGATCCAGCCATTGCACAGACCGTAGAGGAAGAGTGAGCGGGCCAGGCGGTGCTTGAGGCTTCCGGTGGGGTGGGTCGACTCGTCCTTGAGATACAGGTCGATCCCCCACCGTTCCGGCAGCGGAAAACGCAGCAGGTGAGTGTCGGCCGAGCGGTTGGCGTCCGCCTGGACCTTGCGGACGGCCTCTTTCAGCCAGTCCCGGTAGCTGGTGTCGCTGCGGTCGACGTCGAGGGTTTCGCCGGTCCGGGTCTGCTGGGTGGCGCTCACGGCGGTGCTCCTTACGGTCCACGCCGACGGCGCGTCGCGCGGCCGACCTCCCGATCATAGGCATCTTCCGCACCACTTCTCACCTGCATAAACACAGCTTTGGGCCACCCAAAGGACAGCTGGGGAACGGGCGTACGGGCGCGCGGGGCGGACACCGGGGGGCGCATTCGGGCGAGTGCTCCGGGTGGCCGCCGCTCGGGCCTGGTGCGTACTGGTGCTCACCGCGGTACGCGGGCAGACTTCAGCGGGCGGGACGGAAGGTCCCGGACGGGGGCGGACACTGGATCACGGAATCGGGCTGGATCACGCCACGGGGTGGGTCACCCACGCGGGAGCGCGGTCCAACCGGACCCACGCGCACAAGGGGGCGGAACGGCATGGCGGAGCCGGAGTTCACGGCGACGGGCGTGCGGATCGGGAAGAGACTGCGCTCGCTCACCCGGGCCGGGCAGGTCCGGATCAGCGGCGGCAGGCTGGAGTTGCTCACGAGTTACGGCAGCGAGATCGACAGCGCGCCGGTGCAGGCGGTGCGGGCGTCGAAACCCTGGTTCGGGCCGGAGGACCGCGCCTCGGCGGACGTCAACGGCACGCGGTACTCGCTCACCCTGGGTGACCACGACCCCGCTCCCGGCGAGCCGGGGCCGCCCGCGGCACGCCGGTTCATCGAGGCCGTGCGCAGGGCCGCGGGGCGTGGCGGCTGAGTCACCGCGAGTTGCGGCGGCGGACCCCCTGGGCCACGCTGGTCTCACGTCACTCTGGGTTTACCGGCGATAACGCTGCGAACCAGCCCGCCGGACATGACAGCAGGCGGCCCTTTCACACAGTCCTGCTGGATCCGAACTCCGTGTTCTTCCGGACCTCACGTCGGGGAGTCGCAGCCGTGATCAGTCACCCAAGCAGGCACTGCACGGTGGAGCTCCAAGCCCTGCCGTCGCGGATCGGCCAGGTCCGCAGAATCGTATCTGCGCAGTTGCGCTACTGGCATATGGATCCCCTCATAGACCGCGCCGCGCTCGGTGTGACCGAGCTCTTGACGAACGTCCACCGCCACGCCCAGCCCGACAAGACATGCACCGTCGAGATGGAACTGGTGGTCGACCGGCTCACGGTCTCGGTGCACGACCACGACCCCCGTCTTCCGGTGGTCGACGAAGCGGAACCCCTGGCCACCTGCGGGCGCGGGCTCGCGCTGGTGGCCGCCGTGAGCGAGAGCTGGGGCGTCCGGCCGGACGGTGAGTCCGGCAAGGTCGTCTGGTTCACGCTCCCGACGTCCCCTCCGCCCGCGCGCCCGGCGCGCCGTACGGTCGCGGACAAGCCCGCGCACCGGTTCACGGAGGTCGAGGTCACGACCGACGACCTCAGGCCGGCCCACGCTCCCGCCCGGTCGGCCGTCGCCGGCTGACCGAGCGGTGATCGGTGGGTGCGTCCGCCGGTGATCGGTGGGTGCTTCACCGGTGACCGGGCCGGGGCCGGTGCCTGTCCCCCTCATCAGGGCAGGCGTTACGACCGGCTGACGCCTCCCGTCGGGGACCGGCGTGTTCCCACGGCTTCCCACGGCTTCCCACGACGGGGGACGGGGCCACGACTTTCGTGTGGCCGCCTCGGCGAACCGGGCCACGGGCCGCCCGAGCACACCACCGCGACCCGCATCACGGCCCGCGCGTGCTCACCTCTGCGACCCGGGCCACGGCCCGCCCGTGCTCACCTCGGTGAAGCGGGCGACGACCGGCGCATGCGCCTCCTGCCGAACCGGGCCACGACCACACGTCCCACCCCGGCGAACCCGGCCACGGGCCGCGGCGGCCCGCCGAGCCGGACCGGGCCACGGCCCGCCCCGAGCCCACCCTGCGACCGGGGCCACGACCCGCCCGTCCCCATCACGGTGATCGACGCGCGGTTCGTCGTGCGGGACGCGGTGGGTCACTCGGTGGCGAGTGCCCGCAACACGTCGAGTCGTGCCGCCCGCCGGGCCGGACGTACGCCTGCCACGACTCCGGCCGCGAGGCCGACCAGCGCCACCACCGCGAGCCGCACGGGCGGTATCGCGAAGGCGAAGGCGCTGTCGCTCGCGCCGTCCGACGCCTTCACCAGCACCCAGCCGAGGAAGGCGCCGAGGCCGAGTCCGCCCGCGGTACCGAAGGCGGCGACCAGGACCGACTCCCAGCGGACCATGGCGCGCGACTGGGATCGGGTCTGCCCGACGGCGCGCAACAGACCCAGTTCCCGGGTGCGTTCGTGGATCGCCAGCGTCAGCGTGTTGGCGATGCCGAGCAGCGCGATGAGCACCGCGAGGGCGAGCAGCGCGTAGACCAGGCTGAGCATCATGTCGATACCGCCCGCCGAGGAGCGCGCGTACTCGGCACGGGTCTGCACCTCCGGGGCGCCGTACCGCGCCGCGACCCGCTGTACGGCCGCCTTGCCGTCGTCCGCGCTCACTCCGTCCTTGAAGGAGACGGCGAGGAGGGTGTCGGAGTCCTGGGTGCGGTGCGGGGCCCAGGCGGCGCGGGTGATCACGTAGTCACCGACCAGTTCGGACCGGCCGTAGACGGCGCGCACGGTGAAGGTCCGCCGCTCGCCGTCGGTGAAGGTGAGGCGGGTGATGTCGCCCGTCGTCAGGCCCCGCTCGTCGGCTTCCTGCCGGGTGACGGCGATGCCGTCGGTGCCGAGGTCGCGCAGGGACCCCTGGACCGAGCCGAGGTCGAAGGTGCGGGCCAGGGCGTCCGGGTCGGTGACGGTCAACGCCCGTCCGTCGCCGTCGACTTCAGCGACTGCGCGGCCCAGTCCCACCGCGGTGTCCACCTCGGGCAGCGCGCCGACGGCCGCGGCGAGCCGTGGACTGAGCCCGCTGCCGCCCGCCCCGAACGACGGTGTGCTCACGGCCACATCACCCGCGAAAGACCGTGACACGGTCTGGTCCATGGTCGCCTTGAGCGAGGCGCCGAACACGGTGAACAGCGCGACGACGGCGACCCCGATCATCAGGGCGCTCGCGGTGGCGGCCGTACGCCTAGGGCTGCGCAGGGCGTTGCGTAGGGCGAGGGCGCCGGTGACACCGCGCAGCCGGTCGACGGGGCCGCCGAGCAGCCGCACGGCCGGGCCGACGGCGACCGGGCCGAGGACCACGAAGGCGACCAGCGCGAGGACCGCGCCGAGTCCCGCGGACCACAGGGACGGGGACACCAGGACTCCGGTGAGCGTCAGGGCCACAGCCAGGACGGCGAGCCCCGCGCCGAGGACGGCTCGCGCGCGGGAGGAGCCGGACCGTTCGACCGCCGTCTCGCGCAGTGCGGCCAGCGGCGCGGTACGGCCGGCCCGTACGGCGGGCAGCACGGCGGAGCCGAGGCACACCACGACGCCGACCGCGAGGGGCAGCAGCAGGGACAGACCGCCGATCACCAGGTCGCCCTCGGGGAAGGGGAATCCGATGGCCGGGAACAGCGCCTGGAGCCCGGCGGCGATACCGATGCCGCCCGCCAGGCCCGCGGCGGACGCCGTCACGGCGACCACGCCCGCCTCCACCAGCGTCGCCTCGGTCACCTGTCGGCGCGCGGCGCCGAGGGCACGCAACAGCGCGTTCTCGCGGGCGCGTTGGGCGACGACGATGGCGAAGGTGTTGTGGATGGAGAAGGTCGCGACGAGCAGCGCGATGCCGGAGAACACCAGCAGCAGGGTGGTGAAGACGGTCAGGAACTGGCTGGCGATCATGTCGGTGTTCTCCTGCGCCGCCGCCTGACCGGTGATGGCCTCGACTCCGGCCGGGAGTACGGGAGTCAGCCGCGCGACCAGTTCCTTCTCGCTGACGCCGGGGTCCGCCCGCACCTTGATGCTCGACGCCTGGCCGGGCCTGGCGGTGAGGTACCTCTCGGCGTCGGCACGGGTCATGCCGGTGAAGGTCACCTGTGCCATGCCGTCCGCGCCGCCGAAGGTCGCCAGGCCGACGACGGTCACCTCGACCGGGTCGGGGGTGCGCAGGACGGTCCTGTCGCCGAGCTTCAGACCGCCCCTCTCGGCGGCGCCGCGGTTGACGACGACCTCCCCGGACCTCACCGGGGCACGGCCTTCGGCGAGGCGGTACGGGTTGAGCCGCGTGTCGGTGATCCAGTTGCCGGCGAGGGTGGGCGGTCCCTGGCCGCCGACGGGATCGCCGTCGCTGCCGACGAGCTGGCCCGCGCCCTGGATCTCGGGGGCGGCGGCCGCGACACCGGGGATCCGCTCGACGGTCGCGGCCAGGGAGGTGGCGACGGGCTGTCGCACACCCTGGCTCTCGCCGGGCGTGGTGATGGCGTCGGCGCCGCGCACGACCGCGTCCGTCCCGGCCGTGGCCTCGCCGAACATCGTGCCGAAGCTCGCGCGCAGGGTGTCCCCCATGACGAGCGTCCCGGCGAGGAAGGCGACTCCGAGGAAGACCGCGAAGAAGGTGCCGGCGAAGCGCCGCCGGTGGGCGCGCAAGGAGGACAGGCTCAGGCGTACGGAGGCGTTCACGAGGGCACCTCGAAGGCTTTCATGCGGTCCAGGACCTTGTCGGCGGTCGGGGCGTCCATACGGTCGACCAGGCGTCCGTCGGCCAGGAACACCACCTCGTCCGCGTGGGCGGCGGCGACGGGGTCGTGGGTGACCATGACGACCGTGCGGTCCATCCGGCGCACGGCGTCACCGAGGAGACCGAGCACCTCCGCGCCGGAGCGGGAGTCGAGGTTGCCGGTCGGCTCGTCGGCGAAGACGACGTCCGGCCGGCCGGCGAACGCCCGTGCCACGGCGACACGTTGCTGCTGGCCGCCGGAGAGTTCGGACGGCCGGTGGTGCAGCCGGTCGCGCAGGCCGACGGTGTCGACGAGCTCGTCGATCCACTCCGCGTCGTGGCCGGCGCCCGCGAGGTCCAGCGGCAGCGTGATGTTCTCGGCCACGGTCAGGGTGGGGACCAGGTTGAACGCCTGGAACACAAAGCCGATCCGGTCGCGCCGCAGCAGGGTCAGCCGACGGTCGTCCAGCGTACCCAGCTCGGTGTCGCCGAGGTACGCGGCTCCGGAGCTGAGCGTGTCGAGTCCGGCCGCGCAGTGCATCAGCGTGGACTTGCCGGAACCCGAGGGCCCCATGATCGCGGTGAAGCGGCCGGCCGGGAAGGCGACGTCGACGCCGTCCAGGGCCCGCACCGCGGTGTCGCCACCGCCGTAGACCTTCACGGCGTCGACGACACGGGCGGCCGTCCGGGGCTTGGTGGTGACGGCCGTCGACGTCCTCGACGCGTTCACGCCGCACCGCCCTTGCCCGGGCGGCCGAACTGCTCGTCGAGGACGGACAACCGGCGCCAGTACTCGTCCTCGTCGATCTCGCCGGAGGCGAAACGGCGGCCCAGGACCGCGACGGGCGAGTCGCCCGACGGCCGGGCCTCGCCGAGCGCGCTCCACGGACCGCGGCGGCCCCGCGGGGCGGTGCGGCGCAGGACGGTGACCACGCCGATCACGACCACCGCCCAGATCAGCGGGAAGAAGAGGATCCACGGTCCGGGACCGCCGTCCCAGTCGGCCAGGGTGTTCATCTCGGGGCATCTCCTCGGTGAGGTCCGCGGTGGGGTGGGTCTGTGGTGAGGCCCGCGGAACGTCTGCGGTGGGGCTCGGGGCCCTCGGCGCGACCTTCGGCGCGGCCTGTCGCGGGTCTTCCGCGATGTCTCGAGACTCGCCCCTGGACAGGGGCCGGGTCGTCGTACGGCCAGCGGCAGTGCGCGTACACCAGCGGGAGTACGCGGGCCGTCCACCCCTGCTCCCCGAAGCCCCGCGGCTTCGTCACCGAAGCGACGGCGGCCATCGGCGCGTCAGTTGAACCAGGCTCCTGGCGGGTTGGCCTCACGGTCCCGGTACGGTGCGTCCCGTGGAGACAGACGTGAACGGGTGGGAGTCGAGGCACTGGGCCGCGTACGGCTGCGGGGCATGGGAGCGGGCCTGTCACCAGGCAGGCCTCCTCATCGCCTGGTACGAGGAGCAGGGCCTCCTCCTCGGCGCCCCGCCCGCCCGCCGGTTCTCCGCGCGTCGTGCCCCGTGGCCCAAGTGGCCCTGGGGAAGCCGCCGTCAGAACCTGGGCCTGCTGCTGTGGCGGGCCGCCCACGACGCCGGAACCCTCGTCGACCAGGTCCCCCTGGCCGACACCACGCGCTTCTACGATCCCGGCGCCCGACCGCTCGCCGACGGGCCCGTACCCGAAGGCGCCCGCACCGGCGGGATCGGGATCGGCAGCGCCGAATCGATGGCCGGCGTCGAGCCCGTACTGCGGGCCCACCTCGCCGCCGATCTCCCGCGGCCGCGCCCGGCCGAGGTGCGGCCGACGCTCGGTTACCGGGTCCGGGAAGTGCGGGCGACGCCCGACTGGGAGGGCGGCGACTGGCCGGCGGCCCTCGTCCTGGCCCGCGAGGCCATGCGGCGGGCGGACGACCTCCGGCAGCGGGGGACATGGCAGCCGACCGCACAGGAACGGTCCACCGGGACGCGGACCGGGCTGGACCGAGAACTGACGACCCGGCACACCACCCCGGCGGACCCGGCGCCGAGCTGGCTGACGCGGGCATCGCACCTGCTCCACGTCACCGCGTCCCTGTCCGGCGCCGCCGACACCCTGCCGCGCGACAGCCACGGGAACCCGGGCCCGCTGGCGGAGGTCCTCACCACGACGGCCCGCGCCTGCGCCCGGCTAGAGCCCAGCACCGCCGAGGTCGAGCGCCTGTGGGCGGCCGAGCCGCAGCCGCCCGCGGACCCGGCGTCCTGGGAACCGCACCACGTGCCCGACGCGCTGCGGGACCAGACCGAGGAGACGGAAGACCTGGTGCGGGCGACCGCCGTCTTCCTCTGGATCCTGGCGTGCGGCTGAATCCGGACAAGGGGATCGATCCTGACAGGAGGCCGCATCCTGACTGACGGCCACATCCTGACTGACGGCCGCATCCTGGCAGGCGGCCGCATCCTGGCAGGCGGCCGACCGGCGCCGCTCAGTAGAAGTCGCCGCGAGAACGCGGGGGGTTGACGGCGTCGCGCCGCTGCTGCTCCAGACGGGCGGCCCCCGTCGCCGACATCTCGCGCAGGTGGGCTTGACTCTGCAGCGTCATCATCGACCCCAGGGCGTGCCGGCCGGTCATCGGGTTGTCCACGCAGGCCCGGTACAGCGCGGCGGCGCGCTCGACGTCCTGGTACAGGGTGCGGTAGAGCTCGGCGGCACGGTACTGGGCATAGGGGTGGTCGCGCGCGGCGGCCGCCAGGAAGTACTCCAGGGCGTGCTGGGCGGGAGCGTGGGTCAGGGGCAGCAGCCGTTCCAGGTACAGGTCGCCCAGGGCGAGCATCGCTTCGGGCTCGCCCAGTTCGGCCGCGGCCCGGTACCAACGGCCCGCTTCGTCGTACGACTGTGTGATGCCCGCCTCGGGGCAGCCCTGGTGGTACAGCGAGCCGAGGTAGTAGGCCGCCCGCGGCGATCCGGTGCTCTGCCGCAGTCGCGGCACCGCTCGCGCGTAGTGCCCCCGCACGTAGTCGGCGTGCCCCAGGAGCTCCACGGCGGCGCTGTGGCCGGTGGCCGCGGCGGCTTCCAGGAAGTAGGAGGCGGCCGCGCGGTGCTGCGCGCTGTTCCAGCAGTGCAGACCGATCTGGTAGTGGTCCTCGGCGCTGGTCGGCTCGCGTCCGTCGACGGTGAAGTCGGTCCCCTGCCACTGCACCACGTCGCCCCCTCCTCGTCCGGCTCACGGCGCCGGACGTTCCCCCGTCATCAGCCATTGTGCCGCAGTCGTCGGCGGCGCGATGCTGCGCGTACCGGCGGCACACCACCCGACGCAGCGGCGGTCGCGCGTGCCGCACGAAGCAGCGGTCGCGCCCGCGCCTCACGAGTCACCGGTCGCGTCCCGCCCGACGAAGCACCTGTGCCGCAACCGCCCTGCGAAGTGCCTCCGGCACCCCGCTTCACAGGGCCGCCAGTGCTCCCAGCGGATCGTCGAGCACCGGCTGCCACGCCAACTCCGCGGCTCCGACGAGGCTGTTGTGGTCCAGCGAGCAGGCCAGGATGGGCACGCTTCCGCTGCGGCCCCACAGGCTGCGGTCGGCGACCACCGCGCGCAGCCGGTCCGGGTCGGCGTCGATGAGGGTGCGGTGCAGGCCACCGAGGATGATCCGGTCCGGGTTGAGGATGTTGACCAGACCGGCGAGTCCCAGACCGAGGCGGTCGATCAGGTTCTCGACGGCCCCGCGGACCGTCGGGTCGTCGTACTCGTCGCGGATCAGGTCGTCGGCCTGCTTCAGCAGCGACACCTCGGGACCCGGCGCCCGGCCCGCCGCGGTGAGCAGGGCCAGCGGGTCCGTCTCGACGTCGAGGCAGCCGCGGCTGCCGCAGTGACAGGGGCGTCCGCCGTCGGGGTTGACGGTGAGGTGGCCGACTTCGAGCGCCAGGCCCGAACTGCCGGTGTGCAGACGCCCGTCGAGCACCAGCGCGCCGCCGACGCCCCGGTGCCCGGTCGCCACGCACAGCAGGTCGCGGGCCCCGCGTCCGGCGCCGTGCCGGTGCTCGGCGAGCGCCGCGAGGTTGATGTCGTTGCCCGCGAAGGCCGGTCCGGTGATGCCCGAGGCGCGCACGCACTCGGCGAAGATCTCCCGCACGGGCGCCCCCGCCGGCCAGGCCAGGTGCAGCGGGTTCAGCGCCAGGCCCTCCGGTTCGGCGACCGCGGACGGCACGGCGAGCCCGGCGCCCACGCACCGCCGCCCGGTCTGCCGCAGGAGTTCGGCACCCGCTTCCACGACGGATCCGAGCACCTTCGCGGGGTCGGCGTCGACGGTCTCGCAGCCGGGGGCGGTCGCGACGATCCGGCCGCCGAGCGCCACCAGCGCGGCGCGGAACCCGTCCGCGTGCACCTGGGCGGCGAGCGCCACGGGGCCGTCCTCGGCGAGGCCGAGCCGGTGCGAGGGGCGGCCCTGTGAGCCGGCGGCGGAGCCGGGCCGGGCGTCGACCCTGATCAGGCCCAGCGCCTCCAGTTCCGCGGCGACCGCGCCCGCCGTGGCGCGGGTGACGCCCAGTTCGACGGTGAGCACCGCCCGGGTCGGAGCGCGCCCGGTGTGCACGAGCTCCAACGCGGGCCCGAGTGCTCCGCGCCCCCGGTCCAGTCGCGTCCTCGAGGTGGTCCCTTCCCCCGCCTGCCGGGGGTCCGCCTTGCCGCTCATGAGGGGGAGTCTCCCATGATCCGCTCGGCCGCCGACGTCCGCGGCCCTGTCACCTCCGGGAAGGGCCGTCGGGGCACGGCGGCGCAGGGTGCGCCGGGCGGGAGCCGGACGGTCGCGGGAGCCGCGATCGGGGTGGCTGTGGACGGCGTACGCGCCCATCACGTCCGGGGCGCGGTCGGCACGCGTGCGACGTGTGCGACGCGTTCGCTCTGGTCGATCTGGTCACTCTGGGCGCACCGGTCGCTGTGGTCGCGCCGGGCGCGATCCGGGTGCCGCGCGCCGGGAGTACGGACGCCGACCGTTCTCCCGGCGCTTCCCCGAAGGAGCCCGCGTCGCGGGAGCGGCTCACCGCAACCCGCTCACCCGCAGGGTGACGTTCAGCCGTCCCGTCAGTCCGAGTCCGGCCGGAGCCGTGCCGGGGTGGACCCGGGGCACCCCGTGATAGGCGAGCCGCGAAGGGCCGCCGAAGACGAACAGGTCACCGCCGCGCAGCTCGACGTCCGTGTAGGGGCGCGTGCGCGTCTCGGTGTTGCCGAAGCGGAACACGCAGGTGTCGCCGAGGCTCAGGGACACCACCGGCGCGTCGGAACGCTCGTCGGCGTCGCGGTGCATGCCCATGCGGGCGTCACCGTCGTAGAAGTTGATCAGCGCGATGTCGTACGGCTCCGACGCGACCGCCGTCGGGCCGAGCGCGTCGGCCACCGCCCGCCGGCCGAGCTCGCCGAGCCAGGCGGGGAAGGGCTTGACCGGGGAGCCGTCGCCGTCGGCGACCGTGCGGGCGTAGGCGTACGGGTACCAGTGCCAGCCCAGACAGACCTGCCGGGCCGTCATGGTCCCGCCGCCGGGGGTGACGACCGTGCGCAGCCCGGCCGGCGGGCGGGCCCACTCGCGGCAGGCGTCGAGCAGTTCCCGCTGCCGCCGGGTGTCGAGCCAGTCCGGCATGTGCACCGCGCCCGGCGCCACCTCCGTACGCTCCCGGGGGAACAGTTCGGCGTCCATGGCCACCATCCTCCCCCACCAGTCCTGAGCTGCGGCTCGGCTAGCCTTGAGACACGATGGACGACCGTATGACAACTCCCTGGGGCGAGCTCGCGCTGGCCCGGTTCCCCGAGGACCCGCGTGAACGGCTGCGGGCCTGGGACGCCTCCGACGCGTATCTCCTGCGGTACCTGGCCGAGCAGCGCGTCCCGCTGTCCGGCACGGTCGTCGTGGTCGGCGACCGCTGGGGCGCCCTGGTCACGGCGCTCGCGGCCCACGGGCCGACGCAGATCACCGACTCGTTCCTGGCGCAGGAGGCGACGCGGGCCAACCTCGCCCGCAACGGTGTCGAGACCGGGACGGTACGGCTGCTCACCACCCAGGATCCCCCGCCCGAGCGCGTCGACGTGCTCCTGGTGCGGGTGCCGAAGAGCCTGGCGCTCCTGGAGGACCAGCTGCTGCGGCTCGCGCCCGCGGTGCACGAGGGCACGGTCGTGGTCGGCACCGGCATGGTGAAGGAGATCCATTCCTCGACGCTTCAGCTGTTCGACCGGATCCTCGGCCCGACCCGCACCTCGCTGGCCGAGCAGAAGGCGCGCCTGATCTTCTGCACCCCGGACCCGGCGCTGGAGCGGCCCGCGAACCCATGGCCGTACGCCTATCCGCTGCCCGAGGGCGTCGGTCCCGCTTCCGGTCACACCGTCGTCAACCACGCGGGCGTCTTCTGCGCCGACCGACTCGACATCGGCACCCGGTTCTTCCTCCAGCACCTGCCCGCGAGCAGGGGCGACCGGCGGGTGGTGGACCTCGGCTGCGGCAACGGCGTCGTCGGTACGGCGGTGGCGCTGGCGAACCCCGACGCCGAAGTGCTGTTCGTCGACGAGTCGTTCCAGGCGGTGGCGTCGGCGGAGGCTACGTACAAGGCGAACGGGGTGCCGGGGCACGCCGAGTTCCGGGTCGGGGACGGTCTCGCCGGGGTACCGGCGGGCAGCGTGGACATCGTCCTCAACAACCCGCCGTTCCACTCCCACCAGGCGACCACCGACGCGACGGCCTGGCGGATGTTCACCGGAGCCCGGCGCGCGCTGCGGCCGGGCGGCGAGTTGTGGGTGGTCGGCAACCGGCACCTCGGCTACCACCTCAAGCTGCGACGCCTGTTCGGCAACAGCCAACTGGTCGCGGGTGACCCGAAGTTCGTGGTGCTGAAGGCGGTCAAGCGGAACTGACGGGGACGGCCCACGCGTCGGTTCGCGCGCAGGCCGACGCGTGAACTAGTGCGCGAACCCGTCCCGCAGGACCGTCCGTGCCACCTCGCCGCGCACGGCACTGAGCTCCGCCGTGATCCGGCGTTCCCGGTCGTCGTCGACCCCGACGGCCGCGGTCACCGGCGGACCGACCAGCAGGCAGGCACGCCGTAGATGTGTCGGCGGATGGGTCGTGTCGATACGCGACCGGCTGAAGTACCGGGCGTCGGCGCCGGTTCAGCCCAGGACTCCGATGATCCGGGTCACCGCTCCCGCCATCGCCTCCCTGCCCACACCGAGGTATTCGCGTGAGTCGACGGCCTCGGGGTGCGCGGCGAGGAAGTCCCTGATGGCCCCGGTCATGGCGATGTTGAGGGCGGTGCCGACGTTGACCTTGGCGATACCGCCGGAGACCGCCGCGGTCAGTTCGTCGTCCGGGACGCCGGAGGAGCCGTGCAGGACGAGCGGGACGTCGACGGTGCCGGAGAGGCCCTTCAGGAGGGCGTGATCGAGGGCCGCGGTGCGGGTGGTCATGGCATGGGAGCTGCCGATCGCGACGGCCAGCGCGTCGACACCGGCGTCCGTCACGAAGGCGCGGGCATCGGAAGGGTCGGTGCGCGCGCCGGGCGCGTGGGGGTCGAGCGGCGGTACTCCGTTCTTGCCGCCGACCTGCCCCAACTCCGCCTCGATCCAGAGCCCTTGGGAGTGCGCCCAGTCGGCGGCGGCCCGGGTCGCGGCGAGATTCTCCGCGTACGGCAGCCGGGCGGCGTCGTACATCACGGAGCTGAAACCGGCGGCCGGCGCCTGCCGCAACAGAGCGTCGCTGTGGACGTGGTCGAGGTGCAACGCGACCGGCACGGTGGCGCGTTCGGCGGCCGCGGCCGCGGCACGGGCGAGCGGGAGCAGCCGCCCGTAGCGGAACTTCACGGCGTTCTCGCTGACCTGGAGGACGACGGGCGACTCGGCCGCCTCGGCGCCGGTGATGACGGCCTCGACGTGTTCCAGCGTGATGATGTTGAAGGCGGCGACGGCGGAGCGGGTCGCGGCGGCGCGGGTGACGAGCTCGCCGGTGGTCGTGAGCGGCACGGCCGTTCCTTTCCGGTGCGGGAGGGGCCGGGAGTCCTGCGGCTTCGGGGCTCAAGGAACGGAGAACTCAAGAAGCCGGGGCTCAATGAGCAGGTGGCTCAAGAAGCTGTGGGGCCTCAGCGTGCTTTTCCGGGGGTGAGGATCACCGAGCGGGTGAGGTGGCGCGGGCTGTCCGGGTCCAGGCCACGGGCCGCGGCGACCGCGACGGCGAGCCGCTGGGCGCGGACCAGTTCGGCGAGCGGGTCCAGGCCGCCCTCGACCCAGAGGCCGCCGGTGGATCCCACCTGTCCGGCCAGTCCTGCGGGTGCCTCGCCGAACATCCAGGTGGCCGTCCCCCGGGTGGTGACGCTGATGGGGCCGTGCCGGTATTCCATGGCGGGGTAGGCCTCGGTCCAGGACAGCGAGGCCTCGCGCATCTTCAGCCCGGCCTCATTGGCCAGACCGACGGTCCAGCCGCGACCGAGGAAGGTGAACTGGGCGCAGGCGACCAGCTCTTGGGGCAGGTCGGCGGTGAGCGCCGTACGGGCGTCGGCGACGACGGCGTCCGCGTGCCGTCCGAAGTGGGCACGCAGCAGCGTGAGGGCCGTGGTGGCGAAGCGGGTCTGGACCACGGAGCGCTCGTCGGCGTAGTCGAGCACCACCAGGTCGTCGGCCGCGGCCATGACAGGTGTGTCCGGGTCGGCGGTGAGCGCGGTCGTGCGGGTGCGGCCCCGCAGTCGTGCGAGCAGCTCCAGCACCTCCGTGGTGGTGCCCGAGCGGGTGAGGGCGACGACCCGGTCGTATGCCCGCCCGTGAGGGAACTCCGAGGCCGCGAAGGCGTCCGTCTCCCCCAGTCCCGCCTCCTCCCGCAGGCCCGCCGCCGCCTGCGCCATGAAGTACGAGGTGCCGCAGCCGACGAGCGCGACCCGCTCCCCCGCCGCCGGCAGTGCCGCGCGGTGCCCCGCCGCCTCCGCGGCGGCGCGTGTCCAGCACTCCGGCTGGCTGACCAGCTCCTCCTCGACATGCGTCATGCCGTGCCCCTCCCCGGAGACGAGTGATCGGGTCGTTCGTTCAGGTCGTGCTGGTTCGTTCAGGTCGTTCGTTCCGGTCGTGCTGGTTCGTTCACGTCGTTCGTTCGGATCGCCGTCGAAGCGGATGGCCCTGTGATTTTTCATGCAAGATATCGCCAGCTTCCGAGCATCTTCAAGCATCTGGACGGAAGTGGGGTGCGCTAAGGTCGCCGGGAGATCGAGTGCCGTGGACGAACGGAGAGATGCGGATGTCGCGCGACGCCCGCTGGCAGGCGCTGCTGGAGCTGCTCGTCGAGCGCGGCCGGCTGGACGTCGAGGAGGCCGCCGCCGACCTGGACGTCTCGTCCGCCACGATCCGCCGTGACTTCGACCAGCTCGCCGAGCAGCAGATGCTCGTCCGCACCCGGGGCGGCGCGGTCGTGCACGGGGTGTCGTACGAACTGCCGCTGCGCTACAAGACCGCCCGCCGCGCCTCCGAGAAGCAGCGCATCGCCAAGGCCGTGGCCGAGCTGATCGCCCCCGGCGAGGCGGTCGGACTGACCGGCGGTACGACCACCACCGAGGTGGCGCGGGCCTTGGCCGTGCGCGGCGACCTCGCCACCGGCTCGCCCGCGCTCACCGTGGTGACGAACGCGCTCAACATCGCCAACGAACTCGCCGTACGGCCGCAGTTCAAGATCGTGGTGACCGGCGGGGTCGCGCGGGCGCAGTCGTACGAGCTGGTCGGACCGCTCGCGGACGGCGTGCTGGGACAGATCACTCTGGATGTCGCGGTCCTTGGTGTCGTCTCCCTCGACGTCACCCACGGCGCCGCCGCCCACGACGAGGCGGAGGCCGCGATCAACCGGACGCTGTGCGAGCGGGCCGAGCGGGTGATCGTCGCCGCGGACTCCAGCAAGCTGGGCCGCCGGGCCTTCGCCCGGATCTGCCCGGCCGAGTCGGTGGACACGCTCGTCACGGACACCGCGGCCGGGACCGACACCGTGCGACGGTTCGAGGAGGCGGGGGTCCGGGTCCTCGTCGTCTGAGCCGCCCGAGCCGCCCGAGCCGCCTGAGCCGCCCGAGCCGTCTGCGCGGCCCGAGGCGCCCGCCGCCTGAACCGTCCGCCGAGCCCTCCAAGCGGCACGAGCCGCCCGAGTGGCACGAGCCGCCCACCCTCCGAGCAGCCTGAGCAGCCCAGGCCGCCCGGGCCCACCGAGCGGCCCGTCCAGCAGTACGCCCAGCCGAGCGACTTCCCGGCGCTCCCCGGACGGGATCGTCCTAAGCTGGAGACCTGCGTGGTGCGGGCCGGCCCAGGGAGGCTGCGATGACGGAGACGTCGTTCGACAGAGACGCGCCGGATGGCGCGCGGTACCTGCCGATCTCCGAACACGGGCTGATCGGTGACCTGCGCAGCGTGGCCCTGGTCGGATCGAACGGCACGATCGACTGGTACTGCTGCCCCTCCTTCGACGCCCCCAGCGTCTTCGGGAGCATCCTGGACGCCGACCGGGGCGGATCCTTCGAGCTGGCGGCGACCGGACCGGCCCGGACCAAGCAGTTCTACTTCCCCGATACCAACGTCCTGATCACCCGCTTCTTCACCGAGGACGGCGTCGGCGAGGTGCAGGACTTCATGCCCGTCACCAGCGACCAGTGCGCCGAGGCAGAACGCCACCGGCTGATCCGGCGGGTGCTGTGCGTCCGCGGCTCCGTCCCCTTCCGCATCCGGGTGGCTCCCCGCTTCGACTACGGGGCCGAGCCGCACACCCTGCGACTGGCCGAGGACATGGCCGTCTTCGAGTCCGCCAAGCTCTCGCTCGGACTGACCGCCACGGTGCCCCTGGAGGCGCACGGGCAAGACGCGCACGCGGACTTCAAGCTCGCCGAGGGCGAGTCGGCGGTGTTCGCCCTCGACCAGCTCGGCACCCGGGTGATGCCGCGCCGGTGTGCGCATCTGGAGGCGGAGGAGCAGTTCAACTCCACCGTCGCGTACTGGCGGCGCTGGCTGTCCGCCTCCAAGTACCGGGGCCGCTGGCGGGAGATGGTGCACCGCTCCGCGCTCACCCTGAAGCTGCTCACCTATGCCCCCACCGGCGCGATCGTGGCCGCGCCGACCACGAGCCTGCCCGAGCAGCTGGGTGGCGAACGCAACTGGGACTACCGCTACGTCTGGGTGCGCGACGCGGCCTTCGGCGTCTACGCCCTGCTGCGGCTGGGCTTCTCCGGCGAGGCCGAGGCGTTCATGAAGTTCGTGACCCGGCACATCAGTCCGGGCGACGGCAAACCCTCCGGGCCGCTCCAGATCATGTACGGCATCGACGGCCGCACCGACCTGGAGGAACGTGAGTTGCTCCATCTGGAGGGCTACGAGGGCTCCGCGCCGGTCCGCATCGGCAACGCGGCGGCCGATCAGCTCCAACTCGACATCTACGGCGCGCTGATCGACTCCATCTACCTCTACGACAAGTGGGCGGAGCCCATCTCCAGCGAACAGTGGGACGACGTGTCCGCGCTGGTCCACTGGGTCTGCGAGCACTGGGACCAGCCCGACGAGGGCATCTGGGAGACCCGCGGCGGCCGTAAGAACTTCCTGTACTCGCAGCTGATGTGCTGGGTCGCGATCGAACGGGCCATCCGGATGGCCCGCCGGCGCGGCCTGCCCGCCGACCTGATCCACTGGCAGCGGAGCCGCGACACGATCTACCGGCGCATCCACAGCCGGGGCTGGTCCGAGACCCGCCAGGCCTTCGTGCAGCACGAGGGCAGCGAGGTGCTGGACGCGGCCGTACTGATGATGCCGCTCAGCAAGTTCATCGCCCCCACCGACCCCAAATGGCTGTCCACCCTCGACGCCCTGACCCAGGACCTGGTCTCCGACTCGCTGGTCTACCGCTACGACCCCCAGGCCAGCCCCGACGGCCTGCAAGGCGACGAGGGCACGTTCTCCATCTGTTCCTTCTGGTACGTCGAGGCCATGGTGCACGCCGGCCGCGTCGACGAGGCACGCCTCGCCTTCGAGAAGATGCTGACGTACGCCAACCATCTCGGCCTGTACGCCGAGGAGATCAGCCACACCGGCGAACAACAGGGCAACTTCCCGCAGGCGTTCACCCACCTGGCGCTGATCAGCGCGGCCTTCAACCTGGACCGCGCCCTGGGCTGACGGGTCCGCCCCAGGACCGCCCCCGCCGACCGAGGCGCACGGTCCACGAACACCACCCGCCCGACGGACCCGGACGGCCCGGAGGTCCGCCCTTACCCGCCCCCGTCCCCGCCCCCACTCGGTACGGAGGTCATCCCTAGCCCGACCGCGCCCGACCGCGCCCGACCCGGACGGGGCGCCCGGCCCACGGGGTCCGCCTTGGCCCGCCTCCCGCCCCGCCCGGCCCGGAGCCGCCCCTCTTGCCCGACCCCGTCCCCGCCCCCTAGCCTGAATTTGTGCCGCTAATAAACAAAACCCGAACGCACAGCGCCGTGCCGGGCAAGGGCAGCGACCTCACCCGCCTCCGCGTCGCCCTGACCACGTTCTTCGCCCTCGACGGCTTCGTCTTCGCGGGCTGGGTCGTCCGTATCCCCGCCATCAAGCACCAGACGGGCGCCTCGGCCGCCACCCTCGGCCTCGCCCTGCTCTGTGTCTCCGCCGGAGCGGTCGTGACCATGACCCTCACCGGCCGGCTCTGTCACCGCTACGGCAGCCACCGCGTCACCGTGGTCTGCGCCGTGCTGCTCTCCCTCAGCGTCGCCCTGCCCCCGCTCGCCCACTCCGCGGCCGCGCTCGGCGCCGCACTGCTGCTGTTCGGCGCCGCGTACGGCGGTATCAACGTCGCCTTCAACAGTGCCGCCGTCGATCTGGTCGCCGCGCTGCACCGGCCCGTGATGCCGACGTTCCACGCGGCCTTCAGCCTCGGCGGCATGGTCGGCGCGGGGCTGGGCGGACTGGTCGCGGGCTCCCTCTCGCCCACCCGGCACCTGCTCGGCCTCACCCTGATCGGGCTGCTCGTGACCGCGATCGCGGGGCGCGCGCTCCTGCGCCACGAGCCCCCGGCGGTATCCACCGACGCGCGCGCCGGCCGCAACCGCTCCCGCCGGCCGGACGCGCGCACCCGGAGACTGGTCGCCGTCCTCGGCCTGATCGCCCTCTGCACGGCGTACGGCGAGGGAGCCATGGCCGACTGGGGCGCCCTGCATCTCGAACAGGACCTCGACACCTCACCGGGGATCGCGGCGGCCGGCTACTCCTGCTTCGCGCTGGCGATGACGGCCGGGCGGCTGTCGGGTACGGCGCTGCTCCAGCGGCTCGGCCGGACCCGAACCGTGGTCGCGGGCGGTACCGTCGCCACCGTCGGCATGCTGGTCGGCGCCCTCGCCCCGTCCGCGTGGGCGGCTCTGATCGGGTTCGCCGTCACGGGGCTCGGTCTCGCCAACCTCTTCCCGGTCGCGGTCGAACACGCGGGCAGTCTCGCGGGACCGACCGGCGTCGCGACCGTCTCCACGCTCGGCTACAGCGGCATGCTCCTCGGCCCGCCCGCCATCGGGTTCATGGCCGACTGGTTCTCCCTGCCCTTCGCGCTCACCAGCGTCGCGCTGCTGGCCGGGGTGGCCGCCTGCATCGGGTTCGCCACGCGCCGGGCAACCGCGACCGAGTGACCACGGGGGAACCGGACGGCGGTGCCGGTCCCTCCTGCCCCCCCGCCCGGCCCCATCCGGCACACTCACCCCATGGAGACTGCCGAGTTCGTCGAGTTCGTGGATCAGGAGGGCCGGTCGCTCGCCGCGGCGGCCGAGGCGGCGGGGGTCGACGCCGAGGTGCCGACCTGCCCGGAGTGGCGGGTGCGGGACCTGCTGCGGCACACGGGTGCGGTCCATCGCTGGGCGGCTTCCTTCATCGCCGAGGGCCACACCTCGCCCAGGCCCCTCGGCGACCATCCGGAACTCGACGGCGCCGAGCTGCTCACCTGGTACCGGGACAGCCACCGTCTCCTCGTCGACACCCTGGCCGGGGCGTCCGCCGACACCGCGGCCTGGACGTTCCACCCCGCACCCGCGCCCTCACCCCTGTTCTTCTGGGCCAGACGGCAGGCCCACGAGACGGCCGTCCACCGCTACGACGCGGAGTCGGCGCTCGGCGGCACGCCGGGCCCGGTCACCCCGGGCTTCGCGGCCGACGGCATCGACGAGCTCCTGCGCGGGTTCCACGCCCGCTCCAGGAGCCAGGTCCGCACCGAGGCACCGCGCGTACTGCGGGTGCGGGTGCTCGACGCGACCCCGGACGCGGCCCCGGGCGCGGTCGTGGAAGCGACCCCGGCCACGGACCCCGACGCGGTGTGGACCGTACGCCTGTCGCCTGAGCCGCCCGTGACCACGCGGGACGAGGCGGGAGACGCCGACTGCGAACTGGGCGGCACGGCGGAGCAGTTGTACCTGGCACTCTGGAACCGCCGTACCGTGCCGCACGTGACGGGGGACGCCTCACTGGCCGCGCTGTGGCGGGAGAAGTCGGCGATCGGCTGACCCGGACAGCACACCGTCCAGCCGACTGCCGAACGGTCGACCGCCCACCACTCATCGGCCGTTCGGCGGCCGACGGTCGGCGCCTAGGGATCCCCAGCGTCCGCACGTCGCGCTCGCCCGTCCGCGGCCGCACAGTCGTGACCTTCAGTCGGCGGGCCCGTCCGTCAGCATCCGGGTCAGCACCGCGCGCTGCACCGGCCGCACCTCGCCGTGCAGTTCGCGGCCCTGCTCGGTGAGGGCCACCCGTACGCCCCGCCGGTCCTCCGGGCACATGGCCCGCTCGACGAGGTCGTCCTTCTCCAGGCGGGCGATCAGCCGCGACAGCGCGCTCTGGCTGAGGTGGACGCGCTCGGCGATCTCCTGGACGCGGTAGGCGCAGGAGCCGTCCGCCGCAGCACCCTCGGACAGCACGTCCAGCACCTCGAAGTCGCTGGCGCACAGACCGTGCTGGTGCAGTACCCGGTCGAGTTCGCACTGGGTGCGCGCGTGCAGCGCGAGGATGTCCCGCCACTCGTCCACGAGCTGCTGCTCGGCCTTCTTCGCCGCCATGTCCGGCACCGTAGCAGAGGATGGCGATTGTTGCATCGGAATTAAATGCATTTGCATTCGATGCACGTGCATGTAGTGTCGGCCTCATGACCTCTCCGCTCACCGCTTCGGCGTCCGACGGACGCTGGACCCCGCGGCTGTGGGGCACCCTGCTGGTGCTCTGCGCCGCCATGTTCCTCGACGCGCTCGACGTGTCGATGGTCGGCGTCGCCCTGCCGTCCATCGGCTCCGACCTCCACCTGTCGACCTCGACGCTGCAATGGATCGTCAGCGGCTACATCCTCGGCTACGGCGGCCTGCTGCTCCTCGGCGGCCGGACCGCCGACCTGCTGGGCCGGCGCCAGGTCTTCCTGGTGGCCCTGGCCGTGTTCGCGCTGGCGTCCCTGCTCGGCGGCCTCGTCGACTCGGGCCCGCTGCTGATCGCCAGCCGCTTCATCAAGGGCCTGAGCGCCGCCTTCACGGCACCGGCCGGCCTGTCGATCATCACCACGACGTTCCCCGAGGGCCCGCTGCGCAACCGCGCGCTGTCCATCTACACCACCTGTGCCGCCACCGGCTTCTCCATGGGCCTGGTGCTGTCCGGCCTGCTCACCGAGGCCAGCTGGCGCCTGACCATGCTGCTGCCCGCGCCCATCGCCCTGGTCGCGCTGGCGGCGGGGCTGAAGCTGCTGCCGCGCAGCGCACGCGAGAAGGACCACCAGGGCTACGACATCCCCGGCGCCGTCCTCGGTACCGCCTCGATGCTGCTGCTCGTCTTCACCGTGGTCCAGGCACCGGAGGCGGGCTGGGCATCGGCCCGCACCCTGCTGTCCTTCCTCGCCGTCGCCGCCCTGCTGACCGCGTTCGTGCTGGTCGAGCGGCGCTCGCCGGGGCCGCTGGTCCGGCTCGGCGTACTGCGCTCCGGCAGCCAGATCCGCGCCCAGCTCGGCGCGATGGCCTTCTTCGGGTCGTACGTCGGCTTCCAGTTCCTGGTCACGCTGTACATGCAGTCGCTGCTCGGCTGGTCGGCGCTGCACACCGCGCTCGCGTTCCTGCCGGCCGGCGCGCTGGTGGCGGTGTCGTCGACGAAGGTGGGCGCGATCGTCGACCGGTTCGGCACCCAGCGGCTGATCGCCTCGGGCTTCGCGCTCATGGTCGTCGGGTACGTGCTGTTCCTGCGGGTCGACCTCGACCCGGTGTACGCGTCCGTGATCCTGCCGAGCATGCTGCTCATCGGCGCGGCCTGCGCGCTGGTCTTCCCCTCGCTCAACATCCAGGCCACCAACGGCGTCGAGGACCACGAGCAGGGCATGGTCTCCGGTCTGCTCAACACCTCGGTCCAGGTGGGCGGCGCGATCTTCCTGGCCGTCGTGACGGCCGTGGTGACCGCGAACACCTCCGCCGACGCCACTCCGCAGGCGGTGCTCGACAGCTACCGCCCCGGGCTCGTGGTGGTCGCCGGCATCGCGTTCGTCGGACTGCTCGTCAGCCTCACCGGACTGCGCACCCGCAGGCCCGCCCGGCAGACCCTCGTGGTCGCCAAGTCCACCCCGAGGGAGGCGGAAGCGGACCACCGCGTCGCGGTCCGCGACTAGGACCGGTCCGGCGGACGGGACCGACGGATCGGGCCGACGAATAGGGCCCACGGATGTGGCCATGGATGAGGCCCATGGGTGAGGGCCATGGGTGAGGGCCATGGGTGAGGCCCACGGATCGGGCCGGTCGATCGGACCGGTGGCCAGTCGCGGTGCCTGATCAGCGCGTCTCCGGCGTGATCCGTCGGAGAGGTCCTGGGGAAACGCCTCCAGCGTGTGCCCGGCGGGGTCCCTTGCCCGCCGGGCACACGCCTGTTTCACTCGCGGTATGACGGGTCACGGGGGACGACGGACACAGGACGAACGGGACGCGATCACCGTCGAGATCGGGTACGCGCTGTGCAGCGCGGCCTTCGCGGCGGCGCTGCTGTTCGGCGCGGTCGCCGGTCCCGCGATGCTGTTCGAACTGCCGGGCACGATGGAGTGGTTGCTGCCACGCGCGGGCCTCGTGCTCGCGCCCGTGCTCTTCACCGCCCGCGTGGTCAGCGTGCTGTTCCGTTTCCGGGGCCGCCCCGCGCCCGCGGCCGGTGACGACAACCACTAGGTCACGCCCACCTCGCGACACCGGACTGATCGGAACGGTCGGCCCTGAGCGTCTCAGCCCAGCCAGCCGGGCCGTACCAGCCCGGACTCATAGGCCAGCACGACCAGTTGGGCCCGGTCACGGGCGCCCAGCTTCACCATGGTGCGGCTCACATGGGTCTTCGCGGTCAGCGGGCTGACGACCAGCCGACGGGCGATCTCCTCGTTGGACAGGCCGATACCGACCAGAGCCATCACCTCCCGTTCCCGCTCGGTGAGCCGGGCCAGGGCGTCGGCCGCCGCGGGCTCCTTGGACCGGGCCGCGAACTCGGCGATCAGCCGACGCGTCACACCGGGCGAGAGCAGCGCGTCACCGCCGACCACTGCCCGGACCGCGCGCAGGAGTTCCTCCGGCTCGGTGTCCTTGACCAGAAAGCCCGAGGCGCCCGAACGGATCGCCTCGAAGACGTACTCGTCGAGCTCGAAGGTCGTCAGCATGACCACCTTGACGTCCGTCAAGTCGGGGTCGCCGGTGATGCCACGGGTCGCGGCGAGGCCGTCCAGGCGGGGCATGCGGATGTCCATCAGGACGACGTCGGGGCGCAGTTCACGTACCGCGCGCAACGCCTCCTCGCCGTCGGCGGCCTCCCCCACGACCTCGATGTCCGACTGCGCGTCGAGCAACGCCCGGAATCCCGCCCGGACCAGGGACTGGTCGTCTGCGAGCAACACACGGATCACCGGTCCTCCTCGACCTGCAACGGCAGTACGGCGAGCACCCGGAAGCCTCCGTCGGCGCGCTGTCCCGCCTCGATCGTGCCACCGAGCGCCGCGGCCCGCTCCCGCATCCCGGCCAGGCCGTTGCCGCTGCCGCCCGCGTCGGCGCCGGTCGCGGGCCCGTCGTCGTCGACGTACAGCCGCAGCGCGCCGCCCCCGTGCTCGACCCGCACCCGCGCGCGCCGTGAAACGGAGTGCCGTACGACGTTGGTGAGCGCCTCCTGGACGATGCGGAACGCGGCGAGGTCCATGCCGGGCGGCAGTCGGGGCGGCTCCCCCGCGACCTCGACGGCGAGGCCCGCGCCCGCCGCCTGTTCCACCAGTTCGGGCAGCCTGTCGAGGCCGGGCGCGGGCGCGCGCGGTGCGTCACCCGGCATACGCAGCGTGTCGAGCACCTGCCGCACCTCGCCGAGCGCCTCCTTGCTCGCCTCCTTGATGGTGGTGAGCGCCGTACGCGCCTGCTCCGGATCCGTGTCCAGGAGCGCCAGGCCCACGCCCGCCTGCACGTTGATCACGGAGATGCTGTGCGCGAGGACGTCGTGCAGTTCGCGGGCGATCCGCAGCCGCTCCTCGTCGGCTCGTCGCCGGGCGGCCCGGGCGCGCTCGGCCCGCTCACCGGCCCACTGCTCACGCCGTACCCGGGCCAGTTCGGCCACCGCGACGATCGCGACCACCCAGGTGGCGACGGCGGCCTCCTGCCACCAGGAGGCCGACGTGTCACCGGTCGGCGGCAGCCACCGGTAGAGCCAGTGGGCCACGAGCACATGCCCGGCCCAGAGCATCCCCACCGCCGACCAAGCGGCCCGGCGGTGCCCCGCGACGATCGCGCCGAAGCAGGCGACGGCGACGGTCAGGAAGACCGGCCCGTACGCGTACCCGGCACCCAGATAGACCATGGCCGCCGCCGCCGTGCCGAACGCGACCGCCACCGGATACCGCTTCCGCCACAGCAGCATCCCCGAGCCCACGAGCAGCAGCACCCGCGCGAAGACGTCGAGCGAGGCCCGCTGACCCTCCTGCGCCTCGGCCGCGAAGTTCGAGCCGCCGAGGACGAACACGGTGATCAGCAGCGTGGAACGCCACGGCCATCGGGTGCCCCGCTCGGCCATGTCCCGAAGGCGCCCCCACGGCGACCCGTGCCGCCACCGTCGGGGCGGGCCGCCGCCGGCCCCACACTGCTCGTCCATGCCCGCCACGCTAGACGCCACAGGTCGCGGGGGGCGTCCACCGGGCGGGGCGATCACACGTACTCCCGAGGGAGTACACGCACGTCCGGCGAGCGAGTCTCCCGACTCCCGTCCTCCGTCTCCCGGGTCCTGAACCCCCGAGTCCCGTGAGCCCTGGGTGTCAGCCCTGGGCGTCCCCCGCGCCTTCAGGTTCGGGCATTCCTGGCCTCTCCCCGGGCCCCTCCGGGTACGGAGCCCTACTGCGCCCGCCCCCGCTGCGGGTACACCAGCCCCACACCGTGGGCGAGCTGGGTCACCGCGTGCCGGAAGAACGGCTCGCGGTCCTCCACCACCCGGTGGAACTGCCCGAACAGCTCGAACCCGATCAGCCCGAACAACTGCGCCCAGGCCGCGACGAGTGCCGTGGCCACCTCCGGCGGAAGGTCGGGCGCGATGTCGGCCGCGATCCGCCGGGCCTCGACACGCAGTTCGGCCGGCAGCGGCGGCTTGGCCAGACCGAGCCCGCGGTGCGCGTCCCGCACGATGTCGATGAGGACGATGCCGACCCGGGCGGCGGCCGGGACGGTCGTGTCGGGGGCGGAGTAACCGGGCACCGGCGATCCGTAGATCAGCGCGTACTCGTGCGGCTGCGCGAGCGCCCACTCGCGTACGGCCTCGCAGACCACGGTCCAGCGCCGCGCCGGACCCTCCTCGGCCACCGCGGCCTCCGCCGCCTCCGCGCTCGCGCCGAGGGAGTTGTAGGCGTCGATGATGAGTGCGGTGAGCAGGTCGTCGCGGCTGGGGAAGTAGCGGTACAGCGCGGAGGAGACCATCCCGAGCTCGCGGGCGACGGCCCGCAGCGAGAGCTTGGCGGCGCCCTCCGCCGCGAGCTGTCTGCGCGCCTCGTCCTTGATGGCCGCGGTCACTTCGATCCGGGCACGGGCGCGGGCGCCGCGGGTGGCGCCGACATCGGTATCGGAGTCGGCTCCGGCATCGGCTCCTGTTCCTGCTCCATGCGGGGTGCTGCGTGCCGTGTTGCTCATAAGAGCGAGTGTGCCACGTTTCCGGAGCAGTGCACACAATCGAGAGCGGTGCACGCAAGACGGAGCAGTGCACGCAAGGAAGAGCAGCGCGCGCAAGTCAGAGCGGCACACCCACATGGGAGCAGTGCACGCAAGAGAGAGCGGCACGCCCGCCTGAGAGCAGCGCACGCAAAAGAGAGCGCCGCACAAAAAAGAGAGCACTGCTCTTGCCTTGGGTCACCGATCTCCAGCACACTGCTCTCAAGCGAGAGCAGTGCTCACAACTGCACTGCTCACAACAAGCTCGCCCCGTTCACGTTCCGCGTCCCCCGTACCGCGCCCCGCGCCCCGCGCCCCGCCGCCGCTTTCGAGAACTTCCAGGAGGAAGTCGCCATGTCCACGCACGTCAAGAAGCCCGGCTGGTTCACCAACAACGTCCTCAACCGTCTCGTCGCCTGGATGACCCGCCGCGGCATCAGCTTCTGGGGCTCACGGGTGCTCGCGGTCCGCGGGCGCAAGAGCGGCGCGTGGCGGACCACGCCCGTGAACCTGCTGACCGTGGACGGCCTCCAGTACCTCGTCGCCCCCCGCGGTCACGTCCAGTGGACGCACAACATGCGCGCGGCGGGCGGCGGTGAACTGCGCCTCGGCAAGAACGTGGACGAATTCACCGCGACCGAGGTCGCCGACGACGACAAGGTCCCGCTGCTGCGCGCCTACCTCAAGCGCTGGAAGGCCGAGGTCGGCGTGTTCTTCAACGGGATCGGCCCCGACTCCCCCGACGCCGACCTGCGTCGGATCGCCCCGGACCACCCGGTCTTCCGCATCAGCGTCAAGAGCTGAACCAGCATCGGGATCAGGCCTCGTCGGCCTCGCGCACCTCGGCGACGGCGCCGTCCGCGACGGTCGCCGTGTTCGTGCCGCCGGCACCCGGGACGGGCCGGCGGTCCAGCGCGGTCAGGGCGCGCTGGGCGAGGGGGTGGCCGCGCATGAGCTCACCCAACGAGGTCGCCCCCCGGGTGATGTCCGTGAACGCCCGCCAGGCGGGCCGGAACCCCGTCAGCGCCGCGTGGAAGACACCCGGCCGCCGCTCGAACGCCGCCAGCATCCGCTTGCCGACGCTCATCTCCACACCGAGCCCGGCCTTGATCGCGAACGCGTAGTTCAGGGCCTGGCGGCGGGCGTCCACGGCGTCGTGCGCCTCGGCGATCCGCACCGCCCACTCGCCCGCGAGCCGTCCCGAGCGCAGCGCGAACGAGATGCCCTCGCGCGTCCACGGCTCCAGGAGCCCCGCCGCGTCCCCGCACACCAGCACCCGCCCGCGCGACAGCGGCGAGTCGTCGGCCCGGCAGCGGGTCAAGTGGCCCGAGGAGATGCTCGGTTCGAACCCCGCGAGGCCGAGCCGCGCGATGAAGTCCTCCAGGTAGCGCTTGGTCGCCGCGCCTTCGCCACGGGCCGAGATCACGCCGACCGTCAGGGTGTCGCCCTTGGGGAACACCCAGCCGTAGCTGCCGGGCATCGGACCCCAGTCGATGAGGACCCGCCCCTGCCAGTCCTCGGCGACCGTGTCCGGAACCGGGATCTCCGCCTCCAGGCCGAGGTCCACCTGGTCCAGCTTCACCCCGACGTGCGCCCCTATCCGGCTGGCGCTGCCGTCGGCGCCCACCACCGCCCGCGCGAACACCGTCTCGCCGCCCTGGAGGACGACGGCGACCGTGCGCCGGTCCGGCACGGTCGACCCGTGCTGTTCGACCCGCTGCACGGTGACGCCCGTCCGCAACTCGGCGCCCGCCTTCTGGGCGTGCTCGACCAGCTGCTGGTCGAACTCGGGCCGGTTGATCAGCCCGAAGAGCATCTGCTTGGAGCGGCGGGTACGGGTGAACCGGCCGTTGTTGGAGAACGTCACCGCGTGCACACGGTCCCGCAGCGGCAGTTCGAAGCCCGGCGGCAGGGAGTCGCGGGACGGGCCGATGATGCCGCCGCCGCACGTTTTGTAGCGGGGCAGCTCCGCTTTCTCCAGCAACAGGACATGCCGCCCCGCGACCGCCGCCGCGTAGGCGGCCGAGGCCCCCGCGGGTCCCGCGCCCACCACAACGACGTCCCACACCTGCCGTACGTCGTCCGCCGAAGAGTTCTCGCTGCTCACGATGGTCTACTGCTCCCGATCCAGCCGCTACCGCACCTGTCCCCCGCATCCTACGGCGGCTGTCGCCGCAGGCCGCTGTGGGAGGATCAGCAGCGTATGCGACCTGCGCACCAGGTGCGCCTACGCTGACACGATCATCCGTACTCATCCGTACAACGTCGCACCCACGAGGAGCGTGCCCATGTCGTCGAATCCGGTCGCCGAGACCGTCGCCTCGCTGATGCCCAGGGCGAAGGCGGAGCTCACCGAGCTGGTGGCCTTCAAGTCGGTGGCGGACTTCGACCAGTTCCCCAGGAGCGAGAGCGAGGGTGCCGCGAACTGGGTCGCCGAGGCCCTGCGCGCCGAGGGGTTCACGGACGTGGCCCTGCTCGACACCCCCGACGGAACGCAGTCGGTGTACGGCTACCTGCCCGGCCCGGAGGGCGCCAGGACGGTCCTCCTCTACGCCCACTACGACGTGCAGCCGCCGCTGGACGAGGCCGCGTGGGCCACCCCGCCCTTCGAGCTGACCGAGCGCGACGGCCGCTGGTACGGCCGCGGCGCCGCCGACTGCAAGGGCGGCGTGATCATGCACCTGCTCGCGCTGCGGGCGCTGCGGGCGAACGGCGGCGTCCCGGTGCACGTCAAGGTGATCGCCGAGGGCTCCGAGGAGATGGGCACGGGCGGCCTGGAGCGGTACGCCGAGGAGCACCCCGAGCTGCTGACGGCGGACACCATCGTCATCGGCGACGCGGGCAATTTCCGCGTCGGCCTGCCGACCGTCACCACCACCCTGCGCGGCATGACCATGCTCCGCGTGCAGGTCGACACGCTCGCGGGCAACCTGCACTCCGGCCAGTTCGGCGGCGCCGCGCCCGACGCGCTGGCCGCGCTGATCCGCGTACTGGACTCGCTGCGGGCCGAGGACGGTTCGACGACCGTCGACGGGCTCTCCCCGGCGTCCCGCTGGGACGGGCTCCAGTACGACGAGCAGCAGTTCCGCGAGGACGCCAAGGTGCTCGACGGCGTCGGACTCATCGGCGGCGGCACGGTGGCCGACCGCATCTGGGCCCGCCCGGCCGTCACGGTCCTGGGCATCGACTGTCCGCCGGTCGTCGGCGCGACCCCGTCCGTGCAGGCGAGTGCCCGCGCGCTGGTGAGCCTGCGGGTGCCGCCGGGCGTCGACGCGATCGAGGCGACGAAGCTGCTCCAGGCCCACCTGGAGGCGCACACGCCGTGGGGTGCGCGGGTGCGCACGGAACAGATCGGTCAGGGGCAGGCGTTCAGCGCCGACACGACGAGCCCGGCGTACGCGGCGATGGCCGAGGCGATGGCCGTGGCCTACCCCGGGCAGGAGATGCAGTACGCCGGCCAGGGCGGCTCGATCCCCCTGTGCAACACGCTGGCGTCCCTCTACCCGAACGCCGAGATCCTGCTCATCGGCCTGAGTGAGCCGGAGGCGCAGATCCACGCCGTGAACGAGAGCGTGTCCCCCGAGGAGCTGGAGCGGCTGTCGGTGGCGGAGGCGCTGTTCCTGCGCAACTACGCGGCCGGCTGAACCGTTTCGCCTGTAGCGCAGGAGTCATACGGCACGGTGCACGGGAGTTCGTACGTCCGCCCCGGCGGCGAACGTACGAACCCCGTCAGGTGTCAGCCGCCGACGGGTGTCCCCGCCTCCAGGTAGAGCGCCGCCCCGCGTTCCTTGGCGCGCAGGGCCCAGCGCAGCCGTTCGTGGCGGACCGGCGGGAGCAGGTCGGCGGCCTCCTGTTCGGTGACGAAGCGCCAGCCGCGCAGTTCGGGTCCGGGCAGCAGCAGCCCCGCGGCCCGGTCCGCGTCGAGCCGGCCGCCGTCGAAGAGGAGGCGCAGGCCGCCGTAGCCGGGCGGTACCGGCCGCTCCCAGTCGACGACGAGCAGGCGGGGCAGGTCGTCGAGCCGTATCCCGGTCTCCTCCGCCACCTCGCGCACCCCGGCCCGCGCGGGCGCCTCGCCGGGTTCGACGACGCCGCCGGGAAACTCCCAGCCGGCCTTGTAGGTCGGGTCGACGAGCAGGACCCGGTCCTCCTCGTCGAAGAGCAGCACCCCGGCGGCGACCGTCTCGGCCGTGGGTTCCGGTGTCTGTACGATGTCGCAGGTGGCCACGGCACCGTTGCCGACGGCCTCAGCGATCCGGGCGGCCGTCTCGTACGGGGTGAGGGCGCTGGTGTCGACAAGGTGGGCGTCGGCGGTGAGCCAGCCGGCGAGGGCGAGGCGGTAGGGCTCGATGTGGTCGTAGCACCACTGGCGTACCCGCATCTCCCCGTCGGGCAGGTCCGGCGGGACCTCCCGGGCGGCGATGCGCTCGCGCAGGATCGTTTCCGCCGGGGCCAGGAGGACATGGCGTACCGCGATCCGGCGAGCGGCGAGGCCGCCGAAGATCTCGTCGCGGTACTCCTGGCGCAGCAGGGTCATCGGGACCACCAGGGTGCCGCCGAGCTCGGCGAGCATCGCGGCCGCGGTGTCGATCACGAGCCGTCGCCAGATCGGCAGGTCCTGGAAGTCGCCGACCTCGGCGAGGTGTTTGGTCGGCAGCAGGTGCGTGAGTGCCGCGCCGATGACCTCGGGGTCGAAGAGCGTGCTGTTCGGGATCAGTTCGATCAGTTCCCGTGCGGTTGTGGTCTTCCCCGCACCGAACGCACCGTTGATCCAGACGATCACGGTTCCCCCTCTTCTGTTGGCCCCCTGTGGCTTGCCCGCTCCACCCTGCCACGGAAACCAGCCCCAGTTGAGGGTGCGCGTGCACAGGCCCGGAGCCCCGGTGAGGGTGCTCCGGCGCCCTGTGCCGCGGCGGGGCCGATCCGCACGGGCGGCCCGGCCCCCGGCCGGCCGCCGCGTCCGTCGGTCGTTCGGGCCGGGGCGTCAGCCGTTCTCGACGGGTCCGTCGGCCGTTCCGGCTGAGGCGTCAGTCGTTCTCGACGGGTCCGGTCCGACGGTCGCTCCGCCCGGGCCCGTCAGTCGCTCTGGCCGAGGGCTTTCTCCCCGCCGTTCAGGCTGTCAGCGGCGATGGTGTGGTCGAGGGTGCTGACGGTGTCCCCCACGTGCAGGTCGCCCAGGTCGTCGGCGCCCGCCCCATGGGACGGGGTGATCGCGGCGACGACGAACCCGGTGGCGAGGGAGGCGATGGCAAGCATGCTGCGCTTCTTCATGCCCGGCTCAACTGGGCAAGGGGCTACGGGGTCACGCCCACACCCCGGACGGCGCACGCCGGGAACGGCACGGACGCACCCACACCCCGGACGGGCGCACGCCAGGAACGGCGCCGACGCGTCCCGGCCCCACGACGGGAACACCACGCGGACACCTCGGGCCCCACGACGGGAACGCCACGCCGACACCTCGGGCCCCACGACGGGAACACCACGCCGACAACTCGGGCCCCACGACGGGAACACCACGCCGACACCTCGGGCCCCACCCCGCGCACGCCCCGGACGACGGGGACCGCCCGCCCGTCGCGCGCCTGAACGCTCGCGCGGCCGGCGCGGGCTCTCAGACGCCCGCCGCCGTGCCCGCCCGCCCCGCGAGCGCCGCCGCGGCTGCGCCGACCAGGCCGGCGTCCGTACCCATCTGGGCCGGGGCCACGGTCAGGCGCTGGACGAAGGACAGGGTCGCGTAGTCGCCGAGGGCCTTGCGCAGCGGCGCGAAGAGCACGTCCCCCGCCTTGCCCACGCCGCCGCCGACGACGGCGATGTCGATCTCGACGAGCGTCGCGGTGGCGGCGATCCCGGCGGCCAGCGCCTGCGCGGCCCGTTCGAAGGAGGCGACGGCGACGGGGTCCCCGGCCCGGGCCGCGGCGGCCACCGCGGCGGCGGAGGTGTCCCCGTCGGGCCCGGGACGCCAGCCGTTCTCCAGGGCACGGCGGGCGATGTTGGGCCCGCTGGCGATGCGCTCGACGCACCCGCGCGCACCGCACGGGCACAGATCGCCGTCCAGGTCCACACTGATGTGACCGATGTGGCCGGCGTTGCCGGTGGGGCCGGAGTGGAGCTGTCCGTTGAGAACCAGGCCGCCGCCGACGCCGGTCGAGACCACCATGCACAGCGCGTTGTCATGGCCGCGGGCCGCGCCCTGCCAGTGCTCGGCCGCCGTGATCGCCACGCCGTCGCCGATGAGCTCGACGGGCAGGTGCTCCCCGGCCTTCGCCCGGACCCGCTCGACGAGCGGGAAGTCGCGCCAGCCGGGTACGTTCACCGGGCTCACCGTGCCCGCGGAGGCGTCCACCGGGCCCGCGCTGCCGATGCCGATGGCGTGCGCGCGCTCCCACAGCGGCGCCGCCCTCAGCTCGCCGAGGACCTCCTCGACGGCCCGCATCACGATGTCGCCGGACTCCTGCGAGGGTGTCGGGCGCTGCGCGCGCACCAGGATCGCGCCGTGGCCGTCGACCAGCGCTCCGGCGATCTTGGTGCCGCCGATGTCGAGCGCGGCCACGAGGTCGGTGTGCATGAGTGTGGGATCTCCCCGTCAACCATGGGAAAAGGGCTCGCCGGTCCATCGGTTGGGGGACCTGGTCCGGAGATTGCGGTGGACAGTCTCTCCCGCACCTGACAACGTTGTCCAGGCCCTATGCTCGACGCCACATCCTCATACATGCCCATGGACCGACGCATTCTCCCGTGGCCGACAGGACAGGACCTCGCACCGTGCCCGACACGCCCCGCCGATCCGAGAACCGCTACGGCAATCGTCCCACGATGAAGGACGTGGCCGCACGAGCGGGGGTCGGGCTCAAGACGGTCTCCCGTGTGGTCAACGGCGAGCAGGGTGTCACCCCGGAGACCGAACGCCGGGTCCAGGAGGCGATCGACTCCCTGGGCTTCCGGCGCAACGACAGCGCACGGGTGCTGCGCAAGGGGCGCACCGCGAGCATCGGCCTGGTGCTGGAGGATCTCGCCGACCCGTTCTACGGCCCGCTCAGCCGCGCGGTCGAGGAGGTGGCCCGCGCGCACGGCGCCCTGCTGATCAACGGCTCCAGCGCGGAGGACCCCGACCGGGAGCAGGAACTGGCGCTGGCGCTGTGCGCGCGCCGGGTGGACGGACTGGTCGTCATTCCGGCGGGCGACGACCACCGTTATCTGGAGCAGGAGATCCGGGCCGGCGTCGCCACGGTCTTCGTGGACCGTCCGGCCGGGAAGATCGACGCCGACGTCGTGCTGTCCGACAACTACGGCGGTGCCCGTGACGGCGTCGCCCACCTGATCGCCCACGGACACCGCCGGATCGGCTTCATCGGCGACATGCCCCGCATCCACACGGCCGCCGAGCGGCTGCGCGGCTACCGGGCCGCCATGGAGGACGCCGGCATATCCGTCGAGGATTCCTGGATGTCCCTGGGCAACACCGACCCGGTGCGGGTGCGTGAGGCCGCCGAGGAGATGCTGCGCGGCCCCTCCGCCGTCACCGCGGTCTTCACGGGCAACAACCGGGTGACCGTCACCGTGATCCGGGTGCTCGCCGAGCAGACCCGTCAGGTGGCCCTCGTCGGGTTCGACGACATCGAGCTCGCCGATCTGCTGCACCCGGGCCTCACCGTCGTCGCCCAGGACGCGGCCGCGCTCGGCCGCACGGCCGCCGAGCGTCTCTTCCGCCAGCTGGACGGCTCCCTGATCGTGCCGGACCGGATCGAGCTGCCGACCCGGCTGATCACCCGCGGCTCGGGCGAGCTGCCGCCGTCGGACTGAGCGGCCCGTGGACGACCGTACGCTCGGGGCCCTGGGACTGGCCGAGGCGCCGCGTGACCATCCACTGACCTATCCCGGCGCCTGGCCCGCGGCCTCGGGGCTGCTCGCCGGCGACCGGCTGCTGCCCCTGGACCGGCTCACCCACGACGACCGCACCCCGGTGCTGTCCGTCGGCTCCAACGCCTGCCCGGCGCAACTGCGCCACAAGATGGCGGAGTTCGGGATCACCTCGCCCGTCCCGATGGTGCGTACCCGGGTCACGGGCGTCGGCGTGGGCGTCTCCGCGCACGTCAGCCGCATGGGGTACGTCTCCGCTTCGCCCTTCGAAGCTCCGGGCGCCGTCCGTGAGTTGTTCGTCATCTGGCTGGACGCCGAGCAGTTGGCCGTCGTCGACGCGAGCGAGGGGGTGCCGGTGCCGGGCGGCAACTACGACCGCGCGTGGCTGCCCCGGACCGAGGTGCGCATCGAGCTGGAGACGGGCGAGCCACTGCCCGGCGCCCACGTCTACGTCAACCGCCACGGCGTCCTGCACGACGGCGCCGGCGCCCCGCGCGAGCACCCCGGCCAGCGTGCGCTGATCGACGAACTCCTACTGGCGTCCGCGCGGTTGAGGGAACTGTTCGGCGACACGGCCGAGGACTTCTGCGCTCGGGCCCGCGCCGACGCCGGGCTGTGCGCGCGGGGCACCTGGCTGCTCACGGAGGAGCGGCGGGTGACCGCGTCCGGTCTGGAGAGGTTCGTGGGCGCGCGGCAGGACGGCCGGCCGGGAACCGGCGCGCCACCGCTGCCCTCGTCCTAGAGGTCGTCGGCGGAGTCGGGCGGTCTCGTCGTGAGGATCACCCGCGGGGCCCGGGTGACCCTCGTCGTAGAGGCCGTCGGCGAAGTCGGTCGGCTTCGTCGTGAGGGTCACTCACGGGCCCCGGGTGCCGGTGTCGCGGCCGTCCCCCGCCGCCTACCCGGCGGACGCGGTCAGGCCGCCCCGCCGCGGTGCCGCGAAGCCGTCCAGCTCGGCCCGGGTGAGCCCGGTCGCGCCGGTCACCTCGGCGAGGTCCAGGGCGCCGCAGTCGAGCCCGCGCAGCAGGTAGCCGCTGAGGGCCTTGGCGGTCGCGGGCTCGTCCATGACATCGCCGCCGGCCCGGTCGGCGTAGCGGGCGAGCCGGGCCGCCGCCTGCGCGAAGCCCTCGCGGTAGAAGGCGAAGACGGCCGCGTAGCGGGTGGGGAGGTGGCCGGGGTGCATGTCCCAGCCCTGGTAGTAGGCGCGGGCGAGGGCGCGCCGGGTGAGGCCGTAGTGCAGCCGCCAGGCGGCGTGGACCTGCGCGGTCGGGCCGACCGGGAGCACGTTGGTGGAGCCGTCCGAGACGCGGACGCCCGTGCCCGCCGCCGCGACCTGCATGACCGCCTTGGCGTGGTCGGCGGCGGGGTGGTCGCTCGCCTGGTGGGCGGCGGAGACGCCGAGGCAGGCGCTGTAGTCGAAGGTGCCGTAGTGCAGGCCGGTGGCGCGGCCCTCGGCGGCCCGGATCATTCGGGCGACGGTGGCGGTGCCGTCGGCGCCGAGGACGGACTGGCTGGTCTCGATCTGGATCTCGAAGCCGATCCGGCCGGGCTCGACGCCGCGCGCCTTCTCGAAGGCCTCCAGGAGCCGCACCATGGCGGTGACCTGCTCGGGGTAGGTGACCTTGGGCAGGGTCAGCACCAGCCCGTCGGGCAGTCCCCCGGCCTCCGCCAGGCCGGTGAGGAAGATGTCGAGGGTGCGGATCCCCCGGTCGCGCACGGCCGCCTCCATGCACTTCATGCGGATGCCCATGTACGGGGCGGCCGTACCGTCGGCGTACGCCCCGGCGACCAGCCGGGCCGCGCGGGCGGCCGCTCCGTCCTCCTCGGCGTCCGGGCGGGGCCCGTAGCCGTCCTCGAAGTCGACACGCAGGTCCTCGATCGGCTCGCGCTCCAGCTTGGCGCGCACGCGCGCGTACACGGGTTCGGCGAGGTCGTCGCCGAGGCCGAGGACGGCGGCGAGGGAGGCCGCGTCGGGCGCGTGTTCGTCGAGGGCGGCCAGCGCCCGGTCGCCCCAGGAGCGGATCGTGTCGGCCGCGAAGACGTCGCCGGGGACGTAGACGGTGTGGACGGGCTGGCGGGTGCCGGGGTCGCCGGGGTAGGTGCGTTCCAGCTCGGCGTCGATCGGCGCGAGGGACGCGCTGATCTCCTCACTGACCGCGCCCGCGAGGCTCGTCGTCACCTGCTCCTGTCGGCCCTGACCCATCGCACAGCCTCCATTTTCCGCACCACGGAATCAACAATCCGTTGAAGGAAGCTATCCGTCATGCTTCCCGCGGGTCAACACCCTGCCCACGGCCCGGCCCCTCGCGGTTCACCGCGCCGCGCGCCCTCTTCCGTACAAGCGATCTTCCCTTCATCCTGACTCCCAAGGGGAGGGGAACACATGGCGAGCACCAATGGGCCCACGCGGCGGGAGGGGCTGAGAACCATCGTGGCCGCCGTGGCCGCCCTGCCCCTGCTGGGGTCGGTACGGGCCTCCGAGGCGCGCGACGAGGACCGGGACGAGGACACCCCCGAGGGACCCACGCCGGTGCCGCGGCGGCAGCCCGTCCCCCCGCTGGACGTCATGACGTTCAACCTGCGCGTCGCCGGTACCGCCGAGCCCAACAGCTGGGCCGACCGGCGCCCGGTGATGCGCGCGCTGCTGAGCAGGGCGGCCCCGCACATCATCGGCACCCAGGAGGGCCAGCTCCCCCAGTTGAGCGACATCGGCGCGGACCTCGGGCCGCACTACGCCTGGCTCGGCACCCCCGGACACGGTCGCGAGGAGTCGGTGGCCGTCTTCTACGACACCCGTCGGCTCGCCCCGGTCGAGCACACCACCTTCCGGCTGTCCGACACCCCCGACGTGCCCGGCTCCAACACCTGGGGCGCCGCCTTCCCGCGCCTGGTCACGCGGGTCCGCTTCCGCGACCTGCGGGCCGCGGGACGGCAGTTCCACGTGCTCAACACCCACCTCGACCACCGCAGCGCGTACGCACGCGCGCGTGCCGCCACGCTCATCGCCGAGCGGGTCACCGCCCTCGGCCGCTCCGTGCCGGTCCTGCTCACCGGCGACTTCAACGCCGTCGCCCACGACAGCACGGCCTACGACACCCTGCTGGGCGCCGGTCTCGTCGACACCTGGGACGCCGCCCGGCGGCGCGGCCCCGCCTACGGGACGTTCCACGCGTACGGCCCGCTGACGCCGGACGGTGGGCGCATCGACTGGATCCTGGCGACACCGGAGGTGACGGTCCACCGGGCGTCGGTCGACGCCTTCTGGGTCGACGGCCAGTACCCGAGCGACCACCTGCCGGTGCTCGCCTCGCTGAGCCTGGGCTGAGCCGGACCGGGCCCGGCCCGGAACAGGCCGAGGCCCCCGTGACCGGTGCGGTCACGGGGGCCTCGTACAGCCGGACGGTGATCAGCCCTTGCGGGTCTTGACCTCGTCGGTGAGCTGCGGGACGACGTCGAACAGGTCGCCGACGACGCCGTAGTCGACCAGGTCGAAGATCGGGGCCTCGGCGTCCTTGTTGATGGCCACGATGGTCTTCGAGGTCTGCATACCGGCGCGGTGCTGGATCGCGCCGGAGATGCCGGAGGCGATGTACAGCTGCGGCGAGACGGACTTGCCGGTCTGGCCGACCTGGTTGGTGTGCGGGTACCAGCCCGCGTCCACCGCGGCGCGGGAGGCGCCGACGGCGGCACCGAGCGAGTCGGCGAGCGCCTCGATGATGCCGAAGTTCTCGGCGCCGTTCACGCCACGGCCGCCGGAGACCACGATCGCGGCCTCGGTCAGCTCCGGGCGGCCGGTCGACTCACGCGGCGTGCGGCCGGTGACCTTGGTGCCGGTGGCCTTGTCGGAGAAGGAGACGGACAGCGCCTCCACCGCGCCGGCGGCCGGGGCGGCCTCGACGGCGGCCGAGTTCGGCTTGACCGTGATGACCGGGGTGCCCTTGGCGACCCGGGTCTTGGTGGTGAAGGACGCGGCGAACACCGACTGCGTGGCCACCGGGCCCTCGTCGCCGGCCTCCAGGTCGACGGCGTCGGTGATGATGCCGGAGCCGATGCGCAGCGCCAGGCGGGCGGCGATCTCCTTGCCCTCGGCGGAGGACGGCACCAGGACGGCGGCCGGGGAGACGGCCTCGTAGGCGGCCTGGAGCGCCTCCACCTTCGGTACGACGAGGTAGTCGGCGTACTCGGCGGCGTCGTGCGTGAGGACCTTCACCGCGCCGTGCTCGGCGAGCGCGGCGGCGGTGTTCTCGGCACCGGCGCCCAGCGCGACGGCGACGGGCTCGCCGATGCGACGGGCGAGCGTCAGCAGCTCCAGGGTGGGCTTGCGGACGGCACCGTCCACGTGGTCGACGTAGACGAGGACTTCAGCCATGGGATTGCTCTCCTGCGTGGATGAGTTGAGGGGCGGTCAGCGGCTGCGGGCCTCAGATGAACTTCTGGCCCGCGAGGAACTCGGCGAGCTGCTTGCCGCCCTCGCCCTCGTCCTTGACGATCGTGCCGGCGGTGCGCGCGGGGCGCGCGGCCGCGGCGTCGACCTTCGTCCAGGCGCCGTCGAGGCCGACCTCCTCGGCGTCGATCTCGAGGTCGGACAGGTCCCAGGCCTCCACCGGCTTCTTCTTCGCCGCCATGATGCCCTTGAAGGACGGGTAACGCGCCTCGCCCGACTGGTCGGTGACCGACACGACGGCCGGCAGGGCGGCCTCGAGCTGCTCGGAGGCGGCGTCGCCGTCCCGGCGGCCCTTGACGGTGCCGTCCTCGACCGACACCTCGGACAGCAGGGTGACCTGCGGGACGCCCAGACGCTCGGCCAGCAGTGCCGGGACCACGCCTGCGGTGCCGTCGGTGGAGGCCATGCCGGAGATCACCAGGTCGAAGCCGGCCTTCTCGATGGCCTTGGCCAGGACCAGGGAGGTGCCGATGACGTCCGTGCCGTGCAGGTCGTCGTCCTCGACGTGGATCGCCTTGTCGGCGCCCATCGACAGCGCCTTGCGCAGCGCGTCCTTGGCGTCCTCCGGGCCCACCGTCAGAACGGTGATCTCCACGTCGTCGTCCGAGTTCTCGGAGATCTGCAGCGCCTGCTCGACCGCGTACTCGTCGAGCTCGGAGAGCAGACCGTCCACGTCGTCCCGGTCGACGGTCAGGTCATCGGCGAAGTGCCGGTCGCCAGTGGCGTCGGGCACGTACTTCACAGTGACAACGATCCTCAAGCTCACGCCGGCTCTCCTACTGCATCGTCTCTTCTTCGGCTGCCTACTTGCAGGCAGCATAGGCGCCCCAAGCGGCCGTTCCCGCTCGGAGCGGCCCGCGCCCCGAGCGAAATATTACTCGTCAGTACACCCAGTTCGTTCCCGCTAAGCAAGCGCTTTGAACTGTGACCTGTGCAACGCAGCGTAATCGGAATCCGACGGCTTCGCAGGGGCACCCCCGCGTGATCAGTCACGCAGTGCGTTGAACCGGCCCTGGTGGTAGACGAGCGGCCCGCCGGGCCCCGTGGAATCGCCGAGGACGACCTCGCCCAGGACGATGCGGTGGTCACCCGCGGGCACCCGGGTGACGACCCGGCACACCAGCCAGGCGGAGACGTCGCCGAGGACGGGGACCCCCTCGGGCCCGTCGTACCAGGCCGTCGGCGCGCCGAACCGGTCGGCACCGCTGCGCGCGAAGGTGGCGGCCAGCTCCTGCTGATGCTCCCCCAGGATGTGCACGCCGACGTGGGCTGCCGCGGATATCGCGGGCCAGCTGGAGGCACCGGTGTTGATGCCGAAGGAGAGCAACGGGGGTTCGGCGGAGACGGAGGTGAGGGAGGTGGCGGTGAAGCCGACGGGGCCGGCGTCACCGCGCGCGGTGATCACCGCCACACCCGCCGCGTGCCGCCGGAAGACGGAGCGCAGCAGGTCGGGCGAGGCGAGCCGGGGGTTACCGAGACCGGGCATGGCCGTCATGGGGATGTCCTTCTGCGGGCGGGGACGAGCGGGGCCGTGACTGCTCAACAGCCCGGACAGCGCGCGCTCGCGGTGCGGGCGAGGTCGACGTGGACCCGCCCGACGAGAAGGAGTTCCGTAGGCATACAGTCAGGCTGACGATAGGTGGTACGCGCAGTCAAGTGCGTCCCGGCATATGGGAGATGCCTCACCGTTCGCCCCGTCACCCCTCCATCGCCACCCCGAGCGCCGCGATGACGTCCGCCGTGCGCGGTTGGCCGGTGGCCCGCCGCACGACGCGCCCGGCCGCGTCGAGGACCAGCACGGTCGGGGTCTTGAGGATGCCGAGTTCGCGGACCAGCTCCAGGTGCGCCTCCGCGTCGATCTCGACGTGGGCCACGCCCGGGACCAGCCGGACGACCTCGCCGAGGACCCGCCGGGTGGCCCGGCAGGGCGCGCAGAAGGCGCTGGAGAACTGCACGAGCGTGGCACGCTCTCCGAGTTCGCCGCCCAACCGGTCGGCCCCGAGCCGCCTTTCGTCGTCGCGCCCGTGCACGCACACCCTCCCGCCCCACCGCCGCCGCGGCACTCGTCTTCCCTACGTCCGGTCCTCCTTCGCACAGCGCCCGTGCGGCCGCGAAGATTCCCCGGCACTACGGGCCGGGTGCGAACGCCAGGCCGCGGAGAACCGCGAGCCTCCTCATTCCGCGCGCCGTTGACGTACGGCCCGGCCCGTGAGTTGTACCTTCTCGTCCGGTGCGTCACGATCCGCGCGCAGTAAAGGCAGTTTAAAAGCGCAGGTGGATCATGCGGCCGACGTGACGAGGATCTCGCCGGACCCGGGCACCAGGACTGGCTCCCCGGCCGTTCTTCGGGCACGATCTGCGGGATGCCGTAAACCTACGGCTGCGTAAGTTTGCCGCTGGGAGATCCCTTCCCAGACAGAGAAGGAAGGGTCCACTCCGTCCATGGCTGAACTGGTCTACCGTCCCGTCGTCGGTCTCGCGCGCACCCTGTTCAAGGCGTGGGACCTCAAGATCGACTGCAAGGGGTCGGAGAACATCCCGCGCTCGGGCGGCGCCGTGCTGGTGAGCAATCACATCAGTTATCTGGACTTCATCTTCGACGGTCTGGCCGCGCTCCCGCAGAAACGTCTCGTTCGCTTCATGGCGAAGGAGTCGGTCTTCCGGCACCGGATCTCCGGTCCGCTGATGCGGGGCATGAAGCATATTCCCGTGGACCGCAAGCAGGGTGACGCGGCGTACGCGCACGCCCTGGACTCGCTGAAGTCCGGTGAGATCGTGGGGGTCTTCCCGGAGGCGACCATCTCGCAGTCGTTCACCCTCAAGAGCTTCAAGTCGGGTGCCGCCCGGCTGGCCCAGGAGGCGGGCGTCCCGCTGATCCCGATGGCCGTGTGGGGCACGCAGCGACTGTGGACCAAGGGCCAGCCACGCAACTTCAAGCGCAGCCACACCCCGATCACCATCCGCGTCGGCGAGCCGGTGGAGGCCCCCCGCGACCAGTACGCGGGCGCCATCACCCGCCGGCTGCGCGAGCGGGTCCAGGAGTTGCTGGAGGCCGCCCAGCGCGCCTATCCGGTACGCCCCAAGGGCCCCGAGGACACCTGGTGGATGCCGGCACACCTGGGCGGCACGGCGCCGACACCGGAAGAGGTCCGGGCGGCCGAGGCCCGCTGAGGTCCGGTCGGCCCGGGTCCCGCGGGCTCGGGCCGCGCGGGTGGAGTTCCTTGCCGGGTACGCCGTACGGCGGGGCGGGTGTCGTCGGGACGGCCGCGCTCACTCATCCGCGCGACGGACGGCGGTCTGTACCCCCGGGCTGAACTTCTCCAGCAGTTCGACGAGTTCGGCCGCGGCGGCCTCGACGCCGGACAGCGGCATCGGGGCCATGCCCTCCAGCAGGAAGATGCCCGAGGTCGTCGTCCCGGTGAGCCGCGTGCGCGGGCCCTGGCGCCAGTTCCAGCGCCGGCAGGTCACTCCCGCCTCGTCGCACCACACCACCTCGCCGGTGTCCGGGTGTTCCACGGTTCGCGTACCGCCGGCGTCGGTCACGAAATCCTCGTCACCGACGGCGCGCACGAGGCGCATCCCGCCCCGCACCTGGTCGATGTCCTCGCCCCCGACGGGGATGAGGTGGGCGACGCTGACGGCGTTGTAGAGGTCGACGAGCAGGTTGACGCGTGGCAGGCCCGCGTCCGACAGGGCCCTTCTGGCCAGCGCCTCCGCCGAGTTGCGGGTGCGGGACGGCTTCGACCCGAACGCCGTGTAGACCTCCCGCCAGGCCGCCATGTGCGGGTCCTCGTGCGGCGCGCGTCCCTCCAGCCGGACGGCGAGCCGACGGACCGCGTCGTCGAGGAGTGCCGCACTGGCGTCCGTGCTGGGCCCGTTGCGCAGTCCGTGCGCCTCCACGGCGAGGGGCGTGAAGCCGGGCGCGAGGGCGCGCACCTCGTCGGACACGGTCAGGGAGGGGGTCATCGCCTGCCTCGGAGTGCGGTCGGGAGCGTCTTGCGGAGAAACGACCGGTCGGGGGCGGCCCGCAGGGCGCTCAGCACGACCGGATGCGGTTCAGCGTACAGGACCGGATAGTCCACCTCATTGGACTCCGGGTCGACCGTGAAGGCCAGGCGCTCCCCGTGGAGGGAGAACCGCGCGTCCACACCCGGTTTGTTGCCCCGCGGATCCTGCCGATGCCAGGCCCCGTCCAGCCGCACGGCGACCAGTCCGTGCACCACGTACCCGCCGTCGTCGTCCGCCAGTCGCTGGTAGCAGAGCGCCGTCGGGATGCCCTCGGCGCGCAGCAGCGCGGTCAGCGCGTGGGCCTTGGCGTGACAGATGCCGGTACGCCGCTCCAGGACGTCGGAGGCGCGCCAGGTGACCCGCGGGTCACCGGAGTCCTGGGAGTGCGGGACGGTGTCGCGGACGAACTCGAAAGCGGCCCGCGCATAGCCATACGAGTCCGCGCTCTCCCGGGCGAGGCGGGCGGCCGTTCCCCGGACCAGCGGGTGATGATGGTCGATGGTCTCGTCGGCGGCCAAGTAGGCGGACAGGTCGGGAGTTTCCTGGATCAGCTCCATGGCGGCAGAGCATAGGAATGCGACCACCCGAGCGTCAATTACTTTTCGGGTGGCCGCATATCTATGCACACCGGCCTGTGCCGGTGCGCCTCTCGCGTCCTTGCCTGCCGGGCTAGCGCGCCATCTCTTCCTTGAGGGCCGCGACGAACGCGTCCACGTCGTCCTCGGTCGTGTCGAACGCGCACATCCAGCGCACGTCGCCGGCCGCCTCGTCCCAGAAGTAGAAGCGGAAGCGCTTCTGGAGGCGCTCACTCACGTCGTGCGGCAGCCGGGCGAAGACGCCGTTGGCCTGCACCGGGTGCAGGATCTCCACACCGTGCACCGCGCGGACGCCCTCGGCCAGCCGCTGGGCCATCTCGTTGGCGTGGCGGGCGTTGCGCAGCCACAGGTCCTTGGCGAGCAGTGCCTCCAACTGCACCGACACGAAGCGCATCTTGGACGCGAGCTGCATGGACAGCTTGCGCAGGTGCTTCATGTGGCTGACGGCGTCCGGGTCGAGGACCACGACCGCCTCGCCGAACAGCGCGCCGTTCTTCGTCCCGCCCAGGGAGAGGATGTCGACGCCCACCGCGTTGGTGAACGTCCGCATGGGCACGTCGAGCGACGCGGCCGCGTTGGCTATCCGGGAGCCGTCCAGGTGGACCCGCATGCCGTGGGCGTGCGCGTGGTCGCAGATCGCGCGGATCTCGTCGGGGGTGTAGAGCGTGCCCAGCTCGGTGCTCTGGGTGATCGACACGACCTGCGGCATCGCCCGGTGCTCGTCGTCCCAGCCGTACGCCTGCCGGTCGATCAGCTCGGGCGTGAGCTTGCCGTCCGGCGTCGGCACGGTGAGCAGCTTCAGGCCGCCCATCCGCTCCGGGGCGCCGCCCTCGTCGACGTTGATGTGCGCGCTCTCGGCGCAGATCACCGCGCCCCAGCGGTCGGTGACCGCCTGGAGCGCGACGACGTTCGCGCCGGTGCCGTTGAAGACGGGGAACGCCTCGGCCGAGGCCCCGAAGTGGCTGCGGATGATCCGCTGGAGGTTCTCGGTGTAGTCGTCCTCGCCGTACGCGACCTGATGGCCGCCGTTGGCCACGGCCAGGGCGGCCATCACCTCCGGATGGGCTCCGGCGTAGTTGTCACTGGCGAAACCGCGGATCTCCGGGTCGTGATGGCGCCGTGCGTCGGTCTTCGGAGGGTTCACGGCTTCTCGGTCAGCCACAGACGTTGTCCGTTCACTTCGGCGGCGGGCTTGCTCCACACGTCGACGATGGCGTCGGCCAGGTCCTTGACGTCCGTGAAGCCCGCGAACTTCGCGTTGGGTCGCTCGGCGCGCATCGCGTCGTGCACCAGTGCCTTCACGACCAGGATGGCAGCAGCGGACGTCGGCCCGCTCTCGCCCCCCGCCTTGCGGAAGTAGTCGGCCAGCGCGAGGGTCCACGCCTCGGCGGCGGCCTTGGCGGCGGCGTAGGCGGCGTTGCCCGCGGTGGGGCTGCTCGCGCCCGCCGCGCTGATCAGGACGTACCGGCCGCGCTCGCTGCGCTGCAACGCCTCATGGAAGGCGAGGGAGGTGTGCTGCACGGTACGGATGAGCAGCATCTCCAGCAGGTCCCAGTCGTGGAGATTCGTCTTGGCGAAGGTCTCGCTGCCGCGCCAGCCGCCGACGAGGTGGACCACGCCGTCGACGCGCCCGAAGTCCTTCTCGACGTGCAGAGCCCACTCGCGGGTCGACTCGAGGTCGAGCAGGTCGACCGTCTCGCCGATGACGGTGGCCCCGCCGTGCCCGTAGCGCGCCTCGTCCACGGCTTCCGCCAGGCGCTCCGGGTCGTTGTCCGCGCCGATGACGGTCGCGCCCGCGTCGGCGAGGCGCACCATGGCGGCCCGGCCGGCCGGGCCGCCCGCTCCGGCCACCGTGATCACAGCTCCGCTGAGAACCCCGTTCCCCACCATGCGCGCCTCCTGAGCAGTGTTCTCGGTATCGCGGTCCCTCACGCGGCGGCCCGCTCGGCACCGTCCGCCGTGATGCCCCTGGTGGAGGCGATCACGTTCTTCAGCTTCTTGGAGAGTGCCTCATAGAACATGCTCAGCGGAAACTCGTCCGGAAGCACGTCGTCCACGAGCCGGCGCGGCGGCTGGGACAGATCCAGGGCGTCCGGACCCTTGGCCCACTTGGAGCCCGGGTGCGGAGCGAGATAGGTGGAGACCAGCTCGTAGCCGGCGAACCAGTGCACCAGCTTCGGGCGGTCGATGCCGTCGCGGTACAGCTGCTCGATGTCGGCGCACAGCTGGTTGGTGACCTGCGGGGCGCGCTGCCAGTCGATGTGCAGCTTGTTGTCGGTCCAGCGGACGACGTCGTGCTTGTGCAGGTAGGCGAAGAGCAGCTGGCCGCCGAGGCCGTCGTAGTTGCGCACGCGCTCGCCGGTGACCGGGAAGCGGAACATCCGGTCGAAGAGCACCGCGTACTGCACGTCACGGGCCTGCGGGACGCCGTCGGCCTCCAGCTTCACGGCCTCCTTGAAGGCGGTGAGGTCGCAGCGCAGCTCCTCCAGGCCGTACATCCAGAACGGCTGGCGCTGCTTGATCATGAACGGGTCGAAGGGGAGGTCGCCGTGGCTGTGGGTGCGGTCGTGGACCATGTCCCACAGGACGAAGGCCTCCTCGGAGCGCTTCTGGTCGTGGACCATCGCGGCGATGTCCGCGGGCAGCTCCAGGCCGAGTATCCCGACGGCGGCGTCGGTGACCCGGCGGAAGCGCGCGGCCTCGCGGTCACAGAAGATCCCGCCCCAGGTGAAGCGCTCGGGGGCCTCGCGCACGGCGATCGTCTCGGGGAACAGGACGGCGGAGTTGGTGTCGTAGCCGGCCGTGAAGTCCTCGAACGTGATGCCGCAGAAGAGCGGGTTGTCGTAGCGGGTGCGCTCCAGCTCGGCCAGCCAGTCGGGCCAGACCATGCGCAGCACGACGGCCTCGAGGTTGCGGTCGGGGTTGCCGTTCTGCGTGTACATCGGGAAGACGACCAGGTGCTGGAGGCCGTCCTCGCGGTGCGCGGCCGGCTGGAAGGCCAGCAGCGAGTCGAGGAAGTCCGGCACCCGGAAGCCGCCGTCCGCCCAGCGGCGCAGGTCCTTGACGAGCGCCTCGTGGTACGCGGCGTCGTGCGCCAGCAGCGGCGAGAGCTCCTCGACGGCGTCTCCGACACGCCGGACGACGAGTTCCACCTCGGCCGGACCGGGGGCGCCCTCGGCGTCGAAATCGATCGATCCGTCCTTCGACTGCCATGGCCGGATCTGCTCCACGGCATCCTTGAGCACGGGCCATGCCGGGTGCTCAACCACCCTGCTCACGGGAGGAACCCGCTCCTCCGTACCCACCTGCACAAGAATTTCCGTCATGTCCCATCCTCCACGGGAGAACCTCGCGTATGAAGACCGTATACATACGGGGTTTCTCCCAGCAAGGGGGTACCCGGGAAATTATCCTGCGCGCCCCACATGTCACCGCACTTTTTCCTGCCGGACATGAGAGCGGCACACACTTCCGCTACCCCTTCCCGTTCCGGGCACACCCGGGTCCCAAGGGCGGGATCCGGCCACCGCGTGGGGTCGATCACCGAGGGACTCGCCCACGCCCGAGTGAGCGCTCTCGACGCTCCACGCCGCTTCCGGCCCGCACGCCACACCAATGCCCTGTGTACGAGCGGGTACATCGCGGGGCGGGGCCACTAGGCTGCGGCTCTGCCGCGTGGACAGGGCCGTCCGCTCCGGTCCGCGCGCGTGCCGAGCCGCCGTCGACGGAAGCGAGTTGAGCCTTGAACTTCCTTACCATCGGTCATCGCGGGGTCATGGGTGTCGAGCCCGAGAACACCCTCCGTTCCTTCGTCGCCGCCCAGCAGGCCGGCCTCGACGTCATCGAACTCGATCTGCACCTGAGCAAGGACGGCGCCCTCGTCGTCATGCACGACGCGGACGTGGATCGCACGACCGACGGCTCAGGCCCGATCGCCGAGAAGACCCTCGCCGAGCTGCGCGCCCTGGACGCGGGTCTCGGTGAACGGGTCCCGGTCTTCGAGGAGGTCCTGGACGCGGTGCGGTCACCGCTCCAGGCCGAGATCAAGGACGTGGCGGCGGCCCGGGTGCTGGCCGGGGTGATGACCGGACGGGACCTGCTGGGACGCGTGGAGGTGTCCTCGTTCCACGACGAGGCGATCGCGGAGATCTCCCGCCTGGTCCCGGGCGTACGGACCGCGCTCATCGGCGGCCGCTACGGCCCCGACATCGTGCGCCGGGCCGTCGACGTCGGGGCCTCGACCCTCTGCCTCGACATCCGCCGCCTCACGCTGGAGGTCGTGGAGCAGGCGCGGGAGGCGAACCTGAAGGTCATCGGCTGGGTGGTGAACACCCAGGACCACCTGCGGCTCGTACGCGCCCTGCAACTGGACGGTGCGACCACCGACCATCCGGACATCAAACGCACGGGCCGCTTCACGGCCTGACGGCCGGGCAGGTCCTAGACGAGCTCCTTGACCAGCAGCTCGAACTCCAGGTCGTCGCGCTGCGGAACGCCGAAACGCTCGTCGCCGTACGGGAACGGACTCTTCTTTCCCGTACGGCGGTAGCCGCGGCGCTCGTACCAGGCGATGAGGTCGTCGCGCACCGAGATGACGGTCATGTGCATCTCCGTGACGCCCCAGGTCGCACGGGCCAGCCGCTCCGCCTCCGCGATGACCGCCTTGCCGAGGCCGCCGCCCTGCTGGGTGGGGCTGACCGCGAACATGCCGAAGTAGGCGTGGTCGCCGCGGTGCTCGAGCTGGCAGCAGGCGACCATCCGGCCGTCGCGCTCCACCGTCAGCAGCCGGCTGTCGGGCGCCTCGACGACCGCCAGCACACCCTCCGGGTCGGTTCGCTGACCTTCGAGGATGTCCGCCTCGGTGGTCCACCCGGCCCGGCTGGCGTCGCCTCGGTACGCCGACTCGACGAGCGCGACCAGCGCGTCCACGTCGGTCTCGGTGGCGTCGCGGAAGATGAGTCCGGCGGCGGTGTCCATGGGCGGGTGTCTCCGATCTGTGGCGCGGCTCGCAGGGACGAGGGTATCGCTGCCACTAGGCTCCGGGTGCATGGTGCATGTACTCAGCAGCCGGACCCTCCTGAGCCCCACCGACCCCGCACGCTCCCGGGCCTTCTACGGCGAGCAACTGGGCCTCGCCGTCTACCGCGAGTTCGGTACGGGCCCGGAGCGCGGCACCGTCTACTTCCTCGGCGGCGGCTTCCTGGAGCTCTCCGGGCGGTCGGACGCCCCGGCGTCGCCGCCGCCCCGGCTGTGGCTCCAGGTCGCGGACGTGACAGCGGCGCACGATGAGCTGCTCGCCCGGGACGTCACGATCACGCGTCCGCCGGTGCGGGAGCCGTGGGGGCTGGTCGAGATGTGGATCGCGGATCCGGACGGCACCAGGATCGTCCTGGTGGAGGTGCCGGCCGACCATCCGCTGCGGTACCGACCGGGCATCTAGGAGTACCTCGTCCCGTCATGGTTCTTCCGGCCGGCAGGGGCTGGGCCCTCAAGGCAGGTCCGGATGGACGCCCTGCGGGGCCGGGGCTAGCGTGCTGGAGGGGTCTCCTTTCGGAAGGAACGCCATGAAGCTCGACAAGCCGATGCCCGGCGGACCCTGCTGGACCGAACTGGGGACCAGCGACCTGGAGGGCGCGAAGCGCTTCTACGCCGAGCTGTTCGGCTGGCGTGCCGAGACGGATCCGCGGCAGGAGGCGGGCTGCTACACGGTCGCGCACCTCGGTGACACGGCGGTCGCCGCCCTGTCGCCCCTCTACCAGGAGTCGCAGCCCGTCGCGTGGAACGTGTCGTTCGCCGTGACGGACGCGGACGTCGCGGCGCGGCTGGTGGCGGAGGCCGGCGGGACGATCCTCGTCGGGCCGATGGACGTGCTCGACGCGGGCCGCTTCACGGTGGCCCTCGATCCGGGCGGCGCGCCCTTCCAGCTGTGGCAGGCGCGCGCCTTCCCCGGCGCGGGGCTGTTCAACGAGCCGGGCGCGCTCGGCTGGGTGGAACTGCTGACACGCGCCCCGGAACAAGCCGAGAACTTCTACACCACGGTGTTCGGCTGGAGCGTGAACGCCTCCGAGCACTACACACAGTGGGGCCTCGACGGCGCCGACTTCGGCGGAATGATCACGATGGACGACAAGTTCCCGCCCGAGGTGCCGCCGCACTGGCTGCCGTACTTCGCGGTGCGGGACGTGGACGCGACGGCGGCCACGGCGACGGCCGCGGGCGGCACGGTCCTCATGGAACCCACCTCCGTGCCCCAGGGACCGCGCATCGCGGTGCTACGGGATCCACAGGGCGCGGTCTTCGGCGTCCACCTGGGGGGCACGGAGGGCTGAACGCTTCCGGGGTCCTGGCGGGGCGGAGGGCTGAGCCCTTCCTGGCACCCTGGCGGGGCAGAGGGCGGGGACGGAACACTTCCTGGCACCCTGGCGGGGCGGAGGGCTGAGCGTCCCAGTAGCCCCGGGGCACGCGGAAGGCTGAGCCACGGCGGACACGGGCAGGAGCGGCAGGGCGCCCCCGGCGTCCCTGCGGGCGCGGAAGGCTGATCCGGCTCCGGGCACCCCTGCGGGCACGCAGAGCCGGGCTGCTCCAGGCCTCCGACGCGCGGAAGGCTGAGCGCCGCGACTCAGTCCCCCGGCCGGAGCGAAGGGCTGAGCGTCCGGGCACCCCAGCGGACACGGAAGGCTGAGCCGCTTCAGGCACCCCTGCGCCCACCGCGGGCTCCGGTGGGCGCTGAAGGATGAGTGCCTCAGCACCCCCGGCACACCGCACCCCCGGCGAACCCTGCGGGCGCGGATGGCTGGCCCCTAGGCCCCCCGGCTGGAGCGGAAGCCTGAGCCGGGCAGGTATTCCGGTGGCTTCGCCGCCCCTGAGCCGTCCCACGTACCCGGCGCCCTCGCCCTCAACCGGTCGGTCGCCGAGGCGCACGCGGTGCGCCTGCCGCGAGGGCTGCTGGCGACGCCGTCGAAGTCGGTGGGTCGGCGGGTGGATGGGGGGGTGAAACGAGCGCGTCCCCTGGTCCGCCGCCGAGGCCCGGGGCCTCAGACATCCCCGTGACGGCGGCCTTGGTGACGGCGTCGACCAGAAGGGGCGCGCTTGGCGCGAGCGGCCCGAGGTGTCGCCGTGGCCCGCGCGGGCGCCGCCCTCCCGAGTCGGCGTACGCGGTGTCGTAGGGCGCGGGTGCGGTGAACGTCGTCGTCGAGCGGTGGCAGGACGAGCCGGTCAGGCGCGCAGCGCGCCCATCCGGCCCTCCAGTCGGCCGAGCAACTCGGCGAGCAGCGTGGCGAGTTCGCCCTGTCTTGGCGGATCCAGCACCTCCAGCACGGTCGTCTCGTAGGCGAGTTGCTCGGGCAGGATCGCGTCGACCAGGGCGCGGCCGCTCTCCGTGAGGCGGACATGGGCGACCCGGCGGTCCCTGGTGTCGCCGCGGCGCTCCACGAAGCCACGCTCGGTCAGCTGCTTGAGTCGTTTGGTGACGGCGGCGCCGGAGGAGAAGGTCTCGCGGGCCAGCTCGCTCGGGGTCAGCTCGTGCCCGGTGCGGCGCAGCGCGCCGAGCAGGTCGAACTCGGGACGGCTCAGTCCGGCCCGGCGCAGCGGAGCGTCCTCGGCCTGCTGGAGCAGGGCCGCGCAGCGATTGACCCGGCCGATGATCTCCATGGGCCCGGTGTCGAGCTCGGGGTGCACGGCCCGCCACTGCCGTACGACGGCGGCGACGGTGTCCCCGTACCGCGCCCCCATGGCATCACCTTCGGTCGTGCCGGGCCCGTCCGTCGGTCGTCCCTGCGTCGGCGTCATGGCCGTACGTCCTCCGCTCTGCCGCTCGTGCGCCCGTCCAGGTGCAGTCCCTGGCGCCGGACCGTCGCCGCGAGCGTACGGTGTCCGGCCTGCTCGGCGAACACGACCCGCTCCTGGGGCAGTGCGCGCTGCCACCACTCGCCGGCCGCGGCGTCCGCGGTGGCGCGCAGGTCGACCAGGGCGCCGGTCAGCGCGCGGCGGGCGGAGTCCAGTGCGCCGGAGGCGGAGTGCGGCTCGGCGAGCAGCCGGGCGGTGTGGTCGCGGGCGCGTTCGGCGGCGGTCAGCGCCTGTTCGAGGCGGGCGCCCGAGCGCCGGTTGGTGACGGCGACCGCGGCGACGAAGCCGGTCAGCGCGCCGACCACGGTGTCCAGCACCCGCTCGGTGATCAGCTCGCCGGAGTCCTGGAACCGGGCGAACTCGGTGATGAGCAGCGCCATGGGGGTCACACAGGTGCTGCCGAGCCAGTAGTTCCGGCCGATCAGGGCCTCCGCACCGAAGTTGAGGGCGACGCAGCACAGCACCAGCGCCGCCTGGTGGAGGTGGGCCAGCGGGACCAGTGCGGCGAAGACGAGGACACCGACGAGGTTGCCGACGACGCGCTGGACAGCCCGGCTCCAGGTGAGGGTGACGTTGGCCTGGTAGAGGGAGGCCGCGGTGACCAGGGCCCAGTAGGGACGACCGACACCGAGGGCGAGGGAGGCGTAGCCGGCGAGGGCGCAACCCACGGCGGTACGCATGGCGAGCGGGGTCAGCGGGCCGAGCCTGGTCCACAACGGCCGTTTCCCGGAGGCAAGTTCGGCGTCGACGCCGAGGAGCTCGCCGACGGCTTCGGCCAGGTCGTCGGCCCGCGGTACCGGGCCACGCCCGCGCAGGGCGCGCGCCAGGTCGCGCAGCGACTCGGGGTCGGTGTCGCCGGGCGCGGAGAGGGCGACCTCGGCGCGGACCACGAGCCGTTCGAGTGCGCGCCGGGTCTCGGAGCGGGCTCCGGCGGAGAGCAGTGACTGCCAGGCGGCGTGCAGGGCCGCCGACGCGGCGGCCCGGGCCTTGGCCTGAGCGGTGCTGATGCCGGTGTCCGTGTCCGTGCCGGTGTCGGTGTCCGTGTTCCTGTCCGTGCCGGTACCGGTGCGAGAACCCCTGGTCGCGGCATACGCGGCGGCGGCGTCGAGGGCCTGCGCGGTGGCGCGGCGCTCCGGGCCGTGCGGGCGGACGAGTCCCGGGGCCATGCCGACGAGCCAGGCCCAGGCCCCCGCCGCGAGGGCCAGGGCGAGGTGCCCGGGCACCTGACCGAGGGCGCCCGGGACGAAGAGGGAGGCGGAGCTGATGAAGCTGAGGACCACGTTGCCCGGCGGGCCGACCCGGGTGGCGTCGCACAGGGCCTTCTGCACGGCGGCCAGGAGCGCGCCGACGGTGACGAGGACGACGGCGTTCGTGGTCAGCGAGGCGGCGACCAGCGCGACGGCGAGACCGCCGGTCATGCCGAGCACCACCCGGGCCAGGACGCGGGCCCGGGCGGCGTACGGGCGGTTGTGGGCGTACAGCGCGCACAGGGACCCGGCCATCGTGTACATCGCCAGGTCGAGCCGGCCGAGCGCGAGCAGGATCAGGTTGGGCGGGGCGACCGAGGCGACCACGCTCAGCGCGGGCTTGAACCAGATGTCCGAGGGCCGGCCGAGGCGCAGCACACCGGCCAGCGGGAGGCGCCGGACGAGTGGAGCGGCGGGGGTGAGGGTGGGGGGCGCACTGCTCATACGTATAAGATTAACCGGTGTTTTACTTGTAAAGAATTAATTTTGAGACCGGCAGCCGCACCGGTGACCTGCTGTGCTTCGCCGAGTGCTCCCCGTGTACAACATTGCGCTCGCTTGAGCTCCGCGTGACCCGGGCATCCCTTGACCGACCGTCGGAACCGGCTCGGGAGCCGCCCGACCGTCCGGACGTCCGAGCCGTACGAGCGGGGAGGCACGTGTGCACGGACCGGCTTCGCCCGGCTGGCTGCTGGTCGCGCTGTGCGCGGCGACCGGGGCCTACTGCCTGCTGCGGATGCGCAGCAGGGTCGAGGAACAGCGCCGGGCCGCGGGCGGTGAGGCGCTCATGGGCTTCGGCATGGCCGCGATGGCCGTCCCGGCGACGGTGTTCAGCCCGCCGTCGTGGGCCTGGCCCGGCTACGCGGTGGTCTTCGGCGCGGCGGCCCTGCACGCCCTGTGGGCGGCACGGGCCGACGCACACCATCTGCACCACCTGGTGGGAACGTCGGCCATGGTCTACATGGCGGTCGCGATGGCCGCCTCCCCCGGACACCACCACGGAACCGGCGGATCCGGGCTCCCGCTGGTGACGGGTGCGCTGCTGCTCTACTACGCGGGCTACGTACTGCTCTCCGGAGCCCGGCTGCTGCCCGCCGGGGCCGGCGCCACGACCGGGGGCTGGGGCGACCGGCCGGAGCTGGCCCGGGCGTGCCGGCTGTCGATGGGGATCGGGATGGTCGCGATGCTGCTGACGCTCTGAATCCGCGATCCTCGCCTGCGTCGGCGGTCGTTGCTGTCGCCAGCCGTCGTTGCTTGCGGCGGCGATTGCTGCTCGAGTCGACGATCGTTGCTTGCGTCACTTCCCGTGGCAGCCCGTACCCCTGACCACGCGGCGCTCATAGGGTGCTCCCATGATGGTCCCCGCGGCACTGTTGCTGCTCGGCGCCCTGACCGCCGTCCTCGCCCCCCGGGTGCTCGCCCGCGCGGACTGGGCGGACCGAGAACCGGTGGTCGCCCTGTGGGTCTGGCAGTGCGTGGTGGCGGCCGTACTGCTGTGCTGCGCGCTGTCGATGACGCTGAGCGCCGCGGCGGCCTGGCAGGCGGTGCGGGGGCATGTGTTCGGGCCCGCGCCCCGCGCGGTGGTGGAGGCGTACGCGCTCGGCGCGGCGGGGCCCTGGGCGGCCGCGACCGCGGTGGTGCTGGCGTGCGGCGGGCTGTGGAGCGCCGCGATGCTGGTCCGCGAGGTCTCGCGAGCCCGGCTCAGGCGACATCGCCGAAAGACCGAACTCCTCGTACGCGCCCCGATGTTGCCCGGCGAGGAACCGACGGGCGAGCGGCTGGTGGTGCTGGAGGGCGAGCGGCCCGAGGCATGGTGGCTGCCTGGCGCGGCACCCCGGCTCGTCGTCACCACGGGCGCCCTGCGCCGGCTCAAGGGGCGTCGGCTGGACGCTCTGCTGGCCCACGAGGAGGGCCACGCGCAGGCCCGGCACGACTGGCTGCTGCACTGCTCGGCCGCGCTGGCCGAGGGTTTTCCGCAGGTGCCGGTGTTCGCCGCGTTCCGCGCCGAGATGCACCGGCTGGTCGAACTGGCCGCCGACGACATGGCCTCGCGCCGCTTCGGCCGGCTGACGACGGCCCTCGCCCTGGTCGAACTCAACGAGGACCGCGGCGTGTTCGGCCCGGCGCCGACCCCGCACGCCCACGTCCCGCAACGGGTCGACCGGCTCCTGACTCCCCCGGCCCGGCTCACCGCGGTCCACCGGCTGCGCCTGACGGCGGCGGCGGCGCTGATACCGGTGGTCCCGGTCCTGGTGACGTTCGTACCGGCGCTGCGCGCGCTGGGTTAGAGCCGGTCCGACCACGGAGCCGCGAGGCCGGTCCGCGCACCGGCCGGACACCTCGTGGCCGACACTCCGGCTCGTCGCCGATACTCCAGGTCGCCGCAGACGCCCGAGGTCATCGCCGACACTCCAGGCCGCGGAGTTCGCCCCGCGCCCCATGGGTCGGCGAGGATCTCTCCATGCCCACCCCGTACGCGCCCGCCCCGCCCCGACCGCCGGAGCGCCGCGTCACCCCCGCCGGGACGGCACTGGTCCTGGCCCTGTGCTCGGCGCTGCTGAGCACCCTGGTGGCGACGGAATGGCTCCCCCTGCTCGCCCTCGACCACGACATCGCCCGCGCCACCCACCGCTGGGCGGTCGACGAACCCGGTCTCACGCACACGTTGCGCATCCTGAGCGACTGGGTGTGGGACCCGCTGACGATACGCCTGCTGGCCGCGGCCGTCGCGGTGTGGCTGGTGTGGCGGCACTCGGCGTGGTGGACCGCCGTGTGGCTGCTGGTCACGTGCGCGGTGGGCCTGTTGGTGCAGCAGTCCCTCAAGGCGGCGCTGGACCGGGCGCGTCCCGTCTGGCCCGACCCCGTCGTCTCCGCCCACTACGCGGCCTTCCCGTCGGGTCACGCCATGACGGCCACGGTGGTCTGCGGCCTCCTCCTGTGGCTGCTCCACGACCGGGGCGCCGGCCGCGCCCTGTGGCGTACGGCTCTCACGCTGGCCCTGCTCAGTGTGATCGGCGTCGGGCTGACCCGGGTGTGGCTCGGCGTCCACTGGGCGTCGGACGTCGTCGGCGGCTGGCTGCTCGGCGCGTTCGTGGTGGCGCTGGCGGTCTGGGCGTACGAACGGCGGCGCGACGGCCGCGCACACCCGAGCTGAACGACCGCGCGCGCCCACACCACCCATCGCGTTCTCCGAAACGGCCCTCACGTCTCCGGAACGGCCGCACGTGCTCCGGAACGGCCATCTCGTTCTCCGGCACATCGCTGCCCGCGTCCCTGAACCGGCCGGCGCCGCGGGCTCCTCGCGCCGGACGGCGGTCCGGGTAGGGTCCGGGCATGACCGCCGTTCTGTTCGACTTCTCCGGGACCCTCTTCCGCGCCGAGTCCACCGAGTCCTGGCTGCGCGCGGTGCTCGCCGAGGCGGATCTCGGCCTTCCCGAACCGGAGTTGGCCAAGATCGTCCGGGCCCTGGAAGCGGTTGGAGCGCTGCCCGGCGGGGACCTTCCGCCGCGCGTCCCGGCGGACCTCGCCGAGGCGTGGGCGACGAGGGACGTCAGCGCCGCGCTGCACCGGGCCGCGTACACCGGCCTGGTCCGCCAGGTCGCCCTGCCCGGGACGGGGTTGCACGAGGCGCTGTACGACCGGCACATGGCTCCGGCCGCGTGGGCGCCGTATCCGGACGCCGCCGAGGTGCTGCGGGCACTGCGCGAGCGCGGGATCGGCGTGGGGGTGGTGAGCAACATCGGCTGGGACCTGCGCCCGGTGTTCCGCGAGCACGGCCTCGACCCGTACGTGGACGCCTACGCCCTGTCGTACGAACACGGCATCCAGAAGCCGGACCCCCGACTGTTCGCCGCCGCCTGCGAGTTGCTCGGCGCCGATCCGCGGGACACGCTCATGGTGGGCGACAACCGTCACGCGGACGGCGGTGCGGCGGCCCTGGGTTGCGGCGTCCACTTCGTGGACCATCTGCCCGTGACCGAGCGTCCGGACGGCCTGCGCCCGGTGCTGGATCTGGCGGGCTGACCCCGACCCCGGGCCGCCCACCCGGGAGTTCGGATCCGGAGCAAATCGCCTCAGGCAACTACCAGTGCGAAGAAAGCGTCCGCCTCGGACGATCCCCCGCGTCGCCCGAGGCGGACGACAGCCCGGCATGACCCCGAACAGGGGTCGGCCAGGACGCGTTGAGTATAGTTGGCTGCCAACCAGTCAACGCAGGAGTTCCAGCATGTCCCCGCGCAGCGCCTCGGTCAATGAAGAATTGCGGCGGCGTTCCCGGGAACGTCTGCTGCAGGCGGCGGTCGAACTCGTCCGGGAGCGCGGGTACGACGCGACGACACTCGGCGACATAGCCGACCGGGCCGGTTCCGCGCGGGGCCTGGTCTCGTACTACTTCCCCGGCAAACGCCAGTTGGTTCAGTCGGCCGTGCACCGGCTGATGCACCGCACGCTGGAGGAGGCACTGGAGCGTGAACCGCGCACCGAGGACGGCCGGGAGCGGACGGCACGCGCCGTGGACGCCGTCCTGGGACTGGCGCGGGACCAACCGGTGCTGATGCGCCAGCACATGGCGGGACTGTTGCAGGCCGAGGGTTTCGTGCAGTGCCCGGAGCAGAAACGGCTGGCCGAGCTGCTGCGCGACACCATGGTCCGGCACGGCTCACAGAACGTGGACGCCGACTATCCGATGCTGCGCTCCCTGCTCATGGGCGCCGTCTACGCGATGGTCCTGCCGAACGTGCCGCTGCCCATCACCCCGCTGCGCGCCGAGCTGTTCGAGCGTTACGGACTGGACTGGGACATGGGCGTCCCGCCGGACACCGAGGCGTCCGGCGGGACGGTCGAGTCGGATCTCTCACGCTTCTTCGCCACGGAGGGGCAGGAGGTCGACCAGCCGCATCAGCGGCCGGTGAACCGGCCCCCCGGGCAACCTGTCGACCGGCCGGGACAACGGCCGGCCGACAAGTCGTAGCCGTCTCCGACGGTCGGCCGGAGTGGCGGGCGTTCGTCAGTCGAAGTAGTCCGGCTGCGTCTGGACGTTGAGCTCGTCCAGCCGGACGTGCTTCGCCGGATCCGTACGACGGTCGCTCAGCTTCAGGACGTCGAAGCCCTTGGCGATGTCGTTCGAGTAGATGTAGCCGTTGTAGTAGTACGCCGACCACGAACCGCCGATGGAGAGCGTGGTGGACAGCGGGCCGCGCTCGAAGTAGGCGATCTCCTTGGGGTGGGCGGAGTCGGTGAAGTCCCAGACCGAGACGCCACCCTGGTACCAGGCCTGGACCATGATGTCCTTGCCCTTCACCGGGATCAGCGAGCCGTTGTGGGCCACGCAGTTCTCGGAGTCCGCCTGGTGGCGGGGGATCTTGTAGTAGCCGCGGAAGACGAGCTTGCGGTGGTCGCCCTTGCCGACGATGTCGTAGATGCCGTCGGCGCCTCGGTTCGGGCCGACGGTCGCGTTGCAGGTGGCCGCACCGCCACCGCCGAGTTCGTCGGTGAAAACGACCTTGTTCGCCTTCTGGTTGAAGGTCGCCGAGTGCCAGAACGCGAAGTTGACGTTGTCCTGGACCTGGTCGATGACCTTCGGGTGCTCGGGGTCCTTGATGGAGAACAGGATGCCGTCACCCATGCACGCGCCCGCGGCCAGGTCCCTGTCGGCCAGCACCGTGATGTCGTGGCAGCCGGTCGTCTTGGAGACACCGGGGTTGGTCGGCGAGCCCGGGTTGCCGCCGCCGTCCGGCCCTTCGCCGGGGAAGAGGACGGGGAAGCTCACCAACGCGGCCTTCTCGGGGGCCTTGCGCGGCACCTTGATGACCGAGATGCCGTCGTGCGGCGGCTGGCAGTCGGGGTAGGTGGCGCTCGGCGAGTACGAGGAGACGTAGATGTAGACGTTCCTGCGCTCCGGTACCAGCGAGTGCGTGTGCGAGCCGCACGCGGTCTCGACGGCGGCGACGTACTTCGGGTTGGTCTTGTCGCTGATGTCGAAGATCTTCATGCCCTCCCACGACGACTTCTCGGTCGCGGGCTGCGTCGTGCTGTTGCAACTGCTGTCGCTGCGCGAGGAGTCGGTGGACAGGAACAGCAGGTCGCCGGAGACGGAGATGTCGTTCTGCGAGCCGGGGCAGAGCACCTGGGCGACCGTCCTGGGCGCCTTCGGGTTGCGCAGGTCGAAGATGCGGAAGCCGTCGTAGTTGCCGGCGAAGGCGTACCTGCCCTGGAAGGCGAGGTCCGAGTTGAGGCCGGTGAAGGCCTCCTTGGGGACGTTCGCGAGGTGTTCGATGTTGGCGGAGTGGACGATCTCGTCCTGGCCCGGTATCTCACCGTCGGCGATCGCCCGCGCCGCCTGGGCCTGCGCGTTCGCGGACAGCTCCGTCCGCGCCGCCGGGCCGTCCCCGGGGTCGGGGGTGGCGGCCGCCGGGACCGCGGTCAGCAGTGCGGCCAGAAGTCCGGTCGCCGCCGCCGCGATTCCGAATCGTCTGCGCCGCGTTCGGGAATGGTTCAACAGGGTCACTGCTTCCTCCCTAGTCGCCGTGGTCACCGTTCACGCGGGAACGGTTCACGTTCCACCGAAGTATGGTCTTTACCATGCTCACATCAATAGAGGGCAATGCGTTCGCCATGCCGAGTCATGCGCCGTGGTGTGCGCGAACCAGCCGGAATGAGTCACCGGCGCTCGTATGACCACCGGGGTCCCGTCAACCCGCCTGCCACTGGAGGTCCTTGTGCTCTACCGCCGCGCGTCCCGTACGCCCCTCACCCTGGCCGCGTTGACCGCGCTCGCCGTACTCGCGCTCGGGGGCTGCGACTCGGGCTCCGACGCCGAGTCCCGGCAGGCCGGGGCGGACGGGCCTTCGGTGATCGTGCCGGGTGCGCCCGGCGAGGCGAACCGGACCCTGTCCGCCGCGGACGCGGCGCAGCAGCGCGCCGACGACGACACCCCGAACGCGGCGGACATCGCCTACGCCCGCCGGATGATCGAGCACCACACCCAGGCTCTGGAGATGACCGCACTCGTCCCCGGACGTGCCCGGTCGGCGAACGTCGAGCGGCTCGCCGAGCGGATCTCCGCCGCGCAGGGACCGGAGATCAGTGTCATGGAGAGCTGGCTGAAGCCCTACGCCAAGAACGGCGGCACAACCGGACACGAGCACGCCGCGATGCCCGGCATGGCGACCGAGGCCCAGCTGACGAAGCTGCGCGCGGCCAAGGGCAAGGCCTTCGACACGCTGTTCCTCAGCCTGATGATCGCCCACCACGAGGGGGCGATCACCATGGCCACGGACGTGAAGGCCCAGGGCAACAACGTCCGGATCGAGGAGATGGCGGACGACGTGATCGCCCAGCAGACGAGCGAGATCACGCGGATGCGTGAAATGGGGTGACGGCCGCGCGGATGCGTGCGACGGGGTGACGGCCACCCCGATGCGCGCGACGGGGTGACAGTCAGGCGGATGCGCGCGATGGGGTGACGGTCAGGCGGATGCGCGAGGCGCGGTGACGACCGCACGGGGACGCGAGAGGGGGCGCGGACCGCACGGATACGCGTGCTGCGGTGACGACCACACGAAGACCCGCGATGCGGCGCGGATCGCTTGGCGACGCCGAGGTGCGCTCACCGGCCCGGTCAGCGCCGGGCGTGGCGGGGTGTCAGATAGCCGGCGTCCCGGGCCTGCGCGATCAGCCTGAGGGACCGGCGGCGACTGTGTCCGGTCGCGCACATCACCGCGTGGACGGGGTCGACGCCCTCGTCCTGGGCGGCCCGGTACTCCTGCGCGACCAGCCACCGCCCCTCGATCCCGCGCGGCCACGCGGGGCGGGCCCGGCGCGACCCGCCGTCCGTGTCGTCGGGCCCGAAGACGGTCTCGCCGGTCCCGTCCTCCAGCCCCTCCGCCGGGTCGGCGTCGAGCCCGCAGGCCTCGAACAACGGGCCCTCGATCCAGTCCGCGAGCACCGTCAGGTCGCCGAAGGAGAGCGCGGGCTGGGCCCGGACGTCCTCGACCGAGACACAGCCGTCGGCCACCACGGCGAGCGCGTCGACCCGGGCCCCGTCGGCGAAGGCGAGCCGGACGTTCAGCCAGGCGGTCGCGCCTTCCCCCTCCTGTACCTCCCACGCGGGCCACACGGACACCGCGCCGTCCGAGGCGGAACGACCGGAAAGATTAAGAAAGGATGCTTCTAGCACACACGCAACGTAACCGCATGATCACATTCCATACGAATGGACACGCGCGCCCCCGAACGCCACAGCACCCTGTCAGCGGAGCCCTCACGGTGCGATGCTGAAGACGTCATCGATCTCCTCCGATCCCCCCACTGCCCTCGGAGAAGGAGTACGCCGTGCTGCGTGTCGCCGTCGTCGGCTCCGGGCCGAGCGGGTGCTACACCGCCCAGAGCCTCGTCCAGGAAGACCCCGGGGTACGCGTCGACGTCCTCGACCGACTGCCCTGCCCGTACGGCCTGGTGCGCTACGGCGTGGCGCCCGACCACGAGAAGATCAAGTCGCTCCAGAACAATCTGCGCACGGTCCTGGAGCACGAACGGGTGCGCTTCCTCGGCGGAGTGCGGGTGGGCGCCGACGGGATCCCGGCCGAGCGGCTGCGGGAGCTCTACCACGCGGTCGTGTACTGCGTGGGCGCCGCCACCGACCGGCATCTGGGCATCCCGGGCGAGGACCTTCCAGGCAGCTGGTCGGCGACGGAGTTCGTGTCCTGGTACAGCGCCCATCCGGACGCCACCGACGCCGCCTTCGTGGCGGACGCCCGTTCGGCCGTGGTCGTCGGCATGGGGAACGTCGCCGTCGACGTCGCGCGGATGCTCGCCAGGGGCGTGACCGAGCTCAGCCCCACCGACATGCCGCAGGCCGCGCTGACCGCCCTGGCCGGCAGCCAGGTGGCCGACATCCATCTGGTGGGCCGGCGCGGACCCTCCCAGGCCCGCTTCACCACCAAGGAGCTGCGCGAGCTGGGGTCTCTGCCGGACACGGAGGTCGTGGTGGACCCCGCGGAGCTGGCCGCGGATCCGGCGTACACCGACCCCTCCGCCCTGCCGGCCGCCCAGCGCCGCAACGTGGAGGTGCTGCGCGGCTGGGCGCAGCAGCCGCCCCGGCGGACCGCGCGCAGGATCCGGTTGCGCTTCTTCCTCCGGCCGGTCGAAGTTCGCGCCGCCGACGGGCGCGTGGGCGCGGTGCGCTTCGAGCGCACGGAGCCCGACGGACACGGCGGTGTGACGGGCACCGGACGGTACGAGGACATCGAGGCGCAGCTGGTGCTGCGGTCGGTGGGCTATCGCGGGGTTCCGCTGGCGGGGCTGCCGTTCGACGCGGAACGCGGCACGGTACCGAATCTGGCCGGACGTGTCCTGCGGGCGGGCGCCGTGGCGCCGGGCGAGTACGTGGCGGGCTGGATCAAGCGCGGCCCGACGGGAGTCATCGGCACGAACCGGCCGTGCGCGAAGGAGACAGTGACGTCTCTGCTGGAGGACGCCCCCGCGCTGCTGGACCGGGAGCTGCCCGAGGACCCCCTCACGGCACTGCGCGCCGAGGGGATCGAACCGGTCGAATGGGCGGGCTGGCAGGCCATCGAGCGCGCCGAGTCCGCACTCGGGGCCACCCTCGGACGGGGTGTCGTCAAGCTGCCGGACTGGGAGTCCCTGCGGGCCGCGGCGAACGCGCCACTCCCGCCGGACCTGGCGCAGAACCTCCCACCGGACCTCCGACCGGACGTCCCGCCGGCCCTTCCGCGGGACCTCCCGCCGGCGCTTCCGCAGGACCTTCGCTAGCGGAGTGGGGCGAGGGCGGGCGGCCAGGTCACACGGCGGCAACAGCTCGGAAATCAACAAACCGTTCAATCCGCCTACGGTCACGTGCTGTCCGGAAGTCGCCACCCCCCTCGCCGCCGTTCTGGAGTCGCCCATGCCCAGGCCCGCATCGATACGTCCCCCACATCCGGCGCGTCCCACACATCCCGTGGACGAGGTGCCACCCGTACGCCGACTGGCCGCCTTCGGGCTTCAGCACGTGCTCGCGATGTACGCGGGCGCGGTCGCCGTTCCGTTGATCGTGGGCGGCGCGATGAAGCTGTCGCCGGCCGATCTGGCGTACCTGATCACCGCCGACCTGCTGGTGTGCGGCATCGCCACGCTGATCCAGTGCGTGGGTTTCTGGCGCTTCGGTGTGCGGCTGCCGATCATGCAGGGCTGCACGTTCGCCGCCGTGTCGCCGATGGTGCTGATCGGCACGAAGGGTGGCGGCCTGCCCGCGATCTACGGCTCGGTGATCGTCGCGGGGCTCGCGATCCTGCTGCTGGCACCGGTCTTCGGGAGGCTGCTGCGCTTCTTCCCACCGCTGGTCACAGGCACCGTCATCCTGATCATCGGCGTCTCGCTGTTGCCGGTGGCGGGCAACTGGGCTGCGGGCGGAGCCGGTTCGAAGGACTTCGGGGAGCCGAAGAACCTGGCGCTCGCCGGGTTCGTGCTCGCGGTGGTGCTGGGCGTGCAGCGGTTCGCACCGGCGTTCCTGAGCCGGATCGCGGTGCTGATCGGCATCGCCGTGGGGCTCGCGATCGCGGTGCCGTCCGGTTTCACGGACTTCGACGGTGTCGGGGATGCCAACTGGCTCGGGATCAGCACGCCGTTCCACTTCGGCGCGCCTGCCTTCGAGGCCTCGGCGATCATCTCGATGCTGGTGGTGGCGCTGGTGACCATGACGGAGACGACCGGTGACCTGATCGCGGTCGGCGAGTTGACCGGGCGCAAGGTCGAGCCACGTTCCCTGTCCGACGGCCTGCGCGCCGACGGCCTGTCGACCGTCCTCGGCGGCGTCTTCAACACCTTCCCCTACACCGCGTACGCGCAGAACGTGGGTCTGGTGGGCATGACCCGGGTGCGCAGCCGCTGGGTCGTCGCCGCGGCGGGCGGCATGCTGGTCCTGCTCGGCCTGCTGCCCAAGCTCGGTGCGGTGGTCGCGGCGATCCCGGCGCCGGTGCTGGGCGGCGCGGGCCTGGTGATGTTCGGGACGGTCGCCGCGAGCGGGCTGCGGACGCTGACCCAGGTCGACTTCGAGGACAACCACAACCTGACGGTCGTGGCGGTATCGGTGGCCGTGGGCCTGCTGCCGGTCGGAGTGCCGACGGTCTACGAGAAGTTCCCCGCTTGGTTCCAGACGGTGATGAACAGCGGCATCAGCGCCGGCTGCCTGACGGCGATCGCACTGAACCTGCTGTTCAACCACTGGCCGAGCAAGGCCGGTTCATCCGTCGGCGCAACGGGCGGCCCGACGGACGGCATCGACAGCGACAGCGACGGAAGCAGCAGCAAGGGCAACGTCGACAAGAACATCGGCTAGGGCCCCCGAAGGGCGCCGGCGCAGACCCCGGAAGGAGTCGCCCGGGCGGCCGGACACGTTCTGCGTGAGGCGTTGACTAGAAAGCGCTTGCCCTCTACGTTCCGTTCAGAAGTGTGACTGACCCCGCGATCACAAACGCGGCCAAGCGCCCGCTGAGCGCACGCAAGAGTTCGCCATGACGTACATCGTTCAGCTACATGATCGCCTGTGTGATCGAACGAGCTCCTCAGCCATCCGAAGGGACGCACTCGCATGCGTACTCTCCCCCCACGCACACCTCTGCGGAGATCCTTAGCCGCCGCGGCGACCGCCTTCAAGTCGGCGGTGACAGGCGGCACGGCCAAGGACGTCAGGGTCATCTGACCACCCCCCATCCGGAAGCAGGCATCGGGACATGACTTCACCAGCACGTCCACACGCCCGTCGGCACACCGTCACCGGCTCCCTGGCCGCCGTCGGCCTCTCGGTTGGCATGCTCATGACCGGAGGATTTCTCACCCCCGCGTCCGCCGCCACCTGGCCCACCGCCAACGGCAGTCAGGCCGTCTCCGCCACCCTCTCGGTCTCCGGCACCAAGGACTACGGGATGAAGCGCCTCTACGGCACCGGGGACCTGGGCAGCGACAGCCAGGACGAGGACCAGGGGCCGATCCTGGAACTGGCCGCCGGCACGGTCCTGAAGAACGTCATCATCGGCGCCCCCGCCGCGGACGGCATCCACTGCCTGGGCAGTTGCACACTCCAGAACGTCTGGTGGGAGGACGTCGGCGAGGACGCGGCGACGTTCCTGGGCTCGTCGTCGTCCAACGTGTACACCGTCTCCGGCGGCGGCGCGAAGGAGGCCAGTGACAAGGTGTTCCAGTTCAACGGCGCCGGAACGCTGAACGTCTCCAACTTCGCGGCGCAGACCTTCGGCACCTTCGTGCGGTCCTGCGGCAACTGCAGGACGCAGCACAAGCGGACGATCAACCTCAACACCATCGAGGCGACCTACAAGGGCAGCCGGCTCGTCGGCATCAACACCAACTACGGCGACAGCGCGACCCTCCGGGGCATCACGATCGTCGGGGACAGCGGCAAGAAGATCATTCCCTGCCAGAAGTACATCGGCAACAACACGGGCAAGGAACCGACCACGAACGGCACCGGCCCCGACGGCACCTACTGCAAGTACGCGACCTCGGACATCACCTACAGGTGATCGGCGGACGGCGTACGACACCGGAGCCACCGGGCGTCGTACGGCCGCCGCACCTCATTCCGGACGGCCGTGCTGCGGCACCGTGTCCGCCAACTCCCCCTGGTAGCCCGTGTACGCGGACCGCAGGGCCGCGCCCGGCCAGTCGTCCGGGAGGAGTTCGGCGGGCAGCACGGGGTCGGCGAGCAGGTGGCGCACCAGGGCCGCGAAGACGGTGAGCCGGTCGGCCGGCCGGCCCGTGCCGGTCACCCGGGTCACGTGGGAGAGCAGGGACCGGGCCGTGCCGGCCCAGGCCTCCAACGGCCACAGGTCCGCGGCCAGTTCGGTCACGGGCAGGTCGGGGCGGGCGGTGTAGTGCTGGGCCACCCGCGTGAGGTCACCCGGCAGGGGGCGCCGTAGATTGGCGGGCCGGAGCCAGACCCCCTCGCGGAGCTCGGCAAGCCGCAGGGCGGTCAACCGGGACCGCAGGTCGGCGCGTTCGGCGGGGCCGCGCCCGGTCGCCGTGACGACCACCATCTCCCAGTCACCGTTCCACGCGCGCGTGCGGGGACGCACGGCGTCGTCCTGACGGCGCTGCCGGGACAGCAGACGGTCGCTGAGACCGTAGACGGCGTCCGTGCGGCGCAGATCGCCCGCGGCCACCATCCTGCTCAGCGCGGCACGCAGGGTGGACCCGCCGACGCCGAAGGGCTCCACCGCCTGGACGAGGTCTCGCACGGGCAGTTCGGGCGGATGAGCGCCGAGCAGCAGGCTCAGCACGACCGAGCGCGCGGACAGCGGCCTCAGGTCGACCTCGCCGGGCTGCGCTGACACGTTGATCCGCATGGGCACGTACTGTACGTGCGTCCTCTTGTTGCAGTATTGCTACGACCGCAGCAGAGGTGCAACATGGGGGCATGGCCTCGATACTCGCGCACGCCCAGTCGCAGCCCCAGCCTCCGACGCAGCCCCGGTCGCAGCCGGACGACGCCGCCTTCGGCGCCGGGTCCGGCGTCACGCGGGGCGCCACGCACGACGTGACCAACCAGGCTCCTCCGCTCTCCCCGTACGACGCCTCCGACGACACGGCCCTGCTGGAGGGGCTGCGCCGGGAAGGCGCCGGGTGGGCCGAGGACGACGTCCGCAGGCTCGGGCTGCGGGCCGGCGGCGCCGAGGCGCAGGAGTGGAGCGAGCTGGCCAACCGCCACGAGCCCGAACTGCGCACCCACGACCGCTACGGCAACCGCGTCGACGAGGTCGACTTCCACCCCAGCTGGCACCACCTGATGGGGGCCGCGGTCGCCGAGGGCCTCGCGGGCACGCCCTGGGCGGACGAGCGGCCCGGCGCCCACGTGGTCCGTACGGCGAGCGGACTGGTGTGGGGGCACACCGAGGCCGGGCACGGCTGTCCCACCTCGATGACGTACGCCGCCGTGCCCGCGCTGCGTCGCCAGCCGGAGCTGGCGAAGATCTATGAACCCTTGCTGACCAGCAGGGAGTACGAGCCCGGACTCCGGGTGCCGACGGAGAAGCGCGGGCTGCTGGCCGGCATGGGGATGACCGAGAAGCAGGGCGGTTCGGACGTCCGTACGAACACGACCGTGGCGACGCCCACCGCCGAGCCCGGTGTGTACACCCTGCGCGGGCACAAGTGGTTCACCTCGGCGCCGATGTGCGATGTGTTCCTGGTGCTGGCGCAGGCCGGAGACGGTCTGTCCTGCTTCCTGGTGCCGCGCGTCCTGCCCGACGGCAGCCGCAACACGTTCCGTATCCAGCGGCTGAAGGACAAGCTGGGCAACCGGTCCAACGCCTCCTCCGAGCCGGAGTTCGACGGGACGGTGGCCTGGCTGGTCGGGCCCGAGGGAGAGGGCGTCAAGACCATCATCGAGATGGTCAACTGCACGCGGCTGGACTGCGTGATGATGTCGGCGACGCTGATGCGCAAGACGCTCGTCGAGGCGGGACACCATGTGCGGCACCGCAGCGCGTTCGGCGCGCGGCTGGTGGACCAGCCGTTGATGCGCAACGTGCTGGCCGACCTCGCGTTGGAGTCGGAGGCCGCGACGACCCTCACTCTGCGGCTGTCGGGCGCGGCCGACCGGGCGGTACGCGGGGACGCCGGTGAGCGGACGTTCCGCCGGATCGCCACGGCCGTCGGCAAGTACTGGGTCACCAAGCGCGGCCCGGCTTTCACGGCGGAGGCGCTGGAGTGCCTGGGCGGCAACGGCTATGTGGAGGACTCGGGCATGCCCCGGCACTACCGCGAGGCACCCCTGCTGTCGATCTGGGAGGGCTCGGGGAACGTCAACGCCCTCGACGTGCTGCGGGCACTCGTGCGGGAGCCCGGCGTCGCGGACGCCCTGTTCGCCGAACTCGCCCTGGCCCAGGGAGCGGACGCCCGGCTGGACACGGCCGTCAGCAGGCTCAAGGGCAGGCTCGCCGACGCGTCGCCGACCGGTGCCCGCCGACTGGTCGAGCTGATGGCTCTCACCCTCCAGGCCTCCCTGCTGGTCCGGCACGCCCCGCCCGCGGTCGCCGACGCCTTCTGCGCGACCCGGCTGGGCGGCGACTGGGGGTACGCCTTCGGCACGCTGCCCGACACGGCGGACCTAGACGGGATCCTGAACCGGGCGCTGCCGGGCGGGGAGTGAGCCGACGGCCCGCCTGGAGTCCACCGCACGGCCGCCCGACCTGAGGCCCGCGTGAGCGCGGGTTTCAGCCCGTCTGGCGTCCCCAGAGGGGGTCGAACCGTGCCCAGTCGACATCCCACTGGTCCATGCGGCGGCGTTCCAGACGGGCGCGCAGGGCGCGGCACGCGATGAAGGGCACGGCCGCGGTACTGACCCCGGCCAGCCCGCCGACCAGCGATGAACGCACCTGGGCCTCGCCGGGGGTGGCGGGTCTGGTCACCATGCCACCCTGACGGTCCGTCCAGATCACCACCGGTGTGCCGGCGGTGCTGCCGGGCCGGACCCGAACCAGCCCGGAGTGCGCGGTGCCGTCCGCCGCGGTCCAGTCCGCCTTGCCCCATACCCGGTCTCCGCTGGCGGTGCCGGTGTGCACACCAGCCGTTCCGGGCGCCTTCTCGGTGAGGTGTGCCACCGCCGGGCGCCACTCCTCGCGCTCGCGGGCCAGACCGTCCTCGACGGACCAGGTCGCCGTCAGACCGGCGAGCACTCCGGCGAGGACGGTGACCGCCCAGGCCCCGAGCACGACCCAGGCCTCCATCGCGTCGGCGCGACGCCTGAGCGGATTGCGCCGCCAGCGCCACAGCCACACCTTCGGACCACGGAACGCCATCGAAGGCTTCCTCCTCGTGAGCGCACGAACATCCCCCGACCGCCCTCCCATACGGGCGATGCGGCCACGATGCTCAGGGCGAGTCCACCGGCTCGACGGTCCCACGGGACCCATCACTCGCGCAGGCATCTGTCCGAAAGTGCCCGGAAGCTGTCCGCGGAGCATCGCAGACTGGCGTCGCCCGACCGTCACGCGCCCCGTGACCTGCGCCTACGCCGTTCACAGGGGGTGGCTGTCAGTGGCGGGGTGCAGACTGGCGGGTGTCTGGGACGACGATCTCGCGGAGGGGATCAGCAGGGCCGAGGCGCTGCTCGCGGCGGACACGTACGGCGGGCGGTCCGTCCGAATCCGCCGTCGCCGAGGCGCCTTTGCCGGACGCACCGCGCGTCCGGGTCGCGGTCGCCGTCCGGACGGGACGGCGCGAGGAGGGGGAGGATGCGGTCGATGAGGTCAAGGGATCCGAGGTCAAGGGATCTGGCGAAGAGGCCAGTTGGGCCGTCCCGGTGCGGCCTTGGCCACCGGTTGATCGCCGTCGTGCGTACGGCAGTAGGGTGACGGCCGTGGCACCACGACCTTTGCATGAAATCCTCGAACCGGGCTGGGCGAAGGCCCTCGAACCCGTCGCCGGGAAGATCGCCGAGATGGGCGACTTCCTGCGCGCGGAGATCGCCGCCGGACGCACCTACCTCCCAGCCGGGGCGAACGTCCTACGGGCCTTCCAACAGCCCTTCGACGACGTACGCGTCCTCATCGTCGGGCAGGACCCGTATCCGACCCCGGGCCATGCGGTGGGGCTGTCCTTCTCGGTCGCGCCCGAGGTGCGGCCGCTGCCGGGCAGCCTGATCAACATCTACCGGGAGCTGAACACCGACCTGGGGCTGCCCCAGCCTTCCAACGGCGATCTGACGCCATGGACCCAGCAGGGCGTGCTGCTGCTCAACAGGGCGCTCACCACCGCTCCGCGCAAGCCGGCCGCCCACCGCGGGCAAGGCTGGGAGGAGGTCACCGAACAGGCCATACGGGCCCTGGCCGCACGCGGAAAGCCGTTGGTGTCCATCCTGTGGGGCCGGGACGCCCGCAACCTGCGCCCGCTGCTCGGACAGCTCCCGTCGGTGGAATCCGCCCACCCCTCCCCCATGTCGGCCGACCGCGGGTTCTTCGGCTCCCGCCCGTTCAGCCGGGCCAACGACCTCTTGATCGGCCAGGGCGGCCAGCCCGTGGACTGGCGCCTGCCGTGACGGACCGGGCGACGCCCCGGAGCACCTGATCGAGCAACTCTCACCGTTGCTGCGCAAGTTGCCGGCGAAGACCGACGTCGCGGAACCGGGCAGGGGCGACGTGCCGCGCGCCGAACTGTGGGGCCCTCCGGCGCGGGGGTCGGGGCGCGGCAGGTCGCTCGGGTGTGGTGAGGCGGGGCGCGGCCGGCCGCTCCGATGGGCGAGCTGCGGGCGTGCGCTGGGCGGCTATGCCAGCGGCAGTGGTGCGTGGATCGGGCGGCCGAGTCCGCGGCGGCCGCGTGCCGCCCTCGGGCGAACCCCGAACCCCTGACCCCGAATCGCGCTCCCCGAAGGCCCGTTCAGGAGGGGCGCGCCCCTCCTCGTCCCACCGGAGCACGAACTGGCGCAAAAGCTACCCCTTACGCGCCGGACGCCCGTCGACGGCGATCCACCGCACCATGCGGTCCGCACAGCCGCTGACCTGGCAACTGACGCGCTCACCCTGCCGAGTGACGGGACAATGGTGTCCGTCTTCACCAAAAGGGGGATTAGCCCTGTCAGGGACAAGTCGCCCGGAAGTCATGCCGATCACTTCTGATCCGTACGTAACTCATCAGACAAAACCGGACGGATACCGCTCACCTGCACCCTCCCCGAACAGGGGAACCCAATGAGCCAGTAACATGCGGCGCCATGAGCTCCCCCACTGGGCCCGCGTCCGGCCTGCCTGTACGAATGCCGCGCCCCCGCCAGCCCGGGCGGCACCGCCGACCCGAGCCGCTGGCGGCTCCCGAGGGCGCGCCCGCGCTTGTCCTGGCGGTGCCGGGAACGCCCGCGGCCGCCACGCGTAGCCTCGCCGAGGAGGTCGTGAGCATCGCCCGCTCCGAGCTCCCCGGCCTCGACGCCCGCATCGGGTACCTCGACGGGGACGACGCGGAGTTCCCGACCCTCCAGTCCGTGCTCGCGCACGCCGCCGACGAGCGCACCGCCCGCTACGAGCAGGCCCTCGCCGCCGGTGCGGACGTCAAGGAGCCCGACGGTCCGGTGGCCGTCGTCGTGCCCCTGCTGGCCGGCCCGGACAGCAGCCTGCTGCGCCAGGTCCGCCAGGCCGTGATGGAGAGCCGGATCGCGGCCGAGCTGACCGACGTCCTCGGCCCGCACCCGCTGCTCGCGGAGGCGCTGCACGTACGTCTGTCCGAGGCGGGCCTCGCCCGTGCGGACCGCGCCCGTCTGTTCACCGTGGCGACCGCCGCGGACGGCATCATCCTGGCGTCGGTCGGTGGCGAGGAGGCCGTGCAGGCCGCCGGGATCACCGGCATGCTGCTCGCCGCGCGACTGGCCGTGCCGGTGATGGCGGCGGCCCTGGACCAGGAGGGTTCGATCGCCTCCGTCGCCGAGCAGCTGCGCGGTTCGGGCTCGCAGCAGCTGGCGCTGGCGCCGTACCTGATCGGCCCGGAGATCGACGCCTCCCTGGTCGAGGACGCGGCACGGGAAGCCGGCTGCTCCGCCGCCGAGGCGCTCGGCCCCTACCCGGCCATCGGCAAGCTGGCCCTGGCCAAGTACACGTCGGCCCTGGGTATCGCCCCGCAGCAGGCCCAGAGCACGCCGGCCCACTGAGCCGGACCGGAAGACGGCGAAACGCCGAGAGGGCCCGCTCCGCACGCCGGAGCAGGCCCTCTCGCCGTTCCCGGAGCGACCGGAGCTCACCAGAGCTACCGCTGCAACCGGAACGTCCGGAACAAGCGGATCGGCGGAGCGACCAGAACGATTCGTCGGAACTCAGTCGAGGACCACGCAGGACGCCGCCGGGACCTCGACGGCGCCGCCGCGACGCGGCACGCCCGTCTCCGGGTCGACGGAGAACCAGGTCACGTCGCCGGAGCGTTCGTTCGCGACGTACAGGAATCCGCCCGCCTCGGCGAGGGCGCGGGGCCAGTGGCCGCCGCTGGGGACCGTGCCGACCGGCCGAAGTTCCTCGCCCTGGACGGCGAGCACGGACAGCACGTCCTCACCGCGGGTGGCGGTCCACACGAAGCGGCCGTCGGGCGAGACGACGATGCCCGAGGGGTAGGCGTCCCCGGCGGGGGCGCCGGGCAGCACCTGGGTCTCGGCCAGCGGCTTCAGCACCCCGTTCGCGGCGTCCCAGCGGCAGACGGTGACGGTCGGCGTCAGTTCGTTCAGCACGTAGGCGTACGAACCGTTCGGGTGGAAGGCGAGGTGCCGTGGACCGGAGCCGGGCCGCAGGGCGGTCTCCCGGTGCAGTACGGGCGTGCCGTCGCTGAGCGTGCACGCCCGCACCGAGTCCGTGCCGAGGTCGACGCTGACGGCCCACCTCCCGCTCGGGTCGGGCTGCACCTGATGGGCGTGCGGGCCCTGCTGGCGGCGCGTGTGCGGGCCGGATCCGGTGTGCCCCAGCACTCCGGACGCGGCCGGGGCGAGGCTACCGTCGGGACGTACGGGTACGGCACTGACGCTGCCCGAGCCGTAGTTGGCGGTCAGCACGTGCCCGTCGAAGACGCTGAGGTGGGTGGGACCGCTGCCGCCGACCAGGACCGGCGGCCCGACCTGCGCCACCTTGTCGCCGTCCACGCGGTAGGCGACCACCGCGCCCTCGGCCGTCTCACTCACCGCGTACAGGGTGTGCCCGTCGTCGGACAGGGCCAGGTAGGAGGGGTCGGGTACGCCGTCGATGGCGCCGAGCACCGTCAGCGCGCCACTGTCCGCGTCCACGGCCGCCGTCACGAGCCCTCGGCCCCCGGCCGCCGTGAACGACCCGATGAACGCCCGCCGCTGCCGCCTGCCGCCGTCTGTCACCGCTGTCCCCTCTCGTCGCGCGCACCTGTCGGACGTGACGGTAGCAGTCGATCACGAGCGGTCTAGACCAGCTCTTCGGCCATGTCGCGCCCGGGTTCCGCGGCCCGGCCCGGACCCGCCGGGAGCGCCCGCACCGAGCCGACGGCAGCGGTCACGAGCCGCGCTGCGGGCGCCGGGCGACGGCCCCGCGGACTTCCCCGGAGGGTCCACCGCCCCCGGACAAATACCGCGCGCGCGGCGACACCAGCCGCGCCTGAAGCCGTAGCCGCATCCGTAGCCGTAGCCGTAGCCGTAGCCGTAGCCGCCGAAGGGGGTCGGCCGTTCAGGCTCCGACCAGTGGCGAACCCGACGGGGTGCGCAACGGTGTGGCGAGTTCGGCGAGGGCGCGTTCCAGACCGTGGAGGTGGACCAGCGCGGGCTCGGCCGAGGGCGGGTGGGCGGCGGTGAAGAGGGGTTTCGTTTCGTCGGCGCCACGCTGCGTGAGTGCTTCCACCGCGGCCTCCACCCGCCAGCACGCGGCGGCCAGGCGGGCGTCGTGGGAGGCCTCCGGATCGGCGGCGACGGTGACCAGGCCGCGTGTCTCGCGGGCGCAGTCGTCCAGCAGGGCGAGCACCTGGCGGGCGCGCCGCTTGCGGTCGGCCATCGGGTTCAGCGGGTGCACGAGCGGGGCCACCGAGAGCCGGACCCGGCCGAGCAGCTGCTCCAGTTCGGCGACGCGCCGGCCCGGGTCCGCGTGGTCGGCGCCGGAGAGCCGGGCGGCGGCCTCCGCGGTGCAGGCGTGGACGCAGCGCAGCGCGCGCTGGATCCAGGCGTCGGTGACGGCGTGGGTGGTGACGGGCAGGACGAACAGCACCGCGAGGACCGCGCCGAGCGCCCCCACGGCGGTCTCCGTGAGCCGTAGCGCGAGCAGGCCGGGGGTGAGCACGCCGAGTGTGCCGTAGAGCAGTCCGGCGAGGAGCGTCACCGAGAGCATCATCCAGGTGTAGGAGACGGCGGCCGCGTAGAAGATGCCGAAGACACAGACGGCGAGGAGTACGGCCGTGGGCGCGGCGGCCCCGTTCACCGGGACGGCGACGATCAGGCCCAGGCCGATGCCGATCACGGTGCCGAGGACGCGCCGGAAGCCGCGTACCAGCGTCTCGCCACGGGAGGCGGTGTTGACGAAGATCCACCAGGTGGCGCCGACGGCCCAGTACCAGCGCTGCCCGGACACCAGTTGGCCCACGACCAGCGCGAAGCCCGCGCCGGCGGTCGCCTGGACCGCCTGGCGCGTGGTCACGCGAGCCAGTCCGGTGCCGCCGGGCGGCGCGGGCACGGCGGCCGAGGGCAGCCGGCGCTCGTAGCACCAGAGCCCGAAACGTACCGCCGCTGCGGTGAGGACGGACAGGGCGACGGCGGCGTACAGGCGGGGCAGTTGTCCGGTGGTCGCGTGCAAAAACTGCGCGATGAAGAAGGTCATGAACGCGAACACGCCCAGGCTGTGCCCCCGTGGTCCCCACCGGCGGGCGTACACGCCCGCGCCGACCACGGTGAGGAAGGTCAGGTCGCGGGCCACGGGGTGGTCGTGCAGCAGGGCCGCCGCCGCGAGGACGGGCAGGCCGACGGCGGGCAGCAGCGCGGTGGTGACCGCCTGCCCGCGAACCGTGGCGTCGCTGACGGTGAAGAGGGCGAGGAGCGCGGCGAGCCCGCCGGTGACGGTGCTCGCGAGGGACTGCCCGGCCACGGCGCAGCCGACGACCGCGAGCCCGATGCCGAGGACCGCCCGCGCGGCAAAACGCAGCCGCACCCGCCCCGGGTCCGGGGCCATGAACACCCTCTTCAGCACTGCTTACCGCCCCCTCGGACACCGGCATGAAAAAGGCGCCGCGGGATCCGCAGCGCCATCGACGTGTCCATCAGAGCACCTTCATGGCCAGTGGCTCAAGTGACCTCCGATCCACTGCGCCATTGGCCCAGTCCCGCTCGGCACCGTCGCTCGCCGACAGAGCCAACGGACCACGTCGACCGGCCCACCCGATCTGCGGCTTTGTGAGCCATTGGTACAGTCGACGATGATCACGAAACGGTGATCACGGGGCGAATGACACGGGAAGAGGCGGCGGGGAATGGGACCGCCGCACGAATGACCGACGGACGATCGACGGCGGGACGGCGGAGGGCAGGGAGGTCGCGATGGCCGTGGACGAGCTCGACACACGCATCCTGCGGCTGCTGATCGCGCAGCCGCGTACCAGCGTGCGGGAGTACGCCCGCATCCTCGGCGTCGCGCGCGGCACCCTCCAGGCCCGCCTCGACCGGCTGGAACGCGACGGCGTGATCACCGGTACGGCCCCGGCGCTCTCCCCCGCCGCGCTGGGCCACCCGGTGCTGGCGTTCGTGCACATCGAGGTCACCCAGGGCCACCTGGACGACGTGGGCGCGGCCCTGGCGGCCGTACCGGAGATCGTGGAGGCCTTCTCGATCACGGGCGGCGGAGACCTGCTCACCCGGGTGGTGGCGCGCGACAACGCCCACCTGGAGGATGTGATCCAGAAGCTCATCAGCCTGCCCGGCGTGGTCCGCACCCGCACCGAGGTCGCGCTGCGCGAGCGGGTGCCGCACCGGCTGCTGCCGCTGGTGGAGTCGATCGGCCGCGCGGCCGCCGGGAGGTAGCGCCCGCCATGAGCGAACTCGACGCCATCGCCGTGATCTTCGATCTCGACGGCACTCTCGTGGACAGCGAGCCGAACTACTACGAGGCCGGCCGACAGACCCTGGCCGAACACGGCGTCCGGGACTATGCCTGGGCGGACCACGAGCGGTACGTCGGCATCAGCACCCTGGACACGGTCACCCACTGGAAGGAGCTGTACGGCCTGTCGGCGCCGGCCGACGAGCTCCTCGCCGCGATGAACCTCCGCTATCTCGCGCTCGCCCGCGCCTCCACCCCCGCCTACCCGCAGATGCGCGCGTTCGTCGAACTGCTCGCCGCCGAAAACGTCCCGCTGGCCGTGGCCTCGGGCTCCTCGCCCGAGGCGATCGAGGCGATTCTGGTCGGCACGGGACTGGACGCGTTCCTGCGCACGGTGGTGTCGGCCGACGAGGTCGCGCACGGCAAGCCCGCTCCGGACGTCTTCCTCGAGGCTGCGCGCCGCCTGGGCGCGGCCCCGGCCGACTGCGTGGTCCTGGAGGACGCGGCACCCGGAGCCGCCGCCGCGCGCGCGGCCGGGATGCGCTGCATCGCCGTGCCGTACCTCGCCGCCCAGGCCGACGACCCGGGGTTCGCCGCGGCGGACCTCGTCCTGCGTGGTGGGCAGCGGGAGTTCACGGCCCGGGCGGCGTACGACTGGCTGGTGCGGTCGGCGGAATCCGGCACCCGCTGAACTCGCCGGCGCCCGCTGACGCCCACGCAGAGCACGAATCGCCGCGAGGGCACGGGCAGGCCAGGGCGTCACCGACCACCAGGACCGCGGCTGCGGGTGCCGCTCCCGGCGACGGCCGGATTCCGGGTGACGGCCGGATTCCGGGTACGGCCGGATTCCGGGTGACGGTCCGTCAACGGCCGTACGGCCGAAGGCATTCCGACGCTCGGAGGCTACTTCACGGCGTCCCGGACCTCGCGCGCGTTCGGCTCGGGGCTTATGGACTGCGGCGGGGGCGTCCGCGCTTGGCGCCGCCGCTGCCGCCGGACTTGGGGCTGCCCGAGCGGCCGCCGCGCACGGCGCCGCCGGTCTTCTTGCCGCTGCCTCCGGCCTTCTTCCCGGTGGCACCGGCCGACTTGCCCGTGGCGGGCTTGCGCCGTGCGCCGGCGCCCGTCTCGCCACGCTCGCGCTTCGGCTCCTGCGCGGACTGTCCGCGGCCGCGGGTGCTGTTGACCGTCCGGCCGCGGACGATGCCGATGAAGTCCTCGACGAGATCGGTGGTGGCCTCCTCCGGCCAGGACAGGACGACGCTCGACTGGGGCGCGTCGGCGACCGGCCGGTAGGTGAGGTCCCGCCGGTGGTGGAGGCGCGCCAGCGACTGGGGCACGACCAGGACGCCCACGCCCGCCGCCACCAGCTCGACGGCGTCCTCCGTGGTCGCGGGGCGCTCGAAGGCGGGCTGCCCCGGCGGCCGCTCCCAGCCGAGGACGTCGTCGAGGGGATGGAAGACGACCTCGTCCGCGAGGTCCTCCAGGGTCACTTCTTCCGCCGCCGTGAGGAGGTGGTCCTTGGGGACCACGACCACCGTCGCCTCGGTGTAGAGGGGGATCGCGCTGAACACCGTACGGTCGACCGGGAGGCGTACGACGCCCGCGTCGGCGTCGCCGCCGCGCAACACATCGGATGCCTCGGCGGCGGAGACCTGGAGGAGAGCCAGGGGGATGTCGGGCAGACGCTCGTTCCAGATCCGCACCCACTTGGTGGGTGTCACCCCGGGGACGTACGCGAGCCGGAACGAGGGGGATTCTTCCGAGCCTGTCACCCCGCAAGGCTACCGGCTGTGGTCGGATGTCTCGCCCTGGGCCGATAGTCTGGACAGTATGAAGTCGCACCAGACCGCCCAGACGATGAAGGCCGCCACGGCGGCGAAGAAGCTGGGTGTGTACCTCCCCGCCACCCCCGCCGCGTTCCAGGAGGGTGTCGTCACGCGCGCGGAGCTGAACGAACTCCAGGCGAACCCGCCCGAGTGGCTCCAGGAGCTGCGGCGCAACGGCCCGCACCCCCGCCCGGTGGTCGCGTCGAAGCTGGGCGTCTCCATCGCGGGCCTGGCGCGCGCCGGGGTCACGGAGGCCCTCACCACCGAGCAGATCGAGGCGCTCAAGGACAGCGGGCCGGAGTGGCTGGAGAAGGAGCGCTCCACCCAGGCCGAGGTCCGCAAGGAGACGGCTCGCCTCAAGAAGCGGGACGCCGAGCGCGCCGAGCAGGACTAGGACTCGGTCCACGTCCGAGTCCAGGAGCAAGTCCAGGACCAGGACCAGCGTTCCTGATCCGCGCACCGCGGGTGTCCGCGGGCGCGGCACCCGGGGTGCTGCCGCCAGCGCCCATGCCACGCAGGGCAGTTGATGTGTGCAGCAGTTGGATCGCGGGCCGGTCGAGGTGCGGTGGCGGTGGCGGTGGCGGTGCGACACGGCACGCCGCGGGGTCGCCGCCCCTGCGTTCTCCCGTGTTCGAACCGTGTTCCCCTGCATGGATGGCTGGGATCCGCACGCGGACGTCCGCGACCCGCACTCCGCGAGCACGAAAGAGCGACTGTGAAATAATCCGATATGCCCATGCAAGAGTTACTTTCATGGTCATTCGTGATCATTCATGATCGATCGAGGGAATGACACGGCGGACCGCGGCACCCCCTGAAACGGGACGGGACGCGTGACGGAGCACCGCACTTCTCAGCACAGCCCCACCAGGAACGGCCGGCGGTCCGACGGCCTGCCGGGCGGGGCGGGGGAGCGTGCCGTGGCGGGACACCCTCTGGGCCCACCGTCCGCCTGCGACGGACCGCAGGCGGACCGGCTCCGGTATCTCGACGTGGCGACCCGCCGGATCGCGGGCCGGATGGATCTGGACGAGACCCTCCGGGAGCTGCGCCGGGCCGCCGTTCCCGCGTTCGCGGACGTCATCCTGATCCACCTGCACGATCCGTTGCCGGTCGGCGACGAGAAGTCCCCCGCCCCCGTCGTCCTGAAGCTGCACAGCGTCGAGCGGGCGCCGCGACCGCCGAGCGCGGACCGCCGCTCCCCGGGACCTCGGCCGGACCACTCTTCGGGCTCCCCGCCGGGCCTCCCCCTGCGCGCGGACCTGGCCGAGCGTGTGGAGGTCGTCGACGCCGGCCGGCTCGCGCGACTGCTGCTGTCGGGGCGGCCCGCCTTCGGCGACACCCCGGGGATCGCGACCGCGGTGACCGAGCTGCTCGGACCCGTGGGCGGGGCGCCGGAGGCCCTGCCGCCCGGACGCAGAATGATCATCGCTCCGCTGCACGGCCGTCCCCACCTCATGGGCGCCGTCGTGCTGCTGCGCGGCGGCGACCGGCCCGCGTTCACCGGCGACGACCTGCTCGTCTCCTCCCAGCTCGCGACGCACACCGCCCTCGGCATCCAGAAGGCGGTGATGTACGGACACGAGGCCTCCGTCGCGGACACGCTCCAGCACACCATGCTGCCCTCGTCGCTGCCCGAACCCACCGGTGTCCGGCTGGCCAGCCGGTACCTGCCCGCTTCGAAGACCGCCCAGGTCGGCGGCGACTGGTACGACGCGATCCCGTTGCCCGGCAGCCGGGTCGCGCTGGTCGTCGGCGATGTCATGGGCCACTCCATGACGTCCGCCGCGATCATGGGCCAGCTGCGCACCATCGTCCAGACCCTGGCCGGGCTCGACCTGGCTCCCGACGAGGTCCTGCACCACCTCGACGAACAGGCCCAGCGCCTCGGCAGCGACCACATAGCGACCTGCCTCTACGCGATCTACGACCCGATCACGCAGCGGCTGCTGATGGCGAACGCCGGCCACCCGCCCGCCCTGCTCGTCCAGCCGGACGGCCGCGTGGAGGTGCTGCGGGTCCCGCCCGGCGCCCCGATCGGCGTCGGCGGGGTCGGCTTCGAGGCGGTGGAGATGCCCGCGCCCGCGGGCGCGACACTGCTCCAGTACACCGACGGCCTCGTCGAGTCGCGCGACATGGATGTGGGCTCGGGCGTCGAGGCCCTGCGCGTCCATCTCCAGGCCCCGCCCCAGGCGCGCGGCCCCGGACGCGCCGCCCCCGCCCTGGAGACGCTGTGCGACCAGGTACTGGGCACCCTGGGTCCGCGCGCCCGGGACGACGACATCGCGCTGCTCGCCGCCCGGTTCGAGGGCTTCCCCGAGGACAGCTTCAGGCACTGGTACCTCGATCCCCTCCCGCGCACCGTCGGACACGCCCGCGGGCTGACCCGCGGCACCCTGCGCCACTGGAAACTGGAGGCGCTGCTCGATCCGACGGAACTCATGGTCAGCGAGGTCGTCACGAACGCCGTGCGCTTCGCCTCGGGTCCCGTCGCCCTGCGGATGCTGCGTACGGACGTCCTGCGCTGCGAGGTCACCGACGACTCGCCCCAGGTGCCCCGGATGCAGCACGCCTCACTCGGTGACGAAGGCGGCCGCGGTCTGTTCCTGGTCAGCAGGCTCGCCTACCGTTGGGGGGCGTCGATGCTGAGCACGGGCAAGGTCGTCTGGTTCGAGCAGCAACTACCGAAGAGCTGACCAGGGCGCGCGAGGTCGACTGAGCGCACACGACCACTACGTCGCCCGCGCCGAGGCCCGTGCGCCCAGCCGCTTGAGGAGCAGGGTCGGCCTATGGGATGGCCTCGCACCGACGCCCGTATCCCTCGCACCTCGCCCCCCGTCACTCGGCCCCCGGCCCCGTCCCTTGTCCCCCGTCACGAGCCGCCGAGGAAGCTCAACCGCACCTGACGGTCGGGGTTGTCCCGGTTCGTGTCGACCAGGCACACCGACTGCCAGGTCCCCAGTTGCAGCCTCCCGCCCAGCACCGGGAGCGTCGCGTGGGGCGGGACGAAGGCCGGCAGGACGTGGTCACGTCCGTGACCGGGGCTGCCGTGGCGGTGCCGCCAGCGGTCGTCGGCGGGCAGGAGGGTGCGAAGGGCGGCGAGCAGGTCGTCGTCGCTGCCCGCGCCCGTCTCGATGACCGCGACGCCCGCGGTGGCGTGCGGGACGAAGATGTTCAGGAGTCCGTCGCGGCCGGCGGCCGCCTCGCGCAGGAACTCCTCACAGTCGCGGGTGAGGTCGACGACCCGCTCCACGGGACCGGAGGCGATGTGCAGGACTCGGGTGGTGAAGGCGTCAGGCATGTCCCCATCCTCACCCACCCGATCGTGAGCGACGTCACCTCCCCACGCGGCGACCACGCGCCACGACCGGGAAGACCCACGATCGCGCCCCTGTTGCCAGAAGCGTGAACAACGCGCGCGAGGTCGAGGTCGTCGTCATCGGCGCCGGGCAGGCGGGTCTGTCCAGCGCCTATCACCTGCGGCGCACCGGATTCGTGCCGGAGCGCGACTTCGTGGTCCTCGACCACTCCCCCGGCCCGGGCGGTGCCTGGCAGTTCCGATGGCCGTCACTGACGTACGGCAAGGTGCACGGGATGCACGCGCTGCCGGGCATGGAACTGACGGACGCCGATCCCGCGCGGCCGTCCGCCGAGGTGATCACCGAGTACTTCGAGCGTTACGAGCGCGACTTCGACCTGCGGGTGCGGCGACCTGTCGACGTGCGGGCCGTCCGCGAGGGCGGCGGCGGCAGACTGCTCGTCGAGACGACCGGCGGTGTGTGGTCCACGCGGGCGCTGATCAACGCGACCGGCACCTGGGACCGGCCGTTCTGGCCGCGCTACCCCGGCCAGGAGACCTTCCTCGGACGGCAGTTGCACACCGCCCAGTACCCCGGACCCGAGGAGTTCGCCGGGCGGCGGGTGGTCGTGGTGGGCGGCGGGGCGTCCGGTACCCAGCACCTGTTGGAGATCGCGCCGTACGCCGCGGCCACCACGTGGGTGACCCGGCGGCCGCCCGTCTACCGTGAGGGCCCGTTCGACGAGGAGCTGGGCCGGGCCGCGGTCGCACTCGTGGAGGAACGGGTGCGGCAGGGGCTGCCGCCGAGGAGCGTCGTCTCCGTGACCGGCCTGCCGCTCAACGACGCGATCAGGCGGGGGCTGGCGGAGGGCGTCCTGGACCGGCTCCCGATGTTCGACCGGATCACCCCGGACGGCGTGGAGTGGAACGACGGGCGGCGCGTGAGCGCCGACGTCATCCTGTGGGCGACCGGCTTCCGGCCCGCCGTCGACCATCTGACCCCGCTGCGGCTGCGCGAACCGGGCGGCGGGATCCGGATCGACGGGACGCGCGCGGCAGCCGACCCCCGCGTCCACCTGGTCGGCTACGGCCCCTCGGCGAGCACGATCGGCGCCAACCGCGCCGGGCGCGCGGCGGTGCGGGACATCAGACGTCTGCTCGCCGGGGAGCCGGTGGCCGTCTGACGTCCCGCCCGCTCACTTCGTGGGCTGTGGGCCGGCGCTCTTCTGCCGGGCGTTGAACTCCGAGACATTGCGCAGGTGCTGCTGGTAGTCGGCCGTGAACCGGGTGTCGCCCGGCTTGACGGTGACGAAGTACAGCCAGTCGCCCGCGGTCGGGCTGATGGCGGCCTTCATCGCCTGCTCGCCCGGGTTGTCGATCGGCGTGGGCGGCAGACCCATGCGCTGGTAGGAGTTGTAGGGGCTCTCGATCCGGGTGTCTTCCGTCGACGTGCGCAGGGTGGTGCGGTTGAGCGCGTAGTTGAGGGTGGAGTCCATCTGGAGCGGCATCCCGCGCTCCAGCCGGTTGAAGACGACCCGGGCCACCTTGCCCATGTCGGCCTTCGTGGCGGCCTCGGCCTGGACGATGCTGGCGATGGTGACCGCCTGGTAGACGTTCATCGCGTTGTGCTGCGCACCGGAGGCGATCGGCGCCTTGTTGAACTTCCGGTTCGCGGTGTCGACCATGGCCGACAGCAGAGACGCGGGCGTGGCCCCCTCGGCCACGGGATACGTCGCCGGGAACAGGTAGCCCTCGGGGTTGCTCTCGGCGTCGTTCGGCAGTTTGAGGGCGGCCTTCGCCAGCGACTGTCTGGTGGTGCCGGCGGGCAGTTTGAGCGCCTTGTCGACGGCGTCGTAGACCTGGCCGGCCCGCCAGCCCTCCGGGATCACCAGCGAGCCGGGCTTGGGGGGCTCGCCCTTGCCCAGGCCCAGCAGCGGTACGGCCACGGCGGTGCCTGCCGCGACGGCCCCGGCCGCGATGAGGGCGACACGGCCCCGGGGTGTCAGTCGAGTCGTTTTCCGTGGCGGAAAGTTCATCTGCATGCGGGCACGGTAACCCGCATAACGCTACAAACCCGGCATATCTTCAGCTTGTCGGCTCCAGTTGGGCATCCCGGCGTACGAGCGCCGCGTACCGCCCGCCCCGCTCCAACAGCTCCTCGTGCGTACCCCGTTCCACCACGTGCCCCGCGTCCAGGACCACGATCTGGTCGGCACCCCGAATGGTGGACAGCCGGTGCGCGATGGTGAGCGTCGTACGGTTGGCGGACAGGGCGTCGATGGCCTCCTGGACCGCGTGTTCGGTGCGGGTGTCCAAAGCGCTGGTCGCCTCGTCGAGGATCAGCACCGGAGGGTCGCGCAGGATGGTGCGGGCGATGGCCAGACGCTGTTTCTCGCCGCCCGAGAAGCGGTGGCCGCGCTCGCCGACGACCGTGTCGTAGCCGTCGGGCAGGGACGCGATGTGGTCGTGGATCTGGGCCGTCCGGGCCGCCGTGTACAGCTCCTCGTCGGTGGCGTCGGGCTTGGCGAAGCGCAGGTTCTCGGCGACCGAGGCGTGGAAGAGGTACGTCTCCTGCGAGACGACGCCGACCGCGCGGGCGAGGGTGTCGAAGTCGAGGTCACGGACGTCGACGCCGTCGAGGGTGACGCGGCCGCCCGTGACGTCGTAGAGGCGGGGCACGAGATAGCCGAGCGTGGACTTGCCCGCGCCGGTGGCGCCGACGAGCGCGAGACCGCTGCCCGCGGGGACGGTGATGTCGATGCCGTCGAGGACCGGGCCGCCCTTGCCGTCGTAGCCGAAGGTGACGTCCTCGAAGCGGACCTCGCCCTTGACCTGGTCCAGATGGACGGGTTCCGCGCGCTCGGTGATGTCGATGGGCAGGTCGAGGTACTCGAAGATGCGCTGGAAGAGCGCGAGCGAGGTCTGGATCTGGACGCCCGTCGCCAGCAGGCTCACGGCCGGGCGGAACAGGCCCTGCTGGAGCGAGACGAAGGCGACGATGGTGCCGATCGACACCCCGGGACCGCCCGTCCGCAGGGCGAGGCCCGCGGTCCAGTAGATGACGGCCGGCATCGCGGCCATGACGATCGTGATCACGGCCATGCGCCAGCGGCCCGCCATGCTCGACCGCACTTCGAGGTCGACCAGCTGATCGGACTCCTCGGCGAAGGACCGGGTGAGCGAATCGGAGCGGCCCATGGTGCGCCCGAGCAGGATGCCGCTGACGGAGAGCGACTCGGTGACGGTCGCCGCCATCGCGGCCATCTGCTTCTGACGCTCGGTGGTGATCCGCTTGCGTTCGTTGCCCACCCGGCGGCTGATCCACACGAAGACCGGCAGCAGGAGCAGCGAGACCGCGGTCAGCCGCCAGTCGAGGACGATCATCGCGGCGATGGTGGCGACCACGCTGGTGAGGTTGGAGACCAGGGAGGTCGCGGTGGACGTGACGGTGGCCTGCATGCCGCCGATGTCGTTGGCGATGCGGGACTGCACCTCGCCGGTGCGGGTGCGGGTGAAGAAGGCGAGCGACATCCGTTGCAGGCGGCCGTAGACGGCGGTGCGCAGGTCGTGCATCACGCGTTGGCCGACGGTCGTGGAGATCAGGGTCTGCAGGACGCCGAAGACGCTGGTGAGGACGGCACTGAGGATCATGCCGAGCGCGAGCAGGCTCAGCAGGCCGGTGCGGCCCTGCGGGATGGCGACGTCCAGCGTCTCCTTCAGCAGGAACGGGGTGGCCACGGTGACCAGGGACGCGGCGCCGACCAGCAGGCCGACGACCGCCAGCCTCGCGCGGTAGGGCTTGAACAGGGTGAGGATGCGGCGCACCTGCCGGGGCTGGTCCTGGTCGGTCGAGGTGCCGGGTGAGGGGGTCCAGTCGATGTGATCGCGGGGCATGGCTCCTACGGAGGGTGAGACGGTGAGGATTCATGGAGCATAGCTCATTGTTACCTATACTCACAATGAACCTGGTCCTGATATTGTTCCCGCATGACCACCCCTGATCCCGACGGCGTGCTCGCCGAGCAACTGCTGCGGCTCACGCGCCGGGTGCACCGCATCCAGAAGCGCCACCTGGAGCAGTGCGGGCTGGGCGTGACACCGGCCCAGGCCCGGCTGCTGCGCACCCTGGCGCACTGCGACGCCCCGCCCCGCATGGCCGACCTCGCCGCCCGCCTCGAAGTGGTGCCCCGGGCCGTGACGACCCTGGTCGACGGCCTGGAGGCGAGCGGCAAGGTGCGACGGGTCCCGGACCCGACCAACCGCCGGGTGATCCGCATCGAACTCACGGACGACGGCCGCCAGGCCCTGCGCGAACTGCGCGGCGCGCGCGTGTCCGCCGCGCAGGAGATCCTGGCCCCGCTGACGGGTGAGCAGCGCGCGGTGCTCGGGGGGCTGCTGGACACACTGGTGGACGGCGTCATGGAGCCGCGGCGGGGTTGCTGACGGGCGGCCGCCCCGCCGGCCGGGTGTGCGAACCGGTCGCGGCCACGGCCGACGGGGTCAACGGGGTCGACGGGGTTACGCGGCCGACGGGGCCGACGGGGTTACGCGGCCGACGGTCGCGGCATCAGCAGCGGTTCCGATCCTGCGTGAGCACCCCCTGAACAGTCGTCAGGGAGCGGTCATGGCAGCCGTCCGAGCCGCGGAACCGATAGCGCTCGCCCGTGGTACCGACCGCGTGCCGCTGCTCGCGCGGCACGTTGACGGTGAACGTGGCGTCGCCCGTGTAGGTGTCGTCGAGCCGCGACCACCCGGTGCGCCTGCCCCCGCGTGTCTGCACGACCGCGGCACGGTCGCCGAGCGTCAACACGGTGCGCAGCCGGTCGTCCGCGCCGACGGTCGTCGTCCCGTCCATCGTGTACGTCCGGTCCGTACGGGTCGTGCGGGCCGGTCCGCGTCCGTCGACGGTCACCGACTCCTCGTCCGTCCAGGTGGCGGTCAGGCCGTCGGTGCTCTCGCCGTCGGTCCAGTGGTGCGCGGAGTCGTTCGCCAGCGAACGGACGACGGTGGTCGTCACCCGGCCGTGCGAGGTGTCGACGTAACCCGCGACGGTGAGCCGGTGCGCGCCCTGCGTGTCCACGCGATGCTCCGAACCAGGTGTGTATGTGGAGGTGTTGGCGAGGTCACCGGGTTCGTGCACGGTGAGTCCGCCGTCGACGTGCGCGCGACGCGCGTCCTGCCAGACGAGCACGTTCACCGGAGTGCTCCAGCCGGACCGCCCCTCGGGCACACCGACGACCGACACCTCGACGCGATGCGGGCGGCCGTCGTTGAGGATGCCCGCGAAGGGGGTCAGGTCGTACTCGATCGGCTTGATGTCGAAGGCGCGGGGCCCCGGGACCACGTACCAGAGGAAGGGGTTGGACCAACCGCCGGTCCACACGGTCGGGAAGGGCGTGGCGATACCGGCGAGGCGGCCGTCGACCTCGATCTGGACCTCCCGGTAGGCGCCCTGGTCCGCCTTGCAGGAGTACGGCGCCGCGTCGGGCACCGTCAGGTACCAGTACTCCTCGCACCCGCCGCCCGAGCCGGTGGCGTACACCTCGGCGACGATGCGCTCGCTGTTGCGCGGGGTGGTGAGGGTGACACCGTCGGCGAGGGTCAACACGCGGTCGGGGGGCGATGCTTGATGGCGGGTCGGGGCGTGGCCGAGGGTCGGGACGTGGCCGGGGGTCGGTATGCGGCCGGGGGACGATACCTGGGCGGGGGTCGTGGGCCGGCCGCCGTCGGTGGAGGCGGCGTAGAAGGTGAGCGTGACCTTGACGTCGATGACGCCCGTGTACGTGTCGTCGACGACGTTCCCGATGAGCATCTCGACGTCCCGCGCGTGGCGGAACGTGTCGCTGTAGCGCGTGACGTCCTTCTCCACGGACCACTCGATGCCGTCGGGCGACGGTTCCGGTGTCGAGGTACGGAAGATCTCCACGCCACCGACGCGCAGATGGCCGAGCCGGTCGTACTGCCGTCCCTTGACCTTGCCGTCGAGCCGCAGCACGACCTTTCCCCAGCGCTCACCGCAGCCGCTCGGGGGCGCGTACGCACCCTCGTACGGCGTGAAGTCACGGAACTGCGCCTCGACGAGGGTGACTTGGCAGGACTTTCCATGTGGCCTGCTCACGGGTGGGCCCGCGGTGAGCGGGTCGTGCCAGTCGGTACCGAACTCGGCGGGGACGGCCACGGACCGGGAGGAGGCGGCCGCGGACCGAGAGGCGCCCGACGCGGCCTGTGCCGGCCCCGCCCCGACGACGGCGCCCAGCAGGAGGGGCACTCCCGCGAACGCTGTGAGCATGGACATGCTAATCCGGCTTCTCATGGCCGGAGTTCTACGGGGAGTCGGCCGCCGCCGCAATGAGGCCTCGGCCGCGCACACCGGGCCGTCGCGCGTACTAGGCGTTCAGGTCCGCCCTGTCTCCCATCACCACCACAGGATGACGGTCCGGGTCGAGCGTGCGCAGCAGGTACTCCATCGCCGACTTCGACAGGCTGACGCAGGCCGACGTACCGCTGCCGTGGTCCATGTGCAACCAGATACCGCCCCCCTTCCCCGCACCCTCGGGCCGGGTCGGATCGTTCGGCGGGGTGCCCTTGACGCGGTTGTAGTCGATGGCGATGACGTAGTCGAAGTCGTGCCAGTGCGATCGGGCCCACCAGCGTGGGGCCGCGAAGCCGGCGGACCTCGTGTACGGCAGCCTCGACCCGGGGTCCGCGAGCACACCGCCGGCGTCGCTGAGCGTGAACACACCCACGGGGCTGCGCCCGTCCCCCTCGCGATGGCCGGTGGTCCAGCCCTTCTTGCCGTTGTGCGCGGGCCAGTCGCGGGTGCGGTCCCAGGTGGAGCCCCGCTTGGCGTACAGCACGGCCGTGGAGTCCGCCGAGTCCTTGCCGTCCCCGTAGACCGCCAGGACCTGACGGGAGCCGGAGGGGATCCGCCGCTGGAGGCGCGCGCCGACGTCCGGGATGCGGGTGGGGTCCGTGGCGCTCGGGCGGGCGCGGCCCGCTTCGGCGGGAGACCTCGCCCCGCCACCGCTTCCCTCTCCCGGACCATCGCAGCCGAACAGCGTCACGACGGCCGTCAGCGCCACCAGTACCGTCAGTGCCCGCCCTGCGCCCAATCTCTGCATCACCCCATCCTCACACCGATTTCCGGACGTTTGCCTAGAGTTACCGACATTTCATCCATGCCGGGCAGGCCGGCTCGCACGCCGTCCGCAGCCGGATCCGTGCGGGACTCCGGAAAACCGGTTGATTTTGACCACGCCCCGACGCGAACCTTTCACGGTTTGTTGCCGCACCCCGCGGTTCCTTCGATCCGCCTCCCCACTCCCCCGACAGAGCCACTGGGACGTCATGCAGATTCAAGACCTTCCGTATCCCGACCCCGGCGTGCCTGACACACGTTCGGGGCCCCGGTTCCTGTGGTGGCTCGGCCGCAATCAGCTGGGCGGTCAGTTCCGGGCGCTGGCCTGGGGACTGCTGCACTTCACGGCCGTCTCCGCCCAGCCGTTCTGCGTCGGTTACGCCGTGCAGGCCGTCGTCGACCGCTCCGGCACCCGGCTCGCCCTCGCCGGCGGGCTGATGGCCCTGTTCTGCGTGGCCATCGCCGTCGGCGACACGTTCCTCCACCGGGCCGCGGTCACCAACTGGATCACGGCGGCAGCGCGCGTACAGCAACTCCTGGCCCGCAAGGCCGCCCAGTTGGGTTCCGGCCTGACCCGGCGGGTCGCCGCCGGCGAGGTCGTGGCCGTCTCCACCGGCGACGTCGAGAAGATCGGCTGGTTCGTGGAGTCCGTCTCCCGCTTCACGGCGGCCGCGGTCACCGTGGTGCTGGTCTGCGTGGGCCTGGTCGTCTACCAGCCCGCGCTCGGCCTGGTCGTCGCCGTGGGACTTCCCGTGCTGGCGCTCGCCGTGCTGCCGCTGCTGCCCCGCGCGACCCGGCGCGCCGACTTCCAGCGCGAGAAGGCCGGACGCGCCACCGAACTGGCCTCCGACACCGTCGCCGGTCTGCGCGTGCTGCGCGGCATCGGCGGCGAGGACCTGTTCCTCGACCGCTACCGCCGCGCCTCCCAGGAGGTCCGCCACGCCGCCGTGCGCAGCGCCCGGATGTGGTCCCTGATCTCGGCGATCCAGGTACTGCTGCCCGGCCTGCTGCTGATCGCGGTCGTCTGCTACGGCGTCCACCTGGCCCGGCAGGGCCGGATCACCGTCGGTGAACTCGTCGCGGTCTACAGCTCGGTCATGGTGCTCACCTACCCGCTCCGGCACTTCGAGGAGATCGCCATGGCGTACTCCTTCTCGCGTCCCTCGGCCCGGCGCGCCGCCGGTGTGCTGGCGCTGGAACGGGCCACGGACACCGCGGGCTCACGCGCCGCCGACGTCCCCTCCGGCGACCTGTACGACCCGGACACCGGTCTGCTCGCGCCGGCCGGCCGGCTCACGGCGGTGGTCTGTGGCGACCCGGACGCGGCCGGACGGCTGGCGGAACGGCTCGGCGGGCACCCGGCCGAGGCCGGCGTCTCCGCGCTGCTGGACGGTGTGCCGCTGGACGAACTGCCCCTCGACACCGCACGGACGGCCGTCCTCGTCCAGGACAAGGACCCGGTCCTGCTGTCCGGCACGCTGCGCGAACTGCTCGACGTGCCCGCCTCGGGTGACGTCGATCCGCGGGAGGCGCTGGCGGCCGCGCAGTGCGGGGACGTGCTGGAGGCGCTCGTGCAGGGGTCGCTCGACGCCGAGGACCCGCTCGACGCGCGGATCACCGAACGCGGGCGTTCCTTGTCGGGCGGCCAGCGCCAGCGTCTCGCGCTGGCGCGGTCGCTGATCACCGATCCGGAGGTCCTCGTCCTGGACGAACCGACCTCCGCCGTGGACTCCCACACCGAGGCCCGGATCGCGGAGGGCCTTCGCCGGGTGCGGGCGGGCCGCACAACGGTGGTGTTCACCTCCTCGCCGCTGCTCCTCGACCGCGCGGACCGGGTCGTCCTCGTCCACGAGGGCGAGGTGCTGGCCGTCGGCGTGCACCGGGAACTGGTGCACACGGAACCGCGGTACCGAGCGGTGGTCACACGGGAGACGGAAGAGGAGCGGGACTTCGGCGACGGTCCACGGACCGGGGCGGAAGCGATGACGACCGCGGCTGTCGCGGCTGGCACACCGGCGGCCACGTCAGCGGCCGCATCGGCGGTCGCGGCCGGACCGGTTGGATCGGCCGGAGCAGCGAGGTCCGTGGGATCGACCGTGACAGCGCGATCAGCGGCATCAGCCGGATCAGGACGATCAGCACGATCAGCTGAATCGGACGCGACGGACGCCTCGGATGAATCAGATGACGACGGTGCCTTCCGCGGCGCCCTGGAAGAGATCGAGGAGACCGCATGATCGGCGTGGCGCCACCGGCCTACGACCCGGCGGCCCCGACGACGGCGAACACCCTGCCTGTCGGTGCCCCCGCGACCGTACGCGCCTACGTGGCCGAACTGTTCCGTAGGCACCGCCGTGCCTTCCTGCTGCTCATCACGGTCAACACGGTCGCCGTGGTCAGCTCGATGGTGGGTCCCTGGCTGCTGGGCGGTCTGGTCGAACGCGTGTCGGACCAGACACGGGAGCTTCATCTGGAGCGCACCGCCGCCCTGTTCGTGATCGCCCTGCTCGTCCAGACCGTGTTCGTGCGCGAGGTGCGGCTGCGGGGCGCGGTGCTCGGCGAGCGGATGCTGGCCGACCTGCGCGAGGACTTCCTCGTACGGTCGGTCGGACTGCCGCCGGGCGTCCTGGAGCGGGCGGGCACGGGCGACCTGCTCTCCCGGATCACCACGGACATCGACCGGCTGGGCAACGCCATGCGCGAGGCCGTGCCGCAGCTCGCCATCGGCGTGATGTGGACGGTGCTGCTGCTCGGCGGGCTCGTCGTCACCGCGCCGCCCCTGGCGCCCGCCGTACTCATCGCCGCACCGGTGCTGGTGATCGGCTGCCGCTGGTACTTCAAACGGGCACCCGCCGGTTACCGCTCCGAAGCCGCCGGGTACGCCGCCGTCGCCGCGGCACTCACCGAGAGCGTGGACGCCGGGCGCACCATCGAGGCGCACCGGCTCGGGGCCCGCCGCGTCGAGCAGTCGGAGCTGCGGATCAAGGAGTGGACGGCCTGGGAGCGCTACACGCTCTGGCTGCGGTCGGTGCTCTTCCCGGTCATCAACGTCACGCATGTGACCGTGCTCGCCTCCGTCCTGATGATCGGCGGGGTGTTCGTGCTGAAGGGCTGGATCGACGTCGGCCAGCTGACCACGGGTGCGCTGATCGCCCAGATGCTGGTCGACCCCGTGAACCTGATCCTCCGCTGGTACGACGAACTCCAGGTGGCGCAGGTGTCGCTGGCCCGGCTGGTCGGGGTCCGGGACGTCGAGTCCGCCGCCGGGGACGAGTCGGTGTCCCCCGACGGGCGCGACGTCCACGCCGACGGGGTGCACTTCGGCTACCGCGCGGGCGTCGACGTACTGCGCGAGGTGTCCCTGGCGGTCGCGCCCGGCACCCGGATGGCACTGGTCGGCCCCTCGGGCGCCGGCAAGTCCACGCTGGGCAGGCTGCTCGCCGGTATCTACGCGCCCCGGACGGGCCGTATCGCTCTCGGGGGCGCCGAGCTGTCCCGGATGCCCGCCGAGCGGGTCCGCTCGCACGTGGCCCTCGTCAACCAGGAGCACCACGTGTTCGTGGGTTCCCTGCGCGACAACCTCCTGCTCGCCCGTACCCACGCGGTCGACGCCGAGCTGTGGGCGGCACTGGGCGCGGTGGACGCGGACGGCTGGGCGCGCGCGCTCGACGACGGCCTGGAGACCGAGGTCGGCTCGGGCGGTCTCGCGCTCACCCCGGCCCAGGCCCAGCAGATCGCGCTGGCCCGGCTGGTCCTGGCCGACCCGCACACCCTGGTCCTGGACGAGGCGACCTCGCTGCTCGACCCGCGGGCCGCACGGCACCTGGAGCGCTCCCTGGCGCGCGTCCTCGACGGCCGCACGGTCATCGCCATCGCCCACCGTCTGCACACCGCCCACGACGCCGACGTGATCGCCGTCGTGGAGAACGGGCGCATCAGTGAGCTGGGCAGCCACGACGAGCTGGTGGCTGCGGACGGCGCGTACGCGGCGCTGTGGCGCTCCTGGCACGGCTGACAGGACTGGCGGGGCTGACAGGGCTGACAGGGCTGACAGGGCTGACAGGGCTGACAGGGCTGACAGGGCTGACAGGGCTGACAGGGCTGACAGCACCGCGTACGCCGGGTGCGGCTGGTTGCCGAGCGGGTCGGGCGTCGGCCGGAGGTGGCCGTTCGGACTCGGCGTCCGCTGGTGTGAGCTGTGCCGACTCGTCTTTCGTCGGTGGGAGCTGCATGGATCCGGCCGCCGCCGGTGGGGGCTGCGCGGATCCGGCGTGAATCGTCGGCGGCCGGGCAGCGCGGGCCCCGCCGGGCGCGGCAGCCCGTACCAGGGAGGGTCGTCGCCCTGACAGGGGCGGCCGGGCGACCCGGCGCGCGTGCTGTGGAGGGGGTGGGAGCCGGTGCCGGTCGCGGCCGGTGGGCCGGTGGGAATGCCGGGAGGCGGGCCGGTGCGAAGGCTCTCCGCGCCCTCTGCCGTTGCGCGGTCCCGAACGCAGGTGGAACGCTGGAGAGCGGCACAGGTTCGGGAAGCGCCCGGTAATCGTCCGGTGCGTGCCGCGTGCAGCCTGCGCCCCGTGCGGCGGCGGCCGGTGGTCGACCGCGGTGCGGGCGGGCCGGTTCCCACCCCCTGGAGGTACCCGTGAACAGCGTCGACGGATGGGGAGACGACGTCTACCAGCCCGACGGATCCGACGTCCAGGCCGACACGGGGCTCCTCGACGTGGAAGACACCCTGGAGAACGACGGCGTCGGTGACCCCCTGGACCGGGGCTGGTCCCCTCCGGACCGGCCGTGGGCGGTGGAACGCGCCGACGTCACGGCCGCCGAGCGGCATCGGGGCGAGACGCTGGAGCAGCGTCTGGCGGAGGAGGTGCCGGATCTCGGCGTCCCCGACGGCGACGGTATCGGCGACTGCGCGGGCAGCGACGGGGAAGCCCTGGACAACGAGGTCGGCGATCTCCGCTCCGGGCGGCTCGTGGCCCCGGACGAGGGTGCGCACGAGGACGAGGAGAGCGCGCTGATCGCCATGGACGTGGGCATCGACGGCGCGGCCGCGTCCGCCGAGGAGGCCGCGATGCACATCGTCGACGAGGACACCCTGTCCGGCTGAGCCGACCCGCCTCGGCCCGCCGCACTCACCACCCCCGTACGAGGAGCAGTCATGCAGCAGGACAAGCAGCCCGACTACCACCCCGTCGTCTTCCGCGACCGAGCAGCCGGCTACGCCTTCCTCACGCGGTCCACCGCGATCAGCGACCAGACCGTCGAGTGGGACGACGGCGAGACGTACCCGGTCGTCGACGTGGAGATCTCCTCGGAAAGCCACCCGTTCTACACGGGCAAGGCACGCACGGTGGACTCCGAAGGCCGCATCGCCCAGTTCGAGCGCCGCTACGGCGGTGCGGGCGGCCCGGGAACCGGGGGCGGCGCGGCCTGAGCCGCCACCGCCACCGCGATTGACGTCGGATGCCCGTGAGGGCCTGACCGCGCTCCTCAGATGAAGTTGAGCGCCGCCGCGCAGCCCACTCCGCCGAGCACCATGAACGCCGGCATCAGCACCTTGAGCTCGACCCAACTGCCGGCCCGGAACCGCATCGCCTTGGGCGGTCCGAGGGCGTACCAACGCTTGCGGCCCAACGGGATCGGCCACAGGATCGGACAGCCTGAGATGGTCAGGGCGTCCCCGATGTCGTGCACCAGGGCGCCGAGCACGATCGGCAGTCCCAGCCACAGGTACTCCTGGCCAGGCGCCGTGAAGAGCCAGTCCGCGCCGTTGCCCGGTTTGTCCAGCACACCGGCGAGGATCCACGCGGTGGTCGCGGCGAGCAGCCACACCAGCACGTCGCTGCTGGAGCCGCGGGCCGCCCGCCACAGCAGACCCTCGATGGCCAGCACCATGTGCACGAAGAGGATCGCCAGCACCGCCCAGCGTCCGCCGGTGATCGCCACCGCCGAGGTGCCCGCGCCGATCAGCACCGCCCACAGCCAGGTGTGGGTGAGGGTGCGGTGTCCGCCGGAGCGACGCGGGTCGCCCTGCTTCCTCGTGGCCTTGTAGACGGCGGCGGAGAGCTTGTCGACGATCTCGCAGATCCAGCGCGAGACCGGTCCGAACGCCCGCGAGATGGTGGCGGCCTTGTGGTCGAGGTCCGGGGCGAGGGCGGCGCCGGCGCAGATCAGCGCGCCGCACAGCAGGACCGGCCAGGGCATCGGATGCCCCGCCGCTGCGGTCGCCGCCCCGACGCCGAGCCAGGCGGCGGCCCCCGACAGTGAGTGTGCTGGTCCCATCATGGCCGTTGCCCGCCCCATTCCTCTTAAGCCGCTGTCCAGTTGACCGGGTGCGTTGACGCTCCGTCGGCGACACAGCGTAGCGTCCGTGATCTTCGGACCGGCATCCGATTCCCGCATCGGGTCCAAGGCCAGGCAAGATGGGGGCGTGACCCTCATCGATCAGCTGCCGCCGACCCCAGACCCCGACGCCCTCTACGAAGCCTTCGAGTCGTGGGCGCGGGAGCGCGGCCTCACGCTCTACCCCCACCAGGAGGAGGCGCTGATCGAGGTGGTCTCCGGCGCCAACGTGATCGTGTCGACGCCTACCGGCTCCGGCAAGAGCATGATCGCCGCGGGCGCCCATTTCGCGGCGCTCGCCCGGGACGAGGTCACCTTCTACACCGCCCCGATCAAGGCGCTGGTCTCCGAGAAGTTCTTCGAGCTGTGCAAGATCTTCGGCACGGAGAACGTCGGCATGCTCACCGGTGACGCGTCCGTCAACGCCGACGCGCCCGTGATCTGCTGCACCGCCGAGGTGCTCGCGTCGATCGCCCTGCGCGACGGCAGGGACGCCGACGTCGGCCAGGTCGTCATGGACGAGTTCCACTTCTACGCCGAGGGGGACCGCGGCTGGGCCTGGCAGATCCCCCTGCTCGAACTGCCGCAGGCGCAGTTCGTCCTGATGTCGGCCACTCTCGGCGACGTCTCCTTCTTCGAGAAGGACCTCGCCCGCCGCACCGGCCGGCCCACCTCGGTGGTGCGCTCGGCGAACCGCCCCGTGCCGCTGTCCTACGAGTACCGGTACACCCCGCTCACGGAGACGCTCACCGACCTGCTGGACACCCGGCAGGCCCCCGTCTACATCGTGCACTTCACCCAGGCGCAGGCCGTGGAGCGCGCGCAGGCGCTGATGAGCATCAACATGTGCACGCGGGAGGAGAAGGAGCAGATCGCCGACCTGATCGGCAACTTCCGCTTCACCACCAAGTTCGGCCGCAACCTCTCCCGCTACGTGCGGCACGGCATCGGTGTCCACCACGCCGGCATGCTGCCCAAGTACCGGCGCCTGGTGGAGAAGCTCGCCCAGGCCGGCCTGCTGAAGGTCATCTGTGGCACGGACACGCTGGGCGTCGGCGTCAACGTACCCATCCGCACGGTGCTGTTCACCGCCCTGACCAAGTACGACGGCACGCGCGTGCGCACCCTGCGCGCCCGTGAGTTCCACCAGATCGCGGGCCGCGCCGGGCGAGCCGGCTTCGACACGGCGGGCTTCGTCGTCGCGCAGGCGCCCGAGCACGTCATCGAGAACGAGAAGGCGCTCGCCAAGGCCGGTGACGATGCCAAGAAGCGCCGCAAGGTGGTCCGCAAGAAGGCGCCGGAGGGTTTCGTCGCGTGGAGCGAGAGCACCTTCGACAAGCTCATCGTCTCCGACCCGGAGCCGCTGACATCCCGCTTCCGGGTGACGCACACCATGCTGTTGTCGGTGATCGCACGACCCGGCAACGCCTTCGACGCGATGCGCCGGCTGCTGGAGGACAACCACGAGCCGCGCAAGCAGCAGCTCCGGCACATCCGGCGCGCGATCGCCATCTACCGTTCCCTGCTGGACGGCGGCATCGTCGAGAAACTCGACGAGCCGGACGCCACCGGCCGCATCGTGCGGCTCACGGTCGATCTCCAGCAGGACTTCGCCCTCAACCAGCCGCTCTCCACGTTCGCGCTGGCCGCGTTCGAGCTGCTGGACCCGGAGTCGCCGTCCTACGCGCTGGACATGGTGTCGGTGGTCGAGTCGACGCTGGACGACCCGCGGCAGATCCTCGCCGCCCAGCAGAACAAGGCGCGCGGCGAGGCCGTCGCCGCGATGAAGGCGGACGGCGTCGAGTACGAGGAGCGCATGGAGCGTCTCCAGGACGTCAGTTACCCGAAGCCGCTGGAAGAGGTGCTCTTCCACGCGTACAACACCTACCGCAAGAGCCACCCCTGGGTGGGCGATCACCCGCTGTCGCCGAAGTCCGTCATCCGCGACATGTACGAACGGGCCATGTCCTTCACGGAGTTGGTCTCCCACTACGATCTGGCGCGCACCGAGGGCATCGTGCTGCGCTACCTGGCCAGCGCCTACAAGGCCCTTGAGCACACCGTCCCGGACGACCTGAAGTCCGAGGACCTGGAGGACCTGATCGCCTGGCTCGGCGAGATGGTGCGCCAGGTCGACTCCAGCCTGCTGGACGAGTGGGAACAGCTGGCCAACCCGGAGGTGATGACCGCCGAGGAGGCCCAGGAGAGGGCCGACCAGGTCAAGCCGGTCACCGCCAACGCGCGCGCCTTCCGCGTCCTCGTCCGCAACGCCATGTTCCGCCGCGCCGAACTGGCGGCTCTCGACCGTGTCGGGGAGCTGGGCGAGATGGACGCCGAGTCCGGCTGGGACGCCGGGGCCTGGGGCGAGGCGATGGACAAGTACTGGGACGAGTACGAGGAGCTCGGCACGGGCCCGAACGCCCGCGGCCCCAAGCTGCTCCTGATCGAGGAGGAGCCGCAGCACGGCCTGTGGCGTGTCCGCCAGATCTTCGACGACCCCAACGGCGATCACGACTGGGGCATCAGCGCCGAGGTGGATCTCGCTGCCTCGGACGACGAGGGCCGGGCCGTCGTCCGCGTCACCGATGTCGGCCAGCTGTGAGCCAAGGAGAACTTCCCGCATGACAAACCCGGCCGAGAGCCTCGTCGACCTGCTCGACCTGGAACAGATCGAGGTCAACATATTTCGTGGCCGCAGCCCGGAGGAATCCTTGCAGCGGGTCTTCGGCGGCCAGGTGGCGGGCCAGGCGCTGGTCGCCGCCGGGCGCACCACGGACGGCGAGCGCCCGGTGCACTCCCTGCACGCGTACTTCCTGCGCCCGGGCCGTCCGGGCGTGCCGATCGTGTACCAGGTCGAACGGGTCCGCGACGGACGGTCGTTCACCACCCGCCGGGTCACCGCCGTGCAGCAGGGCCGCACGATCTTCAATCTCACCGCCTCCTTTCACAAGCCTGAGGAAGGGCCTTTCGAGCACCAGCTGCCGCCGGCCCGCAAGGTCCCGGACCCCGAATCACTGCCGTCGGTCACGGAGGAGATACGGGAGTATCTGGGTGCGCTGCCCGAGCAGTTGGAGCGGATGGCGCGCCGCCAGCCCTTCGACATCCGGTACGTGGACCGGCTGCGCTGGAACGCCGAGGACATAGACGGAGCCGAACCGCGCAGCGCGGTGTGGATGCGCGCGGTCGGTCCGCTCGGCGACGACCCGCTGGTGCACACGTGCGCGCTGACGTACGCGAGCGACATGACGCTGCTGGACGCGGTCCGCATACCGATCGAACCGCTGTGGGGTCCGCGGAGCTTCGACATGGCGTCGCTGGACCACGCCATGTGGTTCCACCGCCCGTTCCGCGCGGACGAGTGGTTCCTGTATGACCAGGAGTCGCCGGTCGCGACCGGCGGGCGCGGCCTGGCCCGCGGACGGATCTACGACGTGGAGGGGCGCCTGCTGGTGTCCGTGGTCCAGGAGGGTCTGTTCCGCGCGCTGTAGGTCATGGCTTTCGTCGGCGCAGTCGGCCCAGCAGCCCGCGCACGCGCTCGGGCCGCTTCGGCGCGCGCGTCTCGTTTCGGGCTGCGCGCGTCACGTCGCGGGGTGGGCGCGGCGGGGACGGGCGGCCCGCGGGCGGGCCGTCGAGCAGTGCGGGGCGGGGCGCGGGCCGGTGTCGGCGCGCCTCCTCGACGGTGCGGGTCAGGTCGGCCCTCAGCCAGCCGATCTCGTCCGGGTCGGCCGCCGTCGTGATCTTCTCGGCGAGGTGGGCGGAGGGTGAGCCGGGTGCGCCTTGCCCAGGGGGTCCCGGCCTGAACCGGTTGACGTAGGAGCGTTCGTAGGGATCCGTGACGGTCTCCGCGAGATGGACGGGATCGAGCAGGGCGGCCAGGGCTCCCGCCCGCTCCCAGGAGTCGTCGGCATGCCGCAGCAGGAATCCCAGGCGCCGTCCCCTCCAGTTCCGGGGCCGTAGGTCGACTCCCGCGTCGAGTTGGCCCCGCAGCCCTTCGGGGATCCGTCCGCTCAGCAGTCGGGACTGCTCCGCTCCGGCGGCGAACTCGCGTACCTCGTCGGCGAGATACAGCCAGACCACCGCGCGGTAGCGGTTGAGGTAGAACGACACCGGGGTCACCAGGCCCAGACGGGCCAGCCGGGTGAAGCGAGCCGTCGTCACCTCCATGAGGGCCGCGCCCTCCTTGGTCCCCACGGCCCTGACGCTCTCGCGGAGCCCCTCGGGAAAGCCCTCGGCCGCACGCAGCCGCTCGATCTCGGCGTGTGCGACGCGACGCGCTCCTCCGCCGCCTTCGTCGGGAACGGTCCGGACGCGTCCCAGGTGTACGGCGAGCTCGAACTCGGCTCGCTTGAGGCCCAGTTCCCGGGCGGCGCGGCTCGGTGCGCAGGAGAGGGCGGGCGGCTGCGTGATGGTGTGGCCGGGCATGGTCGATCTCCCCCGTGGAGTCGGTGGCTCACGCCGTGTGCGCTCGCCGTGCAAAAACCGTAGCCGGAACGGCGGTTCTCGTGGCAAGCCTGTGGATAACTCCACGGGGATGAGGAAATTGCAGGTCAGAGGTCTGCGGCGGAGGTCCGCTCGGGCTGTCGCGGGTCCACGCCGAGGTGCTCGCCGACCCGGTTGACGAGCAGCGTCATCTCGTAGGCGATCTGGCCTATGTCGGCCTCCGCACCGCTGAGCACGCTCAGGCAGCTGCCGGCGCCCGCCGCGGTGACGAACAGGACGGCGTCGTCGAACTCGACCATCGTCTGCCGCACCCTGCCCGCGCCGAAGTGCCGTCCCGAGCCCTTGGCGAGGCTGTGCAGCCCGGACGAGACGGCGGCGAGATGTTCCGCGTCCTCCCGCCGTAGTCCCGTGCTCGCCCCCGTGACCAGTCCGTCGTTGGACAACACCAACGCGTGCCGTACATGTTCGACTCGTTCGGTCAGGTCGTCCAGCAGCCAGCCGAGTCCCTGGTTCTGCGCCATGATCCGGTCTCCCCGTACGCTGTCTCCCCCTGGCCGGAGGATCTCTCAGCCAGCCTTCCCCACCGTCGGGCGCCGGGCAAGGAGGATGGGGACATGGCACAGAAGATGACCGATGAAGAGTGGCGGGCGTTCATCCTGCACGGGACCCGCACCGGGAAGCTGTCGACCGTCAGGGCCGACGGGAGCCCGCACGTGGCTCCGATCTGGTTCCTGCTGGACGGGGACGACCTCGTGTTCAACACCGGTAAGGAGACCGTGAAGGGGCGCAATCTGGCCAGGGACGGCCGGGTCGCGCTGTGTGTGGACGACGACCGGCCGCCGTTCGACTTCGTGGTGCTCCAGGGGCGGGCCGGGCTGTCGGAGGACCTGGACGAGGTGCGGCACTGGGCCACACGCATCGCCGCCCGGTACATGGGTGAGGAGCGGGCCGAGGAGTTCGGCGCCCGTAACGGCGTCCCGGGTGAACTCCTCGTGCGCGTCTCGGTCGAGAAGGTCCTGGCGCAGAAGTCCGTCGCCCACTGACGGCGTCCCTCCCGCGAAGCCGGTGCGTCAGCTGACGGAGTCGAGCAGCCGGGCGGTGTGCATCCGCCCGGCGTACTCGACGAGCCGGATCAGCACCTCTTTGCCCGAGTCGCGGTCGCGGGCGTCGCAGAGCACGACGGGTGTTCCGCGGTCGAGGTCGAGGGCCCGCGCGACCTCCGCGGCGCCGTAGGACCGGGCGCCGGAGAAGCAGTTGACGGCCACCACGAACGGGATGTGGCGGTGCTCGAAGTAGTCCACCGCGGGAAAACAGTCCTCCAGTCGCCTGGTGTCCGCGAGGACGACGGCTCCCAGGGCGCCCTGCGACAGTTCGTCCCACAGGAACCAGAATCGGTCCTGACCCGGCGTGCCGAACAGGTACAGGGAGAGGCCGGAGCGGATGGTGATGCGGCCGAAGTCCATGGCGACGGTCGTCGTGACCTTCTGGTCCACCCCGTCGGTGTCGTCCACCGACTGGCCGGCTTCACTGAGCAGTTCCTCGGTACGCAGCGGCCGGATCTCGCTGACGGCGCCCACCAGGGTGGTCTTGCCCACGCCGAATCCGCCGGCGACCAATATCTTCAACGCCAGGGCGCTCGTGTCGTCGTCCATGGCATCGGAGTGCTCGGAGACCATCGATCACTTCTCTCGGGAGTGCCGGCAACGGTCGACGTCCGTAGGTGTGTGCCGCGCGCGGGCGGACGGTCCGCACGAGGCTGCTGGGCGAGTGCGCGAAGCCAGCATCATGGCAACCACGTTCTCCTTCCGGGTGGTTCGACCGCTTTCTGACCGATCGGGCCGACTCGCGGCCGGTCGGTGCGCACAAAGCGGCGGAAGCCGATGCCGTACATGTCCGTACGGGTCCGTATGGTTCCGCGTGTTCATCTACAGGGCCCGCAGCCCCTCGATCACCTCGCGCAGAATCCGTTCGTCGGGCAGTTGCGCGGGAGGCACCGGACGGCTGACGGTGACACAGCCGAGTTCCAGCAGGTCACCGAGGAGCACCCGGACCACGCCCACCGGAAGGTCGGCGTCCGCGGCGAGTTCGGCGACGGACTGTGTCTCGGTGCGGCACAGGTCGACCAAGGCGCGGTGTTCCGGGCCGAGAGCGATGTCGTCGTCGGCCCCGGGCGCCCCCGGGTCCAGGGTGACGAGCGCGATCAGGTCGAAGCGCACCCCGGCGGGACCGGACCTGGTCCGGCCGCCCGTCATGGCGTAGGGGCGCACGAGGGGCCCGGCCTCGTTGTCGTACCACTGGCTGCCTTGCTCGCGTGGGGCGCGCGGCCTGCCTTCGGTCATGTCCGCGGATCGCTCTCTCGTGTCAGCCGGCGACCGGCGGCTGGGCGGAGAGGCGCGGCGCGCTGTGCAGATGCTCGCCTACGCGCTTGACCAGCCGGGCCATCTCGTACGCGACCAGGCCGATGTCGGCGGTCACCGCGGTCAGCAGGGCGAGGCAGGAGCCGTCGCCCGCGGCTGCCACGAAGAGGAACCCGTCGTCCATCTCCACCATCGTCTGACGCACACCGCCGGCGCCGAAGTGCCTGCCCGCCCCCTTGGCCAGGCTGTGGAAGCCGGAGGCGACCGCGGCGAGGTGTTCGGCGTCCTCCCGGCGCAGGTCGGTCGAAGCACCCACGGCGAGTCCGTCATTGGACAGCACCACGGCGTGCCGGACCTCGCTCACGCGCATCACCAAATCGTCGAGCAGCCAGTCGAGTTCGCCGGATCGTTGGGCTGCCCTCATGCTCGGGTCCTGGATCATGCGGGATCTCCTTCGCCTCTGTCGCTGCCCGGTGCGGATCCTGGGGTGGCACCACGGCCGGGTTGCCTGCCGCCGCCGCGTGTCCAGCCCGCGCGGTAGGCAGCCATTCGGTCGCGTACGAGTTCTGGGGTGCGCTGGTCGTCGCCGCGCGGGTCGGTCGGTCGCGCCGCCTCCTCGCCGGCCCGCTCCCGCAGTTGGGGGGCGAGGCTGGCCTGCCGTACGCGGCGCGGGAGGTCGTCGGATCCCTCGGCGTCGTCCGGGGGGCGGTGCAGGCGCAAGGCGGTGACTCCGGGGGGTGGGTCTTCGGTCCGGCTGTCCGTCGGGGCCGGTATGGGGGCGACCAGCGCGGGGCGGTCGGCGGACGGGGGGACGGCTTCCTGCTGCGCGGCGGCACCCGCCACGCGCGCGTACTCGCGTTCCGCGGGGCGCTGGGCTTCCACGGACTCACGGCGGGAACGTTCCTCCGCGCCGCTGTGCAGCAGGGGTGTGGGGATCAGGACGACCGCGGTGGTACCGCCGTAGGGCGATGTCTGGAGGTGCACCTTGATGTCGTGGCGGGCGGCGAGCCTGCTGACCACGAAGAGACCGAGCCGGTCGCTGTCGAACAGGTCGAGGGCCTCGGACTGGGCGATGCGCCGGTTGGCGTCGGCGAGGGTTTCCTTGCCCATGCCCAGTCCGCGGTCCTCCACCTCGATCGCGTAGCCGTTGCCGACGGGCTCGCCGCTGATGCGCACACGCGTGTGCGGCGGCGAGAACTGGGCTGCGTTCTCGACGATCTCGGCCAGCAGGTGGGTGACGTCTGCGACGGCGGCGCCGGTGACGGACGCCTCGGAGAGCTGTCGTACCTCCACGCGCGCGTAGTCCTCGACCTCGGAGACGGCCGCGCGGACCACGTTCGTCAAGGAGACCGGCATGCGCCAGGCCCGGCCGGGGGCCGCGCCGGAGAGGATGATCAGGCTTTCCGCGTGGCGCCGCATGCGGGTGGTGAGATGGTCGAGCCGGAACAGGTCGCTGAGTTCGTTGGGGTCGTCGGACCTGCGTTCCATGCTGTCGAGGAGGCGCAGCTGACGGTGGACGAGGATCTGGCTGCGCCGCGCGAGGTTGACGAACACGCCCGAGATGCCGCTGGCCAGTTCGGCGCGTTCCACGGCGGCCAGGAGGGCGGCCCGGTGGACGGTGCTGAGAGCCTCGGCGACCTGTCCGGTCTCGTCCTCCGCGCGTGGCCCTGGCGGGGCCTCCTCCCGGACGTCGACCTCCTCGCCCGCGCGCAGTCTGCGCATGGCGTCGGGAAGTTTGCGCCGGGCGATCTCCAGGGCGCTGTTGCGCAGGCCGATCAGTTCGACGACGAGACCGCGTCCGATGCGCACCGAGATGACGAGTGACGCGACGACGGCGACGAGTCCGAGGAGTACGCCGGCCCCGGCCGAGGTGAGCAGTCCGCGGGTGAACGGGTCGGCCCGGTCGGCCACGCCGCGTCCGGCGTCCGCCTCGATCATCCGCATGCCGCCCTGCACGCGTGTGTGGGCCTTGTCCCACGCGTCCTGCGGCGCCGCGCCCATCGCTCGCGCACCCGGGCCACTGGCGAGGACGCGGTCCTCGACGGCGCCCAGGGTGGCGTAGTCGCCGCTCTCGGCGAGGTTCTGCCAGGCGGCGCGTTCGGAGCCGCGCAGGTCCACCACGGCGGACTCCGTCAGAGCCCGGCGGGTGTCGACAGCCCCGGTGAACAGCCGCAGCCGCTCTCCGTCGAGCGTGCCGACGAGGCGTGCGCCGGAGAGCACCGCGTCCTCCTGGGCGAGCGCCTCTCCCGCGCGGGCGAACTCGAGCAGTACGCGCGCGTCGGAGCCGAGGTCGGCGTCCTGGATGCCGGTCAACGCGCCGTCCACCCGGAAGGCGGCCGTGATGCTGTTCGTGTAGCGGCCGTACGCCTCGTCCCATCCGGCGCGGCCGCCGAGCACGTCGGCCCGCAGCGAGCGCAGGTCCTCGACGCCCATGACGAACGTTTCGAGTCGTCGGGCGACGCCTGCGGGCAGATCCTGGCTGTCGGCGACGGTGTTGCGGTCACCGAGCCGCAGTTTCGCGACGGCCCGGTCGGTGCGGCGGGCCATGCCGCGGTAGTCGTCGCCCGACGCGGAGGCGGGGTCGGTCGCGTAACGCACGGCGATGGTGCGTTCGGCCTGGAGTGCGGCGACCGCGGCTCCCACGGGAGCCCGGACCTCGGAGTCCACGCGCTGCAACTGATTCAGCCTGGAGACGTCCTGAGCGGTGCTCACGGTGGCGGAGGCCCAGAGGGCCAGGAGCGACACGACCGGCACCATCAGCAGACAGACGATCTTGGCGCGGACGGTGCGCGGACGTATCCGCCAGCCACTCCCGCGCACGTGCGCACTGTCCGCCGGCGCGGCCGGGGACTCCTCGAGGCCTTCTTCGGCGGGTGGTCCGGCGTGCGCGCGGCGACCGCGGGCGGCGGACGGGGACGGCGTCTCGGCGCCGGCTGCGGCGGTCCTACGGGGTGTACGCATGGCCTCCTCGCTCGGGAAGTGGTTCGTGGCGGCGGGGACCGCGGCTAGGGGGCGACGCTCTCGATCGGCTGCTGGGCCGACACGGATGCCTCGCGTTCCCCTGTCGTCGGCGACAGCGCGACGAATGCCGAGGTCAGGAAGAGGTAGGACCCGAGGCCCACGGCGAGGGGAAAGATGAACTGCATGACCGTCGCCCCGGGCAGTACCGCGCCGGAGGGCGTGACGCGCACACTCACCGCGAACATGCCCGTGTAGTGCATGCTGCTGACCGCGGCACCCATGACGAGGGAGGCGGCGGTGACCGCGGCCGGCGACTTGATGTTGAGCGCCGCCCACAGGGCCGCGGTCGCGGCGACGACGGCGATCAGGACCGAGAGCCCGACGAGCACCGGGTCGTACGTCACGTCGCCGTGCAGCCGCATCGCCGCCATGCCGATGTAGTGCATGCTCGCGACACCCAGCCCGGTGGTGAGTCCGCCGAGGAGGAGTGCGCGCGTGCGGTCCCGGCCGTAGCCGACGGCGAAGACACCGGCGGAGACGACCGCCATGGCGACGATCAGGCTCAGGACGGTGAGCGGCACGTCGTAGCGGATGTCGGTACCGCTGACGCCGAAGCCGAGCATCGCCACGAAGTGCATGGTCCAGATGCCGGTCCCGATCGACGAGGCCGCCGTGAGAAGCCAGTTGCGACGTGAGCGACCGGTGGTGCCGAGGGCTCGGACGGTGCAGCGCAGCCCCAGCGCGGCACCGATACAGGCCATCACGTATGACAGCGCGGGGGTCAGCCAGCCGAAGGTGGCGTGGTCCAAGTGTCCCATGGCTCGTGGACGCTAGTAGGTGCACGGGTGCACAAAGGGGGCGCATTTCGAAAGCTATTGGAATATGGCGCATAAATGCAGCTGTGCGATCGCGCAGCGCTCGAACGTGTGCACCGAGACGTCATGCGTGTCGGTGGGGGATCATGCGGAACATGAGCGACGACCACACACGCGTCCAGGAGTTCTTCACCGCCCGGGCCGCCGACTGGGACACCCGCTTCCCCGACGACGGCCCCGCGTACGCGGCCGCGGTCGCCGCCCTCGGGCTGAGGAAGGGGGACCGCGTGCTCGACGCGGGCTGCGGCACCGGGCGGGCCCTGCCGCCGCTGCGGGCGGCCGTGGGCAGCTCCGGAGTGGTCGCAGGGGCCGACCTGACGCCGGCCATGCTGGAGGCGGCGGTGCGGGCCGGACGGAGCCGCGACGGGCGACTGCTGCTCGCCGACGTCGCCGCGCTCCCCCTGCGTTCGCGGTCGGTGGACGCCGTCTTCGCGGCGGGCCTCGTCGCCCATCTGCCCCATCCGGCCGCGAACCTGGGCGAGTTGGCGCGTGTGGTGCGCCTCGGCGGCACGCTGGCGCTGTTCCATCCGATCGGCAGGAAGGCGCTGGCCGCGAGGCAGGGCCGCCGGATCACCCCGGACGACCTGCGCGCGGAGGCCAATCTCCGTCCGCTGCTGGCCGGTTCCGGGTGGCGCATGACGTCGTACGTCGACGAGGACACGCGGTTCCTGGCTCTCGCGGTCCGGGAGGGCTGAGCGCCTCAGCTCCGGCCGGCGACCGCCGCCACGAAGGCGTCGGCGTTGTCGAACATGATGTTGTGGCCGGCCCCGGTCACCGTCACCACCCGGACCCCCGCGGCTTCCAGGGTTTCCCTGCCCGCGAGTTCACCGCTCCGCTCGCCCTGGAGGTACACGCGCTCGATCGCCAGCCCTTCGAGGATGGTGCGCATGACCGGCTGAGAACCGTTCCTGAGCCCGACGGCACTGCGGTGCAGGGCGCGCGGATCGGCCAGCCGCATGGTCGCCGCCCACAGCGGTCCGACCTTCTCCAGCACGCGCGCGTGACCACCGTCGACGAAAGCGTCCTCCTGGTACGAGGCGATACCGCTGCTCCCCGCCGTGGACGGCGGGAACGGGTCGAGGTTGGCCTCGGTGAGCACCAGACGGGACACGAGGTCGGGGCGGCGGCCGGCGAGGACGATGGCGACGGAGCCGCCCATGCTGTGCGCGACGACCTCGGCGCCGGTGACACCCGCCGCGTCCAGCGCCACCGCCAGGGCGTCGGCATGGTCGTCGAGCGTGTAGCCGAATTCCTCGGGCCGGTCGCTGATGCCGTGCCCCGGAAGGTCGACGAAAAGACTCCTCCGGCCCGCGAGTTCGGGCCGGGCCGCCACGTGCGCGTGGTACACGGCCGAGGCGGCGCCCAGGCCGTGCACATACACCCTCGCGGGCTCCGCTCCCGGCGTCTCCGTCCAGCGGACGCAGCTCCCCTTGCCGTCGAACTCGGCCTGCTTCATCACGTCTCCCTCGTCATCGGCTTCCTGTCCGCCGTCGATCAGACGATACATCGCCACCGATGTATAGGGAAAGCGATGTATTCCTCTGGCGATGTACACCGCGGGTGCGCGAGAATGCGGGCATGCTCGAGCTCTCCATCCTCGGATTCCTGTACGACGCCCCGCTGCACGGCTATGAGTTACGCAAACGCATCACCGCCCTCACCGGACATGTGCGGCCGGTGGCCGAGAGCACGCTCTACCCCGCGATCAAGCGCATGGAGAAGGCGGGCCTGCTGGCCCGTGCCACGGAGCCGGGCGCCGTGGCAGCCCCGCGGCACGTTCTGACACTCACCGACGAAGGCAGGCGTGAGCTGCGCCGCCGGCTCGCCGAACCCGCCCAGCGCGATGTCACCGACGAGAACCGCTGGTTCACGGTGCTCGCCTTTCTGCGGCATCTGGACGACCCCGACGCCCAGTCGACCGTGCTGCGGCGCCGGCTGGCCTTCCTGGAGGAGCCGGCGAGCTTCTTCTACGCCGGTGACCGCCCCTTGCGAGCCGAGGAGGTGGACGACCCCTTCAGGCGCGGCATCCTGACCATCGCGCGCGCGACCTCCCGGGCCGAACTCACCTGGCTGCGGGACACGCTGGACTCACTGGGAGGTTGACCTGCCCGGATGCCGTACGGGGCAACCCCGTACGCCCGGCAGCGGGCGGGTGCCGAGGTCCTCCAGCCGGTAGCCGTCCCGGTAGCCCTTGACCTCCCAGTTCTGGCGCGCGTGGTGCGGTGCGCGTCTGGGCGGCAGCAGGCGGACCGCACGCCCCCGCATCCGGACCGCGCGGCGCACGACCGCGCGCGTGACGTCGCCCGGCGGGGCGTACCGGAAGGCTCGCAGGAGCGGGTCGTCGAGGAGGGCGAGCGTGGAGGTGCGCAGGAGGGGCGCGAGGGGGCGCGGGTACCAGGAGGCCATCAGGGCGAGCGTGGCGTCCGAGACCCGGCGAGCGTCCTCGTCCCAGCGGAAGTGGGCCTCTTCGTAGGCGTCGAGACAGGTCTCGAACTCCTCGTAGGTCTCGGGGATGTCCGTGATCCCCATGCGCTGTCCCAGCGTGCGGTAGTGGACGACCGAGGCGACGATCTCGTGACGGGACAGCCGGCGCCAGGCGTAGGCGTCGATCCATCTTCTGGGCATCACGACGAACGTGCACAGGACGTAGCGCATGTCGTCGTCGCTGATGTCGTAGCCGCGGTGCATCTGGTTGACGCGACGGACCGCGGTGCGACCCTGCTCGCTGTCGAAGCCGTGCTCCACGACGGCGTCGAGCAGCAGCACCGTGTCGTCGTAGCGCTTCTGCGGACGGTCCGTGAGCTCCGCCGTCTCGGCGAGCAGCCGGCCGATGCCCGGCACCGCATAGGTGCGGTACAAGGCCAGTTCGAGGGCCCGGGTGAAGTCCCAGGGGAACTCGTACGCCGAGCTCAGGCGATGGATCTCGAGCGAGTCCCGGTACGGGTCCAACCGCCTGATCTGCGCGAGCCGTTCGAAGCGCTGCACCGAACCGTCCCCTTCTGCCGACGACGCTTCGACCCTACGTTGTGAAGCGGGGACGGCACATCGGCGCGAACCACACAGGGGGAAGGTGGTCAGTATGTTCGACAGGGTCCGCAAGGCGTACGCCGGAATCTTCGGCTCGGTACGGCAGGAGGCGAGTACCGCTCCGAAGCGGCGCGCGCACAATTTGTTCGAGGCGGCCGCCGCGTACGTCTCGGCCTGCGCCGAGGACGATCAGGAGCGGATCGACGAGGCGACGGGCTGGGTGTCACCGGAGGCGCTGTCGTTCGGCGTGAGCGAGCTGGCGTGCCGTGCCGTCATCGCCCTGGCCCGGGAACGCGACGAGTCACCGAGAGCGGTGGCGCGCGAGCTCCTGGGGCTCCCCGCGGCCTGAGACCTCCGGTCGGAGGTGGTCGATCGGCCGAGGGGGCCGATCGGTCGATCGAGGGCAGTCGATCGGTCGCGGGTGGCCGATTCGTCCCGTCCAGGCGGAAAACTGCAGCTCCGCATGCGCCTGGGAGTCGTGACAAGCGGCTTCCGGGCGCACTAGGGTGCGCGCCGATGGACGAACCTATGGGGAGGCTGGGATGGCCGGGACGGACGAGGACACCGTCGCCGCCGCGGACGACGCGCTCTATGTGCTCACGGCGCTGCTACTGACGCCGGCGAAATTCCCGAGCGTACTGGGCGACGACTACCCGGAGGCCTGTGCGGCGCTCGGCCTCGCGCCTCTCGCCGACGGGTACGGCCTGGTGCTGGGGCAGGACGGCGACGGCGCGCGGTGGACGGTCGCCATCGACGACGTGTCACTGGTGGCCGTAGCCATCGCGTCGTGGGACTGCGGCCTGGAGTACGACCTGTCCCCCGAGGAGCGGACGGTCGTGGCCGCGCTGCCGGGCTGGCCTCTCGCGGTCGCGGTCGCGGCGCCCGGCGTACCGGCGCCGCATGATCCGGACCCCGAGGCCGGGGAGGGTCCGCCGCTGTGTCCGCCGGACACGACCGTCTGGGGACCGGCGCAGCGGCGGCTGGGCGCGGACGAGATCGCGCTCCAGTGGGCGATGTGGCGGGAGCAGCTCGACGACGACGCCTTCAAGGGCCCGCAAAGCGGCTCCGACGGGGCCGCGGGCGTCGACGGCGGGACCCGGGCTACCGAGGACGGCGATGACGACTCCGCGGCGGCAGAGGTCGCCGACGAGGACTCCGGGGCGGCCGACAGCTCCCGTGGCGGCTCCGGAGCTGCCGAAGGGTCCGGTAGCGGCTCCGGGGCGGCCGAGGACTCCGGTGGCGGCTCCAGGGCGCTCAAGGGCGCGGAAGGGGCCGCGCGAGGCGATTCCAAGGGGCCCCGCCACCAGGGGATCCGGCGGGTGCTCGCCGAGGCCCGGGCGTACGTCGAGACCCCGCCGCCGCTGGGCCGCGTACGGTCGTCGTTCGCGTCGGGCGACGCGCGGACCCTGCGCGCCGACGGTCCCGGGTGGTCGCTGGTGGCGCGGACCGACGACATCGCGTTCGTGCTGCTCGACGAGGAGCCGGGCGAGGTGCTGCCGGTGGGACGCGGACCGGAGCTGCCAGGTCTGCTGGCGGCCCTCGACAAGATGGCGGTGCGCCCGACCTGAGTGGGCTCGGCCGGGTCGCTCGGGTCGGCGGGGCGACTGCGGTCCGAGCTCTTCGGCGGGGGCATCACATGTCACCGCCGCGACCGCTTCCTCCCGGCGGGCTGCCGCCGAAGAGGAACGGCCGACGCGCCCGCCGTACACCGGACTGCCGCCCGTACACCGGACTGCCGCCCGTACACCGGACTGCCGCCCGTACACCGGACTGCCGCCCGTACACCGGACTGCCGCCCGTACACCGGACTGCCGCCATA